>NZ_UETR01000001.1:0-652831 GCF_900491745.1 Candidatus Amarolinea aalborgensis | reverse complement strand
TGCGGGGCCAACCTTGCGAAGGCTCGCCCGGTAACGCGGCTGCGCCGCGAGGCGAGATTTCGGCTTGCCCGGCGATGCGCCGTGCAGCCAGCCTTCGCAAGGGGACGCCGCCTCCTCAGGCCGTTTCGATGGCCTCCAGCGCCTGCAGCCCCAACTCAGCGATGGCCATCTCGCGCATGACATTCTTGCGAATCTTCCCTGTGGCTGTGGACGGGAAATCGCTCACAAAACGGATATAGCGCGGAATCTTGTAGTTGGCAATCTGGCCGCGGCAGAAGCTGCGAATCTCGTCGACCGTGGCCGATTCACCCGCGCGCAGTTGAATCCACGCCATGACTTCCTCGCCGTATTTCAGGTCTGGCACGCCGATGACCTGCACCTGCGCAATTTTAGGATGGGTGTCCAGGAAGTCCTCAATCTCACGTGGGTAGATGTTTTCGCCGCCGCGAATGATCATGTCGCGCATGCGTCCGGTGATGTGATAGTACCCGTCACGATCTATCATCGCCAGGTCGCCGGTGTGCAGCCAGCCGTCGGCATCAACCGCATCGGCGGTCGCGTCCGGCATGGCAAAGTAGCCCGGCATCACCATCGGGCTGCGCGTCCATAATTCACCGTAGCCGCCGACCGCCACATCCTGCCGGCTCACCGGGTCAACCAGGCGGACCTCGACTCCGGGCAGTGGTTTGCCCACAGTGGTGATGCGCCGCACCGGAGGGTCGGTCACACGCGTCTGCGTCACAATCGGGCTGGCTTCGGTCAAGCCGTACGCGATGGTCAGCTCACGCACGCCCATCTCTGCCACCACCCGCCGCGTCAGCGCGATGGGGCAAGGACTGCCGGCCATGATGCCGGTGCGCAGGGAGGTCAGGTCAAACGATGGCAGGCGCGCATCGCTCAACTCGGCGATGAACATGGCCGGCACGCCGTAGATGGCCGTGCACCGTTCCTGCTCGATGGCGCGCAAGGTGTTGAACGCGTCGAAGTAATCCCCGGGCACGATCAGCGCCGCCCCCCGGACGAGACACCCCAACGTACCCATAACACAGCCAAAACAGTGAAAAAAGGGGACAGGCAGGCAGAGGCGATCATCGGGAGCGAGCGCCAGGCAGTCGGTCACCAGGATGGCATTGCTCACCAGGTTTCGATGGGTCAGCATGGCGCCCTTAGGAACTCCGGTCGTGCCGCTGGTGAATTGGATATTCATGACATCGTCGGGATGACAGGCGGCCCGGCGCGCCGCGAGGGCCTCTGGACTCACCGCCGCGCCCAACTGTTCGACATCGTCCCACGACCAAAGCCCCGGTTGTGGTTCTTGCCCCAAGGTGACGATATGGCGCAAGTGCGGTAGGGCATCCCAATCCAAGGTGCCAGGATGCTGCCTGCGCAGCTCAGGAATGAGCTCATGGAGGACGTTGAGGTACTTCGGGCTGCCCTTGACAATCAGCTCGTTGACCTGCGCATGGCGGAGGATATAGCTCAGCTCATGCAGCCGATAGTGGGGATTGATGGTGACGAGGATCGCGCCGATCTGGGCGGCGGCCAGCTGCACAATCGCCCAAGCCGCATCGTTGGGCGCCCACAGACCGACATGGTCGCCCTTGTTGACGCCAAGGGCCATCAACCCGCAGGCCGCCTGGTCGCATGCCGCGGCCAACTGGGCGTACGTCAGGCGCACACCTTGATCCAGGTGCACCAGGGCCTCCCGCTCAGCATAGCGCGCCGCCTGCGCAGTCAGCAGGTCCCCGATGGTGACATGGAAGAAATCGAGATCAGCCATGACTAACTCATTTTGCTCCGGTCCGATCGAAGTAGGGGCATGATCGGCTCTGGTCAGACACATGTGGAAAGATCGTTATTCAACGCAAAGCCGCAAGGACGCCAAGGGCGCCAAGCAAGATCAGAAAAAGCCTTTGCGTCTCGACATCTTTGCGCCCTTGCGTTAAAACTATATTTTTGCCCGGTGTCTCTTTCGTATCTTCTCAATTCTCCAGGCGTAGGCTGGCTCCTAACGCGGTCACTGCAGGCCAGTCTATCCGCTTACCCGTGAACTGTCAACTCCCCGACAGAATCGCTGCCGCGCGGTCAGATCCACCCAGCGCGGCAAACTCGGCCTGTAACGCCGCGGCCCGCTGCCGCCAAATCGAGTTGTGCAGCAGATCGTTCAACGCCGCCTTCAGTGGCGCCAGGCTGGCCTGCGCGGGCGGCAGCTGAATGCCAACGCCGGCGGCCGCGGCGCGCCGGCCTTGCAGCGCCTGGTCGCCGGCATGGGGGATGATGAGCTGCGGCAAGCCGTGACAAATGGCCGCGTGCGTGGTGCCCATGCCGCCGTGATGCACCGCCAGCGCCACGCGCGGCAGCAGCCAGGCATAGTCAACCCAATCGAGCAGCGTCACGTGGGGCAACTGGCGTTGGCGCAGGCGTTCCAGCAAGCCAGGCGCCAGGACGCTGCGCCCGCTGACGACCACGCTGTGCCCACCCAGTTCCGCCGCCGCGTGCGTGACATTGACAAAGAAGGCGATGTCATCGGTAAAGAGGCTGCCCAGCGTGACCAGGATCAACGGACGGTTAGTGGGCAGCGCTGCCTCCGCCGCGTTCGCAGCGGCGACTTCAGTCGCTCCGCCGCGTGTGTGCGCCTCGACTTTCCCGCCCACGCAAACGGTCTGCGCCAGCAAGGGCGGTCCAGCGCCGTACCAGCGCGGGCTGAAGTAGACGATATGCCGATAAGGCGACCGCGGCCAGAAACTGTTCACGTCGGGCCAGTAGCGCCCACTCACGCCGGTGGTCGTCCAGATCGCGGCCAGGCGCCGCCGGGCTTCGTGCAGAACGGCCTGGGCTGGCGTCGCCGGCTGCGGCGGCGGCGTGACCTGCGCAGGCCACCCGCAGATGACCAGCGGCGCGCCTGTTTGCTCAGCCACGATGGGCGCCGCGGTGACAAACAGCTCGCTCAGGATGACGTCAGGGCGAAACTCGGCCGCCACAGCCTGCAACGCTTCCACGCCCTGGCAAACTGCCTCCGGCTCCAGCCAGCCGGCGATGGCGCGTTGTTGACGCTGCTGCTCGCGCGCGGCCGCAGGCAAATCAGCCGGCAGGGGCGGCGGCAGCTGCCAACCGACCGTGGACGCGGCCTGAAATGGCACCCCCGCCGCCTGCACCGTGGCAGCCACGTCTGGGCCGCTGACCCACAACACCTCATGTCCGCGCGCCGTCAACGCCGCCGCGGTGCGCAGGTAGCCGCCCCAATCGAGATGTCCAGGCAAAGGGGCGGAAACACAGAGAAATCTCATGTCAGTACAAAACGCAGAGTACAAAGTGCAAAGCGCCAGGCGGCGAAACCAACCCCATCTTCAATCTCTGATCTCTGATCTCCGGTCGTCGGTCGTCAATCGTCTACTGACACATCTTCCACATGCGCAGCACTTCCGCGACGCTCCACGCTTGCCAGGGACAGCCGCGCGGGGTGAAAGGTGCATCACCGTCGGCGATCTCGCTGATGCTGCCGAGGCCGGCGTCGCTGAGGTGATGACGGAACGGTTCCAGGAAGGCGCGGGCCTGCGCCCGATTCTGGTAGACGCGCAGGTGAGCCTGCACGAAGGGGCCGATCAGCCAGGCCCAGGTCGTGCCCTGGTGATAGGCGCCGTCGCGCGTGCGGCGATCGCCCAGGTAGAGGCCGATGAACTGGGGATCGCCAGGCGCCAGCGAACGCAAACCGATTGACGTCAGCAAATGGCGGGCGCACGCGTCGAACAGGCGGCGCTGCTGGGGCGGCGACAAGGGGCTGTTGGGCAGCGAGACGGCCAGCAGTTGGTTGGGACGCAGCGCCAGGTCATCGCCGGCCGGCCCGTCCAGGACATCCGCGCAGAAGCCAAGCTCGTCATGCCAGAAGCGGGCAAAGGCGACGCGCACCTGCGCCGCGCGCTCTTCATACGCGGCAGCCGACTGGCCCAGGCGCTGCGCAAAATCGGCCATCACGCACAGCGCATGATACCAGAGCGCGTTAATCTCTACCGCCTTGCCCTGACGCGGGGTCACGACCCAGTCGCCCACTTTGGCATCCATCCAGGTCAACTGCACGCCCGGCTCGCCGGCGTAGAGCAGTCCGTCGGTTGCGTCCACGTGAATTTGAAAACGCGTGCCTTTGACATGCCAATCCACGATCTCCTGCAACACCGGGAAGAGGACACGCAAGAGGTTGAAGTCGCCAGTGGCATCCACCGTGGCGCGCACGGCTTCGAAGTACCACAGCGTGGCGTCCACCGTGTTATAGTCAGCGTCGCCCAGCGCCGCGCCCGCGTCGGGGAAGCGATTGGGCAGCATGCCTTGATGGACGTAGCGGGCAAAGGTGCGCAGCAGCGAGGCGGCCAGTTCTGGTCGGCCAGTGCTTAAGGCCAGGCCCGGCAGGGCAATCATGGTGTCACGGCCCCAGTCGGTAAACCAGGGATAGCCGGCGATGACCGTATGCCCATCGTCGCGCGCCACAATGAACTGATCCGCGGCCAGGGTGAGCTGCCGAATCCAGGCCGGTTCGGCCGCCACCTGCGCGACCGACAGCAGCTCGATCTCGCGAGTCTGCGCGGCGCTGAGCGCGGCGGCCGCGGTTGCATGCTCCACACCCACCGTGGAAGCAACCAGGGATAGGGTTTGACCGGGCTGCAGATCCACGTAAAAGCGGCCCAGCGCGGTCAGGTCTTCGCGGTCGGGTTCTTGGCGCTCGGCTTCGACGCGCCAATGGTAGTCGTGATACAGGTGGTCAATGACCTCGAAACGCAGCGCGCCCGCTTCCGGCGGCGGGCCGTCCTCCAGGCTGGCCGTCAAAAAGAACGGGGTCGCCGTGTCGAACATGGTGATCTTCATATCGAAACGGCCATCAATCGCTTCCCAGTGGCCGTTCTCCTGGGGCGTCGCGCAGATTTCCAGGTGCGGCGTCCAGGTTGGGGCCTGCATATCGCTGTGATAGTCGCGGTAGTTCGCCAGGGCGGCAATCCCCAGACGCACTGCCTGCTGGCCGCGCGCCAGGCGGTAGGTAATGTACGTGGTGTTTTGACCGTGCACCATCCAGACGCGTTTCTCCAGGATAGCATCGGCCAGGGCGTAGCGCCATACGGGCAAAGTGCCGTCCAGGTGGAACGATTCCAGGTGGCGGTAGCCGTGGGGATCCACGATGCCGCCCTGGAACTCATTGCAGGCAAGGGGATAGACAGCGCCATTCAACTCGGCCCACTCGTCCAACTTGGACAGAAGCAGCGTGCGATCGAGCGGCGGGCGCAAAGCCGCGACGAGCAGGCCATGATAGCGCCGGGTGTGCGCGCCGGCTATCGTTCCGGCCGCAAAACCGCCGATGCCGTTCGTCACCAGCCATTCACGACGCAGGGCTGCATCCAGATCGCCACAAATTGCGCGGCCAAATGAAATGGCCGCCAGCGCTTGGGTTGGCATGGAAATCTCCTCCTGGGCAAAAATCACCGCGCCCCATCGTACCACGATGTGCGCCGGATGACAATTGTTGGAGGAGAGAAGAGATTGGAGACCAAAGATTGGAGATCAGGATCGGGCTGAGTGCGCCGTCTGGCGCTCCACACTTTGCACTTTGCACTGCGCCTTGAGCGTTCAGTGTTTGTCAGTCAGAATTTCCCCCGCAGGTAGTCTCACCGTGAAGCGGCTGCCCTGGCCTGGCTGGCTTTCGACTGTAACCTGGCCGCCATGCGCAGCCGCGATGCTTTGGGCGATGGCCAAGCCCAGGCCGCTGCCGCGCACGCTGCTGTGACCGCGGTAGAAGCGCTCGAAGATGTGTGGCAGATCCTCGGCGCTGATGCCAGGGCCGCTGTCCTCAACCCAAAGGTGGACAGACTCGCCTGCCGATTCCGCCCCCAGCGTCACCCGGCCGCGCTCTGGAGTGAACTTGAGCGCATTGTCAAGCAGATTGGTCAACACCATTTCGATGCGAGCCAGATCGCACACCACGGTCAGCGGCGTTGACGGCGCGTTGACCGTCAGCGTGATCTCTTTTTCCTGCGCCTGCATGCGGAAGGGCGCCGCGGCCGCGTCGAGCAAGTCGCTCACATCGCGGCCGGCCAGGTCCAGTTTGACCAGACCTGCATCCAGCCGCGACAGGTCAAGTAGATTGGAAGTGATCCATTCCAGGCGCGCCAACTGCGTGCGGCTTTCGGCCAGGAATTCAGCTTGCGCCGGCGGATCGGACGCGGCTGGCCCTTGCAGGAGCTCATTGAAAGTCCTCAACGCGGTGATCGGCGTGCGCAGCTCGTGCGAGGCATCGGCAATGAAGCGCCGCAGCGCATCACGTTCCGCCTCCAGCGCGGCGAAGCTCGTTTGCAGCGCAACGGCCATGTGATTGAACTGCCGCGCCAGCAGGCCGATTTCATCGCGGCCCAACACGGGCGCGCGCGCGGACAAATCGCCGCTGCTCATCTGCTCCGCGGCAACGGTCAGGTTGTGCACGGGCGCAGTCAACCCGCGGCTGACGACCATGCCGACAACGGCTGCCAGCAGCGTCGCGCCGAGGGCGGCCAGACCAAAGGCCCGCCGGGTGGAAGGCAGCACATCCGCGCCAAAATCTGGCCCATTGCTCAACTCGACGTAGCCTGCCACCGCCTGCGACCCTTGGATCGGCACGCGCATGGTGCGCGACGAACGCGAGACGCTTCTCCCGCTGCTGGCGGCCGCGGGAGAAGGCGTGGTTTGCGCATCCTGTGGATCGAGAACGAAACGGCCGCCCCACTGACCTTCCATGCGCCGAAGGTAGGTCGGATCGGCGCCAGCCGGCCAGGAACCGGGGTGCGTCTGGTCGGCTGCCAGCAGGAAGAGCGCGGGCAGGCCATTGCGAAACGTGAGGATGATCGCGCCGCCGGGGCCTTCCTGCACGCTGAACTCAGGATCGTCCGAGGGCATGATCCAATAGCCGGCCGCCGCCTGGCTGCTGTTGTTCGAGTCGGCCAGCACCTGACCCTGCGTGTCCAGGATGCGCACTTGCACATCGCTCCAGAAGGCAGACGTGCGCGCCAGGTCGCTCAACTCATGGTCACGCACTTGCGGCCAAACATAAGGCGCGGCGCGGCGCGCCACCACGCTGGCATTGGCCGCCAGGTAGGCCTCTTCCTGCTGGCTGGCGTAACGCTGCACCAGCGTCAGCGCCAACAGCCCGACAACCCCAATGGTCAGCAGGGTCAGGAAGACGTAGCTAACGACCAGGCGCCAACGGATGGAATGCTGTATGTTGGCGATTTGCTGCGAAAGCGCTTTGAATGTCGCCTGTGGCCGATGGGCGAAGATGCGTTGAATCCCAAGTCTTGCATTGCGCACGGTGCGCCTTGCCCTTCCATTCGTGTGCGTGAGGGCCAGGCGTTGAGCCTGGCCCTTTGAATCTGCGTTCCGACCTACAAGCTCGTCCCCGGCGTGCCTGGCGATGGAGCTGGCATCGCGGGCGAAGGAATGTTCGGGCCGAACGGCAGGCCAGGAAAGTCAAACGGAAAATCCTGATTGCCTGAGCCGTCACGGCGTTCAATGAGTGCGGCCCGCACGCCCAGGTAAGCCTTGCCGGCCTGGTTGGGGTTTTCGCCCAAGGTGGCTGTCAGTTTCAGATCGTCCTTTTCACCGGTGCGCGCGACAGTCAGCGTGACTTTGTCGCCCGGCTTGAAGTTCGCCAGCGCCTGCGGCAGCGTCAGGGTCGCGCTTATTTCCTGCTCGTTGACCGCCTTGATCACGTCGCCGGGCTGCAGGCCAGCCTGCGCGGCCGGACTATCGGCAACCACATTCACCACCAGCGCGCCCTGCTGCACGCCATCGGGGAGCATGTTTGGCGCCAAAGAGCCGCCATCACCGTTGGGATGGCCAAAGAACGGCATCTGCGGCTGTCCATCGGTCGGCGCATGGAAGCGCTGACCAGCGACGCGCACGCCCAGGTAACCGGTCCCGGCCTTCTGCGGGTTTTCGCCCAGCGTCGCTTCCAGGGTCACGGTCTCGCTGCTGGCGGCCCGCTGCACCTCCAGACTCACCTTGTCGCCTGGCTTGTGCGCGCCAATCAGATCGCTCAGGCTGTGATCCGCGTCAAGCGCCTGGCCGTCCACGCTGATGATCTGGTCGCCGCTCTGCAGACCGGCCTTCTGCGCGGCGCTGTCCTTTTCCACCTCGACCACGAAAACGCCGTTGGTAGTCGCTGGCATGGTCGCCTGACCGTCCGCGCAAGGCACAATGCCCAGGTAAGGCTGCTGGTTGCGCTCGCCCAGGGTAACGGTCAGCGTGCGCTCGGCGTCGCCTCGCTGAATGGTCAGGGTCAATGAATCGCCGGTCTTGAGAGCCTTCAGACTCGCGGTCAGCTCAGAGGGTTGATTGACTGCCTGGTCGCCCACCTTCATGATGATGTCGCCGCGGCGCAGGCCAGCCTGGGCGGCCGGGCTATCGGCCACGACGTGCGCGACCAGGATACCTTCCTCAACAGCCGGCGTAGATGCCGCGGCTGCGGAAGCCGTCCGCGTCACGCCGCCGCGGCCGGTCAACGCCTGCACCAGGTTACTTGCTGTTTCACGCACCTGCGCGATGGGAGCCAGCGAGCGGCCGCTGACAGCTCGATACAACAGGCCGCCGCCCACAACCGCCCCAACGCCCAGCAAAAGAACGAGAGCGGCTGCGATGGCGCTCACGGTAATCACACGTTTCGTTGTCATGCTACAAATCCCTCCACGTTCAAGATCACAACATGCATCAACACACTTTCCCATTGTAGCGGACGACTTTTTGTGCTTGATTGCCAGGAGGTTAAGATTTCGCAACGTGGCGGGACGAGGCTCCCGGCGCCAGGTCGGCGGCAGCCAGATTTTGCTCGACCTGGGCCGGCGTTTTGGCGCCGGGGATGACGGTGCTGACAGCCGGCTGTTCGAGCGCGAAGCGGATCGCCGCCTGCGCCAGGGTAACGCCTGGCCGTGCGATCGCCGCGGCCAGGGCCTGCGCGGCGTGGATGCGGCTTGCGACGGTGTCGGCCGGCCAGGTCGCACGTAAGTCGCCCGGCGCAAAGGACGCACCCGCCTGGTATTTGCCGGTCAGGAAGCCATTCGCCAGCGGTTCACGGGCAATGATCGCCACCTGCGCGGCCTGGGCCATTGGAAACAACTGCGCCGCGGCCGCTTGATCGAGCAGGTTGTACACGACCTGGATCGCATCTGGCTTACCGGTGGCCACCGCGACAATGCCTTCCACCGGTTGATGAATGGACACGCCGTAGTAGCGGATTTTGCCGGCCTGTTTCAGCTCATCCAGCGCCTGCCACACCTCGCCCTGCTCGAGCAACGCCAGGCCCGGATTGTGCAACTGGTAGAGGTCAATGACCTCCGTGCCCAGCCGGCGCAGGCTTTGCTCACAAGCAAAGCGCAGGTAGGCGGGGCTGAAGTTGACGCTGTGCGTCACCGGCAGCACGGCGTCCGCGGCAAAATCGCGCAAAGAGCGCCCCAGGTAGGCGGCCAGGCGCGGCGCCAGGGCCGAGTCAATGTCGCGGTTATAGAAATTGGCGCCGACCTTGGTGGCGATGACGACCTGGTCGCGCGCGTGCAGCGCGCGCAACGTCGAGCCGAGCAGTTGCTCGCTGTGACCATGACCATAGACATCGGCGGTGTCAAAAAAAGTACAGCCCAACTCCAGGGCGCGGCGGATCGCCGCGCCGGACACGGCGTCATCGGTTGGGCCATAGGAATTGCCATATGCGGCGCCGCCAATCGCCCAGCCGCCAAATCCAATCGCCGACACGCGCAGCCCCGTGCGCCCTAGCTGCCGGTATTCCATATCAACCTGGTGCAAAACCGCCGTTCACAGCCGCCTCACCATACCAGCGGCCGCTCTGCTTGATGATGCGCTCCTGGGTTTCGTAGTTGACCCAAGTGATGCCGAAGCGCTGCGCATAGCCGTGCGCCCACTCGAAGTTGTCCAACAGCGACCAGGTAAAGTAGCCGGCCAGGGGAACGCCAATCTGAATGGCGCGCCACGCTGCGGCCAAATGTTGGCGCAGGTAGATGATGCGC
Organism: Candidatus Amarolinea aalborgensis; assembly: GCF_900491745.1. Taxonomy (NCBI): domain Bacteria; kingdom Bacillati; phylum Chloroflexota; class Caldilineae; order Caldilineales; family Candidatus Amarolineaceae; genus Candidatus Amarolinea; species Candidatus Amarolinea aalborgensis. The sequence continues at coordinate 642,809 of NZ_UETR01000001.1, read as the reverse complement.
CGGCTATCGTGCACGCGGCCATCGGGGCCTGGCCCGTCGGCGTAACTGGCGCCATTTTCGGTGATGTAGAGCTTGGGCGTCTGGTAGTCAAAAGCGAGCCGAGCTAAGGTCTTGAACAGGCCGTCGGGGTAGATCTCCCAGCCCATCTCCGTCCAGTGATCGAGATCACGCGGCCCGGGGACGACGGTCGGCGGCAGGTTGTCAGCCTCAGCCATGCGCCGGCTGCGCAGAATGGTGCGATAGTAGTAGTTGACGCCCAAGAAGTCGGTGGGCGCGGCAATCGTCGCCATGTCGCCCGGCTGCACGTAGGACAGCACGCCATGCGGGAAAGCGCCGTCCGCATTCAGATCGGCCACGATGTCGGCTGGGTAGCCGCGACCGTACAACGGGTCCAAGAACCAACGTGTCCATGGCCCATCCTCGCGGCGCTCCGCATCCAGGTCGGCGGCGCTGCGCGAGGCAGCCGCAAACCAATTGATGTTCAGCGTGATGCCCACCTCGGACGCAGGGCTGTTCTGACGCAGGATGGGCGCCGCCCAGCCGTGCGATAACAGCAAGTGGTGGCTGACGGCGGCCGCCGCAGCCAGGTCTTGGATGCCTGGCGCGTGCTCACCGCTGAGATGACCGTTCCAGGTCGCCACGGCCGGCTCGTTGTGCGTAATCCACAGCTTGACGCGGTCGCCCAGGCAGCGGCTGACGGCGTCGGCATATTCCACAAAGGCTGCGGCCGTGTCCCGGTTGGCCCAGCCGCCGTCGTCTTGCAGCGCCTGCGGCAAGTCCCAATGGTAAAGCGTGACGCCGGGCGCGATGCCGGCGGCCAGCAGGCCATCCACCAGGCGGCTGTAGAAGTCAAGTCCGGCCTGGTTGACTGGTCCACGCCCATGGGGGAGAATGCGCGTCCAGGCGATGGAAAAACGGTAGGCGTTCAAGCCCAGGGTTTGCATGAGGCGGATGTCATCCGGCCAGCGGTGATAGTGATCGCATGCTACATCGCCGGTGTCGCCGTTGCGTGTTTTGCCCGGTGTGTGTGAAAAGCGATCCCAAATAGACTCGCCCTTGCCGTCAGCCTGCCAGGCGCCTTCGATCTGATAGGCCGCAGTGGCCGCGCCCCACAGAAAATCGTCAGGAAACGTCAGCATAGGTTCCATAGTCATTCTGATTCCTTCATACTTGACACACCCGCGCCAGGCCAGGCCGGGATGTGCGGCGCGGGCAGCCCCAGCGCACGCGCAATCTCCGCGCCGTGCAGACGCTCGTGATACGCCATCACCTTGAACACGCCCGCGACCGTGGTGCGGAACCCGGCCGGGTGCATGCCCTCGACAGCCATCTGTTCATCGGTCAAGGAGTCTAGCAATTCCAGGGTGTGCTGGCGCGAGGCAGTCAGGCCGGCGATCATGTCCGCCAGGGTGCGGGCCTGCGCTTTCTTGACCTGGCGTTCGTTCCACACGTCCAGGCTGAAATCGGCCGGCAGCTCGACGCCTTCCAGAAAACGCTGGATCGTGGCTTGCAGTCCGCGCTCGGACAGGGTGACATGCGCGGCGATGTCGTGCACGGTCCATGCGGGGTTTTCGGTAGATTTCACCTCCGTGTCGGGCGTGATCTTGCCCAACACGTCCAATAACTCTTGCCGGGCCTCATCCAGCCTGGCCCGAATCCGCGAGCGATCGTTGTTGCTCATCGTCGTCTCTCTCCCATACTGGCTACGCCAACAGCGCGTAGCCGCCATCAATCGTAATGACCTGGCCGACAATCATCGCCGCGTCTTCGGAGCACAGGAAGGCGGCCAGGCGCGCCACCTCATCCGGACGTACAAAACGACCGGCCGGGGTGCGACGCAGGCCCTCGACCAGGATTTGATCTTTGCTGGGGAAAAAATCGAGCGCCTCGGTTTCCACAACGCCGGGGCTGATGGCGTTGCAGACGATGCCGGCTGGCGCCAGCTCCACGGCCAGGTAACGCACCGCGGCTTCGATCGCGGCCTTCGAGATGCCGACCATGGCGTATTCAGGCAGTACGCGCGTGGCGCCGATGCTGGTGATGCCAATGATACGCCCCCAGCCTTTGGCCTGCATGAACGGCGCCACCGCCCGTGCGCCAAAGAGCAGCGAGCGCGCGTTGATGTTCATCGTCCAATCCCACGTGCGCGCGTCCTGCTCCACGGCCGGCCGCAGCACGCCGCTGGCGGCATTGGCGATGAAAATGTCCACGCCGCCAAACGCGCTGACCGTTTCTTGCACCAGGGTCTGCAGCCCATCTACGCGACCCACGTGCGCCTTGACCACGATGGCGCGTCCCCCGGCCGCCGTGATTGCGGCGGCGGTCTCCTCAGCCGGGGCGCGCCGGCGAAAGAAGTTGACGGCCACCTGCGCGCCTCGCTGCGCCAGTTCCAGGGCAATTGCGCGGCCAATGCCGCGACCGCTGCCGGTGACGATGGCGGTCTTGCCGGCCAGGGCTTCGCTAACGGCCATCGGCGTCAGCGCCCCACCAATGCACGGAAGAAAAAGACCAGGTTCGCCGGCCGTTCAGCCAGGCGGCGCATGAAATAGCCGTACCAGGCGGTGCCGTACGGCACGTAGACGCGCATCTTGTAGCCTTCTGCGACCAGGGCCAGTTGCAGATCGCGCCGGATGCCATAGAGCATCTGAAACTCGAAGCGATCCCGGCCGATGCCGTGGTGATGGGCGTATGACTTGGCGTAGTTGATGATCTGATCGTCATGCGAGGCCACGGCCAGGTGTAGATCGGCGGTATGCGCCGGGCTGGCGTCCAGCATCTGCTTGATGAGCGCAGTCATGTTCTGGTCCACCTGGGGCTTCGTGGGAAACGCCACGGTCGGCGGCTCGTCATACGCGCCTTTGCACAGACGCAGGTCCGCCACGCCTTCATCAATCAGCGCGGCTACGTCTTGTTGGCTGCGATAGAGGTAAGCCTGGATGACCACGCCCACGCACGGATGCAGGTTGCGCAGGCGGCGGTAGAGGTCAAGTGTGCGACTGGTGACGGCGGAGTCTTCCATATCAATGCGCACAAAGCTGCCGATCTGCGCGGCTTTGTCCACAATCCGGCGCACATTGGTGAAGCAAAAATCATCGCCGACATGCAGCCCCATCGCCGTCAGCTTGACAGAGACCCCGGCCGCGAGGCGGTTGGCCTGAATGGCGTCGAGCAGGCGCAGGTATTCATCGGCATTGTTGCGGGCCTCCGTTTCGCTGGAGACATATTCGCCCAGGTAATCCACCGTCGCGGTGATTCCCTGGCTGTTGAGCTGGCGAATGGCTTCGACAGCCTCCTGGCGTTTTTCGCCAGCCACAAAACGTCGCGCCGCCTTGCGCGACAGCGGAAAAGCCACAATCAACCCCTGGGCCTGTTTGCTGTGCGACAGGGCCAGGAGAACCGTACGCATCACACCCATAGATGTCCATCCCCCTTTGGATTGACCAACTCACATAGAAGAATAATTCAGCAGCCTGCGGTTTCGGGTTGTCTCACACAATAATGCGCCCAAATAAGCGCGCCGTCAAGAATCTATATCAGGTTGCGCGGCGGATTGCCAGGCGACCTGCGGGAAGAGGCGCCGATCTGCCTGCCTGGCCAGGTCCAGCTCGGCTGCGTCCGGCTGCGCAGCGCTGAGGGCCATCAGATGCTGGTGCAGGCCGTGCGCCTGGCGGCGAAACGCGGCCAGGTCAACCCCCATGCACACCGGCGGCAGCCAGTCCAGGCGATTGAGGCCGCGGCGCAGGAGTTTGATCGCGCCGGCCCACTTACCCTGCTCGATTTGGTGCAGCGCCACGCCAACCTGCAAGATGCCCTGGTACAGATCGCGCACAGGACGCGGTTCCTCACGCCACGCGCCTTCCAGCAGCTCATGCTGTTCCCAATAATGCCCTGCGTTGAAGGCCTCGAAGCCTTCTACGGCCAAGGCAGACGGCGGCGCGTCCCAGCCCTCGACATACTGCGGCGGCTTCTCCAGGCACCGCTTGACCAGCGCGGGCAGCTGCTCCATGAAATGCGACTTGGCCCAGGCGTGATCGCAGCCGGCCTGGCGTGCGGCGCGCAGCGCGTCTGTGTCCACATGACTGCCGAAGGCCACAATCGGAATGAGGCGCGTGTGCGGTAAATTCTTGGCTCGACGCACCACGCCTTGCCAGTCGTCCGGCGCGCGCAGGTCAATCAACACCAGCGCCGGCCAGCGCTCGAGCGCCTCCCACAGCGCCGGGGCCGAATCCACCAGGTCGGGCAGGCCGCCCAGGGCGCGGATCACATCGGCCACGCGCACGCTGAAGAACAAATCTGGGATGTACGCGGCGACCCGACGCGGCGCCGCAGCGGGTGCGGAAGCATCAACCTGATTCGGCAGGGCGTCGGCGGCTGTGCTCATCCGCGGCCGCCATCCTGCCGCGCGGCGATGCGGTAGCCGCAGAAGGTTTCCCCGCGCAAAATGTGGTGCTGGCGCTCCACCATCGCGTCGGGCAGCAAGGCCTGAATGAACTCGATCTCAGAGCCGCATGCCTGCTGAAAGCGCCGCGCCACGTTGTGGACGGCGCAGTTGAACTCACGCAGCAGGAAGGTTCCCGCGTCCACCTGTTCCCATTCGGTCAGATAGCCGTCTTCATCCAGAATCGCGGCCAGCTCAGCCACGCGGCCAGCCAGGGTAGACTTGGTTTGCAGGCGGAGCTGCGCCTGCTGAATGCGGCGCTGCGCCCGGCGCTGAAAAATAACCTCTAGATGCTCGGTCCCGTCGAGCATCTCGATATAGCCCAGCAGTTCATTGGTTAGCTGGCTGTACGTTTTGGGGAAGAGATCATTGGCCTGCTCGCTGAGCCGATAGACATTGCTCGGCCGGCCCATGCCCCGCTGCACAGTCTCGTAACGCACCAGGCCATCGCGTTCGAGCAGGTTGAGCTGACGCCGCACACCCATGGGCGTCATCGCCAGCATCTCAGCCAGGTCATTCGCCGTCATTTGGCCTTGCTTCTTCAGCGCCACCAGGATTGTATGGCGGGTAGATTGTTCGTTCTCAACGGTCTTCAAGACCGATGGCTCTCGCGCATTCATGGGGCCATTCCTTCATTGCGATAGGGTATGCGATGGCGTCATGCACGCCGGTGCAACCGGCGGCTGGCGACGATTATAGCACGCGGCCATGTCGTTGTAAACTTAACAAAAGTGTAATCCAGCGTATAATAGCAGGCCTATCCGACACGTTCGCACGAGGTACAACGATGAAACGACAGTCTCTCGATCCACGCGCAGCTTCCCTCACCGCGGTCATGATTGCCGTCGTCTATATTCTGACGCGCCTGGTCCAAATTCCTATCGGCGCCCAGGGGTTTGTTCACCTCGGCGACGCCGCAATCTACTTCGCGGCGTTTGCTTTTGGCCCTTGGGTCGCGCTCGTAGCGGGCGGCCTGGGGACGGCCTTGGTAGACGCCACCACGGGCTATGCGCAGTGGGCTGTCTTCTCCCTGCTGATTCACGGCGGCCAGGGCTTCGTGGCCGGCCTGATCACCCAGCGCGTCGCGGGACTGCGCGGCCAAGTCATGGCCGTCATCAGCGGCGGTTTGATCATCATCGCAGGTTATTTCCTGGCCGGCATCGTGCTCACCGGCGTGGGACAGGCCATTACCGGCGTCCTGCCCAATGTGCTGCAGGCGCTGAGCGGCGGCGTGGTGGGCATTCCCCTGTTCAGCGCGGTGCTGCGCGCCTATCCGCCGCTGGCGCAGTGGCGCGCCGCCGGGCGCTGGTCCGAGTAAGATGAATTTCCTGGCCGATCTCCGACCGGGGCTGCTATGAATGAAGCCCACGAGGTGCGCATCACCGGCTTGCGCTACGCCTATCCCGGCCTCAGCGGCTGGGCGCTCGATGCGATTGACCTGGAAATCCAGGCCGGTGAGTGGCTGGCCCTGCTCGGCGCCAACGCCAGCGGCAAGACCACCCTCTGCCGCGCGCTCGTGAGCCTGGCGCCGCACCTGACCGGCGGACGCTTTCAGGGGCAGGTGTTGATCGGCGGCAAAGATACCCGCCAGCACCCGCCTTCGGACCTGGTGGGGGTCGTGGGCTTGACCTTTCAGAACCCCGAAAGCCAGCTCTTCAATCCCAGCGTCGAAACCGAAATCGTATGGGGGCTGGAGGCGCTGGGGCTGCCGCGCGCCATCATCGCCGAACGCCTCGCTTGGGCTTTGCACACCTTCGACCTGGTTGGTCTGCGTGCGCAGTCGCCTGAGCGCCTCTCCGGCGGCCAGCAGCGACGCCTGGCCCTGGCAGCCGTCCTGGCGATGCAGCCATCGCTGCTGGTGCTCGATGCTCCGCTCGGCGGTCTCGATCCGCAGGGCCGCCGTGAGGTGTTGACCACGCTGCAGCTGCTGCGGGAACAACGCCATATCACGGTCGTAGTGGCCGAGGCTGATGACCCCGCCGTCACCTGGTTCGCCGACCGCGTGGCGACGCTGCACCGGGGACGGCTGGTGTCTGTCCGCCCGGCGTCCAACGCCCGCGAGGCGCTGGCTGGCGCTGATCGGCCAGCGACGTCGGCCATGCCAGCGCACGAAGCTCACACACAGCCCCCCATTGCGCCCGGGCCGCTGCGTGCCGCGGCCGCGGCGATTACCCTGGAGCATCTCAGCTTCGCCTATGATCCAGGCCAACCGGTGCTGCGCGACCTCGACCTGACCATCGCGGCCGGCGAGTTCGTGGCCCTGGTGGGCGCCAACGGGTCTGGGAAGACCACCCTGGCCAAACATCTGATCGGCCTGCTGCGCCCATCGCGTGGCCGCCTGCTGATCCAGGGTCAAGACAGCGCGCGGCAGAGCGTGGGCGCGTTGGCGCGACAGGTCGGCTTTCTGTTTCAGAACCCGGAGCGCCAAATTTTCAGCGCGACGGTGACGGACGAGATCGCCTTTGGCCCGCGCAACCTGGGGTTACCGGCGGATGTGATCGGCCGGCGGGTTGCGCAGGCGCTTGCGCGCTTCGATCTGACCGAACTGGCAGCGCAGCCGCCGGCCGTGCTCAGCTTTACGCAGCGCCGGCGCGTCACCCTGGCGGCCGTGGCCGCGCTGGAGACCGCCATCCTGGTGCTGGACGAACCGACGGTTGGCCTGGATGCAGAGGCCCGTGCGGGCCTGCTCGCCTGGCTACACGAATGCCATGCGCAGGGGGTCACGCTGGTGTTGGTGACGCACGACCTGGCGCTGGTGGCCGGTCATGCGCAGCGCGTGCTGGTACTGCAGGACGGCCGGCTCGCAGCCGAAGGGCCGCCGGACGTTGTCCTCAGAGAGCACGCCCTGCTCGCTCAGGCTGGTCTCGCGGCCGTCGCGGGGCAACCCGATGCGCTTTGATCTGTATGTGCCGGGAGATTCATGGCTGCACCGGCTCGATCCGCGCAGCAAGCTGCTGCTCGTGGGCGTGCTGCTCGGGATGGCGCTGCTGCTCAAACACCTGGCGCTGCTGGCCGGCCTGCTCCTGCTGACGCACCTGCTGCTGCTCGGGGCCGGGGTGCCGTGGACAGCGTTGCGCTGGCTGTGGGCGCGCATGGCGCCGCTCACGCTGTTCATCCTGCTGCTGCAGCCGATCTTCGCCAGCGGCGGCGGCGCTGTGCTGCTGCGCCTGGGGCCGCTCGTCATCACCAGCAGCGGCGTGCTGGATGGGATCAGCTTTGCGCTGCGCGCGAATGTCATGGCCTTTGCCGCGTCGCTCCTGCTTTTCGTCACCGAGGCGCAGACGCTTGTGCGCGGACTGGTGCGGCTGGGGCTGCCGTTCGAGTATGGGCTGACCTTCAGCCTGGCCCTGCGTTACCTGCCCACCATCTACGGCCTGTGGGTCAGCATTGTCGAAGCGCAGCAAGCCCGCGGCTGGACGCCAGAGCGCCAGGGTTTGCTGGCGCGCCTGTCGGCTTACCGACCGGTGTTGGTGGCGGTCATCATTGCCGCGCTGCGCTTGAGCAACGATATGGGCCTGGCGCTGGCGGCACGCGGCTTCGGCGCGCCGACCCCGCGCAGCGTTTGGCGCGACATTCACTTCACCTCGATGGATGCGGCCATCAGCGTGCTCGTCAGCGTGCTCTTTGGGCTGTTTCTGGCCGGCCGTTTGCTGCTCGGCTGGGGTGCAGCGACGTGGTAGGTTAGAGATCGGAGATGGGAGAATGACGGAGGAGACGCCGATGAAGAGCCGCATTAGGGAAATCGGTCAACTGCTCAAGGCGACCTTCGCGGCCTGGAGCCGTCATCACTGCAGCCGCATGGCGGCGGCGCTGGCTTACTACACGGTGTTTGCCGCGGCGCCCTTATTGGTCATTGCGATTGGCGTGGCCGGGCTGGCGCTGGGAACGCAGGCCGCGCAGGGCCAAATCGTGGCGCAGATCGAAGGTCTGATCGGCCATGACAGCGCCAGTCTGATTCAATCGCTGATTTTGAACGCCAGCGAGCCTCGCGCCAACCGCGCGGCAACAATCTTTGGCGTCATCACGCTCATCCTCGGCGCTTCCGGCCTGTTTGCTGAGCTGCAGGGCGCGCTCAACCTGATTTGGGAGACGCCGGCCGCGCCCAACCGCGGTCTGCTCGACCTGGTGATCAATCGCCTGTTTGCATTGGCCCTGGTGCTGGGACTGGGCGGGCTTTTGATTGCTTCGCTCGTCCTCACCAGCGCCTTGGCCGGGTTCGATCGCATCGTGGCAACCATCACACCCAGCACCCTGGCCTTGAGCCAATGGCTCAACCAGGCGGCGACCGTGGCGCTGACTGCCCTACTGTTCGGCGTCATCTTCAAGGTGCTGCCGCGAGTCAAGGCGCCGTGGCGCACCGTGTGGCCGGGTGCGATCCTCACCGCGCTGCTGTTTGCCGTTGGGCGTTATGTCATCAGCCTTTACCTGTCACGCGCCGCGATCACGTCCAGCTTCGGCGCGGCCGGCTCCCTGGTCACACTCCTCCTTTGGGTTTACTACTCCGCGCAGGTCTTCTTCCTGGGCGCCGAGTTCACGCAGGTCTACGCGCAGCGCAAGAAAAGTTGGTCGTCCGTACCTGTTCACTCAGCGTCTCTGGGCGGTTGAAACCGCGGCAGCCATTGCCTGGTCAGTTATCCGTGCGCCGGGCGCACAACCGTGAATGAAAATGGTGCGCAATCCGGCGGATTGCCTCTGTGGCGCCGCAATCCGGCGGATTGCGGCACAGGGCTATTTTCAGGTTTGCCCTCACAAAAAGCCACCAAGGAGTCAAGAGTTTCTTTGTGTCTTGGTGTCTTTGTGTGAGCCATCGGCCTATTTTCAGGTCAGCTGCCCATGCCCCACTGGCACAACGGTGGATGAAAACAGGCAATCCGTGGCGATCCGTGTTCATCCGCGGCCTATTTTCAGGTCAGAGTGGTGTTACCCTTTCGGCTTGCGTCCCTGTTCGCTCCCCCAGAAAGCATCGGCCTCGACGCGGCGCTGTGCGCGCAGCGCCGCAATCATCTCCCATTCTTCGCGATGACGCCGAACGTAGAGCAGCGCCGGTACGCCGAGGATAACGGCCAGCTGCACAACGTAAATCAGCAGCAGGAGCGTTTCGTGGCCGCTGGTGTAATCGCGCACGAGCGCGGCCTCGACGGGACGCGGCGCCTGCGTCAACTCATAACGGCCCGCCGCGGGCGCGGCGAAGCTCATGATTGGCCGGCCGGGCGCCAACGGCGTGTCATAAAACGCCATGCCGCGCGAGATGAATGACACCGGTTGGGACTGCCCCGTGTCCTGGGACTTGACCGCCAGCCAGGGCGGGCCGCCAGCCTCAATGATGAGGTCAGTGGCGGTCAGAAGGTCAATGTCTGCGACATAGACCGCGTAACGGCCGGCCGCCAGGGTCACGGTCGTGGGAGACTGGTTGAGATGAAACGAGATGACTTCCGCACGATGGACCTGGCGGATGATGCCAAGTTGATCAGGCAGGAACAGGAACGTCGCGCCGATAACCTTCACCGCGCTGCCGAGAGACCAGGCGACGAGACAGAGCAGCCCAAGCACCGCGACGCCGATCACGATGGCGCGCACGGTTGTGGGACGATACGTTAATTCAAACATGAAGAATTTTGCTTTCCAGGGGCAGATGAATGCTGTCGTGCAGCCTGGCTCAGGCTAACGACCGGTAGTAGCCATCGCCTTGGGCGACGAAACCCATGCGCTCCAGATAGCTGCGGTGGGCGGCGTTGCCCGCAGTTGCGCAAAGGCGGACGATGCCCTGGGCGCGTAAGCGCGGCGTCTGCTGCTCGTACAGAAAAAGCCCTGGCTTGAGATCCCGATAGCCGGGTGCAACGTAATCCAGCAGCACATTGATCTCACCTGGCGCGCCGGCCCGTCCGATGAAAAGACCCACGGGCACCATATCGCGCAGGACAAACAGAATCAGATCGGATGCGCGGGGCGTGTAGTCGAAATTGGGGAAGAACTGCTGGATGTCCTGGGCATGAAAACGCAAGAACGCAGGCAGATACTTGGATTCCGCGGTGACCTCCAGCAGGGCAAAGTAGGCGCGCGCACGCGCCATCTCGATCAAGTAATAAAGATCAATCAGGACAATGAGGGCGTTGAGCACGGCCACCGGGTAGGCGTGAATCAGGACGCCGTAGATCGAAAAAACCGCCGCGCCAATCAAGTTGACTATGCGCAAACGCAAGACGGAGCGCATCGTCAGCGAAATCGCCACCACAATCGAGGCCACGTAGCCAACCATCTCATAGAAGGTCTGTAGTTCCATCGCATCCTCCTTGCCACGCCCTCATTACATCGAAATAGAGCCTTTGCGAAAATCGGTCTTGCCCAACATCGCGTTGACCAGGACAGGGCGCGTGACCGCGGCCGCAGCGGCCTGCGCCAACGTCTCCGCCGCCAGCTCCGGATCGTCAAGCTTGAAGCCGACCGCGCCCAGGCCTTCCACCACGCGGTGATAGTCGGTTTGCGCCAACACGGTCGCGACGTCGCTGTGCAGCATCTCCACCTGCTCGCGTGCAATCTGCGTCCAGCCGCCGTCGTTGCCCACGACGGCCAGCACGGGGACGTGGTGACGGACCAGGGTGTCGAACTCCATCAGGCTGAAGCCGGCCGCGCCGTCGCCGTAGAGCAGCCAGACATCGGCCGCGGGCCGGCACAGCTTGGCGGCCAGAGCAAAGCCGGCGCCCACGCCCAGTGTGCCGAACGGGCCAGGGTCCAGCCAGGTCAATGGGCCGGGCGGCTGCACGATGTAGGAGGCCGTCGCGACAAAGTCGCCGCCGTCAGCCACGATGATGCTGTCCGCGCCGAGCGCGGCGTTGATCTCCCGGCAGAGGTGCAGCGGATTGATGCCCGCGGACGGCGACTGCGCCTGCACAGCAATCTCCGCGTTGCGCTCACGGTCACGCGCCTGCAGCTGCGCCAGCCAGGGCGCCCAGCGTTCGCCATCTACCTGCTGCGCTGACAACTGGCGCAGGAACGCGCCCGGATCGGCCTGGACGCCGATGTCAGGGCGGCGGTTCTTGGTCAGGTCCTCGCGGCTGCGGTTGACGGCGATGTAGCGGGCGCGGCGGCTGATCTGGTTGCCATAGTCCAGGCGGAAGTCGCACGGCACACCGGCCAGCAGCACCAGGTCCGCCTCCTTGAGGGCTGCGCGGCGCTGGTGACGCACATGCAGCGGATGGTTGCGGCCCAGCAGGCCGCGCGCCATGCCGGACAAATAGATCGGCGCGCCCAGGGCCGTTAACGCCTGCGCCAGGGCCGGGGCCTGGTCAGGCTGCAGCAGGGCCTGGCTGCCCACCAGGATCACCGGGCGCTGCGCCTGCGCCAGTCGGGCGGCCACAGCCGCCACTTGGGCCGGTGCAGGCAGGTCGAGAACCAACGACTGCGCGGGCGGCGCCTCATACGGCCGCTGGCTGCCGGCGAAGAGGCGGTTGACATGCCAGCGCAGATAGGCCTGCACCGCGCGGGCGCCCAGGCTGCGGCCGCCGCGTTGTGCGCCGTACAGCTGGCGCACCATCGGCTCGGCGTAGAGCAAATCAACCGGAAATTCGACAAACACTGGGCCGGGCACGCCGCTCTGCGCCTGCCGAAAGGCCTCATTCAAGGCCGGCCCCACGTCGCGCACGCGGCGCACCGCGGCCGACCATTTGACAACGGTGCGAAAGAGCGACACCTGGTCAATGTCTTGCAGCGCGCCGCGGCCCTTGAGCGCGGTCGGCGCGGCGCCGCCGATCAACACCACAGGCGACTGCGCCATCTGCGCGTTCTTGACCGCGGTCAGCGTGTTGGTGACGCCCGGCCCGGCCGTGACCGCGGCCACGCCGGGGATGCCGGTCAGGCGCGCGGTGGCGTCGGCGGCAAAGACCGCGGTGGCCTCATGGCGCACATCCACCACGCGGATGCCCTGCTGCTGCGCGGCCACCAGGATCGGCGAGATGTGCCCGCCAACCAGCGTATAGAGAAAGGTCACGCCCTGCGCCTTCAGCGCAGCAGCCACAATTTGACCACCGTCCATGGTATCCTGTCCTGTTTGCCAGTGTCCTGCCGTGAATGGCATGAATGGGTTCGCGGGAGGTAAGCGTTCAGAGGAATAGACAGGACGCAGATCAACGCTGGCTGCGCACGCAGATTTAGCGATTTTGCTGGGCAGCCAATGTAGCGCCTGGGACAACGGTTGCAGCACGCGCTGCGTTGCGTTTCTTCTTTGATCCGATCTGCGTTTTTCTGCGTGTATCTGCGTTCAACTCTAGAACCTCGTGAACGGTTACGTTCATTCTAGCACACATCGCAGAGGCTGACAATCAGGCTGAAAACTGGGGTGCATTTCAGAATGGGGGCGGGTCGGGCGATTGAGGCTTCGTCGTGAGCGGCTCGACCGCACGGTTCGACAGGCTCACCGCACGGGGCCTGAGCTTGTCGAAGGCCGCTGCAACCGCTGCCAAGCCCAACCTTTGTGGGCTACGCCGCGAAACTGAAATGCGCCCGCTACGAGCTGCAAGCCCCTGCCAGGCTGTCAGGCCCGATAGGGCCTTTCACCTTGTAGCCCGATCCGTTCACGGTCGGGCGGCGTTGGTTGCGCGCAGGCCATGCGGCCACCAACCCCGCCGGAGGCCAAAGGCCATCCGGCTACGAGGTGCAAGCCCCTCCGGGGCTGCGCCCCCATTCTGAAATGCACCCGAAAACTGGCAGATGCTTGGGATTTTGGCGGGCCTGTGGTAAGATCAAGCACCGGTCAGCATGGCGGTATGATCAAACCCGCAGTAAGTTTGCGGATATGAGGAGATGACATCATGCGCTTCAAGGTGGTGCTTGAACCAAGCGATGAAGGCGGTTTCACCGTCTATATCCCGTCCCTTCCTGGGTGCATCAGCGAAGGCGACACCGTGGAAGAGGCCTTAAAGAATATCGAGGAAGCAGTCGAACTCTACTTAGAACCGGTCGAAGACGATTGGGTGTTTGACGAGCGCGCATTAGTCAAGGAAATCGAGTTGTGAAAGTCCCCAGCCTCTCCTATACCGAAATCATCAAGGCGTTACAGCGAGACGGTTGGATCGTGCTGCGTCAGCGCGGCAGCCATGTTCGTCTTCAGAAGCATCTCGCCGATGAATTGCTTAAGATTACCGTTCCTGCCCATCGCCCTGTCAAGCGATCTACTCTATCTCACATTCTGAAACAGGCTCGGATAGATGTAGACCGCTTTTTAGAGCTGTTGTGACGGTAGACGCCCACCGTGCGGTGGGCGTCTACCGTGATTCACGCAAAAGCAAGCCTGGCGGGCTGCGCTCAGGCCTTGTCTTCCTTGAACAGCTCCTTGATCCCGCCCAGCGCGCCCAGGACGCCTGAGGCCTCGTAGGGCAGGAAGACCTTCGACGCCTGGCCGTTGGCCACCACCTTCAGCGACTCCAGGTACTGGATCGCGATCAGCTTCTCGTCCGGCTTGGCATCCAGGATCGCTTTGTAGACCGCGGTGATGGCGTTGGACTGCCCCGTGGCCTCCACCTCCAGCTTGTAGCGCTGCGCATCGGCCACGCGGCGCACCGCTTCGGCCTGACCCTCGGCTTCCAGAATCCTCGACTGGCGCGAACCCTCGGCCTCCAGGATCTTCGACTGGCGCATGCCTTCGGCTTCCAGGATCACCGCGCGCTTTTCACGCTCGGCCTTCATCTGGCGGTGCATGGCCTGCGTCACGTCGGCCGGGGGATCAATGCGCTTGATTTCCACACGCACGATGCGCACGCCCCATTTGTCGGTCGCATCGTCGAGCACCTCGCGCAGCTTGGTGTTGATCGTCTCGCGTGAGGTCAGCGCCTGGTCCAATTCCATCTCGCCAACCACGTTACGCAGGTTGGTCTGCGCCAGCTTGGTCGCCGCCTGGTAGAAGTCGGCCACGTTGTAGACCAGCTTCACCGGGTCGGTCGCCTCGTAGTAGACGATGGCGTCCACCGTGACCACCACGTTGTCCTTCGTGATCACTTCCTGCGGCGGCACGTCCACCACCTGCTCGCGCATGTCCACCTTGCGGATGGCATCAATAAACGGCACGATGATCGTCAGGCCGGGAGACGCCGTGCGCGTATAGCGTCCCAACCGTTCCACCACACCCTTTTGATAGGGCGACACAATCCGAATTCCCAGCACAGCCACCACAAAGATGAAGAACGCCAGGAATATCAAAAACAAGACACCACCCATGATAGAACCTCCGTTTCAAACCCCAATCGTAACTACTCAGCCTGCCCCGGCATCGGATGAATCCGACGCCTGATACCCCGGAAACCCGCTGAAGCGGGTTGGGGTCGGCGTTTCGAACTTGCTTCAGCAGGTTTTCGCCATTTCAGCCGCCGATTTCAATCGGCGGCGACGGATGGCTGAGTAGTTACCCCCAAATCTTCAATCTTGAATCCTTATTTCTCACTCCGCGGGCTTGACCTGTAGCCGCGTCCCCACGACCCCTGTGACTTCGACGACCGCGCCGACGGGGATTGTCTGGCCGGTGATCGAATCGGCCCGCCACTCCTCGCGCTCCACGCGCACGCGGCCGGTCGCGGACACCGGCTCAATTGCCTCCAGGACGACCGCGCGCTTGTGCAGCACGCGGTCAATGCCCACGCCCTGCGCCTGCTGGCCGGTGACCCGATCGGCGAAGCGGCGCGAGAGCAGCACCGCGACCGTCGAAACTCCGATGAAGGTCACGAGCTGCCAGGGCAGGTCGAGGCCCACGAAGGCCATCAAGGCCGCGGCCGCAGCGCCAACCCCAAACGCAGCGAGCACAAAACCGGCCGTGAACAGCTCGGCCAGGAAGAAGAAGACGGCAATGCCCAACCATACCCAACGCACCATCTCCATAGGAACCTCCTCAATCGGACCCAATCACGCCCATTATACCAAAAACGAGCCATTCTTGCCCGACAATGACCTGACGCCCAACGGGCGCGCGCAGGCCGCGGCGTTACCGTTCAGCGAAGCATCGCCTCAAACCGACGAGAAGAGGTGGACGCAGATAAACGCTGATGAACGCAGATGTCTCGAAAAATCTGCGTGCGCAGCCCGCGTGCATCTGCGTTCGCAATCGTGCTCTGTTGGTCAGGAATTTCGCTCGTCAAGGATTTCAGGGCGATTTACGTTCGGGATAGGCGCAGAGGGCCGGATCCAGCAGGCACGCGGCCAGGGCCGTGCATGTCCCGCACGGTCACCGGCAGCAACAGGGGGCATAGGCAGACGCGCCGACGCCGATGAGCAGGGCGTAACCGTGGGTAGATTGATCAGGCATCACAATCACCTCCGCGGGTGATTGGCTCAGCTGAACGCACTGGCGCTGATCCAAGCCACATGTTGGGATAGGTCAGTCATCGCAATCCCTGGTTCGGTCGAGTGATTAGGCCAATCACCTGGCATCGCTGCACAAAGCACGGCTCAGACAACAACTGGGATGGTGCTCAACTCCTGGCGACGCTCATCCAGGGTCCGGATCATTTGCTGAACCAGCCGGACCGCAGCCTCTGTGAAAAGAGGCTCCTGGCACTGTTCGCAAACCAGGGCAGGCACATCATCAATGATCAGGTGATAGCCATGGCGGTTGATGGTATAACTGGTCTTTCCAGCCCTCAACTCGCCCTGGCAATGGGGACAGTTCATGGTTGGCCTCCTTTAGTTTCGCTTTTTTCGTGCTTTCCAATCGGTTTCCCAACGGTGCCCATCAGGGAGGTACACCGTAATGATGACCAGGAACTCTTTGGCGAACACACGACGTGAATCGGCCGTTTACTTTGTATCAGCAGTTGGTCTGCACTGATATTATAGCATCCAGGCCATAGACATCAAAGGAACCAGGCGTATCACGGGCATTCCACCTGTGTAGCACACAGTCAACCACACAGAACACATGCGGGGGTCGGTGAACACAAAGAAACGGCCGATCAGGCGCAAATCGGCAGCTTTTCTGCGTTCTTTGCGTTCTTTGTGATCTCTGTGGTCAAAAACCCAATGGGCGGCCACACAGGGCCGCCCCTACCGCAGGACATGCCATGGGTCAACGCTGGACAACAATTCAGTTCTTGTTGCGGCTCAGCGTCTTCGTGGCTTTGCGTTAAGTTCGTCAACATGCCTGGGGTTTGAAACATGCCGAACACGTTCGGCGCTCCAAAGGCTCGGTTGGTTCAGCCCTCTTTGCGGCTTGGCATCTCTGCGGCTTTGCGTTAGGTTCTTCATATCCCTGGGGTTTCAAACATGCCGAACACGTTCGGCGCTCCAGTGTCTCGGCCGGTTCAGCGGTTGGTTTCGCGGCGGCGCAGGAGTTCGGTGCCCATGACGAGGAGTAAGGAGAAGGCGCCGAGGACGAGCGCGGCGCTGTACGCGCCGACGTATTGGCGCTCTTCGAGCGCGCGGTAGATAAAGAGGGTAGCGGTTTCGGTGCGCCCCTGCACGCCGCCGCCCACGACGAGCACCGCGCCAAATTCGCCCAGGGCGCGGGCGAAGGTCAAGGTGATGCCGTAGATGAAACCCCAGCGCAGCGCGGGCAGCGTGACCCGCCAGAAGGTCTGCCAGCCGCTGGCGCCCAGGGTCGCGGCCGCCAGCTCCTGCTGCACACCGAACGCTTCCAGCACCGGCATCAACTCGCGCACCATGAACGGCAGGGTGACGAAGAGCGTCGCCAGGATCATGCCAGGCAGGGCAAAGACCACCTTGATGTGCAGGGCGGCGAGGATCGGCGCCAGCGGGCCGTTGCGGCCAAACAGAATCAGGAGCATGTAGCCAACGACCACCGGCGAGATGGCAAAGGGCATGTCCAGCAGCGCGTTGAGGATGCGCCGCCCGCGGAAGCGCTGGCGCACGAGGACCCAGGCCGTCGCCGTGCCGCAGGTCGCATGCACGACGACCGTCACCAGGCTGATGAGCAGCGTGCGCTGAAAGGCCGAGAGCACGTCCGGTTGGCGCAGCGCGGCTGCGATCGCGCCCAGTCCTTCGGCCAGCGCGCCGGAGATCAGCGCGCCGATCGGCGCGAGGATGAGCACGCCCACGTACGCGATCACAATGCCGATCAGCAGCCGTCGCCGCCATCTACTTTGTTGAACCATCAGACCCCACTCCACGTCAGAACTCGTCTTGCACGCCGCTGTTCAGCCGCCGAATGAATTCGGGGCGAAGGGGCGTTCCGCCACAAGGTCGGCCTGGCGCCGACCAGCATCGCGTCCACGAAGGTGAACGCCCGGCGGTACGCACCTCAGGCGCGATTTCAATCGCTCAGGATGATGACGTCCGGCGCTGCCTCTGCAGCAGCTCGACCAAGCCAATCAAGGCCAGGGCAATGATCAGCATGACCACGGACATGGCGCTGGCGCCCAGGCGGTTCTCCGACTCAACCTCGCCGAGGACATACACGGCCGCAGTCTGGGAGTAGAAGGGGATGTTGCCAGCCACGATGACGATCGCGCCAAACTCGCCAATCGCGCGCGCAAAGCTGAGCAGCGCGCCGCTGGTCAGCGGGGCCAGCAGCGGCGGCAGGGTGACGCGGCGGAAGATCGTCCACGCGCCCGCGCCCAGCGTGGCCGCGGCATCTTCCGTCGCCCGGTCCAGGTCGAGTAGCACCGGCTGTACGGTGCGCACGACGAAGGGAAAAGTGATGAAGAGCAGCGCCAGGATGATCCCAGGGGGCGCAAAGATGATGCGCCACCCCAGGGTTTGATCGAGCCAGGCGCCGAGCGCCTGCTGCGGGCCGTAGAGCACGACGAGCATGACGCCGGTTACCAGGGTGGGGATCGCCAGGGGCAAATCCACCAGCGCGTTGAGCACGGCCTTGCCGGGAAAATCGTAGCGCACCAGGACGTACGCGGTCAGCGTGCCCATGATCGTGTTGATGACCACCATCACCGCGGCCGTCCACAGGGTCAGCATGAGCGCGTGCCAGGCGAGGGGCAGCGTCACCTGGCGCAGCAGCCCGCTCACCCCCGCGCGCAGGCCATCTTGGGTGATGACAAGCACCGGGATGACGAGCAGCAGGCCCAGGTAGGTCAGCGTCAGGCTGCGCAGGGCGAATTTTCCGCGGTTGAACATGGTCAGGTTGACCTTCTGGCTGTGATGGTCTATTTCCCCAGCGCGCCGATGGCCTTGGTGTAGAGGCCGTTTTCGCCAAAGAAGCGCGGCGTGGCCTGCTCCCAACCGCCCAGATCCTGGATGGTAAATAGATCAGCCACCGGCGGGTAGCGGTCGGCCGTGGCCTTCGCCACCTCCGCGTCCACCGAACGCAAGCCGTACTGGGCAAAGATCTCCTGCGCTGGCTTGGTGAACAAGAAGTTGACAAAGGCCGTGGCCGCGGCGCGCGTGCCGTGCTTGTCCGCGTACGTATCCACCACGGCCACCGGGTTCTCGATCAGAATCGAAGACCGCGGAATGACCATCTCATAGGTCTGTCCGCTCTGTTGACCGACGAGCACCTCGTTTTCATAGGTGATCGCAACATCGCCCACGCCCTTTTCGAAATTGGTGATGCTCTCGCGCGCGCCCTTGTCCATGACGGTCACGTTTTTCAACACCGTCGTCAGGAAGGCCGACGCCGCGGCCTCGTCATTGGCCGGCACGCCGTCAACCTTACCGCGCAGGGCCGCGCCATACAAGGCGAGAATGTTCCACATCGCGCCGCCGCTCGTCTTCGGGTTCGGCGTCAGGATTTGCACGCCCGGCCTGGCCAGATCGGCCCAATCCTTGATCTGCTTGGGATTGCCCTTGCGCACGGCAAAAACCACCACCGAGGTGCTGACAATGCCTTTGGTCGGATTGTCTTTCCAGTCATGCGTGATCAAGCCGGCCTGGGCGATGCGGGTGACATCGGCCTCCAGCGAGAGCGCGGTCACATCGGCCTCGAAGCCTTCCACGATCGCGCGCGATTGCGCGCCGGAGCCGAGGTACGACTCCTCGAACGTGACCGCCTGGCCCTTCTCCTGCTGCCACTGCGCCTTGAACAGCGGAATCAGCTTGCCGTACGCCTCGCGCGGCGTCGTGTACGCGCCCAGGATCAGGGTGAGCGCTGACGGGCTGCCGGCGGGCGTCGAGGCCCCCTGAGCCGGCGCGCCGGGCGCGGCTGCGGGCGCTCCACACGCCGCCAGGACAACGAGCGCAGCGAGTATCACGCTGCTGTGAATGATGCGACGAAACATCGTTACCTCCAGATAGGTCAAAGTGCAAAGTGCATAGTACAAAGTGCGGAACGCTGCCTGCGAAAATCTCCGGTCTCCGGTCTCCAATCTCCGCTCTCTCCTCTACAACTCCTTCGCGTTCGAGCGCACAATCAGAACGGGGCAATCCTGGGCGATCTTGATCAGTTGGCCGACCACGCCGTCCAGGGCAATATGACCTTCGCGATCGGGCAGCGGAGAACCGACAACGAGCAGGTCGTAGGCGCCGCTGCTCCATTCTTCTTGCACCTGCGCCGCGACCGGACCGGCGCGCAGGCGGCTTTGTGCGGGCACACCGAGCAGTTCGAGGGTATTGATGCTGCCGGCCAGGAAGCGTTCTGCCCGTTCCTGCCACAAGGCTTGATCGCCTGTCTCCGGCAAGACGGTCAGCACGGTGGCTTGCGCGCCCAAGTGACGTACGAGGCGCCCGGCGAAGAGCACGTCATCCTTGCCTGGCGCGCCGGCGCTCACGCAGATGAGCGCGCGCGTGGGCGTTGGTTGGGGCTTGGAGATCAACAGCACGTGGTGCTCGCCGATTTGCAGCAGCGCCTCGGCCAGTTCCAATCCGTCCTGCGGCTGGTAGCCTGTCAGCACCAGGTCATACGGCTGGCGCTCGGTTTCACGGGCGACGGCCGTGGCCGGTGCATCCAACGTCGCGCGCATGTCGAGCGCCGCGAGACCGCTGCCCAACTGCTCCTTGGCGCTTTGCAGATGGCGCTGCAGCGCCTCGCCCTTCAGGCCGTAGCCCAGGAGCGTTGTGCGCGCGTGGGCCAGGCGCGCCATCTGGCCGCCTAGGGCCAGCGTGGCCTGCGTGGCTGGCGAGCCATCGGTGAGCATCAGGAAACTGAGGCCTGGGTGCGCGAGGGCATGCACGCGGCGCACGCCGACCCACACCTTTTGACCGGGGCGCAGCGGGAACTGCTCGGCCTGCTGCTGCGGCCGCGTCGCCTCCACCAGGACGGCATCTTCGCCGAAGGCCACGGGCGGCGCAATCGGCCGCACGCCCTGGATGGGCGGCAGGCGCAGGCGCAGGCGCTCGAACGAACCGGCGAAGACAGCCAGCTCCACTTCGCCCTGCCCCAAGGCAGGAAAGGACGACGCTCCATCGGCCAGCGCGAGTTCTTGCGCGCTGTTGGTCAAGGTGACATCTTCAGGCCGAAAGAGCACCTGCACGCGTTCGGTCTCACTGATGGCGCCGAGTACGGCGGGCAGGGGAAAGTGATGCGGGCCGACCTCGACGCCGTCCGCCACGCGGCGGCCCACGAGCAGATTGGCCGTGCCCAGGAAGGTCGCGACAAATTCGGTCTGCGGATGGCGGTACAAATCGTCGGGCGCGCCCACCTCAAGCAGACGGCCGAAATTCATCACACCGAGACGGTCGGCCAGCTCGAAGGCCTCCTCCTGATCGTGCGTCACCAGGATCGCGGTGATGCCGAGTTCACGTTGAATCGTGCGCAAGGTGCGGCGCAGTTCGGTGCGGATCTTGGCATCCAACGCGCCCAGCGGCTCATCGAGCAGGAGCACCTCGGGTCGGTGCGCCAGCGCGCGCGCCAGGGCCACGCGCTGCTGCTGCCCGCCGGAGAGCTGGCGGGGCATGCGATTGCCCAAGCCGGCCAGGCCGACCAGTTCCAGCAGTTCATCACGCCGCCGGCGGCGTTCGATGGCCGACACCTTGCGAATGCTGAGGCCAAATTCGATGTTGTCCGCCACGGACATGTGCTGAAAGAGGGCGTAGTTCTGAAAAACGAAACCGACTCGGCGCCCCTGCGGAGGCACGGTGGTGACGTCACGGCCATGCAGCAGAATGCGGCCGTAGTCAATGCTGGCCAGGCCAGCAATCATGTTGAGCACGGTGGTCTTGCCGCTGCCGCTGGAGCCAAGCATGACAAAGAATTCGCCGTCCGCAATCTCCAGCGACACGTTGTTGACCACCGGGTGGCCGTCGTAGCGTTTGGTCAGGTTTTCCAGGACAATGGACACAAACAATCTCCCCAGGATACGTCACCATTCAGGTCAGTCTACGCGTACGGCGTGACAGGCGGCGTGAGAAGGGCGTGACAAGGCTGTGACATCATCCCCTTGCGCAGGCTGGCTTCCCAGGTAGGTCACGCCTCCGGCGTGACGACGTCGTCAGCCGCAGCGTTCGCTTATGTGTGACCACGTTGTCCCGCCATGAGGCCGGACCTACTGGCTGCGCGGTTGTACGGCGGGCAAGCCGATTTCGCTCTTTGCGATGTGGGGTCCTTACGCGGCAGGCCTGCGCAAGGTTGGGCGGCCGCGGCTGCCAACCCTCGCAGGGGTGCGTGGACATCGCAGCGCCGACCTGTGACGAAGTTGTGTGACTCTGAGTACGTTTTTTCGCCGCAGCCCTGCGAGGGGGATCCCCTTGCGCAGGCTGGCTGCACGATAGACCGTCGGGCAAGCCGATTATGTTCTCGATGGCGAAGGTGCCATACCCGGCTGGTTTGCGCCCGGGTTGACCGCTTGCTCGGTTGCCAATGGCAAGGACTCGCTCGAAGACACACCCCTGGTTTGTACGAGAAACCAGGGGCGTGAGAGCGCTACATCAATTCACGGGAAGTCCCAGGTAGTTACCTGACTGGAAGCGCCCGACATAGGAGCGACCAGCGACCAGAGGTGCAGAGCGAACGGCCCCACAAGGTCGCCGTGGCCGAAAAACTGCGCAAGCGCACCGCGGTCGGCGCGCCCACGCAGACTTCGGGGCTGTAGGCGCTCCACCATTCGTTGGCAAAATAGAAAATGGGCCGCGCCGTGAACGTTCGCACAACGAAACAATAGAGATTGGCGGGCGGCAGATCAGCGGCCCCATAATGGTCGGTCGCCCTGTCAGGCGTCGTGCCATGCACCACATAAGGCCCGCCGGGCCTTGTGGCATAGCTCACCTCATAGAAGCCCTCCTCCCACCATAGGTGCAGAATCGGCGTCCAGGTCAGGGTCACGCTTCGGCTGGCGACCAGGGTGGCCTGCACATGGCTCGGCGGCACCGTCTGGGTGTACTCCCACCCCGGATCCACCGTGTTGAGCCACGCAATCACCGTTGGATCGGTGGGCGTCACCATGTTGTAGTCCACACCGACCCATGACAAGTACGGCGGCTGCATCAGTTCAGCCGGAACCTCGCCCGACAACTGATTGTCGCTTAGTTCGAGTCCGAGCAGACTGCTCATGTTGCCCAGTTCGGACGGGATCGAGCCGCTCAAGTGATTACTGGATAAATCCAGGTATTGAACCTGCGTCAGCTTGCCCAGTTCTGGTGAGATCGGCCCGCTCAAGTGATTGGTGCCCAGGGAGAGGTATTCCAGGTTGGTCAGATTTCCGAATGTGGCCGGAATGGCGCCCTGCAGCTGGTTACGATAGAGCGAAAGTTGGCGCAGGTTATGCAGATTGCCCAGTTCGGGGGGAATCTCTCCGCTCAGAAAGCACAACTCGATGGCCATGTCCTCAAGGAGAGACAGGTTGCCCAGGGTCGGCGGTAGCGGACCGCTCAGCTCGTTCTCGGATAGCTGAAGCAACTGCAAGTTCGATAGGTTGCCTAATTCAGGCGGAATTGTCCCGCCCAAATGACTACTAAATATTCTCAGGCGATTGAGATTCGTCAAGTTGCCCAGGGTGGGCGGCATGCTGCCAGTGATGTTGTTGTAGCTCAAGTCGAGCACATACAATCCGCTCAGATTGCCCAATTCTGGCGCAATAAAACCTTGTAGGCCCCTTCCCGCTAGATTGAGCAAGCCGACGCGCCCATTGACACAGGTTACTCCACCCCAGGCACAAGGAGTGTTCGTCTGTTGCCAACCTGCAGCAAGGCCCCACTGCGCCCCGTTCGTGCTGTTGTACAAAGCCACGAGCGCCTGACAATCGGCAAGCGGAATCTGCGTCACATCCATACATGAGAAATCGTGCGGCGTTGCCTCAGAAGGTACATCACCCGCATGGGCAAGCCCTACCGTGACCAGGAGCACCGCCAGGCATGAGATCGCGACCGCGATGATCTTGATCGCGAATCGCCCTTGCTCCGTGTTGTTCGTATCTGTCATCATCGGCCTCCATGACCTCTCAATAGCGATTGATTCGATTACTCGATGAACGCAAGCAGAAGTGGGAAAGCGAAATCAACACGGTGGGAATCCTGTGTGTCCAATCTGTGCGGAAACAAAAAAGCCGCTTCAATGCCAGGTGAACGACCAGCATTTGCAGCGACCTCCGGGACTCTTTCACCGCTGTCAGGGTCACAGCACGACAAAAGAAACAAACCAGGAAACTATCACCATTCTACTTGATCCGCCAACCGCGCGCTATGACACGCATCATCCTGATGCCATGCGCGCAGGGGTCACGGAACATCAGCGCATTGCTTGTGGCCGCGTCGCCCGCATCTGAGGTCGTCATCTTGCCGCAGCCCTGCGAGGGGGCGACATCCCCTTGCGCAGGCTGGCTGCTCCATCCAGTGCCGAGCAAGCCAAGATCGCCCTCATCGACACGGGATCCTTACCCGGCAGGCCTGCGCAAGGTTGGGCGGCCGCGGCTGGCAACCCTCGCAGGGGTCACGGAACATCACAGCGTTGACTTGTGAGAGCGCCATGCACCTCTGAGTGCGTCATCGCGCCGCAGCCCTGCGAGGGGCATCCCCTTGCGCAGGCTGGCTTCCCTCGTAGGTCACGCCTCCGGCGTGACAACGTCGTCAGCCGCAGCGTTCGCTTTTCTGTGACGACGTTGTCCGGCCAGGAGGCCGGACCCCCTGGCTGCGCGCTCCTACGGCGGGCAAACCGGCGACGTCCTCGCCGGCGCAAGCTCCTTCCCCGGCGAGCCTGCGCAAGGTTGGCCGATTTCTCCCCTGCCAACCCTCGCAGGGGCCAGTGGACATCACTGCGTTGGCTTGTGAGCGCGTTGCGCGCCTCTGAGGTTGCCGTTCTGTCGCAGCCCTGCGAGGGGATGAGTTTAGGTGTTGGTCTTGAGGCCGTAGCCGAGGCCGGGGATGGTTTCGATGAGGGTGGGGTGGGCGGGGTCTGGCTCGATGCGCGCGCGCAGGCGGCGCACCAGTTGGCGCAGCATGTCGCGGTCGCCGCCTTCCGGACCCCAGACCTGGTCAATGATCGTCTCGCTGGGCAGAATCTGTCCGGCGTTGGTCATCAGCAGATCGAGAAGACGGCCTTCGAGGGGCGTAAGCGTGACTGGTGCGCCGTCGTCGCGGCGCACTTCCCGCCGACTGCTGTCAAAGGAGAGGCTGCCCGCTTGACGCACAGCCGGCGCCAGCGTTTTGCCCGCGCGGCGCAGCACGGTCAGGCTGCGCGCCACCAGTTGGCGGGGGCTGAACGGCTTGGCCATGTAATCATCCGCGCCCAGGTTAAGGCCGCGGACGATGTCATCTTCCTTGTCGCGCACGGTCAGCATGATGATGGGCGTCGCGGCCACGGCGCGGATGCGCCGGCAGACGGTGAAGCCGTCCACCCTGGGCAGGTTGACATCCAGGATGATCAAATCAGGTTGCTCTGCCTCCCAACGACGCAGCGCGACCTCCCCGTCGAAAGCCTGGATGACATCGAAGCCGGCGCGACGCAGGGCAAAGGCCGTCAGGTCGGCCAGGACGCGATCATCATCCACGATCAGCGCTTTCATCAGGTTTGACCGGCGATGGGGATACTGATCCAAAAAGCTGCGCCGCCGGCGGCCTGGTTTTCCACGCCAACCTGGCCGCCTTGTGCTTCGATGATGGCCTTGACCAGGGAAAGCCCCAAGCCCACGCCGTACTGCGCAGGCTCAGCCTCATTGTCGCTGCGCTGGAAACGGCGAAAGACATCTTGCACCTGGTCGGCAGGGATGCCCGGCCCCTGGTCGCACACGCTGAGGCGCGCGTACTCGCCAGCATCCTCCACACGAATCGTGATCGTGCTGGCCTCTGGACTGTATTTGCTGGCGTTGGAGAGCAGATTGACCAGAGCCTGCACGGTGCGTTTGGCATCGGCGCGGACGGTCAGCGGACTGACTGCAGGGATCACCTCGAGGCGCTGCTGGCGCTTTTCCAGCAGCGGCTGCATCCATTGCGCGGCCTCAGCGACGATTGCGGACAGATCGGTGGGATGTGGATAGACCCGGAAGCGCCCGGCCTCGATGCTGGCGCCCTCCAACAGGTTGTCCACCAGGGCTTGCAGCGCCAGGCTGCCCAGGTGCAGGGCGTTGAGCAGTTCCTGCAGCTCGGCTGCGCTCAGATCAGGCGCCTGATCGAGCAGCAGCTCGATGGACGCGGTGAGAGCGGCCAGCGGCGTGCGGAATTCGTGCGCAATGTTCGCCAGGAAATGGCCGAGCAGGCGGTGCATGGCCTCCTCATCGCTGATGTCACGGAATACCAGCGCCACGCGCGCGGCGCCTGACTCCGGCGGCGCCAGCCGCGCGCCGGTCACACTCAGGGTGGCCGTGCGCTCATTGGCCAGGCGCACGTTGAGTTTGATGCGCTGCCCAGGCGCGGGGATCGCGCGCGTGAATGGGGTGCTGCTTTCCGCCAGGCGAAACACGTCATCGCACGCGCGGCCTTCCACATCGTAACGCGACCAGCCGCTGATGCGCTCTGCGCCGGGGCTGAAGAAAATGATGCGTCCGCGTCCATCCAACGTGACGATGCCCTCGACAATCGCTTCCAGCAGGTTATCGCGCCAGGCCTTCTCCTGGCGTAGATCCGCCAGGGTGTGCTGCAGCTCGCGGCCGGACGTTTCCAACGCCTGCGCCACCTGCGCGACTTCGCGCACGCGCATATCCGCGGCCAGGGATTGATCCAGCGTGCCCTGGCTCAAAGCGGCCGCCGCGTCGGCCAGGCGCACCAACGGCCGGCTGATGCGCCGGGCCACGATCGCGCCCAGCAGCGAACCAATGAGCGCCACCGCCAGAATGCCGCCCAGAAGCGTGCGCGCCAGCCGTTGTTGGGTCGTCACCAGGCCCGTCACGTCGAGCGCCACCTCGGCTGTCAGGCCGGTGTTCGCGTCCGCGCTCAACGGCAGGCGCTCCGCGTAGAAATGGCGGTTGGCCCAATCGAAGGTCGTGCGTGACGCGGCCGCGCCGCTGGTCGCGGCGCCGCGGGCGATGGCGGCCCAGCCCGCAGCGTCGCCAGGCAGCGTGCTGACCAGCGGTCGCGCGGCCCACAGCAGCGTGTGCTCCAGACCGGTCTGATCGCGCAGCTGCGCAGCGAAGGCTGCGGATAGGCGTACTCCGACGATCACCTGCGGCGGCGCGGCATCGGGAAGGCCCTCGACAGGTTGGGTGTCGAGCAGCCACAGGGCCTGGTTGCCATCGGCCGTGAGGGCCAACCAGCCGTCGCGGGGCGCCTGGCAGGCGTCTGGCGGCAGCGGGTCGCCAACCTGGGCCAGGGGGCGGCCCGCGGCCGTACACACCAATAGGACATCGAGGTCCGCGCCGGTCTGCAGCGTGCGCAGGTAATCGGTCAGCGCGGCGCGGTCGGCCGACGCCAGCAGGCCACGCAAGGTGGGGCGCTGCGCAGTCAGGAGGGCCAGGTTATGGACTTCGGTCTGGCGCGCCGCGTAGAGCGCCTGGGTGGCCTGACGCCCTTGCTCCACCTGGGTCCACGCCTGGCGTTCCAGTTGGCCGCGGATGAGCCACAGGGCTGGCAGACCAACCGCCAGGTTGATCAACAGCGCCAGCCCCACGAAACTCAGAATGAGCTGGACGGGCAGGCGGTCATAGTGGGCAAGTAGGCGTTGCATGGGGTGATTATAACATCCGGCTTCGCATCCTGTCCAGAGGATGATTGGAGATTGGAGATGGCAGATTGCAGGGGGAGGATTTTTCATGTGGAGTTTTTTGCGGTATGGTACGGATGTGTCAAGAAAGAACTTCCCGTTCTTTCCGATCTCTTGTTAAGCGGGAATGGAGAACAACCGATTGATGAGGCTTATGACGCTGCCGATAGGGCGGCTTGGGCGCAGAGTGAACCGAGGGAGGAAACGCCGATGAACAGAATCAACGAGACGCTGACCGCAGTGGCCGGGCTGCGCGTGGGCCATGCCCATGACGCGGAGGCATTGACCGGCTGCACGGTCATTCTGTGTGAAGCAGGCGCGGTGGGCGGCGTGGATCAGCGCGGAGGTGCGCCGGGCACGCGCGAGACGGATCTGCTGCGCCCTATGCACCTGGTGGAGCAGGTGCATGCGATTGTCCTGGCCGGCGGCTCGGCCTTTGGGCTGGATGCGGCCAGCGGAGTGATGCGGTACCTGGCCGGCCGCGGGGTCGGCTTCGAAACGCCGGTGGCGCGCGTGCCCATCGTGGCTGCCGCTGTACTGTTTGATTTGGGAATCGGCCGCGCAGACGTGCGGCCCGACGCGGAGATGGGGTATGAAGCGTGCCTGCAGGCGACGGATGCGCCGGTGGTGCAAGGGCGCGTCGGCGTGGGCATTGGCGCCACCGCGGGCAAGATCGCGGGCATGGCGCACGCCACACGCACCGGGTTAGGAAGCGTCAGCGTAACCCTGGACAATGGTCTGGTCGTCGGCGCGCTGGCGGCGGTCAATCCGTTTGGCGACGTCGTAGATCCAGCGACCGGCCAGATCGTGGCGGGCGTCCAGCCGCCGGCGGCCGGACGCAGCGGCGACACCCTGGCGCTGATGCAGCTTGCCGCCAATTCCGCCGTGGGGCCGGCTGTTGGCTCGACGCCTTTTGCCCACAACACGGTGATCGGCGTCGTGGCAACGAACGCCCGCCTGAGCAAGGAGCAGGTGAACAAGGTCGCGCAGATGGCGCACGACGGCCTGGCGCGCAGCATTCGCCCGGCGCATACGATGTTCGATGGCGATACGATTTTCGCGCTGGCCGCCGGCGACATGGCGGCGGATGTCAATCTGGTGGGCGCGCTGGCGGCCGAGGTGTTTGCGCAAGCTGTTGTGGCTGGCGCACGGAACCAAGCCAGCCAGTTGCCCATGCGCTGAGCGCGCAACCGCGAATGAATGCAGACCATTTATGGCGATCCGTGTTCATCCGCGGCTTACTTTCAGATCGGTACTCACACAAAGGCACAAAGGTGTCGGGAGCTTCTTGGCGTCTTGGTGTCTTTGTGTGAGCCATCGGACCATTCACAGGTCAGGCGCGCATCAGCACGGCCAGGATCAATTGCACCAGTAAGATCTTGCTAATCAACGCAATCGGGTAGACCGCAGCGTAGCCGATGTTCGGCAGCTCATCGCCCGACTGCTGCTGGGCAAAACCGAGGGCCGCCGGCTGCGTTTGCAGCCCGGCTGCCATACCGATCAGCAGCCCCATTGGAATCTTGAAAACGGTGCGGCCAATCCACAGCGTGAGGAAAGCAATCAGCATGGTGAGCAAGGCGCCGGCGATGAAGATCGTCAGGCCGCCGCCCTGCTGCATGGTGCTGACGAAGGCATAGCCGGAACGGGTGCCGACGCCGGCTAGAAAGAGCACCAGGCCGAGTTGGCGAAGGGTCAGGTTGGCGTTGTAGGAGAGGTTCCAGACCAGCGGGCCGGTGTGGTCAATCGCGCCCAGGATCAGCGCGGCAATCAGCGGACCGCCGGCAATGCCCAAGCGTAAGGTCACGCCGCCGGGCAGTGGAATGGGAAGCATGCCGAGCAAAATTCCGAGCGCCAGGCCCAGGTTGAAGGGCAAAATCTCAATCTCGCTCAGGGCTTTGTACGAATCGCCAAAGAACTTACTGATCGCTTCCATGTTCTCGCGGCGCACCACGACGCGCACGCGATCGCCCAGTTCCAGAACCAGGTCATCCTGGGCCAGCAGTTCAAGGTCGCCGCGGCGCACGCGCGTCACCACGGCGCCAAACTGCTGCGGCAGGTTGAGATCACGCAGGCGCTGACCGGCGACGTGCGGCTTGGAAACGAAGATGCGCCGAAAGTCATATTCGCCGCGGTCAAGCTCCAGATGCTCCTCGCTGACCGGGCCAAGAGCCGCGGCCACCTTGTCCAATTCCTCGGTCGTGCCTACGATGCTGACCAGGTCGTCGCGCTGCAAGGGAGCGTCCGATGCGGCAATGGCCAATTTTCCCCCACGCCGCAGCCGTCCAAACACGACATCCCAATGGTGGCGCTGCTGCAGTTCGGCGATCGTGGCGCCAATTGCAGCCTCTTGCGTCACCTGGATCGTACGGTTGGACAGCCGACGGCTGGTGGCAGCCACATCGCGCACCCGGCTGGCCTCGGCCACATAGTCAATCTTCCACACACGCTGCATGATGGCAATGACGAGAATGACGCCAATGACACCCATCGGATAGGTAATTGAAAAGCCGACGACTGGCTCAGCCAGGATCTGCTGCACCACCGCCGGGGACGCCGCGCTCTTGATATATTCGAGTGAAGCAGCCAGCGCGGCCGTGTTGGTGAACCCACCGGTGAACATGCCGGAGATCACGGCCGGGGTCAGCCGCAGCGCACTGCCGACCACCATCACCAGGATGGTGGCGAGGATCAACATACCCAGGATGAACAGATTGTCGCGCAGGCCGCGGCGGCGAAACGAGGCAAAGAATTGACGGCCGCTGCTCAGTCCCACGGTGTAGACAAAGACCACGAGCCCCAATTGGTACACCAACTCGGGCAGCTTCATGTCTGGGTGCAGCGCGCCGAACGCCAGGCCAACGAACAGCACCGCGGCCACGCCCAGGCTGCTGCCGCCGATCTTGATGCTGCCCAGGGCATAACCAATGGCGCCAACCAGGAAAAGCAAGAGTAGAGGATTGGCAAGTAGAATATCAATCATAAGACCCAACCTGTGTGAAGAATGACACGTGCAGAGAACATGATACGCCCTACAAACGCTTTTGTCAATGCGTCTGGCCGCACAAAGTAGCGGTCTGCCCGATTTCATGGTAAACTGATGTAGCCCATCAGATCGAGCTTGCGTGTCGTTCATCTTGTGTGGCTGCTCAGGCATCCTGCGCCGACTGCAGCCGCCGCCGAATGAATTCGGGGCGCAAGGGCGTTCCGCCGCCAGGACTTCGGCGAGCTCAGTCGAGCCGTCAGCCTGCGCTGACCGGCCTCGCGTCCAAGCAGGTTGACCCCCCGGCGGTGCGCCCCTCAGGCGCGATTTCGATCACTCCCTTGCAACAGCGTTTAAGGCGAAGGCGCAGCCATGCAAACAATGGTGGTAGACATGGATGTCTCGAAGATCGCGCTCACGCGTGTGCTGAGCCGCCTGACGCCTGCCGCCTACTTTGCCCCCACCGCTCCCCTACGCCTGCTCACCCTACCTGATCCTCCCTTGCCCCAGCCCGACTGGGTGCGTGTGCGCAATCGCTTGTGCGGCATTTGCGGCAGCGACCTGCACCAGATTTTCCTCGACGCCAGCCTCGACGTCGCGCCCGTGGCGCTGCCCTCGCACCGCCGCATTTACCTGGGCCACGAAATGGTCGGCGATGTCATCGAAGCCGGTCCAGCCCAGACCGCATGGCGTCCGGGCGACCGCGTGGTGCGCTGGGGACGCGCGGATGATTGCGCGGCCCGCGGCCTGGCTGATCGCTGTCCAGCGTGCGCGCGGGGGCACCGCGTGCTGTGTATGCGAGCGTCCGAGCCGCGCAGCCATCATCCTATCGGCGGCGGCTTCGGCGACACCTTCATCACCCCAGCCAGCACCCTGGTCCGCGTCCCAGACGCAGTGCGCGATGAGCAAGCCATCTTCACCGAGCCGGCCGCCGTGGCCATCCACGCGGCCTGGCGCTGCCTGCCCCAACCTGGTCAGCATGTGCTGGTGCTCGGCGTCGGCACGATTGGCTTCCTGCTCATCCAGGTCTTACGCGCCGTGCAAGCGCAAGCCAAGATCAGCGCCGTGGCCGAGTTTCCCTGGCAGGCTGACCTGGCGCGCGCATGCGGCGTGGATCACGTTTTCCTGGCGCATGCCGATGGTTACGCTGAGGCCGCAGCCCTCACCGGCGCGCGTCTGTATCACGGCCGCGGCGGCAACCGCATGCTGATGGGCGGTTTCGACACGGTCTTCGATGTCGTCGGCATTCCCGCCACGCTCACGAATGCCCTGCGTTGGACCCAGGCCCGCGGCACGGTGGTGTTGGTTGGCGTCAATCTGCACCGCATGCGGGTGGACCTGACCCCGGTCTGGCACCAGGAAGTGAATCTCCTGGGCGCGGTGGGGCATGACATCGTCGTCTGGCAGGGCGAAGAGATCTCCACCTTTGAGCTGGCGCTGCGCTGGATGCAGAGCGGCCGCCTGCGCACCGATCCCCTGTTGACGCACCGCTTCCCCCTCCACGCCTTCCGCCAGGCATTTGCCACGGCCGTGGATAAACGCCAGGCGCGTTCGATCAAGGTTGCGTTCGAGGAGCTGGCAACGGCCGCGCCATAACGCAATGCGCTGGATTGTCTGTGCAACAAGAGCCGTCGAGTAGAAAGGAGCTTTGCTGATGAGTGCTGTGAGCAAACCGTTGTCCACCAGCCGCGAACGCTGGGCCTGGTACCTGTACGACTTCGCCAACTCGTCGTACGCCGCCGTGGTTCTGTTGGCCGTCTACTCCGCCTACTTCAAGAACGAAGTCGTGGGCGGCGCCGAGGGGTCGCGACTGTGGGGTCTTTCCATCTCCGTCGCCATGATCGTCGTCGCCGTGCTCTCGCCCATTTTCGGCGCAATCGCCGATTTCTCCGCCAGCAAGAAGCGCTTCTTGTTCATCTTCACCTCCATCGCGTGCGCGTTCACCAGTCTGCTCTTCTTCGTGCAGAAGGGCGACATCCTCATGGGCATGGTTTTCTTCATCCTGGCGGAAATCGGCTACCGCAGCGCGCAGGTCTTCTACAACGCGCTGTTGACCGAAATCGCAGCGCCGGCCGAAATTGGCCGCATCTCTGGCACCGGCTGGGCGATCGGCTCCGCAGGCGGCGTCGTCATCCTGCTCATCATCCTACCCCTGATCGTGTTCATCAAAGGCGCTTTCATCGTGCGCGTCTCCCTGGTCATCACTGGGCTTTTCTTCGCGCTCTTCGCCG
Source organism: Candidatus Amarolinea aalborgensis (assembly GCF_900491745.1). Lineage (NCBI taxonomy): Bacteria > Bacillati > Chloroflexota > Caldilineae > Caldilineales > Candidatus Amarolineaceae > Candidatus Amarolinea > Candidatus Amarolinea aalborgensis. Next base: position 610,215 of record NZ_UETR01000001.1, on the reverse strand, counting down.
TGCCCATTTTCCTGTGGCTGCGCGAGCGCGGCACGGCGCAGCCGCTCCCCGCCGGCGAAACTTACTTCAGCATGGCCCTGCACCAGTTGCAGCGCACCATCCGCACCGCGCGCCAGTTTCGCGAGTTCCTCAAGTTCATGCTGGCGGTGCTGCTGTACGATGACGGCATCATCATGGCGCTCGACTTTGCCGCCATCATTGGCGCGGTTCTCTTCGGCATGAACCAAACCATGCTCATCGTCTTTGTCATCATCGTGCAAATCACCAACGTCATCGGCGCGTACATCTTCGGCATCCTGGCTGACCGCTACGGCTGTAAGCGCACGCTGACCCTGTCCATCATCATGATGATTCTGATCGTCATCTGGCTTTATTTCAACCAGACGCAGACGGGCTTCCTGGTCATCGGCGCATTTGCCGGCATCGCCATGGCTGGCGTGCAGTCGGTCAGCCGCACGATGGTTGGCGTGCTGACGCCCCCGGCCCAGAGCGGCGAGTTCTACGGCTTCTTTTCGATTGTCGGCCGCACCTCGTCCTTCATCGGGCCGGCCGTCTACGGCTGGCTGGCGGCCGAAGCCGCGCTCTGGTATGAGCGGCAGGGCGTTGCCGTGACCAGCGCGGAACAGATGGGTCAGCGCATTGCCATTCTGTCCATCGCGGTTTTCCTGGCCGCCGGCCTCTTTGTCCTGCGTTTTGTCAACGAAGAGCGCGGCCGCGCCACCGCGGCGGCGCACGGCGCTTAGCCAAAAAATAGCTTGATGGCTCACACAAAGACACCAAGTCACGAAGGAGCTCTCGACACCGTGGTGGCTTTGTGGCTTTGTGTGAGGATTGACCTGACAAATGGAGGTTTGTTTTTCATGACTCAAATGACCGGCGGAGAATTGCTGCTGAAATGCCTCAAGGCTGAGGGCGTCAGCACGATCTTCGGACTGCTCGATGGCAGTCACAATGCGTTCCTCGCCAAGCTGCAAACGTATGACATGCGCTTCGTGTCGGCCAGGCATGAGGCGGCCGCGGCGCACATGGCCGAAGCCTGGGCGCGTATCCGCGGCGAGCCAGGCGTTGTGATTGGCGGCATCGGCCCTGGCGCGGCCAACATGGTCTCTGGCATCGCCACCGCCTACGCCGAGGGCAGTCCGGTGATTGCGATCACCGGCCAGCGGCGGCGCACCATCATTGACCCCGACCGCGGCGGCGCATTCCAGGTGCTCGACCTGGTGGATTTCTACCGTCCCGTGACCAAATTCGCGGCGGGCCTGCGCGACTGGCGCCGCCTGCCGGAGCTGCTGCGTAAGGCCTATCGGATCGCGACGAGCGGCCGCCCTGGCCCGGTCTACATCGAGATCCCCGAAGACCTGCTGCGCGGCGTAGGCGACGAGGCCGACGCGCCGGTGTTTGCGCCGGAGACCTATCGCGTCCCGCGCCTGGGTCCGGGCGATCCCATGCTGCTGGCCAAGGCCGCCGCGCTGCTTGCCAACGCCAAACGTCCCCTGCTTCACGCCGGCAGCGGCGTCACCTGGGCGGGCGCGGCGCCCGCGTTCGTCGCCCTGGGTGAACATCTCGGCGCAGTGATGACCACCACCCTGGCCGCGCGCGGCGTCGTGCCCGAAGATCATCCCCAGTACATCCATATCCTCAACCAGGACGCGCTGGCCGCCGCGCGCGGCGAGGCCGATGTGACGCTCGTCGTGGGCGCGCGCCTGGGCGAGCTGGACGCGTGGGGAAAACCGCCGCTGTGGGGCCCGGTGGAAGGCGCGGCGCTCATTCACGTGGACGCCGATCCCACGGCCATCGGTCTCAACCGGCCAGTGGATGTCGGCATTGTGGGCGATGCACAGGCCGCGCTGGCCGCGCTGTTGACGCAGGTGCAAGCCCAGGCTGCTCCGCGGCCGCTGCACGACGGCTTTGCGCGCTATCGCCAGGCCACAGCGCCGCTGCAGGCGCAGCTGGCGCGCGCGCTGCAGGCCGGTCGGCATGGCGTCAACTCCGGGCAGATGGTCAAAACCGTACGCGAGTTCTTCCCACGCGACGGCATCATGGTGCAGGACGGCGGCAACACCAGCCTGTGGTGCGCCAGCTATCACCCGATCTACGGGCCGCGCAGCTATCTCTACACCGCCAAGTTCGGTCACCTGGGCACCGGCTTGCCGTACGCCATCGGCGCCAAGCTGGCCGCGCCTGACCGCGCGGTCTACCTGATTTCGGGCGACGGCGCGATCGGCTTCAACATCCAGGAACTGGAAACTGCGCGCCGTCATGGCGCCGCGATCATCGTAGTCGTCGCCGTGGATCGCGGCTGGGGCATGGAACGCTCTTCCCAACTGATGGCGCAACTGCCAACGTTCGTAGAGACGGAGCTGTCGCCTGACATCCGCTACGACCAGGTTGCCGCCGCGTTCGGCTGTCATGGCGAGCTGGTCGCCAACCTGGATGAACTGCAGCCGGCCCTGGCCCGCGCCGCGGCCGCCGGCCGACCCGCGCTGATCCAGGTCATGGTGGACCCGGAGGTCAACATGGCGCCGCCCGGTCTGCTGGAGTTTGGTTCGCTGGTCTACCGGGCCACGGATTAGTCTGAGCGCGAGGGAATCACCATGAATCTGCAAGACAGAGTTGCCATTGTCACTGGCGCCGGTCGTCGGGGCGGCATCGGCGTGGCGGTGGCGCAGCGCCTGGCCGCGGCCGGGGCGCATCTCGTCATCGCCGACCTGGCCGCGCCGCCGTCCACGCTGCTGCACGGCGGTTCCGGGCAGTGGGAGGAGATGCAGGCCGTGGCGCAGGAAATCGAGACGACGGGCGTACGCTGCCTGCCGTTGCGCGTCGATGTCACGCAGGCGGCGTCCGTGGCTGAGATGATGACCGCGGCGATGCAAGCCTTTGACCGCGTGGACATCCTGGTCAATAACGCAGGGGCTACCATTGGCCCGGCGCCGGTGGCGCAGATGGCTGAAGAAGCCTGGCGCCGCACGTTGGAGATCAACGCCACCGGCACATTTTTGTGCTGCAAAGCCGCACTGCCGGCGATGATCCGTGGCGGCCGAGGCGGCCGCATCATCAACATGTCGTCGTTGGCCGCGCGGCGGCCCAAAATCTATATGAGCGCCTACGCAGCCAGCAAGGCAGCCGTGGTGGCGCTAAGCGAATCGTTGGCGCAGGAGGTCGCGGCCTTCGGCATCACGGTCAACGCGGTGCTGCCCGGCGATATTGACACCGCGCTCAAGCAGTGGGGTTTTCAGTTGGAGGCGCAGGTCATGGGACGCCCCTACGACGAGGTAGTCAAGACCAACGTGGCCCGCATTCCCCTGGCCCGCCTGGGTGTGCCAGCCGACGTCGCGAACCTGGTCGCGTGGCTGGCGTCCGACGAGGCCAGCTTCATCACCGGCCAGGCCTACAACGTGACCGGCGGCCGCGAGCTGACCTGAGATCGTGCGCGCGCCCGTGGCCCCATCTTGCCGATGACGCCACGGGCGTTTACTCTATTGCCACTGCGCCGCAACGCGCACGATGTCAATCACATCAATCTGACCGTCTGGCTCCAGATCATACGGGTTAGCAAAGCACGCGCCATCCTGCGTCACCGTCCAATGCGCGGCGGTATCCTGCACATCCGTCACGGTGACCTGGCAATCACCGGTGACGTCGCCGCTCAGGCCGCTCAAACAGACCTTCATAATGTCCGCATCATCCACGTAGAAGGTGGTTGGGTTGCTGCCGTTCGTTTGCGCCACGAAAGCCAGTTGAATAGTCTGCCCGGCGTAGGGCTGCGTCAGCGTGACCGTGCTCTTGGCCCAGACAGCGCTGGCGCTTTGATTATTCAGCGTTTCCAGCGTCTGCAGAACCACGCCATTGGCTGCGCGCACCTGCACCGCCAGCGTATCGGCCGCAGGCGCCGGGTCAGTCGAGTCCACGCGCCACCAGTAGCTCACACGCAAACCGGAGATCCCGCTGGGGACCGTCATGGTGTGCCAGAGGCTTTCCTGCACATTGTCCGCGCCGCCCAGGCGGGCCATCCAAGAGCCGCGATGCGGGGCCGGCTGGCTGCCCCCGGTCAAAATGGCGCTGCCCACGTTACTGCTGGTTTGCCAGTACGGGTTGGGGGGACTAATCTCAAAACCAGGGTCGCGGATCAGGTCAACGGGTGCGCAGACGGCCGGCCGTTGGATGATCCCATGCGGGCCGCGACCTGGCGGAGTTTGCGCGTGGCACACCCGGCAATCGCTCAGGGCGCCAGCATGACCTTGCAAGGCAATGTTCTGAATGTTGTCGTTGGCTTGTGTGCTAGGCAAGATGGCATGGGGGCTGCCGTGGCACGATTCGCAGTAGAGGCCGCCGTGTCCCGTCGAATTGCGGTAAAGCGTGTTGGCGTTTTCGGCATACGTGGAGCCGTGGCAGGCGCCGCATTTCGGTTCGTCTATCCAGGGCCGGCGCGTCGGGTCTGCCACCTGCGCCGTGCCGCCGTGACAATCCATGCAGCGCATGCCGGCGCTGTACATCACATCGCGCAGGCACTGTGTCTGCTGGCCCGGATGGCACAAATAGCAGTTGTTTGTACCGTCGTTGGGATTGAGCGCCGCTGCGTCTACGGCCGCCGGCTCGCCGCGTGCGAAGCGCGCCAGCGTCTGAACCGCTCCCGTGTCCAGGGACGTGTCGGCTCCAATGGGCGCGTTGCCTGGCGCATGTCTGTGATGCATGGCACGCGACAGGTTCGGCAGGTTGGGGTTGCCGGGTAAGCCCAGTGCATTGGAGCCGTGGCAGTTGGCGCACAGCACCGGCCGATGGGTCATCAACGACGTACCTTCCTCGTGATCGTGCAGGGTCAAGATGTTTGTCTCCACATTGCCCGTAGCAATGCCGCCCTGCATGCCGTCGGCGTGGCAGGTATCGCAGCGCATCTCAGTCGAGACCGGCGCCACGGTGATCGTCTGCGCCAATACCTGCCCGGTGGCGCTGTCACGGGCAACCAGATGCGCCAATTGATAGGGATACCAGGTGGTAGGCGCGCTGTCACGGTAGGGCGTCAGCGGGATGCCTTCAACCTTAAAGTGATCGCCGGCTGCGTGCATGACGCCAGCGAGGGTGGAGCCGGTCAACCCAACATTGGGCGGCAAGTTGACGCCAAACAGCGCCTGTGCATATTGCCAGAAATCGGTCTTGCCCGCGGAGTAGGTGTTGTCGAGGATGCTGTATTCCACCGTGACGCCGCTGGTCACAATCGTTGGCTGCGGCCCCTGGCGCACCACCTGCGCCCACAACGTATTGAACGGCGGCAAAACAGCCAGGTTGGCGAAGCTTTCGTTCATGCAGTGCATGCCCAGGTCGTTCCAGCCGATGATCTTATACACACCGGGTGGAACCGGGCCAACCGTAGGCGTAGGTGTGGGTGTCCCCACCACAGGCGTCGGCGTGGCGGTGAGGGCGCCGGTCGCGGTAGGCGTGGCCGTCGCGCCGTTTGGGTGACTGGCAGCATCTCCGGGGAAGGTGTGCGCGTTGATCTCGGTCAGGTTGTTGTAGCCATCGTGATCAGAATCAAGCAGCTCAATCGCGCTGAAATTGTGGCCATGCGACTCGTAGGCATCGCCATATTGATTCTTATCATTCGAACCGGACAAATGGCACAGGTTGCAGCTATCCAGGGCGGTGCCAATGATCGTGGGGTATTGAAGGCGTGCGGCGGCTAGATAGTTGCTGGTGGCCTGAACTGGACGCGGACGCCCCAACAAGGTGTAGGCGCCCATAACCACAGCGAGCGAGACCAGGACCACGAGGAAGACGCGTAACCGCAAGTAGGGCCATAAGCGACGTTTCATGCATCCAACTCCTTTCGTGAGCGAGGCGGCGAGGGTAACGGCTGACAGAGCGTGATGTGTCTGCGCAGACGGCGCCCAAAAGACAGACAGCAGAGGCGGGCGCGGACAGACTGCCGAGATCAGACACTACGTCTGAAGATTAGAGTCACGTCGTCGCCAAAGGTTACAAGCGCGCACGCGCAATAGTGGTATTAGGCACAAGCGATAGAAGTTGCCAAGTGCGCGGGTTGTGTGGTAAACTGATGACGCGGGGCGTCATCAAATACCTCCGCACTTCTCTTGGTTTCTTGTCCACCGTGCGATCACACGATCAACGGCGATCTGTCACACAATTGTGGAGGCTTCACTATGCTCGACTTTACCCTCAACGATGAACAGCGCATGCTGCGCGATCTGGCGCACGATTTTGCTGTCAAAGAGATCCTGCCGGTTGTCGAACACTATGACAAAAGCGGCGAGTACCCCTGGCCGATCATCAACAAGGCCCAGGAGATCGGCCTGATGAACCTGAACATTCCCGAAGCCTACGGCGGGCCGGGCGTGGGCGTCCTGGAGGAATGCCTGGTGGCCGAGGAATTGGCCTGGGGCTGCTCTGGCATTCAGACCGCCACCATGCTCAACCAACTCGCCTGCCTGCCGATCATCATTGGCGGCAGTGAGGAACAGAAGAAGCAGTACCTGGGCGGCTGGGTCATGGACAACCGCAAGATGCCGGCCTACTGCGTGACTGAGCCAGGCGCAGGCTCCGACGTGGCGGGGATCAAGACCGTGGCCGAGCGCCGCGGGGACAAGTACGTCCTCAACGGCACCAAGACCTGGATCACCAACGGTCCGGTAGCCGACCTGTTCGTTGTCCTGGCCAAAGTAGATCCGAACGGCGGCCACCGCGGGCTGAATTTCTTTGTTGTCGAGCGCGGCTGGGGCGTCAAGACGAGCAAGCCAATCGAGAAGATGGGGCAGCACGCCAGTTGGACGAGCGAAGTCATCATGGAAGATGTCGAAGTGCCGGCCGCCAACCGGATCGGGCCTGAGGGCGCCGGTTTCAAGGTGGCCATGGAAGTCTTCAACAATTCGCGCCCGCCCGTGGCGGCCGGCGCCGTGGGCGTCGCGCGCCGGGCGATGGAAGAGGCGATCAAGTATGCCAAAGAGCGCAAGGCCTTTGGTCAGCCCATTGCTGCCTTCCAGGGCGTCAACTTCATGATCGCGGACATGGCGATGAATATCCACGCTGGCCGCATGTTGACCTGGCAGTCCGCCTGGTTGGCCGATCAACATCTGCCCAATGCCAAGGAAGCGGCTATGGCCAAGGCCTTCTGCGCGGACATGGCGATGAAGACGACCACCGATGCCGTGCAGGTGTTTGGCGGCTATGGCTACAGCGCCGAGTATCCGGTTGAGAAGCTGATGCGCGACGCCAAGATTTACCAGATCTACGAAGGCACGTCACAGATTCAGCGCACGATCATCGTCCGCGAACTGTTCAAGTAAAAACACCAAAAAATCTGTCGCGAACGACGAAGGGTCAAGCCTTCGTCGTTCGTTATTCGCGGGAGGGACACACATGCGCGACGTTTTCATTGTCTCCGCCGTGCGCACGCCGGTCGGCCGCAAAAACGGCAGTCTGAGCAATATGCACCCGGTGGCCGTAGCCTCGATTCCACTGCGGGAAGTGGTGGGCCGGGTTGATCTCGACCCGGCCGCGGTCGAAGATGTGGTCATGGGCTGTGTCACGCCCATCGGCGACCAGGGCGCCAATATCGGACGCCTGGCCGTGCTCAACGCCGGCTGGCCGGTGACCGTGCCCTCGGTGACGCTCAACCGCATGTGCGGCTCCAGCCAACAGGCGATCCATTTCGCGGCGCAAGCCATTGCCGCGGGCGACATGGACATTGCCATCGGCGCAGGCGTCGAGTGCATGAGCCATGTGACCATGGGTTCTGATTACCCAGAGCAGTTCTATGCGGGAATCCCCTACGATCTCATTCCTCAAGGCATCTCGGCCGAGTTGATCTGTGACAAATGGAGTATCAGCCGCGAGGCCCTCGACCGTTACAGCTACGAAAGCCACCAGAAGGCAGCCGCGGCCACAGCGGCCGGTTACTTCAAAGCCGAGATTGTTCCCATCACGGTAAACCAAAACGGCGCTGATGTGCTCCTGGATTACGACGAAGGCTTCCGCGCCAACGTGGAGCTGGCGAAGATGGGCCTGCTGCGGCCGGCTTTTCGCGCCAACGGACGCATCACAGCCGGCAGCAGCAGCCAAATCAGCGACGGCGCCGCGGCCGTCCTGCTGGCCAGCGAAGAGGGGCTGAAGCGCCACAACCTGACGCCGCGGGCGCGCATTGTCGCCCGCGTGGTGGTGGGCAGCGATCCGGTGATCATGCTGGATGGCCCGATCCCCGCGACGCACAAGATCCTGGCGCAGGCTGGCCTGACGATGCATGACATTGACACGATCGAAATCAACGAGGCGTTTGCGTCCGTGGTGCTGGCCTGGATGCATGAACTGCAACCAGACCCGGCGCGCGTCAACCCGACCGGCGGCGCCATCGCGCTCGGCCATCCGTTGGGCGCCACGGGCGCGAAACTGATGACCACGATGCTGCACCGGCTGGAGCGCACCGGCGGTCGCTATGGTTTGCAGACTATGTGCATCGGCCACGGCATGGCGACGGCTACGATCATCGAACGCGTCTAAATCCTATCCTGTCTCCGGCGCCAGCGCACCACATCGGGTCTGAACAAGACTCAGCACTGGCGCCGTTTTTTATTGCCTTCTGAGGGGCCATGCTTCGTCAGCCAGGAAAATAGCATGGGGAATGTGTCCCGGAGGGACATCTGACCTGAGCCGGCCATCCATGATCGCACCATTCGCGTCCGTCCCGTAGGGACGGTTGAACTCCACTCTCGCAGATACGCCGGGCGCCCTCATTCAATCGTCCCTACGGGACGACGGGCGCGGGGACGTCGTCAGTCTCAAGTCAAGGCGTCCCTACGGGACAATTGCATTTCGATCTGAGGCGAAACGCGCCCTGAGCTCGCGCCAAAGGCTCAGCGATTGCCCTCAAACTAAAATACACCCCTGTCTAGAGCTGACCAACCCCTGGCAGCCAGGCCAGCACGCGCTGGATCTGCGCATCCCAACAGGCCCACGTATGCCCGCCCGGGCCTTCTTCGTAGCGAATGTCCAGGCCTAGCGCTTTGGCGTGCGCATGAAAGCGCACATTATCGGCATAAAGAGAATCCTCCGTCCCACACCATTGGTAAAGCAGCGGTCGCGGCTCGCGCGCCTTGCTCAGGCGCTGCGCCAACGCAAACAAGTCATCTGAGCTGCCAACCAACGAGTCTACGGGGCCAAAAATATGGCCCAGTTCGTCAATTCCGGCTTCGGCATCGGTTTGCGCTCTGGCAACCACATCGAGCGCGCCGGACAGACTGGCTGCGGCCGCAAAGCGATCCGGGAAAGTCAGGGCCAGCTTGAACGCTCCATAGCCGCCCATGGACAGTCCGGCCACATAGGTCTCGTCGCGCCGCGTGGACAGGGGAAAGAAGTGATGCGCTACGGCCGGGACTTCCTCGCTGATGAAGGTCCAATAGCGCAGTCCTGTCGCCATGTTGGCGTAATAGCTCCGCTGCACGGCGGGCATCACGACGGCCAGGTTTAGCCCGGCCACATAGCGCTCGATGGCCGTTTGGCGTTGCCAGGCCGTATGATCGTCAGACATACCATGCAGAAGGTAGAGCGTCGGATAGCGCGGTCTTTCGTTGGTTTGAATTCCTGCGGCCTCAGGCGGCGGAGGATCCGGGAGAATCACGCTCATGGTGGACATCAGCCCCAAAACCTGCGAATAGAACTGGCAATGAATGAGCGCCATTGGACCTTTCTCTTTTCTTGTTGACGGCTGACTGAGAGCGGCATCGGCGCTCCAGTGACGGGAACGCGCTTGTCAGCGGCCGCTGGGTGCATCTTCCCTATTCAGATCAGCCATTAGTCTGGCTACGGCCAGTTCCTTTGCTTTGGCCTCGACATCCACCGTGAGCGGCCACCCCAGCCATTCTACGGGGAAATCCCCGGCGTCAATGTAATCGTGATGCCGCTGCGGCTTCGGTCCGTCCCACCCGTCGAGGGGACTGGAGATATGGAAGAGGGGTTCGGCCGGCCATGTCTTCTGCGCACGCGCGGTGATCTCAGCCACGCTGAGGCCGTCGGGCAGGCAGCGGTGGTGATGCACGTCGTAAACCAACGGCACGCCCGTGTCAGCGCAGACAGGCAGCAGATCGGATGGCGTGTACACCTTGTCGTCATTCTCCAGCGTGAGGCGTGCCCGCGCCGACGCGGGCAGGCGTTCGATGTTCCGGCGCAACGCGTTCAGCGCAGCGGCCTTGTCGCCATACGCGCCGCCGCCGTGGAGGTTGATCGTATCGGCGCCGACCCATTCCGCGACCTCGGCCTGGTAGTCCAGTTCGGCGAGCGAATTCGCCAGGGTGATGGGGTTGGGGGAATTGAGCACGACGTACTGATCGGGATGAAACGAGAGCCGCAGATGGTTGGCGCGAGCAAACTGACCGCACGCCCGAAAGCGCGCCATGATGTCCGCTCCGTCTGGCAGTTCGCTCATCTCGTACCCCGCCTCCGGATGCGTCTTCACGGGCAGAATCTGGCTGAGGATGCGGAAGGCGCCGATGCCATGGCCCGCGCAGAATTGCAGCGCGGCCAGCAGCGCCTCGGCATTGGCGCGGCACAGCTCGGCCAGCCGCGCCAACTGCGCGGGCCTGGGCAAGCGCAGGATGGCGGTGGCCGTCGTCACGCGGAACTTGATCGGCTGGCTCACGAACTGGCAGCACAGGCCAAGCCGCAAAGCCGCCGTTGGAGTAATGTCTCTCTGTGGAATCATGTCATCCCCTCGTCTGCACGCTGCCCAGCCCGCCGTCCGCCTTACTGGGTTAGTAGCCGGCAGGTTCGTGTGACCGCGCGTCACTCTCTTGCCACCACCGTGTCGTACAGCCCGTAATGGGTCAGTCCCGGATGGCTCTCGATGCCGGTGTAGCGGAGGGACGCATCTTCGTAGCGACGGAAGGCGAAGACGGCCTGGTTCATCTGCTCGGTGTTGAACACCTTGAGCTGCACGAGCAGGTGAAAGTCCTTCACCGTCAAGCCGGTGACAGTGAGGAAGAGGTCCGGTTCCAGCTTGGTGATGACATCCTGCAGGGTGTTCTCCCGGAAGTCGGTCAGGTACATGAACGCGGGAATCCGCGTCGCAAACTTGATCAGCTTCTCCTGCACGAGTTTGCGCTTGGACTTGTACTCCTTTTCCTCGTCGCTGAGCTCCTGCTTTTCCCTGGCCGTCAGATCCTTGTCCTTGGCCTTCTTCTTGAGATCCTTGACCTGCTCGCTCTTGTTGATGATCGTCTCGATGATGTTGTCGCCCAGCGCGCGCCAGCCTTCGATGCGCTCAACCGCCGCCATGGCCTCCGGGTTGTCCAGAATGCGGCGCAAGGTGTCGTTGTCCACATTGACGAGCAGCGCACTCTCCCACTTGCGCGCCAGCAGGGTGGCCGACGTGCCCGCCATGGCGATGTCGAGGATGCCGCCCGCGTCGATCTGCGTCATGTTCGCGCCGTCGTAGGCCAGCACGGGTAAGAAGGACACGAGATCCTTGACCGCATTCTCCGGGTTTGGCTCGTTGGGCGACAGACCGATCCCGTACTCGGAGAGCTGGCGCAGCGCGCGCGTGGGCGCAAAGTCGAACACGAGGCAGAGAGGCTTGAGGATCTCCTCCTCGTTCGGGTTGTCGCCGTTGGGATTCTTGATGGCCCACGGCGACTGCACGCGGAACGCGGCCTGAAAGTAGGTCTCCGGCGACTTGAGGTTGCGCAGCATGAGGATGGAGGACCACTGCGGCACGGTGACGCCCGTGGTCAGCTTGCCGCAGGAGAGCGTGATGGTCTTGGTCTCGAAGCCGCTGCCGATGGCCTGGCGCACCGGCGGCAGCGCCTCCAGCCCGATGCCCGCCGAGGCGCCGGCAGCGACGATCACCTGGTAGTCACGCCAGAAGGTGTTGTGCTTCTCAGCCAGCAGGTTCGACATGGCGTGGCAAGCCGCCACATTGGGCAGGAACCAGAACGAGTGCTGCAGGTAGGGCAGCAGGCGCACGTCCGAATAGGGAAACGGCGGCCGCGTGCCCGTCTTCAGGTACTCCACCGACTTGGGCGTGTACCCGCCGCGGATGATATCCAGCCATTTCTGCACGTCGTCCTTGTGCCTGAAGTGCGCCGCCTTGCCTGTGCCCGTTGCCTCGAAAAACGCGTTGAGATCGAACTCGTCGAACTCGCCGGCGCTCGCGATCGCCAGCAGTTCGTCCGGCATCTGGTAGGTGAGCAGGCGCATCTGCGGCAGCGCGGCGTAGGGGTTCCATTGACCGGGGTGGTTGGCGGCAAACACTTCCTTGGCCCGCTGCTCATCGGTGTAGGTCCAGTTGAAGATCTGCTCCTCGATGAACTCGCCTGTGGCCAGCGCGCGGAACGGCGTGCCAGAGAGGTAGAGGTACGCCTTGGTCGTGATGGGCAGGAACTCGATCTCTTTCTCCGAGAGCTCGCTGAGGTCTTCGTTCACATCCTCCAGGCCGGCAGCGTACTCCAGTCTGGTTTCCTTGAGCGCGACCACCGCCTCTTCGCCCTCGAACAGTTCCTTGGCGGTGTCGCGCCACGCGCCAAAATGGTATTCGTCGAAGACCACGAGGTCCCAACTCACGTTGCGGAGCCATTCGTGCCGGGGCTTGATGTTCCCCGCGGCATCGCGGCCGAGCAGGTCCTGAAAAGAGCCGAAATAGACCAACGGCTTGCGGCGGTCAATCTGCATCGGGTCGCTGCCGGAGTTGCGCGAGAGGTACTGCCAGCCGTCGAAGTCCACGTGCGACTCCAGGTCTGTCTGCCACGCATCTTCGACGGCGGGCTTGAAGGTGACGACGAGCACACGTTTGGCGCCCAGCCGTTTGGCGAGCTGGTAGGCAGCAAAGGTCTTGCCAAAGCGCATCTTGGCGTTCCACAGGAAGCGCGGGACCGCGTGCATGTCCTCCTGCCAGATCGAGTGGAAGTAGGCGTGCGTCTTGTGGACGGCCTCGGCCTGCTCGCGGCGCATAGCAAAGGTTTCGTGATGCGCGCCGGTGAAGCGCTGGCCGGTGCGCAGTTCGGCGAGCACGGTTTGTACGTCGGCGACCGCGCAGCGCATCCACTCCAGCGCCACCCGCTCGAAACCCTTGTGGGCCAGGGCCGCGCGCACCTCGTGGTCGCTGAAGAGGGTCCCGTCGTCGCGCGCAGCGGCTTCGTCCAGTTCGATCCGGCAGTTCTTGATCGCCGCGGTCTTGAGCTGCTCGGCCACGCGCTGCTTCACATCGCGCGTGGTCTGGCCCACCTTGAGGAGACCCTGGTGCGCCGCGTCATCAATCGCGTAGGCGTAGATGCGCGGCCGGGCGGCAGGCTTGGGGGCGAGGATCTCTTCGATGGTGGGTTTGCTCATGGCGGCCCCTCGATGACTTCCCAATGGCCGGTCTTGTCGGAACCGACACGTTCCAGCCGACCCTGTTCGCGCAGCGTTTTGAGATGGCGTTTGATGGTTTTGTCGTTTACGCCAACGACCTGTGCCAGCTTTTGCGCCGTGGCCTTCGGGTTAGCTCGCAACAAGATCAAGATCTTGTCCGAAACAGCATTTACAGGGACATTTACAGGGACATCCGCCCTCGTTTCAGTCGCGATGTCAATGTATTTGCCGTTGATGACATCGGCGACCTGGCCCAGGGTGAGCCGGTTGCCTTCGATGGCGGTGGAGGCATGAATCGAGAGGATGCGGCTCAGCTTGCGCAGGTGCAGCACATCGCCGGACTGTTCCTCGCTGATCTTGACGCGCTCCAGCAGGGCGTGGATGTCGCCAATCTTTTCGTGCCAGCGGGGATCGTCCGTGTAGAACTTCTCCAGCGGCGTCATGGGCAGGCCTCCGGCTTAGGCGCGAGAATATCCTCCATGGTTTTACTCATCAGAGTCATCTCCGCTGAGATCCATCGGGCGGACGACCTTCTCAATGAACGCAATCTCGTCAGCGGAGATGCCGTATTTGGCGTAGAGGTCCTCGTCCGTCCACCGCCTCGTCCAGTCCTGGAGCGGCACAAAGGTGTAGACCTTGCGCGTGGTGTCTTGGGATGGCTTGTGTAGAAGGATCAGCAGTCGAGTTAGCCGACAGGAGAGGTATGACAGGGCACTTTCCGCCTCGCTCCTGGAGTCGAACGGCCCGATGCAAAGATAGGTTTCTGAAGAGATGCTGCCCGGCTCCCCAATGAATGGCGTGCTAATGATCCTGTGCGGGTAGGTGTCTCTGTTGCCAGTACCAGGAGCAGCCCGGCCGGTGAATACCTTCCATTTATCGATCAGGTGAGCGCCAATCGAGATTGAACTTCTGGGCATGTATCCCGTACCGCCGTTTTGGTAGACCAATACGTCACCCGCACCCCTGGCGACTGTGCCCTTGAACGTTGTCTCTAGCCCGAATGGCTTTCTCGCACTCACTATTCGGTCGAAACGCTTGCTTTCAGGCAGTGAGAGCGATTGGGTTTCCCCACTCTCCAGAGCCATGACCTTTTTGAGGATAGACAGTCCTTGATTGAATCGGATGAACACGTCCACGCCCTCTTCGAGGAGCTGGCGGCTGTCTGTTGACACAGGCCAGTCCTTGAAATGGGTGGTGACCTGGCAGGGACCTGGGTGATCCCGGTTCCACAGGAAGTAACAGACGCCACCCTTGAGGCCCACCCCAGGAAAGACATCCGACGCGCTGAGAAAGTCGTCAATTGACCGCAGACGATTGTCTGCAAGCATCGATTCTCTGAATTCATCCAGACCCTTGCCACCAGCGAACCAACGGGCAGGAATGACCAGCGACAGGTAACGTGGCTCTAACGCCTTTGCTTGCTCAACGAAGTGCTGATAAATGGGCGCTGCACTCGTTCCAAAGCCATCATCGCTCAGTTGATACGGTGGGTTGCCAATGATCACGTCAAACTGCATTTGGCCTCCAAACAACTCGGCCACCCGAGTCTTGATGTCGTCGGTGTGGATGAACGCATAGGCGTGCGTTTCAAGCCCCTCGCCCCGGTCCAAAGTTTTCTGACTTGCGCCGCAGTACGCGCACCTGCCATCTACCCACGTGTGCTCCATCCGCTCGAACCAGATATTGCCCGCGTCACTTCTGAATCCCCTGGCAATGGAGTGCTTGCCGTTGGCGTGCTTCGAGCAGTAGAGGCTGCGCCGCGCCAGCAGGCTGGTGAGGTGGGTGATGGCGATGCCGTACACCTGCTGCGTCAGGATGTGGTTGACCCGCGCCTCAAGGTCTGGCATCTCGTCCGCCAGGCCCCTGGTCAGGCGGCTGGTGATCTCGCGCAAGAAGACGCCCGACTTCGTGCAAGGGTCGAGGAAGCGCGCCGACTTGTCCGCCCAGAGGTTCGCGCCGCCATGATCCGCTGCCCATGCCGCGGCCAGCATGTCCAGCATGCGGTTCGCCAACTCCGGCGGCGTGAAGACCTCGTCGTTGGAGAGGTTGGCGATGCACGTCAGTACATCCGGGTTGCGGCCGCGCAGCGCGAAGCTGGCTTGGGGGGTCATGGGTTGTCGCCTTCTTTCTTAACCGCGAATGAACGCGAATGGACGCGAATATCGGACTGGCTGAAAACCATGCGTTTCCATTCCAGTTTGGGCGCGCCGAAGTTGAGCAGAAGCCCGACGGGTTTCCCCGTCGCTTTCAGGTAGTTGAGCAACTGCGCTTGTTCGATAGGGGTCAACGCCTTGATCGCCTTGATTTCCACAATGACCTGGTCATAGCAAATAAAATCAGGGACATATTCCTGGGCAAGGATATGGCCTTTGTAGGCAATTCTGATGGTGGGCTGGGCGACAAAGGGCAGGGCGCGGCTTCTTAACTCGATCCCCAGCGCTTCCTGATAAACCGCTTCCAGAAAACCGGCCCCCAACACATTCGACACCTCCATCGCGGCCCCAACAATCCCATAAACCTCTTCTTTCAAAATCAATTCGTGTTCATTCGCGTTCATCATCAATTCGTGTTCATTCGCGTTCATTCGTGGTTAGCTCCTCTCAACGCCGCCAGGTCGCTCACGGTCAGCGGCGGGTAGGTTCTGATCGGCGTGAAGATCTCGTGCTTCGCCAGGTGGGCGAAGAGCGAGCCCTCGGCGCTGAAGGACGACGACAGGGTGAGGGTGTCGAAGCGGAAGTCGCGGCGCTGGAATTTGCCCCTGCCCAGGTAGCCCCATTCGGCAAAGGTGATTGGCCGGCCTTCGTGGGTGCGCATGGCCAGCGCGTCGCCGTGCACCAGGTTCTGCGACAGCACGTAGGACGCGGCGCGATAGAGTTCATCCGCCTCCTCCAGATTCAAGTAGGCCGCCAGGATTTCCAGCAAATTAGCGCGGCACTCGGCGATGTTGTCCGCCAGCAGCTCGATGCCGTAGATGCACATCAGCGCCAGCAGCGCATAATGCCGCCGCTCGAAGTCCGACTTGCCGTACTTGAGTTCCACGGCGGCCAGCTTGCGCCGCAGGATCTGCACGAGGAAGTTGCCGCTGCCGCAGGCCGGCTCCAGGAAGCGGGCGTCAATGCGCTCCGTTTCGCTTTTGACCAGGTCGAGCATGGCTTCGACCATCCACGCCGGGGTAAAGACCTCCCCGTGGTCGGCGACGCGTTGTTTGGACTTGATGGAGTTCATGGGTTGATGCATTGCCGCGGATGGTTCGTTAATGCGGCAGAATCCACAGCGTCTGGTGCACGCTTTGTTGGGCGCGTTTTGGAGATAACACAATCCTCAATGTTGAGTTGATGCTGTCTCGTTTTCCTATGGTGTAGGATGCCTAAAGGTGATAATCACCGGATGCTTCAGGTTGATACAGGATTCTCTTGACT
Organism: Candidatus Amarolinea aalborgensis; assembly: GCF_900491745.1. NCBI lineage: Bacteria > Bacillati > Chloroflexota > Caldilineae > Caldilineales > Candidatus Amarolineaceae > Candidatus Amarolinea > Candidatus Amarolinea aalborgensis. The sequence continues at coordinate 593,452 of NZ_UETR01000001.1, read as the reverse complement.
CTCAACCTTCTTTTTCCGGCTGGAACTTCCCATTCAAACGAGTCTCCCACCTCATAACCTAACATGGCTGTTCCAACAGGCGCCAGTATCGAGATTTTCCCTTGACTCAGGTCGGCATTTTCTGGAAAAACCAGCGTATAGATTTCTTCTTCATTTGTGTCAAGATCTTCGATACAAACCGTGGAATTCATGGTGACAACATCACTTGGTATATCCTTTGGCGGAACTACTTCTGCGCGATCAATTTCCATTTGAAGTCTTTCCAGATAGTCACTTTTGCGGTAACTGGTAGATTGTGCGTCAAGAAGCAGTTTCCGCAAACGCTCAAGATCAAACTGGGTAATGTGAATCGGTTTTCCACTCATGATTCTTCCTCTCTTTCATCGTTCAGTGTTGGTAACATCAAACATATCATGCGATATTGGCACGGATTTATGTTTAGGCGCCAGCGCTACCCTGGCGCCGCTTGAAGTGAGCCTACGGAAAACGTGGGATATGGAACTTGAGAGCGGCCTTGCGCGCCTACCCGAAGCGCAAGGTAGCGGCAAAGACGCCTGGCACGATTTTACACCACCGCGAGAGAAATATCAAGTCTCTTTTCTGGCAGGCAGAAATTCCAAATGTAGCACACATTCAACCGCAAAGAACACATGCGGGGGTGGGTGAACACAAAGAAACGGAAAATCAGGCGCAAATTGGTAGCTTCTTTGCGTTCTTTGTGATCTCTGTGATCAAAAACCTGGCCACATTTGGAACAGCTGTCTGGCAGGGGTGCATTTCAAACTGGGGGCAGATCGGGGGGCTGCAAGTCGCCGCAACGAGTACAAAGCCCACCACAGCTGACGAACAGGCTTTGAGCCTGGCGCAGAGCCGTCCACGCCACGCGCCGGGTACGGTCGCACACTCAACACGCGTGGCTGGCCCCGACATCGAAACGCGCCTCTCCCCACGCGCCCCTTTGGCTTTGACCGCAATCATGCTAAAATGCACGCATCCGCTCGATGAAAGGCCCTTTATGCTCGCACTCGAAGGCATTCGCGTTCTTGACCTGACCCGTTATCTGCCCGGCGGCTTTGCCACCCTCTGGCTGGCCGACCTGGGCGTTGATGTGATCAAAATCGAAGCGCCTGGCGTTGGCGACCTGGGCCGCTGGCTGGGCGACCCCAACGGAAGCGGCCTCGGCCCCTACTTCGCCGCGCTCAACCGGGGCAAGCGCAGCCTCTGCCTGGACCTCAAGGCGGCCGGCGATGTCGAGATTTTCCTCAAGCTGGTGCAAACGGCCGATGTCTTGATCGAGTCTTTTCGCCCCGGCGTCATGGCGCGCCTGTCTCTTGATTATGACAAGCTATCGGCTGTCAACCCGCGCCTGATCTACTGCGCCATCAGCGGTTACGGCCAGACCGGCCCGGCCAGTCACCGCCCTGGGCACGATTTGGACTACGTGGCGGAAAGCGGCATGTTGAGCGTCGGCGCGATGCAGCAGACGCCGGCGCCGCTGCCGGTGCAGATCGCCGACATTGGCGGCGGCGCGATGCCCGCGCTCACCGCCATCCTGGCCGCGCTGCTGGCGCGCACGCGCAGCGGCCGCGGGCAGTTCTTGGATGTTTCCATGCTCGGCGGCACGCTGGCCTGGCTGGCCTTTCTGCTGCCGGTGCAGGCCGCAACGCCCGGCGCGGACGAGCCGAGCGGCACCGGCATGTTGACCGGCCGCAGTCTGTGCTACAACGTCTATGAATGCGCCGATGGTCGCCACCTGGCCATCAGCGCGCTGGAGCCCAAGTTCTGGTTCGAGGTATGCGAGCGGCTGGCGCGCCCTGATCTCAAGCCGCTCGGGTTCAACCCGCAGCCGGGCGCGGAGGAACGGATGGCCGCGTTCTGCACGTTCATCCGCAGCCAGCCGCTGGCCCACTGGCTGGCCCGCCTGGGCGATGATGTCTGCTGCGCGCCGGTGCTGACCCTGGATGAGATGCAGGCGTTGCCTGCCGTGCAGGCCAGCGGGTTGATCTGCATCGAACCGGCCAGCGGGCTGCCCCAGATCGGCTTTCCCGTCCTGCTGTCCGACACGCCGGCCGTGGCCCTACGTCCGACCCCACGCCTGGGCGAGCACACACAAGAGATTTTGGCGGAACTGGCGACGCGGTTATAATCGTGGCTCACAGGAATGAATGTGGCCCGACGTAACGCATGAGCGAATTTCCCATGTCGTGTTTCTTGACCCATGAACACAACAACAACCGAAATAGAAGAGATGCCGGTTGAACTGGCGGACGTGACCGATCTACAGATGACACCGATCGGCTGCGCACTGCCCGTAGCACGCGCCTTACCTCTGGCAGTACGCCGGATCGCGGAAAGTTTGCAGCCGGAAAAGATCATCCTCTTTGGCTCGTATGCCTACGGAAAGCCGACACCAGACAGCGATGTTGATCTGCTCGTGATCCTTGACACAACAGCGTCGCGTAGCGAGCGTAGCTGGAGTGTGTCTCGCTTGCTCATTCCGCGCCCCTTTCCAGTGGACATTTTGGTTCGTACGCCTGCAGAGATCGAACAATCGCTCCTCAAGCACGACTTTTTTGTGCAAGAGATCCTGTCGCAAGGCAAAGTTCTTTATGAGCACCGAAACTGACTTTCGCGCCTGGGCTGAATATGCTGAGGCAGATTACGACGCAGCTTGCACCATGCTGCGTCGGCGCCGACCATTAAACAACCATGCCTGTTATTGCAGTCAACAATGCGCCGAGAAGTACCTCAAAGCCATGCTGGTGTTCAGAGGTGTTGTTGTCCCCAGGACACACGACTTGATTCGATTGAGCGAGTTGTGCGCCAGCGTTGGAATCCTGGTCGCGGTAGATCTTAAGAACCTGAACACGCTGTCAGAATACGCGATTGCCGCCCGCTATCCCGGTGATGCGCCAAACACCGAGGAAGCACGTGACGCGCTAACGGTCGCCAAAGCCGTGCGACGTTTTTCACGCAAGTATCTCGGCCTTACGAAGTGAGGCCGGTAGCCAACTCTCAAAAGGGAATCCAAATCCATGACTGACCCACTTCGCATCGGCGTGATTGGCGGCAGCGGCGTCTACCAGATGGAAGCGCTGCAAGAAGTGCGCGAAATCACCCTGGATACGCCGTTCGGCCCACCGTCGGACGCCTACATCACCGGGGTGCTGGACGGCACACCCGTGGTCTTTCTGGCCCGTCACGGCCGCGGGCACCGCATCTCCCCGACGCAGCTCAACACGCGCGCCAACATCTGGGGCTTCAAGACGCTGGGCGTCGAATACCTGATCTCCATTTCAGCCTGCGGCTCGTTGCAGGAGCATATCGCGCCCGGTCACATCGTCATTCCCGATCAGCTCTTCGACCGCACGCACCTGCGCCCGCTTTCGTTTTTCGATGATCCGGCGGCCGGCACGGGCGGCCTGGTGGTCCACGTCTCACTCGCGGACCCCTTCTGCCCCTTCTTGAGCGCCGTGTGCCTGGCGGCCGTACAGGAGACCGGCAACCCGGTGCACCAGGGCGGCGTGTTTATCACCATCGAAGGCCCGCGTTTCAGCACCAAAGGCGAAAGCCGCATCTTCCGCCAGTGGGGCTGCAGCATCATCGGCATGACCGCCGTGCCCGAAGCGCAGCTGGCGCGCGAGGCTGGCATAAGCTACGCCACCATGGCGCATGTGACCGATTATGATGTCTGGCACGAAACCGAAGACCCGGTGACGGTGGACGCAGTCATCCGCGTGCTGCTCCGCAACGCCGAGGTAGCGAAGTCGGCCGTGCGCAACGCCGTGCGTTTGTTGGCCACGGCCGGCCCCAGCCCGCAGGCCGACGCGCTCAAGGATGCGATCCTCACCGACCGCAGCCAGATTCCGGCGCAGACCAAAAAACGGCTGGAGATGCTGATCGGGAAGTATCTTGCGTGAAAGACATCCGAAGTCTCGTAGACTTCGGATGTCTGGGAAAATGGACTTCCGAAGTCATGAGACTTCGGATATCAGCGGGGGTCAAACCGGTGCCAACACCCAAACACCTGGACTGGCAAATTGGCGAAGACACCTGGGAACAGCATGAGACAGACCCACCACCGCGGCGCGCGTTGTCTCGACCGCCCTGGCTGCTGATCGCGCTGGGATTGATTCTGCTCTGGAGCTGGTGGCGCGTCATTCGTCCCGCCGATGATCAGCAGACCTCCCCAACGCCCACCGTGGCTGCGGCCGTGATAGGCATTACGCCCGCGCCGCCAGTCATTTCAAATCCTCCGCCAGCCAGGCCCGCCTCCAGCCGATTGTATCGGATTCAGCAAACCGAAAAAAGCACAAACAGCCTGGTGGTGTCCAGTTCGCTGGTGGGCAATGTGATCCGCCGACTACCGGTCGGCAACGCGGCGCAGTTCACGCTGTCGCCCGATGGGTCCAGGCTGTACGTGGCCGACTTCACCACCGCGGACGGTGCGCAGGGCCGTCTACGCTTGTTCGACACCCGCTCGTGGACCATGCTGCGCCAGACTGAACTTCTCAATCGCGTACGTTTGCCGCGCAACGCCGGTCCTCCCGCGTTGATCATGGCGCCAGATGGCGCGGCCCTCTACGCACAACGTTTGGTAAGTCAGACCTTCGCGATTGACCAGTTCGATCCGGCTACCGGCGAGCAGGTCATTTCCAGCGTTGTCGGCCCGCTGACCAACGAGGCGGGCTGCACGGGCGCGCGCTTTGTCTTCGCTGCCCCCGATGGCCGTTGGTTGTATGACCTCTGTCGTAACGGCCTGATGCACTTCAACGACTTGCGGCTGCACACCGTCAACCGCCGTCTGAGGCTGCCGTTGGGGCGGAGCCAGGCGTCTGCGTCACCCACCGTAGCCGGCGCCGTGATGTCGGCCGATGGTCAATTCTTGATCGCGGTCAGCGAGGACGGCATCCTCAGCGAAGTAGATTTGGCGGTCGGTCGCGTGGCGAGCGAAGTGCACCTGCCGCTGCAGGCCGGGCATCGCGTGATGCCGTTCCAGGTGACACAAATCGAAACCCCGCCCACCCTGGTTTTGGGCCTGAGCCACGGCAGCGAAGGCGATGCCGGTCTGGCGAGCGAAATCTGGTTCTATAACCTGGAGACGCAGGCGCTGGAGAATCAATGGCTGGTTGATCCTCCGTTTGCCAACCTGGCTGTCAGTCCCGATCGGTGGGATTCTGTAAACCCGCTGTCCAGCGCGCTTGTGCGCAGCAACGACCATGTGCTGGTTACCAGCGATCCATACGGCCAGCAGATCGTGATTTACGATCTGGCGACCGGCCAAAAGCTGCGCACATTGTCCGAAACGGGCAGTGCGTGGTCCAGGCTGGTGATTGCGCCTGCGCCGCTTGTAGTCGAGCCTGACGCCGCCCGCTCGCACGAGTGACTGTACCTGGTAGATCGGAAGAGTGAAGGGCACAGCGCCAGCGTTCAGGTGCTGGATGCTGATCGCAACGAGCAGAGGTTCGTGCTGACGGCGACCCTTGGAGGTTGGATAGATGCTGCCGTCACCCACCAAGGCAGCCGATTGTGGTTGCTGGACGCGCGTGATGAGCCAGGGGTGGGTAGCCTACGCCTGGTGGACGCAGCCAGCGGCAGAATCATTCCTTCGGTGTCTGGCTCCGCAGGAGAGCCAATTCCGCCCGGAGGCGAGCCAGCTCAGCCTCTGCTTGATCAGCACGTCGCGCCTCGACCTGCGCCTGGGCCAACGCTTCGTTGATCGTGGGAATGCTTTGCCCTGTCGCAGGGTCTACCAGGCGCAGCATCTCATTCTCAGGGCGCAGAATCAATCCCAACTCATCGCTCAGCAGCGTACCATCGGCTGCCAACGGAAGCGGCGTATAGAAGCGATCGCTCAGGCGGAATCCCTGCAAGCGCGGGTCGAGGTACTCTCCCAGTGGATCAAAAAGAAAATACTCTTTGACGCCTACAGGTACATTATCACGGTAATGTGCCAGTCGGTCTCGCCCATAGGTTTGCCGTCCGATTCGGGATAGTAGATTTCGGCTTTGGATGCTTTGCGGGGCGCGCTAACGCCCACAGGCAGTCCGTGCGTTGGCTGTGCGGTTGGTGGATTGGCAGTTTTAGCAATGCTCATGATGGTCATTCCTCATTAGCCAGGCAGACTGGATTGTAAACCCAACCGCACAGCGAGTTAATGTCATTTGTCGGCCCGTGGCGCATTTCACCATGGGGGGCGAGCGGGCGATCAAAATCGCTGCGACCACTGCAAAGTTACCCAGGCGCCCCGCGCACAGCCGTGAATGAAAACAGGCGATCCGTGACGATCCGTGTTCATCCGCGGCCTGTTTTCAGGTTAGTTATCCATGCGCCGGACGCACAACCGAGGATGAAAACAGGCAATCCGTGGCGATCCGTGTTCATCCGCGGCCTATTTTCAAGCTAGATCGCCTGGCCTTTGAATTGGCTCATGTACAATTGATAGTAGAAGCCGCGCCGGGCCAGCAGTTGCTCGTGCGTACCCTGCTCCACGATCTCGCCGTTGTTGATGACCACCACGTTGTCGGCGTCACGAATGGTGCTCAGCCGGTGGGCAATCACGAAGCTGGTGCGGCCCTGCATTAGTCGCAAGAGCGCCTGCTGGATGCGCACCTCGGTGCGCGTGTCCACACTGCTGGTGGCTTCATCGAGAATCAGGATCGCGGGGTCGGCCAGCATGGCGCGGGCAATCGCCAGCATCTGGCGCTGACCCTGGCTGAGATTGCTTGCCCGTTCGGAGAGGACGGTCTGGTAGCCCAATGGCAATTGGCGGATGAAGTGGTCGGCGTCGGCCATTTCCGCGGCGTGCACCACCTCGGCATCCGTGGCTTCCAGGCGGCCATAGCGGATGTTTTGCTGCACCGTGTCCGCAAACAGGAACGTGTCCTGCAGCACAATTCCCAGCCGGCGCCGCAAATCGGCTTTGCGCAGATCGCGGATATCGGCGCCGTCAATCGTAATCGCGCCGCCCTGGATCTCATAAAATCGCGACAGCAGATTGATCAGGGTCGTCTTACCGGCGCCGGTTGGCCCGACGAGCGCCACGGTCTGGCCGGCCGCGGCCGCCAGCGTCATGTGCTTGATCACGGGCACATCAGGCAGATAGCCAAACTGCACCTGGTCGAACTGCACATCGCCCTTGATCGTCTCCAGCTCCACGGCTGTCGGAGGGTCCGCGATTTCGGGCGGGGTGTCAATCATGTCGAAGACGCGCTCCGCGCCGGCCAGCGCAGCCTGGATCGAGTTATACATGTTGGCGAGCTGGCGCAGCGGCTGGATGTAGTTTTGGCCGTAATATATGAACGTCGCGATCGTGCCTACCGTCACCAGATCCTGCAGCGCCAGCCAGCCGCCCAGTCCGGCCAGCACGATGACGAAAAAGTTGCCCAGGACATTGGTCAGCGGCATCAAGAGCAAGGCGTAGGTGTTGGCATACACCCCGGCCTTGAAGACGGCCTGGTTGTGGCTGCGAAAGGTGTCAATCACCGAGTCATTGCGACGGAAAGCCTTGATCACCTTCTGCCCGCTGATCGCTTCCTCCATGATCCCGTTCATGCTTCCCAGTTCCCGTTGCAGACGCCGGAAACCGCGGCGCGTATACCGGGCCACGAACTCCGTGAACGCCAGCATGATCGGCACCACGAGCAGGGTCGCCAGGGCCAGCCAGTGGTTCAGCACAAACATGGCGATGACGATGCCCACAAGCGACAGCACGCTGGCAACGAGCGCGGTGACATTTTGCGAGACCGCCTGGTTGATGACGTCAATGTCGTTCGTCAGGCGGCTCATCATCTCACCCGCGGGATGGCGGTCAAAGTAAGCGAGGGAAAGCTCCTGGATGTGCCGGAACAGATCGCGCCGCAGGTTCTTGAGCGTCCGTTGGGAGACATCGGCCATGACCCAGTTAGCGACCGCTTGCGCGACGTTGTTCGCCAGGTAAACCACCACCATCCACAGCGCGATGCGCCCCAACCCGGCGACATCCTTGTTGGCAATGAAGCGGTCAATAGCCACGCCCATCAGGTAAGGACCTAGCAAACCCAACCCGGTGTAGAGCAAAACTAGTACAAGCACGAGGATCATCGTCAGTTTGAACGGCCGCAGGTAGAGAGCCAGACGCGCCAACGCCTCGCGCGGCTTGGCCGCTTTTTCAATCCTGGCCGCGCTCATCGGCCCGCGGGGCTGCATACGGGCGCGAAAGTCGCTGGCAGGGGTTGCAGGTTGAACCGCCATAGCCTAGGCTTTCTCCGGCTCACGCGCCAGCGCCGCGCGCGGCCGCGGCTCATGGCCGTTTCCCAGCTCGCGCAGCCCGTTGCCCAGTTGTGACGCGTAGATTTCGCGATAGATGGGACTGGATTGCAGCAGCTCGCTGTGCGTGCCCTGCGCTGCGATCTGGCCTTTGTCAATGACGATGATCTTGTCGGCATTGAGCACGGTGCTGATCCGCTGCGCCACGACGAAACTGGTGCTGCCGGCCGCCAACTCTTCGATCTCAGTCTGAATCCGGGTTTCGGTCTCGACGTCAACCGCGCTCGTGCTGTCATCCAGGATGAGGATCTTGGGTCGTACGATCAAGGCGCGGGCGATCGCCAGGCGCTGCTTCTGTCCGCCGGACAGATTGACCCCGCGCTCTTCCACATGCGTGTCGTACCCCAACGGCAGTTTGAGGATGAAGTCATGCGCCTGGGCCGCTTTGGCTGCGGCGATCACTTCGGCCTCGCTGGCGCCAGGTCGCCCATAGCAGAGGTTGTCGCGCACCGTGCCTGAGAACAGGGTGGTCTCCTGGGGCGCCACGCCAATCTGTCCAACCAGGGAATCCTGCTGGAGGTCGCGCACGTCAACGCCGTCAACCAGGACGCGGCCGGCAGAGACATCGTAGAAGCGCGGGATGAGGTTGACGAGCGAGGTCTTGCCCGCGCCGGTGGCGCCCAAAATGGCCACCATCTGCCCCGGCTCGGCGGTCAGGTTGACATCTTCAAGCACCAGGCCGTCGCTGCTGCTGCCATAATGGAATGACACATGCTCGAAAACCACACGACCGCTGGCCGGATTGGGCAGCGGCCGTGCGTCGGCGGCTTCTTGCACATCGGAAACCGTATCCAGCACTTCGTCCATACGCTGCATGGAGGCGATGCCATTGGCCCACACGTTAGACAGCATCGCCATCATCGTCAACGGGCCCATGGTGGTGAGCAGATAGTTGGTGAAAGCGACGATTTGCCCCAGGGTGAGGTCGCCACGGATGGCTTGCATGCCTCCGATGTAGATCACAGCGACGATCCCGAAACTGACCAACACGCTCAGCACTGGCGACATGGTAGCCATCCACTGCATGACGTGGATACTGCGGTTCGTGAACTCTTCGTTGGGCGCTTCGAAGCGTTGGTCCTCATACTCGGCGCGCACGAAGGCTTTGACCAGGCGCGCGCCCGCGATGTTTTCCTGCAGCACGGTGTTGAGCCAATCCAGTTTCTGCTGCGCGACGCGAAATAGAGGCTCCATCTTGACGCTGAAGAAGACGATCACGACGGACGTCACCAGCAGGAGCGGCAGCAGGTTCAACGTCAGACGCTGGTCGGTGTTGAGCATCAGGATGAGACTGCCGATCATCAAGAGAGGCGCACGTGTACCGATGCGCAGCGTGATCTGTACCAGGCGCTGCGCCGCGGCCGTGTCTGCGGTCAGGCGCACCATTAGCTTGCCGGTTGAAAACTGATCGAGGTTGGTGAACGAAAAGGCCTGGATCTTGAGAAACATGGCCTCGCGCAGATCACGCGCCACGCTCTCGCCCACGCGCACCGAGTAGATGTTATTGCCGATCGCCAGGACTGTGCTGAGAACGGAGATGCCTAGCATGAGCAGGGATGTTTGCATCACCACCGTGCGATTCTGCTGCGCAATGCCCTGGTCAATTATGTGCTGAACCAGGCGCGGTATGCTCAGATCCAAGAACACGACCAGGGTCAGCAGAATCAAGCTCAAGAGCGCGGGCAGCCAGTAGGGTCGCACAAAGGGCGCCAGTTTGCGGATATGAATCACAATACGCTCACCCGTCACCCGGCCAGGGAGGTGTACTCGCCCAGGCGTCGGCTGCGCAGGTTGATCTTCAGCAGACGCAAGATCTCGCCGATCAGGTCGGCCTTCTTTTCCGCGTCCGCGCGCGACCAGGTGCGGCTCTTGATCTCAAGGAACGGCGTGCTGACCATCGGCTTGCTCAGGCGGTCGCAGTTCAGGGCAAACTCCTCGCCCTTGTAGCGCACCCAGTAGCGCGTGCGCCACTTGATGATCTCGCGCACTCGGTCAGGCTGGAAATACTCCTGGTAGAAACGCAGCGAGTGCACGGCCGTCGCCAGGTAATGGGAGCGCGACAGGATGACCGAATCGGCGTATTCGCGCTCTTTGGTTTCGCCGATCACGGTCAGGTAGTAGCGCGGCTGAATGGATGGCCCAGGCCCTACGCCTTGCCGTCCATCTTCCGGCTCCATGATCTTGTTATCCTCGCGGTAACGCACATAGCCGCCCATCTTGCCCTGGTCGAACAAGAAATAGGTGTCAAACTGCTGGCGTACGCTGCGCCGAATGATCTCGAACGGCGCCTGATGCAGCAGGTCCTCGATCGGGCGCAGGTCTTCCACTTCCACTTTCACCTGCACTTCGAACGACTCCTGCAGCGACTGCTGGGTGTCCAGGTCGCTGACCGCCAGCAGCTTGTCGAGCAGGCTTTGCTCACGATGACCGATGAAGGTGTTGATGCGGGCCGCGAACTCCGTCGCCTTCTCGATCACAAGCGGCACATCAATCGTGAGCAGCTCACCGTCACGCATCAGCCATTGACCATCTACCATCACCTGGCACACATCGCTGGCCTTGGCCGCGTAAACCAGGTGCGAATAGATGTTGGACGGGCTGAGTTGATAGCGCGGGGTCAGGTGCGGCGACTTCATGTCCACCACGGCCAAATCCGCGCGCTTACCTACCTCGATGGAACCGATCAGGTGATCGAGATGAACCGCGCGCGCGCCTTCGATCGTGGCCATGGCAAAAACGTCTTGCGCGGGCAGCAGCGTCGGGTCGCCCATTGTGCCTTTGGGCAGGAAGGCCGCCAGGCGCATCTCTTCGAACATGTCTTGATCGTTGTTACTGGCCTGCCCGTCGGTGCCCAAGCCGACATGGACGCCCAGGCTGCGCAGGCGCACCACCGGCGCCACTCCACTGGCAAGCTTCATGTTGCTCGATGGGTTGTGGGAAACGCCGGTGCGGGTATTCGCCAGGATGCGCATTTCGCCGTCGTCCAGGTGAACGCAGTGCGCGGCGATGACTTTGGCCTGGAAGAGGCCCAGGCGATTGACATAGGCGATCGGCGGATCGCCATGCTCGCGGCGGCTGTTCATCACCTCCAGCGACGTTTCACACAGGTGGATGTGCAGCGGCACATTGAACTCCAGCGCCAAGTTGACGCAGGCTTCGAGCATTTCCGGCGTGGATGTATACGGCGCGTGCGGCGCCACTGACGGCACGATGCGCGGGTGCTGGCGCCAACGTTCGATGAACTGGCGGCAGTAGGCCAGGCTTTCATCGTAGCTGGCCGCGTCCGGCGATGGGAAGCGTAAAATCGTCTGCCCCAGGATAGCGCGCAGACCGACCGTGTCTACCGCGCGGGCCACCGCATCCTCGTAGTAATACATGTCGTTGAAGCAGGTGACGCCGGAGTGAATCATTTCGGCGCACGAGAGCAAGGCGCCCCAGTGGCAAAAATCCTCGCCGACATATTCTCGCTCCACCGGCATCATGTAGCCGAGCAGCCAGACATCCAGGCGCAGGTCATCGGCCAGGCCGCGCAGAAGACTCATGGGCACGTGCGTGTGCGCATTGATCAGCCCTGGGATGATGGCCTGCCCCGCGCAATCAACCATCTCGGGCGCTTCGTAGCGGCTCAAGATCGTCGCCGCGGGTCCCACCGCGACCACCTGGCCCTCGCGCACCGCCACGGCGCCATCGGCCACGATCTCCTCTTTGGCGTTCATCGTGACCACGATGCCGCCGTGTACAATGGTGTCCACGCTGATCATCAGCTGGCCATCCTTTCCCGCAACGAATAACAGTTCTGTTCAGTCCGGCAGAGGCATTTGCGTTGGCAACGGTTCTTCCTGCCCATTGGTTGGTTTGACGGGCAGTTCCGCCATGAAGTTGATCACCGTTGTTAGATCAGACGCATCCAGCACCACATCCACCAAGCGGCGTAGATCGTCTGTGGGTACGGTGCTGACACGATTCACAATGACATCCGGCAGCGGGCCGAAGCGATGTTCGAGGATGTGGAGCGCCAGCGCTTCGCGCTCACGTTCCGCGCCTTCTTGTCGTCCTTCTTGACGGCCTTGTTGGATCCCCTCTTGAATCAACTCATTGAACCAGGGTGACTCACGTAGAATTTGCATATCCCACCTCATGATCTTTTGCACCAGATCTGGGCTGAAGACAAATCTGCTAAAAAACGCCAGCAGTGACTCCAATTCAGACAAGGTTTCATCTGCGCGCAGACTAACTACCGCCTTGCTCACCAGTTTCTCATCCTGACCGCCACGCATAATGGGAACAAAGGGCAGGAGGCTTGTCAAATTGTGCTCAAACACCAGGTTGGCGTCAATTTCCCATAGGTTTACGACTTTGAAATCCTGGTGAGCCACCTGACCGAAGAACTCAGCGTGAAAGCAATCAACAATGGCCACGCCAGACGATGGCGGTAAGATGTTAACGACAACTGCGAAAACTGGGAACCCATGTTTCTCTTCAGCCAGCGCCGCATACGCTCGCGTGCGCAATCCAATGCGACGGTCAGGACGGACCTGGATTTCACACAAAACCAAAAACGCACCATGAGCCTGTGAATGTACCTTGAGCAGGACATCGTTCATCCGGCTAATCCACTGGAACTCACCAGAAACAATCTCAACTGCGTCAATCGTGGCATCGTCTGTCAGCCAGCGCGCCCAGGCGCTGGGCGCCAAACTGATGAGTCGCTTACTCCCAATATCGGGGGCTTTGGCCATAAATCCTACTCCTTCAGCTCGCGCTGGTCAACGCCTGCCGTGCATTGATGATCATCAGCACGGTCATGAGGATGGCCGAGGCGACGCACCAGGGGCAGATCGCTTTAAGAACGAATAATTCCAGGTAGGTCAGGTAAGCTGAGTAGAGAAAGCCGAACAACGTGATACCGAAAAGAATCAATGGCGCCAGGGCCGCGTACGGTCGCTCCTCATCCTGACTCCACCACCAAAGGGCGATGATCGCCAGGTAGGTCAGCAGGCCCAGGATCGCGATCGGAATGCCCAGGATGACCGAATAGGGGCTGTTCTGCACCGTCTCGCACTCACCCAGGCCCAGGCAGACGGCCTGCGTGGCGCTGAGCTTGACGTAGGTCAAATAGCCAGAGATGCCGACGCCGAGTAGGGCCAGAATAGGAGTCAGAAGGCTGAGGCCGCGCGTGGCTGGCGCGGCCGCCGTCATCGTTTTGTTTGACATGATACTCCCTTGAAAATGATTTGTCGTCAGTGAGCCATTTTCATCCGCAGCGGTGAGCCGTGGCTCATAGACAACTCCTTTGGCCTTACTGCGCCAATGCGGCTTCGATCGCCGCCTTGACCAGTTGATAGTCCTGTCCGTTGTCAAGCTTCTTGTCGTTGACGAACACGGCCGGCGTGCCGGTCACGCCCTTGTCGGTGCCCACCTGCATTTCGCGGTAGACTTGCTCAATATACTTGCCGGAATCCACACACGCGTCGAACTGACCCAGGTTCATCCCTTCCATGCGCTTGCCAAAAGCCTTGAGGTTGGACTTGCTGACCGTATCGCGGCCTTGCACGCCCTGCTGATCGAACAGCAGATCATGGTAAGGCCAGAAGTAGCCTTGTTCTGCCGCACATTCAGACGCATTGGCCGCATCCGCCGATTCGCGGCTGATGACAATGTAATGACGATAATCGTAGTGCACCTTGCCCGTGTCCACATACTCCGCCAGAAGCTGCTTCTCCACGCTCTGCTCATACGTCTTGCAGTGCGGGCACTGGAAATCAGAATAGACCGCAACCGTCACTTTCGCGTCGGCCGGGCCGCGCTCCGATTTTTGAGTTGCAGACGGCGCGCCGGTGATGGATGCAGTATTTCCACGCACCGCCGTCTGCTGGAGAATAATGACCAAGGCCGCGACCACGACGACGCCGGCCCCAATCAGCACAAGGGCATTGCGCGACAGTCCGCCCGCGCCGCGGCCAGCGGCTGCCGCCGGGCCGCTGCTCTGCTTACCAATGGTTGACTTCTTTGCCATTCGATTCTCACTCCCATCCTGTTTCTGTCGTATGTGCAGTCAAGGCCAGTTTTGGTATTGACCGGTAGGGCACAAGTATACCGTTAAAAAGCGGCTTCGTCAACGGAGACGGGCGCCCATAAGATGAGAATACCTTAAGGCGCGATCTGACAGGACTGTTTCAATCTGGAGGCCGATCGAGCAACTGGTGCGACGCCTGCCTTCGTGAGCTGCGCTCTGAAATCGAAATGCCTCCCGATCTGGCATGCCTTTTGACGAGAAGCGCATGGCCGGTGTAGAATGGGTGCTGTACTGGAAGGGATGCAGTTCGGATACTCATGATGTCCAATGTCACCGTGCGTCACGCTTCGACCGCTGGTCTCCTGGCCCTGCTGGCCCTGCTGGCCCTGCTGCTGGCGCAAGCGCCTTTGCCGTGGCTCAGCGCGGCGCTCCTGGGTCTTGGCCTCTGCCTGATGATCTTGATCCGGCCCGGCCTGGGGCTGCTCCTATTGGCCGTCAGCATTCCTTTCAGCACCGTGGGCGAAACCACCGTCGCCGGCGCGGCGGTTGGTCCCACCGAGGGCCTGCTGGCGCTGACCCTGGCCGCGTGGTTGGCGCAGCGCCTGGCAGGCGGCCGACTGATTCTGCCGCGGCCGTGGCGCCGCCGCGATCCGAGCGCCTTGTCAACCGTGGATGCGCCGGCCGCGCCGCTGCTGCTGCCGCTGCTTCTCTTCTGCGGCGCGCTCGCCTTCTCGCTCCTGCCGGCCATCTCACTGCGGGAGGCTGTACCCGAATTACTGAAATGGATCGAGACGCTGATCCTCTACCTGGTCGCCGTTGACTTGCTCAACGAAAGTCGTGCGCAGAAGCCTAATCTCCAATCTTCAATCTTCAATCTTCAATCCTCAATCTCCAATCTCCAATCTCGAATCTATGTAGGTCTGGTTGCGGCGTTGATCGTGGCCGGCGCGCTGCAAGCGGCCCTGGGATTGTATCAATTCGTCACGCAAACCGGCCCTCCAGCCTTTCAAATTTTGGGGCGCTTTTTGCGCGCATTCGGCGCCTTCCGCCAGCCGAATCCCTATGCCGGCTACCTGGGGATGGTCTTGCCCCTGGCGTTGTCCTTGTTCTGGTGGGCCGTGGCGCGATTGCGCGCTCCCAGGCGAGGCTCGCCCGTGTGCGGGCGCCGCCGTCGCCTGATGTGGGCGGCGCTCACAGGCGGCATGACAGCCGTCATCGCGGCCGGCGCGATCGCCAGTTGGTCGCGCGGCGCCTGGATCGGCATTGGCGCCGGGGCCGTGGTGGTCACCGCGCTGCGCAGCCGGCGCGCGTTTGGCCTCACGCTGACGGCCGCGGTGTTGGTCGCCCTGCTCTTCATGGCCCGCGGCGGTTTGATCGGCGGCGCGCTTGGTGGACGCCTGGCGCAGATCGGCGAGTACCTGGGCGGATTTGATGTGACCACAGTGGAGGTCAACGATGACAACTTCGCCGTCGTTGAGCGCGTGGCGCATTGGGTCGCCGCGCAGCGCATGATCGAACGGACGCCCTGGTTCGGCGTGGGCGTGGGCAACTACCCCATTGTCTATCCGCAGGTTGCGCTGCCGCGCTGGGCAGATCCGCTCGGCCACGCGCACAACATCTATCTCAACACCTGGGCCGAGGCTGGACTGCCTGGTCTGCTGACCTACCTCCTGCTGTGGCTGCTGGCAGCCTGGCGGGCCATCCGTCTGGCGCGCGATCGCCAGGCCAGCGCATTCGAACGCGCCGTGGCGCTGGGCGTTCTCGGCGTGATCGTCCATCTGACCATTCACAACCTGTTCGATGACCTGTTCGTGCAGCGCCTCTATCTGCACATGGCCCTCCTGCTGGCCCTGCTGTCTCCACCAACATCTACCCGCGCACGGCGCGCGGCCTGTTTGACAAGCTATCCAGAAACCCTATACTAGCGCCTACATGGACAGAAACCCATTTGGCAGCAAGGGTTTCTGCTGATCTGCATTTATCGCCATTTGAGGATGTGCATGGTTCCTGTGACGACATTGATGGCACGCGCCAACCGCAAAGAAATGACTCGCTTTTTCAAGTTCGCCATCGTGGGCATCATCGGCTCTGTCGTTGATTTTGGCGTTCTCAATCTCCTGGTGCTTGTGGGCGGCTTAAGCCCGCTCCAAGCGAATCCATTTAGTTTCAGCGCAGCGGTCATCAGCAATTTCACCTGGAATCGGCTGTGGACTTATCCAGAAAGCCGTAAATTCAAAAAGCGCACCCAATTGCCCAAGTTCGTCCTGGTCAACCTGGTGGGCCTCGGCATCAACCAACTGGTGCTCGGCGTCGTGCTGCACCTGGTTGAACCTCACATTCCGCATCCCTGGGACTACAACTTCGCCAAGGCCTTTGCCATCGGCGTCGTGCTCTTTTGGAACTTCGGCATCAACCGGTTATGGACTTACCGAGACATCTGAGCAGACACACGAGCCGCCGCCATGCGCATCGCCATTGACTACACGCCAGCCTTGCGCCAGGGCGCCGGCATCGGTCGCTACACGCAAGGACTGGTGGCTGGACTCGCGGCGCTAGACGTCAGGCCAGATGTTACGCTGCTGGTAGCTGCCGAGGTTGGCAAGGGGCAGCCGGGCAGCCCAAAGGCGCCGCTGCCATTTCCGCAGCAGCGGCTTCCGCTTTCCTCACGACAGCAGGCCATTCTCTGGCATCGGCTGCATGCGCCCTTGCCGCTGGAATGGCTGGCAGGCGCATTCGATCTTTTCCATGCGCCCGATTTTGTCCTCCCGCCCTTGCGCCACGCGCGCGGCGTCATCACCGTGCACGATTTGTCGTTCCTGCGCGTGCCGGAGTGCGCGGATGCGCGCCTGGTCGCCTATCTCACCCGCGCCGTGCCGCATGCCGTACGCCGGGCCAGCCGCATCCTGGCGGACTCCATCAGCACGCAGCGCGACCTCACAGCCCTCCTGGACGTGGATCCGGCGCGTATTGATGTGGTATACCCCGGCATTGGCCCGCTTTACCGGCCGATAACGGATGCGGAGCAGCGCCAGGCCGTCGCGCAGCGCTATCAAATCAAGGGGCCTTTCATTCTCAGCCTGGGCACGTTGGAGCCGCGCAAGAACTATCCCCGTCTCATCAGCGCGTTTGCGCGGCTGCGTCGTCAGAGCGGCTTACCCCACACGCTCATCATTGGCGGCGGCAAAGGCTGGTTGACCGAAAGCATCTTCGCGCGCGCCGAACAAGAAGACGTGGCCGCTTCGGTTCGCTTTCTCGGCTACGTGGAAGAAAGCGATCTACCCACCCTCTACAGCCTGGCCGATCTCTATGTTTTTCCCAGCCGCTACGAAGGCTTCGGCATCCCCGTAGTTGAAGCCATGGCCTGCGGCACGCCCGTGGTGTGCGCGGACAATTCGTCCTTGCCGGAAGCGGCCGGCGATGCAGCCTTGATGGTCAGCGCGGACGACACGGACGCCCTGGCTGCCGCCATCGAACGCGGCCTGACCGATGGCCTCTGGCGCGAGACCGCGCGGGTCAAGGGTCAGGCCCAAGCCGCGCGCTTTACCTGGCGCGCCTCAGCCACACAATGTATTGCTGCCTATGCGAAAGCAAGCAAGGAAAGGCCTTGATGGATCCACGCTCACCCAATGAATCAAAAACCGAACTCAGCACCTTCATGCAGCCCGAACATGCGAACTTGCAAGGCAATGTACACGGCGGCTGGATTATGAAGCTGGTAGATGAAGCCGGCGCGTTGGCGGCCATGCGTCACTGTCGCCGTCCCTGCGTCACCGTTGCCATTGATTCCATGACTTTTCACGCGCCAGTGCTCGTGGGCGATTTGATTGTCCTCGAATCGAGCATCACCTACGTCGGACGCACCAGTATCGAGACGATGGTCACGGTGTACACCGAGAAAATCTTGACCGGTCAGCGCACCTTGACCAACACCGCCTTTGTCGTGTACGTGGCGCTGGACGATCAGCGCCAGCCAACCGCCGTGGCGCCACTGCTGCTGGAGAGTGAGTTGGAGAAACGCCGGTTCGAGCAAGGACGTGCGCGTCAACAAGAGCGGCTGGCGCGTGCACGCCGCGACCAAGAATCGTGATGCGGCTGATGAAACAACTGCGCGCCCCCGGCCTGCTGCTGGCGATCGGGTTGATTGGGCTGGCCGGCGCGACGTGGGGCCCGTGGGTGGATGCGCGCAGCCCCGGCCTCACGCTGCTTGGCATTGACCTGGCCGAATACGTCAAGTTCCTGCCTGCGGTGCGCAGCGGCGCGTTACCAGTCATCCGCCAGCTATTCTATCTGCCGCTCTTCACCTTGAGCATTGGGCTGAGCCTCGTGCCCCTTATCAGCGCCCCGTGGCTGCGACGCCCCCTACGGCTGCTCCTCGCCGCCCTGGCGACCCCTTGCGCGCTGGCTCTGCTGCCCCCGGCCTGGTCGCCGGCCACCTTCGGTCAGGCGGAGTTTCAGCCGCAGCTGCGGATGCTGGCCGTGGCGCTGGCGCTGGCGCTGTTCAGCCTGGCCGCGCCCTGGTTTCAATCTGGCTCCGCGGCCTGGATACGCCGCACCCGCCAGGCGCTGGCTTACTTTCTGGCCTCGCTGGCGCTGGCGGCAACCGTATTGCCCCTCTGGCAGTGGCTGCGCATGCAGCCGGCCATCGAGTCGGTGTACCACCGGCCCCTGGATTTGGGTTGGGGCGGCTGGTCGCTGCTGTTGGGTGGGATCGTCCTGGCGACTGGCGCAGTGTTAGCGGCGCAGAGGCAGAGCACAACCGATGCGTAATCGGCCGCAATGGGGCCTGTTCGTGGCCCTGCTTGCCAACATGGCTCTCGGGTTGAATTCGACGTTCGCCAAATTCGCCTACCGCGCGGGGATGGATCCGAACACCCTGACCGCAATGCGGTTGGGCGTCGCCGCGGTCGTACTGTGGGCGCTCTTCATCACACGCTGGCAGCCATTGATCTCGATCTCGCGCCAGGCCCTGCTGGGCTGCATCGTCATGGGCGCAGCGAATTTTGTGGCGCAGATCAGCTACTACTGGGGCCTGACGCGGATCAATGCCTCGATCGGCACCTTGATCTTCTACCTCTACCCGGCGGTCGTCATTCTCTTGTTGCGTCTGCGCGGAGAAGCGCTGACCACACGCCGCCTGGCGCGCCTGGGAATCGCAGTCATGGGCGTGGCGCTGCTCGTGGACATTACCGGCAAACGCGTCGACATGATCGGGGTTCTGTTAGTCTTGATCACGATCCTGACCTACGCGCTCCACCTGGTCATCGGGCAGTTTGTCGTGCGCGATGTGCCGGCGCGCACCGTGGCGCTGTATGTCATCAGCACCATGGCCCTGCTGGCCGCCGGCGAACGACTGGCGGTTGGCGGCAGCCCTGTGCCGGTCACCTGGGCCGGCTGGTGGCCGGTGCTCGGCATTGGCTTGTTGGGCACGGTGGTGGCGCGCCTCGCCATGTTCACCGCCATCAAGCGCGTGGGCAGCACCCAACTTTCGCTGCTCGGCGTGGTGGAGCCGCTCATCACCGTGGCTGTGGCGCGCGTTTTCTTGGGCGAAACCCTGGCGCCTATTCAATGGGTTGGTGGTGGGTTGGTGTTGGCGAGTCTGCTGCTGGTTGACCTGCCGCCGAAACGATAGTCGTGCTTGCCTGTTTGCTTGTGGTCTGGTGTGTTACCTATGCGCCGGGCGCACAACCAGGAATGAAAACAGGTAATCCGCGGCGCTCCGTATTCATCCGCGGCCTGATTTCAGGTTAACGTAAAAACGCGAGGGCCGAATAGAGATCGGGTTCACGCCGCGCGGTCGCGCCAGCAGGAATGCGCACAGCCAACAGGCGTTCGTTCGCATCGAAGTCAAGGTTAGCGCTGCGCACCAGGCGCTGCACAATGAGGCTGTCGGGCGTCGGAAAAAGGAAGAGCGTTGCCACCCGCGCGGCCAAGTCGTACCCGATCAGTCCGCTGGGCGTCGGCTGGAGAGGATGTTCAACCACGGGCAGCCCGGCCAGCCGCTGACCCAAGTGCAGAATTTTGCTGTCAGCCAACAGCAGGCGCACGAGACGTCCCCCGGGGTCCAGGCACGCCTGCACGTCGCCGCGCAGCGTGCTGGTCGCAGCTCGCGGCCGGCGGCCGCTGCCCAGGCGCACCGCCACTTCGTCCGAAGCGCTGAGATAGACGGGCCGCACTGCAATTTCGTAATAGGTCATGCCTTGCTCATTTCAGTTGGACAGCGTGGGCGTTAACGTCAGCGTCGCCGTGATCGTGGCCGACGGCAGCGCCGTCGCCGATGGCGTGGGTGTGGCCTTGACCCGGCAACCGGCGATCGGCTGCGCGGACGTCTCCTGCATCGGCGGCGTGTCAAAGATCGAGTTGATCGCGGCGGCGATTTCGGCCTTCTTGGGCTTCAATACCTGGGCGCCGCCTTTCGTTCGATACGGCGTCATCAGCCGGTAATCAAGCACGCGACCGTGCACATTCTTCATGTCCAGGCGCAGGCCAAACGTCGCCAGGTCGAGGATTTCCTTGAAACTGAGGTTGGTCTGAATGGCGCTGCTGAAAGTCAGCCACAAGGAGGGAATCTTGGGCACGATATTGAGGGTGAGCGCCTGCTGCCGAATCGCCAACAACACCTGCTGCTGACGCCGCGCGCGATCCCAGTCGCCTGTGTAGTACCGGTAGGAGGCGTACATTCGCGCCTCGTGTCCGGTGAAGTGATAAACGCCCGGCGCGAAGTCCACCTCGACCAACTGCTCAGCATTGTTCGGGTCTGGCGTTGCTTCGTGCAGTGGACAATCGAGCGTGACTGAAATGCCGCCGATGGTGTCAATGGCCTGCTCAAAGGCTTGCAGGTTCATGCGCGCAAAACGATCGGTGCGGATGCCTAACGTTTCAGAAATCACGCGTCCGAGCAATGCCGGTCCACCATCAGGGTATTTGATCTCCTTTTCGCCGACAAAATCGGCCATGTTGATGCGCGATTCACCGTAGCCAGGGATGTCCACCCACAGGTCGCGCGGGATATTGATCACGCCAATCCGATCATGTTCCCAGTCCACGGCAGCGATCATAATCGTGTCGGTACGCCAGGTGCCATCGCCCGGGCGCTGATCAGAGCCTAGCAGCAGGATATTGAAGGTCGAATCGAACACGTGCGGACGCAGACCATCGGTCAGGACCGTCGTGGCCGTGATCTCCAGGGTGGATGAGACTTGAGCGGTCGCAGTCGCCGTCGGCTTGGAGGTGCTGGTCGCGGTGGGCGCGGTGGTCGGCGTGTCCGTCGGGGCCAGGGTGAAGGTCGCCGTAGGCAAATCGGTTGCCGTAGGCGGCGCGGCCGTCGCGGTTGATTCTGGCGCAACCGTCGGCGCCGCAGTTGGCATCGGGCCGGCGCCTGGCGCGCAGGCGGCCAGCAGAGTCACAAGCAATAATAATGGCACGAGGCGTGTACTGGCCGCGTGCCCCTTCTGCAAAAAACGCATGATGTTATCTTCGTTCCCGGTCAGGCTACAGGGAAGGCAATTTCCCTCAAGAAAACGAATGACGAAGGGCGCCGGTTACGCAGCGGTGCGGCCCTTCGTCTTCAGCGACGACTGCGATCAATGCCCGTGTCCTGTTTACGGGCAGTTTTGTTGGCGATCGGTTGATGTGATGACATCCGGCGCATCCCAAATCTGGTCAAACGCCTTGCGAATAGCGGCCTTGTTGGGCAATAGCACGGCCGCGCCGCCCGCCGTAGTATACGGCTGAGCCATCTGAAAGTCAAAGACGCGACTGTGAATGTCTTCGCGCTTCAGTTCTATCCCCAAGCGAGCCAGGGCCAGGACATCCAGCAAGTTCAGGTCCGTGTCCACATTGTCGCGTAACGCGCTGAAGAGGTCTGGCACCTTGGGCAGCAGATTGACCTCCTCAGCCCGCCCCTTGAGCGCCAACAGCACGCGCTGTTGACGACGGGCGCGGTCCAAATCGTTGCCGCGGCGCCGCGTACGTACGTACCACAAGGCATGCTGCCCATCGAGCGCATGATCGCCCGGTTCATAATCGAGAACAACCACGCCGCCGGGCGCACCTGGGTCCGCCCAGCGTTCGTGCAGCGGGCAGTCCATCGTCACCGTGATGCCGCCCAGCGTGTCAACGATCTGTTCAAAACCGCCAAAGTCCACGCGCACATAGTTGTCAACCGACAGGCCCAGGTTCTCCACAATCGTCCGCTTGACCAGGTTGATGCCCTTGCCTGGCTGCTGCCGTTCGCCGTACACGTCCGCGGTGTTGATGCGCTCGCGGCCCACGCCCGGAATCTGCACGAAGAGGTCGCGTGGGATGCTGATGACGCCGACCCGTCTATTGGCATAATCCACCGCCACCAGGATCATGACATCGGTGCGTCCTGTGCCCTTGCCGCCCCGCCGATCAGACCCCAGGATGAGAACATTCGTTGTCTGCTGCAAGGGGCGCGGCGTGGCGCCTGGGGTCGGCGTGAAGGTTGGCAAAAAGATAGGCGTGGTCGTCTGGCCGGGCGCGGCGATTGGCGTCTGCGTGGTCTCAGGCGCCGGCGCATTCGGCGTGTCAAATGAATCCTGCACCGACGGCGTGCTGGTGGGATCAAGCGGCGCGGGTGCAGGCTGAACACAGCCTGACAGCATGATCAACGCCGCCAAGAAGAACGCCCACAGCCGGTTGGCCGGTGGCCGGCGCAGGCGACGACGCTGACTTACATCCTGGTTGTGAAAAAATCGTGCTTTGTTCATACGTGGCATCACTGTGTTGGCGTCATCTCTTCAATCCCCGGACAGTACCACGAACGATCGCTGCTCTCGAACAGAGGTTTCGTTTGCGGGCTGAACAGGTTGGCAATCCCCTGGTGAATGGATGCCCAATCGGGCTTGAGCACCTGCTCGCCTGAGGGCAGCGTCTCGAACGACGTCATGTTGGCGTCAATCACGAAGCCTTTCAGTTTCGACAGGTCCATGTTGACCATCCAACGCGCCAGAGAGGCCATTTCCAGCGGGTTCATATCCGTTTCCACCGTACGAAGGGTGGCGGGCAGGAGCTGCGGCAAGCGGGTGATGAGATTGGTGGAAAGGGCGCGATTGCGCACGGCCATCAGGAGACGCTGCTGGCGGCGGGCGCGATCGAAATCTCCTCCCTGGCGCCGCGAGCGCACATAGGCCAGGGCAAAGTCTCCGTCCATGTGATGCTGCCCCGGCTCGATGCGTTCGACGCCGATCGCTTCCAGCAAGTAGGGATCTTGCAGGGGGCAGTCCACCTCGACATCCACCCCGCCCAGGGCATCAATGATCTGCTTGAAACCATCGAAATCAATCCGCACGTAGTTGTCCGTCTCGATGCCCAGATCGCGCTCGATGATGTCGCGCAAGGTTTGCACGCCGGCCTGGGGCGACCGCCCCTCGGTGCTGCCAATGAAATCGGCCGTGTTGATGCGCCCTGGCCCGTAGTTGGGAATGTCCACATAGAGGTCTCGCGGCAGGCTGATGACCGCGGCGCGGCCGCTGGCGCGGTCAATGGCCGCCAGCATGATGACATCCGTGCGCCACATGGCCTCATCCGTGCGCTTGTCCGACCCCAAGATCAGGATGTTCTGGGTGTTCGTCAGATAGGCGGTGGCATGCAGAAATTGCCGTGCGCCGGCATCGTCAGCGTTTGCCCTGGCAGCCGACGCGGCGTTATTCAGGACGCGCGCGCTGCCGACGACGAGCAGAAAACCGATGACAACCATCAGCAGCGCAACGAACAGGCCGTAGCGTTGGATGTAGACCGGCGGAATGGGGGCGCTGCGCGTGCGCTCATGCCCTTGTGCGGACGGCGCTGCAGCACGCTTGGCCGGTGCGCCTGAGGATCCCGTGCTGCGCTTGGGTGCGCGGGATGAGACAGATGATGGCGACATGAAACCTCGATAGACTAGGCCGTGGGCGCCAGCGCCGTCAACGCCTGCGCCGACGAATACCGATAGGTGAAGCCAAACTCCTGCTTGAGCAGGCGATTGTCAACCAGTCGGCCCTGCCGCCAGGCATCTAGCTGTCCCGCCGGCATACGCTGTGCAAATCCGAGCAGGGCGGACGCGAGACCTGGCGGATTGACGCGCAGGGTCTGCCAGGCCGCCCGCAGCGTGACGGCATCATCTGCAGCCACGTTATAGACGCCATTGCCCTGGCTCAGGATGAGGGTGTGCAGCGCATGGGCTGCGTCATCACTATGAACGAACTGCAAAGCCGGGTTCAGCTGGCCCAGGGCGGCCGGGGGCTTGAGCAAGCCCTGGAATATGAAATGTTCTGGCTGCGCGCCTGGAACCGGCGCCAGGCGCGCCACGTTGACTTTCATCTGCGGATAACGCTCACGGTACGTTTGGCATTGGCGCTCAATTTCCTGCAGCTGCTGCGCCAACGGCAGTGTGGTCGGCCCGAAGGGTGCAGCCTCGCTCACCGGCGACGCGCCGTGGGGCTGCGCGCCGTACACGATGGTGCTGGAAAGCAGGACGACGCTCTCCACCGTTTGCGCAGCCAGGCAGGCTGTCAAAAAGCTGGCGCTGCCGCCCACGTTGGCCCGGCGTAGGCCGGCTTCATCGCGACCGGCGAAGCGTAAATCAAGATGAACCGCGCGCGTCACCTTGAACTTCTCCAATCCACTGCGCACGGGACCGTGGCTGTCCGCTTCGAAGAACTTCAGTTTGGGCGATTCCAGCGCCGGCGGCTGACCATCCATGGCGACGATACGCGTCACAGTTGCGTCCGCGTCAAGCCAACGCAGCAGCGTCATACCCAGCGGCGTCGAGGCGCCTGTGACGGCGACGATGTTCATGTCAGGCAGCGGTCTCCGTGACGAGACCTGAGATCAGCCGCCGCAACAAGTCGAGCGTGCGATTGCCTATCCAACGCTGTGTGACTTCGCCGGCGCCGCCCAGGAGAAAATGTCGGGTCAGTTGGCCGCCGACATGCACCAGGGCGAGGTAGGACTCGCCGCGTTCTCCACTGTACAGCGTTTCATGCGCCTCCATCGTGCCAATGATCGCCAGGGTATAGTCAGCGCCGACGCGGCGCTGAAACGCCTGCGCCGCGGCTGATGCCAGCTCCGCCGAGGGCCACGCGCTGTCGGCTGGTATGTCAGGCAAAGCGCCGCGGAGAGAGACGAGATCTGGCGTGACCAGCGCAGCCGCCAGCACAGCGGCATCACCCGTTGCGCGCAGCCATTGGGTCAGCGCGCCGGCCGTGTTCGATTCGATGATCGCCAGGGTTTTCCCTTGCTGCCGCAACAGACGGGCCACCACTTCTTCGAGCGACTCCGTGTCCACGCCGTAGATGAAGACGCCCAAGCGCTGGCGAATCTCAGCCTCGACGGGCGCGATCATGGCGTCAGCCTCAGCCTCGGTAGCCGCCTTGGCCGTAATGCGAATGTCGGTTTGTCCTGGGTGCGCCAGCAAGCCGACGGTTGGATTCGACAGGAGTTCCAAGTCGCCGATGAGGGTGTCTACGTTGCTTTCGCCGATGCTGCACGTGCGTAGGACGCGGGATTTGATGACAGACGGCTGCGCGCCCAGGCGTTCGCGCAAATAGGGAAGGACAGTGTTTTCCATCAGGTGCTTCAGCTCACGCGGCACGCCCGGCAGACTGATGATCGTGCTGGCCCCGGTTTCCAGGATGAAACAAGGCGCGGTGCCCACCGGATTCGTCACCTTGAGGCTGCCTGCCGGGAGCAGCGCCTGGCGCCGGTTGTTCTCATCGGGCTGGCGTCCCCAGCGCGCGAACATGGTCTTGATTTCTTCCCAAGCGGAAGGCACGAACTCCAGCGCACGACCGGTGGCCTGCGCAATGGCCTCACGCGTCACATCATCCACCGTCGGCCCCAGGCCGCCGCTGGTAATCACCACATCGCTGCGCTGGTTGGCCTGTTGAAGGACGCCGGCAATGCGTTCCACATTGTCGCCGACGGTGGTCTTGTAATAGAGGTCAACGCCAATGGCCGCCAACTGCTGCGCCAAGTAAGCGGCGTTGGTGTCCACAATCTGCCCAAGCAGCAGTTCGGTGCCAATGGTGACGATTTCAGCCTTCATGGGAGACAATTTTACCACAGCGCACGGGGTTTACGAAATGAGCAACGGCAAGCGGCATGCGCGCAACCAACGCCGCCCGACCGTGAACGGATTGGACTACGCGGTGGAAGGCCCTATCGGGCCTGACAGCCCCGCCAAGGCTTGCATCGCGTAGCCGGATGGCCTCCGGCCTTCGGCGGAGTTGGTAGCCGGATGACATGCGCGCAACCAACGCCGCCCGACCGTGAACGGATCGGGCTACGAGATGAAAGGCCCTATCGGGCCTGACAGCCCCGCCGGGGCTTGCATCGCGTAGCCGGATGGCCTCCGGCCTCCGGCGGAGTTGGTAGCCGGATGACATGCGCCCAACCAACGCCGCCCGACCGTGAACGGATCGGGCTACGAGGTGGAAGGCCCTATCGGGCCTGACAGCCCCGCCGGGGCTTGCATCGCGTAGCCGGATGGCTTCCGGCCTCCGGCGGAGTTGGTAGCCGGATGACATGCGCCCAACCAACGCCGCCCGGCCGTGAACGGATCGGGCTACGAGGTGGAAGGCCCTATCGGGCCTGACAGCCCCCACCTGGCGTGTGGTTGACGAAATGAGCCGGTGCGGGTAAAGTTCTGGCCGTAGCTGTCGTCAGGGCGAAGACGTGACTGACGCCAGTGTTCGGCTTACTTCTGGATGAAAAGGCGAAAGAACGATGAATACACTAACCAGCAGCGAGTTCTACGATCGCCTGGCGGATCTATTCGACGTGATGACTGATTGGCAAAGTCGCCTGGCCTTCGAGCTGCCCTTCCTACAGCAGACGCTCAACGGCCATGCTGCGCACAGCGTGCTCGATGTGGCATGCGGGACCGGTTGGCACGCCATAGCGCTGGCGCAGGCGGGTTGGCGCGCGAGCGGCGCGGATATCAGCCCAGCAATGATTGCGCGGGCGCGTGAGCAGGCCGCGCAGGCCGGCGTCAGCGTGCCGTTCGTGGTCAGCGACTTCGAGCGGCTGGAGCAGGAGACGCCAGAGATGTTCGATGCCGTGCTTTGCCTGGGCAACTCCCTTCCGCATCTTCTCTCCCTCGCCGCGCTGCAGCAGGCGGTGCAGCAGATGCGCCAACGCCTACGCCCCGGCGGCGTCTTGATCGTACACAACTTGAACTACGATCAACGTCTCAAAACGCAGCCGCGCTTCTTTGCTGCCAACGGCAGCGCCGACAATCTGGTCTGGCGCTTTGCCGACTACGGCGCCGAGTTCATCACCTTCCACACGGCCCTGTTCGAACGTCGAGACGATGCGTGGACGGTGCGCGTCAACAGTACGCTGCAGCGGCCGCTGCTGGCAGTCGAGCTGGACGAGGCTGCCAGCCTGGCCGGTTTCGTCAACCTGCGTCATTTCGGCGCGCTCGATGGTTCGCCGTTCGACCTGGAGCGCTCGGGCGACCTGGTGCTGGTGGCTGAAGCGCCTGGCGAGCGCCCTTGACATCTGCGCTCCTTGAGCCTGGCGATATGGTTCATGTGGCGCATGGCAACGCGACGCTTTCGATGACCGCAATGCCTGATGTAGGTCATGGCAGATGACGCCAGATAGGACGTATCATAGCCTGCACAGAAGTCGTCAGCAAATCGGATCGTTGTTTCGCACAACACATCGCAATGACGCGAGCGTCCACGGAGGGATAAGATGCCAGTTCGAAAAGTAAAACCGGTGCCGAGCGATCTCACCATCGCGCAGTCGGCCACGATGCTGCCCATTCTCGACATCGCCGCATCGCTAGGCCTGACCATTGATGATATTGATCTCTATGGCAAGTACAAAGCCAAAGTCCATCTCGATGTCCTCGATGATCCACGCTTCAAGAACCGCCCCAACGGCAAGTACGTTGACGTGACGGCCATCACGCCGACGCCGCTGGGCGAAGGCAAGACTACCACCACGGTAGGCCTGACGCAGGCGTTGGGCTTGTTAGGTCAGCGCGCCATCACCTGCATTCGCCAACCTTCGATGGGGCCAACGTTTGGCATCAAGGGCGGGGCCGCGGGCGGCGGCTATTCACAGATCGTGCCGATGGAGGATTTCAATCTGCATCTGACCGGCGACATCCACGCCGTCACCGCAGCCAACAACCTGCTGGCCGCAGCGATTGATGCGCGCATCCTACATGAGGATACTTACGACGATGCCAAGCTGACCGGCATGGGGCTGCGGCGGCTGGCGATTGACCCCTACGCAATCACCTGGCAGCGCGTCCTCGACGTCAACGACCGTGCGCTACGCAGCATCATCCTGGGTCTGGGCGACAAGACCGACGGCCGCCCGCGCGCCTCCGGCTTTGACATTGCCGTGGCGTCAGAGATCATGGCCATCCTGGCCTTGACGACGGGGCTGAAGGATATGCGAGCGCGCCTCGGGCGCATGGTCATCGGCTACAGCAAGCAGGGCAAGCCGGTCACGGCCGAAGACCTGGGCGCGGCCGGCGCGCTGGCCGTCATCATGAAAGACGCGATCATGCCCAACCTGATGCAAACCCTCGAAGGGCAGCCAGCCTTCGTCCATGCCGGGCCGTTTGCCAACATCGCGCACGGCAACTCGTCCATCCTGGCCGACCAGATCGCACTCAAGCTGGGCGATTATGTGGTGACGGAGTCAGGCTTCGGCGCGGACATCGGCATGGAGAAGTTCATGGACATCAAGTGCCGCTACTCCGGCCTGCGTCCGGACTGCGTCGTGCTGGTGTCCACGATCAGGGCGCTGAAGATGCACGGCGGCGGGCCTAAGGTGGTGGCAGGCCGTGCGCTGGATAAGGCGTACACCGATGAGAATATCCCGCTGCTGGAGAAGGGCGTGGCCAACATGCAGCGCTGCATCGAGATAGCGCGGCTGTACGGTGTGCCGGTTGTCGTAGCGGTCAATCGTTTTACCTATGACACCGCCGCGGAGATCGAAATCGTCAAGCGCGCGGCGGAAGAGGCCGGCGCGGCCGCGGCCGTCATGAGCGACCACTGGGCCGAGGGCGGTGAAGGCGCGCAGGAATTGGCGCACGCCGTGATGGATGCCTGCGCGCAGGCAAAACCGGAGGACTTCCAGTTCCTCTATCCGCTCGAGATGACGCTCAAGCAGAAGATCGAAACGATCGCCACCAAGGTCTACGGCGCGAAGGACGTGGTCTATGATCCTAAGGCCGAGCAGCAGTTGAAGGCGTATGAAGAGGCCGGTTTCGGCAACCTGCCGATCTGCATGGCCAAGACGCACCTCTCGCTGTCGCATGAGCCGACCTGGAAGGGCGTGCCCAAGGGCTTTACCTTACCCGTCCGCGAGGTGCGCGCCTCCGTCGGCGCCGGATTTATTTACCCCCTGTGCGGCGAGATGCGCACCATGCCCGGGCTGCCCTCCAAGCCCGCGTTCATGAACGTGGATTTGGACGAGCAGGGCCGCGTGACCGGCCTGTTCTAACATCAACAGCGTCTCCCCGGATACGAGTGGCTCACACAAAGTCACCAAGACACAAAGAAGCGCTTGACATCTTGGTGGCTTTGTGTGAGGACCGACCCGAAAGTAGGCCGCGGATGAACACGGATCGCCGCGAATGGCCTGTTTTCATTCACGGTTGTACGCGGCGCGCATGGATAACTCTGGAGTAAAAAGATGAACCCATTGCCTGAGATTGCCCCGATTAGCGACATGCGCGTGCGCCAAATGGAAATTATCACGAAAGCCCAACAAGGGCCGGTCGTGCTCGTCGAGCGCGGCAGTAAGCCCGCACTGGTCGTTCTCTCGCCTGCGTTGTGGAATGCCATGGCCGAACGTCTCGAATTCCTGGAAGATGCGGTGGCTGTTTACAAGAAGAAGTGGGAACTGGCAAGCGGCCAAGATGAAATGATGGAACTGTCGCCCGCAACGATAGAGGAGTAATCGTGCGTGTTGGTAAGCGAACGCCGAAGACCTACGTTGGGCTGAACCAGGGCTGTGACAGGTTTTGCCCGAAGACTGAATGGCACATACAGGCGCCGCGCCTCGTTTCAGTTACGCCGCCGCATCGTTGCCGCACAGCGCCGTCAGCGTCTCAAAGACGATGTGGGTTCCCAGCTGCAGATTGGCGCGGCTGAGGCGCTCATCCGGGCCGTGAATACCGGCCAACTCCTGTTCATCTACGATGATGGGCGCCAGGCCGTAGGTAGGCAGCCCCTGGCGCCGCAGCCAACGCCCGTCCGTACAGCCGGTCAACTGCATGGGGCCGACGAGCGCGCCTGGCGCGTGGCGCTGAATGACCCGGCTGAGCGTGGTGTACAGCGGATTGGTGGTGGGCGACACGGGCGCGGGTGTGGGCGCATACAGCACGGCAACCTCTACACGTGGGTCTTGGATGACCTCTTTGAGACGCTCAATAAACGCATCTGGCTCACGTCCCGGCAGCAGACGGACATCCAGCGTGGCATCGGCAAGGCCGGGAATGACATTATCCTTCTCACCGCCGCGCACGACTGTCACACTGACGGTATCGTGCAGCATCGCCGCCAGCATCGGCTGTCCAGCGAGCAGCGAACGATAAAGCGGCGCCGCCAGACGCTGCTGCGGACGGCGCAGCAGCCAGCCCCGCCAGCCGCCGAACACCCGCCCCGCCTGCTGCATCATCTCCGCCGCCACGGGGGTAATCTCGAGCGGCTGCTGCCAGGCGGCCAGGCGCACGATGGCTTGGGCCAGAATCTCGTTGGCGTTCTGCCGATGTGGGCTGGAGCCGTGGCCAGACTGACCGCGCGCGGTCAGGCGCAGGGTCAGGCTGAGCTTCTCGGCGGTGGCGATGCCGAAGAAAGGCGCCGGGCCGAGCACGCCGCGCACCCCCATGCCGCCTTCACCCCAGGCCGTCGCGCCCGCCAATTCGTCACGCCAGTGATCGAGCGCCCAGACCATGCCGTGTGTGCTGTTGACCTCCTCATCGGCCACGGCCAGGTAGAGCACATGGCGATGGCGAGGCCGGCCGCTGGCCTGCAGCAACAGCATGCCAAGCAAGTGCATGATGCCCAGGCCCTTGGTATCCAGCGCGCCGCGACCGTAGAGATGTCCGTCCTTTTCAAGGCCACCAAAGGGATCAAGCGACCATTCTGCCGGGTCGGCGGTGACCACGTCCATGTGATGGGTGAGGAGCAGCGGCGGCTGGCGGACATCAGCGGCGGGCAAGACGGCGAGCAGATTGGCGCGGCCAGGCGCAGCGCCGGCCACCTGCGCGGTGATGCCGTGCTGCGCAAAGACACCGGCCAGAAAGGCGGCCGCCGCCGCTTCCTGGCCGGGTGGGTTTGTGGTGTTGATGCGCAAATACGCCGCCAGCAGCTCACTGGCCTGTGCTTCTACTTGATCCCAATCGGGCATCGAATCGCTTTCTCCCAACCGATGATATCCACGCAGCGTAGGTCACGGCTCCGCCGTGACGACGTTCTCCATCCAGGTGATCGTGCGCGCCGCTCATCGTCCCGGCCTGACAACCTCGTCCGGCCAGGAGGCCGGACCTACGCAGTCCACGCAGCAAGGCGAGCGGCCAGACTGGCCTGTTGCTGCTGCAATTCGGCCAGGCGGGCGCGCTCACGCGCCACCACGTCGGTCGGGGCGCGGCTGACAAAGCCGGCGTTGGCCAGGGTGCGCTCCACACGCTCGATTGTGGCCGTCGCCTGGTCCAATTCGGCCTGCAAACGCGCCCGCTCAGCGTCCAGGTCAACCAGGCCCGACAGGGGCAAGTAGCAGGTCACACCGCCGGCGACCAGGGTGACAGCCTGCGCTGGCGCGGACAGCGTGGGTGCGATGATCAGGGTATCGGCCTGCAGCCGCGCCAGGTTGACCAACACATCGCGCTGCGCGCTGAGCAGGTCGCTGAACTCGCCGGCCGCCAGCAGCGCGGTGATGCGCCGGCCTGGCTCCACTTTGGCTTCGGCCCGTGCGTTACGGATCGCGCGCACCACGTCCTGCAGCCGCGCGAAGTGTTCGGCGGCCGCGGCGTCCATCTGGTCGGGATCGGCCTGCGGCCAGCGCTGCACGATCAGCGCCGCGGGCCACTCGGTCAGCCCAAAGCCCGGCTGCTGCAGGCAGAAAGCGCGCAGATGCTGCCAAATCTCCTCGGTGACAAAAGGGATGAAGGGGTGCAGCAGGCGCAGGGCTTGCTCCAGCACCTCCAGCAGCGTGCGCGCAGCGCTGAGCGCGGTGTCCGGATCGTTCAATTCATTCTTGGCAATCTCGATGTACCAGTCGCAGTAGTCGCCCCACAGGAAATCGTACGCCTGGCGCCCGGCCTCGCCATACTGGAAGGTCTCGAACAAGCGCGTGGCCTCGACCGCCACTGTCTGCAGGCGGCTGCGAATCCAGCGCTGCGCCAGGGTGGTCTGCGGCGCGGCCGCCAGCGCGCTGGCCGGCAGGCGTTCCAGGTTGCTGAGCACGAAACGCGCGGCGTTCCAGATCTTATTGGCAAAGTTGCGGTTGCCGCGCACCCGCTCGATGCTCAGGTTCATGTCGTTGCCGGGCGAAGAGCCGGTCAGCAGCGTGAAGCGCAACGCATCGGTGCCCATCTCATCCATCACCTCGATGGGGTCAATCACGTTGCCGAAGGTCTTGGACATCTTGCGGCCATGCTCGTCGCGCACCAGGCCGTGCAGATAGACCGTCTGGAACGGCACGTCATTGGTAAACATCAGGCCCATCATGATCATGCGCGCCACCCAGAAGAACAGGATGTCATAGCCCGTTTCCAGCACCGCGGTCGGATAGAAACGGCGCAGGTCCGCGGTGTCCGCGGGCCAGCCCAGGGTGCTGAAGGGCCAGAGGCCGGAGCTGAACCAGGTGTCGAGCACATCCTCATCCTGCGTCAGATTCACGTCGCGGCCGTAGTGCAGGCGAGCCTGCGCGGCCGCGGCCTGCTCATCATGCGCGCAGAACGGATGTCCGTCCGGCCCATTCCAAACCGGAATGCGATGCCCCCACCAGAGCTGGCGGCTGATGCACCAGGGGCGCAGGTTCTCCAACCAGTGATAGAAGACCTTGTTGAAACGCTCCGGCACAATCTGGATGCGGCCGCTGCGCACCGCGGCCAGGCCCAACTCGGCCATGGCCTTCGTATTGACAAACCACTGCTTGCTCACCAATGGCTCAATCACCTCGCCGCCGCGCTGTGAGCGAGGGACCTGCATGGTGTAGGGTTCGGCCTTGATCGTGAGGCCCGCAGCTTCCATATCGGCCCACAGGCGCTTGCGGCACTCAAAGCGATCCAGGCCGGCGTAGGGGCCGGCATTGTCGTTGAGGGTCGCGTCTTTGTTCATGACGTTGATGATCTGCAAGCCATGACGTTGGCCGATGGCAAAGTCGTTCACGTCATGTCCGGGCGTGATTTTGAGCGCGCCGGTGCCGAACTCACGATCCACGTAGGTATCGTGAATCACCGGAATGGGGCGTTTGAGCATGGGCACCAGGCAGGTGGCGCCGATCAGGTCGCGAAAACGTTCGTCCTCCGGGTGCACCGCGACGGCGCTATCGCCCAGGATGGTCTCTGGCCGCGTGGTGGCGACAGGGATGTAGCCGATGCCTGGGCCGTCGTCCAGGTGCGCGCCAGCAATAGGGTACTTGAAGTAATAGAGTGTGCCCTGCTCTTCGCTGTACTCCACTTCCACATCCGACACGGCGGTCTGCAGGCCAGGCGACCAGTTGACCAGGTATTCGGCCTGGTAGATCAGCCCCATGCGATAGAGGCGCACAAAGGCCTCGCGCACGGCCGCATTAAGGCCGTCGTCCATGGTGAAGCGCTCACGTTCCCAATCGCAGCTGGTGCCCAGTCGGCGCAGCTGACCGGTGATGCGGTCGTGGTACGTGTCCGTCCAGTCCCAACACGCCTGCACGAAGCGCTCACGGCCGAGCTCCTGGCGGCTCGTACCCTCGCGGCGCAGCTTGCGCTCAACCTGCAGCTGGGTGGCAATGCCGGCATGATCGGTGCCCGGCACCCACAGCGCGGCTTTTCCACGCATACGGGCATACCGGATCATGAGGTCTTCCAGGGTTACGAAGAGGGCGTGCCCCTGGTGCAGTTCCCCAGTGACGTTGGGCGGCGGAATCGAGATCACATACGGTTCGCCGTCGGGCTGGGGTGCGTTTTCAGGCTTGAACCATCCGTTGCTTTCCCACCAGGCATAGAGGCGTTCTTCTGTCGCCTTGAAGTCGTAGGTTTTGGGTAGTGAGAAATCGGGCGCTTCGCTCATCATACGCTATCTTCCTAACCCCGGACAAGCCGGAATCAAATGACTCACACAAAGCCACAAAGACACTGAGACGCAAACCGATTCCTTCGTGTCTTTGTGGCTTTGTGTGAGAGTTCCTTGCTCACAGATCACATCAGATTGTGCACGCTTGGGGGCTGGCTGGGGCGACATCTTAACGACAAACAAACAGCAAGATTCTTCCACAGCCACCGCGCAGCCATTTTAGCACCGTCGCGTGACATGGTCAAGCATCTTGACAAACCATCATTCAGCGCAGCCATTGGGTGATGGCGCTCCACGCGCCGGCGCCAGCCAGGGCCACCAGGATGGTCTTGATGGTCTTGCCCGCCCAGCAAGCGATGAAGAAGCGCTGAATTGGAAACTTCAACATGCCCGCGGCGATGCCTGCCAGGTCAAAAATCGGGTTGGGGATGACGGAGAGGACGAAGATAACCCAGACGCCGTAGCGGCGTTCCAGGCGTTCTAGCTGGGCATAACGTTCACGATCCTCAATGACGGCGCTGCCGCTGTAGCCGGCCAGGTAGCCGGTCAACTCGCCCAGCGCCTCGCCCAGCCCGGCGGCAAGGCCGACCAGCAGGGGATTGAGAGAGCTGCCCAGGGCAAAGACAACGGCCAGGCTGGGCGCAGGCAGGATGATCGTAGCGCTGCCAAGTACGCTGATGAGAAAGACGCCGGGGTAGCCATAGGCGCCAATCTGCTCGATCCGGTCGCGCAGGGCGAAGATGGTGATGGAGATGGCGAGCGCAAAGAACAAAGCCAGCACGCGCGGTATCCAGCGTCGCCAACGAGAGGGCGCCGCGCCTGGATCGCCGAGCGGAGGTTGGTTGCCGGCTGACATGATGACTCCGTGGAGGTCTCAGAAGTCGGGTTTCTGGGTAGAGATCAGCAGGCGGGTTCCTTATGCAGAAACCCGCCTGCATGCGAAACCCGACTTCTGGCGCAAGCCGGGTTTCGCAGATGGATAAGGCTTTACTTCTCAGTAATCTCGATGGTAGTGATCTTGTCTTCCATCGTCAAGGCGACCGCGACATCCGTGCCCTTGGTAATTCGGCCCATCACGCTGTACTGACCGTCAAACTGAGGCAGGTCAGCCAGGGCAAAGTAGAACTGGCTGCCGCTGGAGCCTTGCTTCTCACGCAGGTAGTAGAGGCCCATGACCCCCAGCGTGTGCGTAACCGTGGTGGACGGCTCCGCAGGGAGAGAGTAGCCAACGTCGCTCGAAGGCTGGCCCGCGGGGGAACCGGTGAGGACGAACGCGCCCGGCTGCGTGAAGTTGATGGGGAAGCCATCGTAGTAGCCGAGTTTCGCCAGGAGAACGAAACTATTGACGCTCTGCGGCGCGCTGTCGGCAAACAGCTCCACCTCGATGTCGCCCTTGGTGGTCTTGACCGTCGCGCTGTACTTTTTGTTTTTGTCAAGCAACATCGCGGGCGGCGCATTGTACAGCTTCTCGCGCTTGGCCACGTCCAACTTCGCCAACGGGCGCCCTTCTTGCATGACCGGCGGCGTCGGGAGAGGCGTGGCTGTCGGCGGCGGGAGCAGGCTGGTCGTGCCTTCGCTGATCTCGACCGTGGTCAGCGCGTCGCCCGGGGTGGTTGGATTCTGCGACGGGTCGCGCAGGGTGAGCGATTTCACCACATCCAGGCCTTCGACCACTTTACCGAAGATCGTGTGCGCGCCGTTCAGCCAGGGCGTAGGCACCGTGGTTACAAAGAACTGACTGCCGTTGGTGTTGGCGCCGGCGTTGGCCATGGCCAGGTAACCGGCGTCATCGAACTGCTTCGAGACGTCAATTTCGTCTTCGAACTGATAGCCAGGGCCGCCGGTGCCGGTGCCGGTGGGATCGCCGCCCTGCGCCATGAAGTTCTCGATCACGCGATGGAAGGTGGTGTTATCGTAGAAGCCCTCTTTGGACAGGAAAATGAAATTATTGACCGTCTTTGGCGCGGACTTGGCAAACAATTCAACCTTGAAATCGCCCTTGGCCGTTTTGAAGGTGGCAAAGTAAAGTTTGTTGGGGTCAATGGTCATAGCCGGAGCCTCCTTCCACTGCTTGGAAGGCACAGGCACCGTGGGCGTGCCGGCGACGGCGCCGTCTGATGGCTGCGTCGGAGTCACTGGCGCCGGCTGGGTGGCAACAGCCGGGCCGGTCGGGGTGACTTTGGTAATATCAGGCGCTGGAGCCCCGCTGCACGCGGCTAACAAAAGGGCCAGGAAGACGCCAACCAGGGCTGGCGACAGCGCAGCCCGCACACGACGATAAATCTGCATGAACTAACTTCTCCTTGGAAATGCTTGTCTACAGGGATTCACCCGGGCGCCGTGCGCTCAAGACACTGCGTCCGGTTTGATAGGAGCGAACGCCTCAAGGCGCCGGTGAGTCGGTGACCGGCACCTGTTCCAGGCGCCAGAGCGCCCACAGACAGATACCGAGCACGGTGAGAGCCACGACATAAGCTTCGACGATGGCCGCCTGCGTGATGAAGACGGCAATCAAGCCAAAGATGCCAGCCAACAGGTAACAGGTCAACACCGCCTCCCGCCGTGAACCGTGCATCAAGCGCACGAGGCGGTGAGAGATGTGATCCTTGCCGGGCGTGGTCAACGGGTTGAGGCCCCGCCGCAGGCGTGAGATGAAGACGAGCGTGGTGTCAAAGATGGGCAGTCCCAACACCAGCACCGGCACCATCCAGGTGACAAAAACGACATTACTCGGAAAACGCAGCTTGATCGCGGTGGCAGCCAGGACAAAGCCGAGGAAGAGGCTGCCGCTGTCGCCCATGAAAATGCTGGCGGGGTTGAAGTTATAACGCAAAAAGCCAATACACGCGCCCAACAGCGCGGCGGCCAGCGCGCCCACCAGGTACTGCCGGCTCAAGCCAGCTAAAACCAAGAAAAAGGCCGCAGCGATGGCCGCCAGGCCGCCAGACAGGCCATCCATGTTATCGAGCAGGTTCATGGCGTTGGTGATGCCAACCACCCACAGAACCGTCAAGAGAATATCCAGGCCGTTGCCCGGGAAGATGTCGGCATACACGCCGGAAAGCACCAGGATCAACGCCGCCACGATCTGTCCGCCGAGCTTGATGAGCGGATGAAGACCGCGGCTGTCGTCCACCAAACCTAAGAACGAGACGAACGACGCGCCAACGAAGATGCCGACGACTTGATTGACGTAGAAGCGGTCGCCCAGGAAGAGCAGCGCCAGCATGAACGCGGAGTAGATGGCAATCCCGCCCAACAGAGGGGTTGGCTTGGCATGTACTTTACGCGCGTTCGGTTGATCCAAAACGCCAAACTGGTGCGCCAGGCGGCGGGCAAGCGGGGTGCCGCCGAGAGCCAACGCCAGCGCGGTGGCTACAATCAAGATTTCGCGTGTCATTTGGACAACTGCGCCTGCAACTGCTGCACCAGCGCCTCCAGCGTCGGCTTGTCGGCATCGGGCGCATATTTCAACGCCTCTTGCGCAGCATCCAAGGCCGGCTGGAGCTGATTGGTTTGCTGGTAGAGAATCGCCAGGTTGCGCCAACTGGAGGCGTCGCGGGGGGTGAGCTGCGTCACCTTTTGATTGGCGCTGATGGCTTCGGCCACCTTACCCTGTTGGGCGTAGATGTAGCCCAACGCGCTCCACGCCTGCGCCTGACCAGGACTTAGTTTCAAGGTCTGTTGGTACGCGGCAATTGCCTTCTCGTTGTCGCCGCGCGAGCGCCAGACATCACCCAGGAAAAGATAAGTCTGCGGGTAGATTTGATCGAGCGCCAGTGAGCGATTGAGCGCGGTCAGCGCGTCATCGAAGTAGCCGTTGGCGACCGTTTCCTGCTGCTGATCACGCGCCAGATTGGCGAGCAGGAAATAGACCAGGCCCTTTTCGTTGAACAGATGAGCGGCATTCGGACTGAGCCGCGTCGCCGCCTGGTAGTACGTGAGCGCGGTCTGCCAATCCTTCTCACGCGCGGCGGTGTTGGTTTCCAGCTCCCCACGCGAGCGATAGAAGCGCGCCAGGTTGGCGGTATGATCGGTATTCAGGGGGTTCAGCTCCTGTGCGCGCGTCAACACAGTGAGCGCATCGCCCAACCAGCGCTGGCGTTCGGTGGCATCGGTCGTCACTTTGGCCTGCTCCAACGCAGAGCGTCCCAGGAACAGGTAGTAGTAGTCTTCGTCCGGCGCGATGTCGAGCGCCTTCTGGTAGAGGAAGATGGCGCCTTGCCATTGGCCCACGTTGTCGTACGCCTGCCCTTGCTTGTAGTAGGTGTCGGCGCGCACCAGGCCGATGTTGACCGAGCTGACGAAAGCAATCACGATCACGCTGACCAACGCCGCGCTGAAGCTGGTCGCCAGGCCGCGCATGGTCCACGACACGAGCCGGCGGCTGTTGATTCTCCAGACCGTCCAGCCCAAGGCCAGAATAAGCAGGAAGCCGATGATGTAGTAGTCTACGATGTAGCCGGACACGTAGTCGCTCAACTGCTCGACACTGACCCGGCTGCCCTGTAACACCGCGCCCATGGCCACGCGCGCGCCGTGAATGAGGCTAAAAATCAGCCAAATGCCCCAGACCACGGCGCTGTAGAGGCCCAGGCTGCGCAGCCACCAGGCGCCGGAGGGCGCTTTGCGCTGGTTCGCGGCCACATCGCCCAGCGCGATGATCGCCGCCACGCCCCAAGCAAACAGGTGCAGCGAGGCGATGCCCAGGCTAACAGTGGGCTGGCCGTTACGATTCTTGATGAACAGGGCGTTCACCAGGACGCTGAAGGCGTTGGTGTCGCGTCCCTGGTTAGCCATGTAATCCCAAATCAGCGTCACCAAGACGATGGCGCCCATGAAGGCGTAGGGCAGCAGCTGGTCAACCCAGGTGGGGCCGCCGGCGGCGCGTGTCGTGGATGGGCGGGCTGCGACCTGATCGCGCGGCGGCGGCCCACTGCTGCGCCGCTTGCGTCCCGCCGTCGTTGGCCGGACGGCGGCCGCCGTTGGCGCCGCGGCGGCGGGCGCAGGCGCAGCTTCAACCGGCTCCTCGTCGGAGAGATCGAGCCACCCCAAGCCGGTGACAAGAAGGACGGCGGTCAAAGTCCAGAAATAGGTGCGTGTGGCGGCAATGGCGATGCCAAAGTGGATTTCGACAAAATGGGCCGCAATGGCCGACAGGATAGAGAGCAGCAGGAGGGCGCGGCTGCCGCCCATCTGCAGGGTAAACGTGCTGCGGAACGCACTGATGGTCAGGTAGACGATGAAGCCGAGGATGAGGCCGGCCGGAATGGCAACGCCCAGGTAGCGCAGATCGCCCAGGGCCAGCCAAGGCACGAGCACGCCGCCCAGACCGCCGAGAAGGGTCAAGGTGAGAAAAAGGATCGCGTCCTGGCGATTGCGCACCCAGCCCAACCAACGCAGGGTCCAGAAGAAAACAGAGCCAAAGAGAATGACATAGGCCAGGAAGCCCCATGCGCCGGTGATGATGAGCGCGTCGAAGGTTTCGTTGTGCGAACGGTCGGGCGAGGCGTTGCGCGCCTCGTAGTGCGCCAGATCAGGTGGATAGAAGGGGTTGTAGGCCACCCACATCGCTTCGGGGCCATAACCAAAAAGCGGCCGCACGGCATTGAGCGGATCGGGCGTGCCGTCGGGATAGGTCACAGGCGCGTGTGGAAGAATCATCTGGCTGGCGCCTTCCCAGATCAGTACGCGCACCTTGCCGGTGCCTTCGTCGGTTTCGAAGATCTGGCCCAAGCGGCCCACGTAGGGGACGCTGCGCAGGCCAGCGAGCGGCGAGTTAGGCAAGTTGAAGGTGATCAGGAACGCCACGCCCGCGACGGCCAGGCCGATCCAGCCCAGCCAGGCCCAGCGGAAAAACCCGGCCGCGCGGCGCCCTTCGCCGCTGCGGCCGCGCAGCGCGATCAGGCCCAAGAGCACGAAGATGTAAAGCCCCGCAAACCAACCCAGCCAGGGGCCGCGACTCTGGGAGAAGATGATGGCGACGCTCTGCACGACCAGCACGAACACATAGGCGCCGACCAGAACCGCATCGGCAATTTCCCCGCCTCGTTCAGCCAGCAAGCGTCCGGCCGAGCGCAGGAAGCGTTCCAGGGTGATGAAAAAGGGGATGATGAGGTACGCGGAGATGAAAATCGCATTGCCCATGTTGCCCGCCACGCGCTGCTTGACATCGCCACCCCAGGGCAAGGGATCAAGATCGTAGTGCTGAAAAATACCGTAGAGCGCCACGGGCAGCGAGGAGATGACCATCGCGTGCAGCAGACGGTTGAGCTGCACGCGCGAGCGCAGGTGGGTCAAGGTCAGAAAGAAGATCGTGATGTATGAGAAGGTCGAGTAGGTCCCCTGCATACGCTGATAGCTGCCCCAGAAGCTGATGCGCGGCGCGACCGAGAGCGCAGTGCTGATCAGGTAGGCGCTAACGAGCAGTAAAGCGGGGATGATGAGCGGCGTTTCCCGGATTTGACGCCACAGACTGCCGCGCGGGGTCTGGGTGGCGGATGCGGGCAGCGGGGCGGCCGCGCCGCCGCCGTCAATCAGCTTGACCAGCCAGGCGCCAATCATGACGAGAACGATAGAGCGCAGCACGCTTATCTTGTCAGGCTCGAAGACGCGACTGGAGTAGACATTGAAAAAAACGGGAACCATGATGAGGGCGGCGAGCCAGCCGGCCTCGATAATCGCTTCGCACAAGCGGCTGATTTTCGACGGCATTAAGACTTCCTATGGTGTGGCATTGAGTTGGGTGCGCGGCAAACGCAAGACAAACTAACCTGGCGCCCTGACA
The DNA here is from genome assembly GCF_900491745.1 of Candidatus Amarolinea aalborgensis. Classification (NCBI taxonomy): domain Bacteria; kingdom Bacillati; phylum Chloroflexota; class Caldilineae; order Caldilineales; family Candidatus Amarolineaceae; genus Candidatus Amarolinea; species Candidatus Amarolinea aalborgensis. The sequence continues at coordinate 552,096 of NZ_UETR01000001.1, read as the reverse complement.
GCCCTGACCAGGGGCGTATCTTACCCGACATAGTCCAAAAGATCAAGTAGCCAGCATTTCCTGATAGAGGGTCTCGATGCGGGCGACCATGATGGGCAGGCTGAACTCGGCCGCGGCGCGCTGGCGAGCGGCCGCGGCCATTGCCTGCAGCCGGGCTGGGTCGGAGAGCAGTTCCTGCAGGGCATCGGCCAGGGCCTGGCTGTCGCTGGCCGCAACGACGCGGCCCGTCAGGCCATCCTGATTGACGTAGGAGGTGCCTGTGCCGACTTCGGTGCTGAGGATGGGCGTGCCGCTGGCGAGCGCTTCGAGCTGGACGACGCCGAAGGCTTCGCTGCGCGCGCAGGCCGGCAGCACAAAGAGATCGGCTGCAGCGTAATACGCGGGCAGGTCCGCGTCGCTGATGTCGCCCAGGAAGTGGACGCGGTCAGCCAGATGCAGGCCGAGGGTCTGAGCCTGCCACGGCGCGGCCATGGGGCCGGCGCCGACAATCAGCAGCCGCGCCGCGGGCACGCGGGGCAGGGCATCGAGCAGGAATTGCACGCCCTTGTAGTAGCGTAGGCGGCCGACGAAGAGCAGCAGCGGGCCAGGAAAGCGCGCCTTGAGCGCAGCCACCTGCTGCGGGTCAGGCTGTTGAAAGCGCGCCAGGTCGAGGCCCAGCGGGATCACGCGGACGCGGTCCTCCAGCGGCTTCAAATACGGCGAACTCTGCACGTACTGCGGGCTGGTGGCAATCAAGCAGTCGGCGCGGCGCAGGATGCGGCGCAGAAGCGGATCGTACAGGCGCAGGATGCCGGCCTGGCGCACGACATCGCTGTGATAGGTGATGACCGTGCGGCGGCCGCGGCCGAGCAGGTAGTGGCTCACCTCGCCCAGGGGATAGGGGAAATGCAGATGCGCCACATCGGGCTGTTCACGGCGCAGGAGCCAGGGAAAGGCCAGGCTGAGCGGCGTGGAGGCGACGGACGCCAGCCGCGCCGCGCGGATCACGCGCACCCCGTTTTCCCAGCGCACGCTGGTGCGGCGATCAAGGCTGGTGACGAGCACGCTGACCTGGTGCCCGGCCGCGGCCTGCGCCTCCGCCAGCCACTTGATGTGGTTCTCCATCCCGCCCAGGACGGGGTAGTAGTCTTTATAGAGGTGAAGGATGTTCATGGGTAGTCAGTTCATTAGCCGGCGTTTCAGCTACTCGAGTTCGCTCCCTGTTTGAATACTTGATCAAGCAGATGGTTGTCGCTGACCTTAAAAATCTTCTCGTATACAACGTAGATTGACTTCTTGAAAACAGACGCCGTAGAAATTCACACCGGGCATGGCTGGCTTTTCTCATCCAGGCGCATGGCGCGGTTGACTTTGTCGTTGGACAGGATCATAGCGCGTCCTCATTCACTTCAGACCATAGGCCGAATACCAAAGCCGGCAAGTCTTCGAGAACCTGTTGCGCGGCGGGACACTGTGGAACGAAGGGACGCAGCAGGCGGTCCCATTCGGCATGCGCCAGCTCAAGAAGTTCGGGCGCAAAGAATGCGTCTGGGCTGCTGAATGACACGTTGCGGTGTCGGCACTTCTCTAGCACCAGTGCCGGTAGGCTGCCTGGCTCCAGTTCGCTCCTGCGCAGGATCTGCCAGAGATCGTAGTAATCACGGCAGACCCGCGACGCGCCCCATCCCCGGCTCTGCAGACGCACCTGGCTTTGCAGCAGAGCACGCAGTTTCTCGGCAACGATCTCTTCCAACGGGTAACACCAAAGTGCGACCGCCAACTCCTCTGGATAGCTATGCAGGAGCGGCCGGGCGGCCGGCGGCAAGCGAACCAACTCGTTTCAGGTGATTTCGATCTTGAGCCGGCATAAGGCCTGGCGTTGGGTCGGGAAGCGAACCCGCACCGTAAATGCATCCTGACTGCCTGGATGCGGCTCACGCAGGGTGAGGCGTTCCCCAGACACCTCGAAGGGTCCGCGCTGCAACAACAGCAGATCCATCTGGCGCACGGCATGTTGCACGGCGTTGTCCACATCCGGCAAGGATTGGTCAGGCCGCAGCGAGAAATCCAAATCTTCGGAGAAGCGGTAGTCGGCAAAGTAGCCCTTGCGCAGGGCAGTGCCGCCCTTGAGGATCAAGCTGTCGTGCAGGTCAGGCGTTGCGGCGATGCCAGCCAACAGGTAGCTCAGCGCGTAGTCCTTCTCCAGCACCCAATAGGGCACGCTGCCCGAACGGCGCGCAAGCTGGCGCAGCAACTGGTCAACGGTGTTCATGGTTGTTGCCCCCTGGAAGATTGGCACGTATGCGCCACCGGCTGTTCGTTTCCCCCCCAGGCGGACCGGCCGGATCGAGCGGAACATAGCCGGCTACGGGATATTCAGCCAGCGGTTGCAACAGGTCAGCGGGAGCGCCGAAGCATTCCAGCCAATACCCCAGGCGTTTGATGATCGCCCCAACACTGTAGCGCAGCGCGTAGCTGACCAGCTTGTCGCCATCCACTGCCGGCCAGTTGGCCTCCAGGAGTTCGATGGTGGCCCCCATGCCGCCAAACATGTGGGGATGGGCCATCACGTCCAGCAGGGTGCGTTCGCGGTCGGTCAGGGCGACCCGCTGCCATTGGGACAGCCACTCGTGCTGCAGGCCGAAGAAGTGGGCAGGCTGGACGGTAATGAACTCGAACTCCAGGTCTAGCGCCCGCCAAACCGCGCGCCCGCGCGGGCGATAGGCGCGGCCGCTGCGCATCTCCGGTGTGATCACCGCCCGCGGGGTAGACGCCTGGATCATGGTGGGGATCTGCGTGGTCATGCCGTGAAAGGCCAGCGCTGACCAATGGCTGATGGCGCAGGGCTGCACCAGGGCGGCGGCCAGGGCGAAGGGATGAACCTCCGTGCTGAGCAACGGCGACTGCACGACGTAGACGCCGCGCTTGAGGCGCGCCAGCCACGGCCCTTGCGCCAGTTGCGCCAGCAGCCCGTTGACCGCTGGCCGCGCCAGCCCCAGCGCAGCGCCCGCTCCGATGGCATCTTCGGTGGTGAAGATGGGGCCGGTCTCGGCTACCAACCGCTCCAGCAGCGCCACACCCTGGGCCCGGCCGTACTGCGCCGGCGGTGTTGGATCAGGTCGATTGCTCATGACAATGGATTATACTGCGTTAATAGAGAAATCGTAAATTAACGCAGTGCGAAACGCAGTGAAGACCACCCGATCGATTCGAATAGATCACGCCGCCCTCAGAGTTGGCGAAGGCCGCCAGGCTGGCGGCGTTGGTCACGTCGCGCTTGAACTGGCGGCGGCTATCTTCACCCAGGCCACTTGCGCCTTCAACGTGTTCAGGTTCATGATTAAGGCTCCAATTGTTGAAACGTCCGGCTGCCCGTACCCGCTGACTAGGTTTTGCATCAGGCCGGTGCAAGTTGGGGCTGATTACCGCCCGCGGTGAGCATCCCCTTCTCTTGCAAACGCTGCCAGGCCACACGCACGTGTTCAGGGCGAAAGAGATTGCCCTTGCGAGGGCTCCACTGTTGAAGCTCAGCGGCGACGGCCTCAGGATTGGCAGCCTGCGGTTCCTCGTGAACGGCGAGCCAGTGTACCGAAGATAGAAGCTCAAGGCCATAGGGCGTCTCGAAGCCCGCGATTAGGCTGGCGATCTGCTGCAGACGCGCTTGAGCCTCCGGGTCGTCGGCCACAAACTCGCGAGCCGCCTGCGTCGAGCCGGACATGGTTCGGATCGATGACTTCTGTGTTCCATCGCCGAAGCCACGAATGAAACTGCCTTCCATCAGCTGCAAGACGTGATTCAAGTTGTGGGCATACGGCCCGTATTGGTGCTTCACGTAGTTCAGCCGCAGCGGCTCACCAGCTTCCTGCAACAAATAGGCCAGCTTCTGGGTTTCCAACCGCGACAACGAGTAATCCTGGGCGCTGTATGTGTCGAAGAGCAACAGCAGCATGGCGCGGGCGCGGGTTAGCGCGGCATGTTTGTCAGCGATCACCATGGCGGCCGGCTCAGGCGCTCCCCGCGGCTCATACACCACCACCTGAACACTCTCCAATGCGCCTAGCGCCTGTTCGATACGCGGGCGCACATCGAGCCAGTCTAGGCCCCCGTTGCCGCAACCCAGGGGAGGCACGGAAATGGAGCGGATGCCAAGTCGCTCGATCTCTTGCGCCAATGCCGCCAGCCCGGCTTCGATATCCTCGATGAGAGATCGGCCGCGCCAATGACGCTTGGTCGGGAAATTGATAATGTAGTAGGGTGGGAGCATACTGCCGGTGCGGGTAACGAACATGCGGCCTGGTTGCACCTCGCCAGCTTCACACGCGCGTGCGTATTGGCTGAAGTTATCTGGGTAGGCTTGTTTGAATTGCAGCGCAATCCCTTTACCCATGATGCCCACGCAGTTGACGGTGTTGACCAAAGCCTCCGTTTTGGCTTCCAGAAGATTGCCTGTTGTGTAGGTAATCATGGTAATTGCTCCTCAGTAGTACCATTGATGACGTACGCGCACCGGCAGGGTGATACCATGTTCGGCAAGAATCGCGTTCACACGCGCCTCGATGTGCGGGGCGATGACGCCGATTCCGATTAGTGCCGGCCAACTGACCCTATTATACACCAGAAACTCAGCCTGGCGGCGACGCTTCCGGTCTGGATCTTCCGGTGTATCGTTCCAATACGGCTCCTGCATCAGCAGCCAATCAATCTGGTCGAGATCGGCGACATCGGTGAAGAAACGGCTAAAGCGCATAGTGGCATGGCCGTCGGTGAAGACGAAACGATGCCCGGTTTCTACTAGTCGAGCGACCGAAGTCACCAGATGGAGAATGGGTGTCTGTCCGCCGCTATAGCCTTCAACCTGGTTTCTGTGCAGGGCGTACAGCATGGGTGAACGCGGCGCAAAGTAGAAAGGCACGTAGTCATGGAGCACGCCACCAGATCCACACGGAACGAAGGTCATCGCGCGGCGATCCTGGATGCCTGGGTAGGCAATGTTGACCGGGTGCAAACCGCCATCGTTCATTTGTCTGTAGCAGCTCAGACAACCGCCGCGCAGGATGCCGCGCAGATTGTCCAGGTGTGTGATATGGTAGAGCAAAACAGGATCAGGAACCATTGTGATCACCCGCAGGAGTACTCGCTGCCAACTCCGCCACCGCCATCCGCCCACTGAGCAGGCCGAAGCCCTGTTTTGAGGCAGTAGCGGGTGATGTCGTGCCGCCCGCTATACGGGAAGCCCGATCTATGCAACTGGCGAGGGCCGCTATCTCTGCCGCCAAACCGTCGGCGTTCGTCACGTCGCGCTTGAATTGCCGGCGACTGTCCTCACCCAGGGCGATTTGCGCCTTCAGGTCGTTTAGGTTCATGGTTCAGCTTCCTTGACCTGCATCACCCGATCGCCGGCGTGAGCATGGCTGCCCCGCCTGCGGCCAAATGCGCCAACGGCAGCACCGTCACGCGTTCACTCAGGGGATAGGCACGAGCGCCGGGGTAGATGACGACCAGGTGGTCGAGGGCCAGATCCTCCAGCGCGATGCGCATGGACGGGGTGAGACGGGGCGCGTCCACCCCCTTGCACTCGACGCCGGTGCGGCGGCCATCTTTGAAAAGCAACAGATCAATCTCGGCGCCGTTGTGCGTGCCCCAAAAATAGGCTTCGTCGGGCGCAGTGGCCTGCAAGGCTTCCTCCAAAGCATAGCCCTCCCAGGACGCGCCCATCTTGGGATGAAACAGTAAATCGTGCTGTGTGCGGATGCCCAGTAACTGGTGCAGGATACCGGCATCGCGAAAGTAGATCTTGGGTGACTTGATTTGCCGTTTGGCCAGGTTGGCATGCCAGGGCTGAAGCTGACGAACCATAAACACGCCTGTCAGCGTGTCCAGATAGCGGCGCACTGTTGGCTCGGAGACGCCGAGAGATCGGGCCAACTCAGCGCCATTCCAGACGTGGCCGTGATAATGGGCGAGCATGGTCCAGAAGCGCAGCAGGGTCTGCGCGGGGACAGTGATGCCCGCCTGTGGCAGATCGCGCTCCAGAAAAGTCTGGACGAAATTCTTACGCCACACGGCGCTGTCCTCATCGGAGCCAGCCAGGAAGGACAGCGGGAAGCCGCCGCGCAGCCAATGCCGCGCTTGCTCCTCGATGCCCACTTCAGCCAGACTGAAGCCGCCCATGGTGACTGTTTCCAAACGGCCGGCCAACGACTCCGACGACTGGCGAAGCAGGTCAGGCGTGGCGCTACCCAGGATCAGAAATTGCGCGGGCAGAGGTGTGCGATCACACAGCACGCGCAAGATAGGAAACAGATCAGGGCGGCGCTGGATTTCGTCAATGATTATCAGTCCCTGCAGGTCTTGCAGCGCGGTCATGGGCTGGTCGAGCCGAGCCAGGCTGGCGGGGTCTTCGAGGTCGAAGTAGTTGGCCGATGCGGCAGGGACAAACTGGCGCGCCAGGGTTGTCTTGCCGCACTGGCGTGGACCGAGGAGGGCTACCACGCGACTGCGAGCCAATGCCGCCTCGATGTGATGGGTAAGTACAGGCCGTGGTATCATGGCTGGATTTTACCATGAAAATCAGATACTGGCAATTAGAATTTCATGGTCTATTGCCGACACTGGTCACAGGGCTTCGCGATGGCGTTCGGTGATCAACTCGTCCGCCAGGCTGGGCTGGCCGCGCAGCGCGGCAAACCGACCCTAAGCCGATCAACCCGCTTCACGGCGCAACGTAGGCCGCCATCAGCACAAAATGACTGAACGCGCCCAAGATGACGAAGATATGCCAGATCTCGTGGAACCCGAAGCGGCCGGGCCAGGGGTCGGGCTTCTTGAGCACATAGATCACCGCGCCAGCCGTAAAGAAGATCCCGCCCAGCACGAGCCAGACCAGGGCGCCGGTGGGGAGCGCAGTCAAAATCTGGCGGATGGCGGCGATGGCAAGCCACCCCATCAGCAGGTAGATGCCTGCCGTCACCCAACGAGGCGCGCCAATGACAAAAATCTTGACGACAATGCCGACAAGGGCCAATGACCAGATGATCGCCAGCATGCCGCCGCGCCAGAAGCCGGTGAAGTAGGTCAGGCAGATCGGGGTGTAGGTCCCTGCGATGAGCAGATAGATGGCGGAATGGTCGAGTTTGCGCAAGACGAGGAGCACCCTGGGGCCAACCTGGGCCATGTGGTAGGCGGCGCTGGCAGAGAACATCAAGATCAGCGTGACGCCGTACAAGCTGAGAGCGACGGCTTTCGCCGCATTACCCCGCGCCAGATAGACCAGGACGCCGAGGCCAACGGTCGCCGCCGCCGCAGCGCCGAGGTGCGTCAGACCGTTGACCGGTTCGCGCAGCTTTTGAAGCATCGTTCCTCCTTGCCAATCCGATGTCAATCAGCGATTGGACGCCAGCCGAGCCGAACCCAGTTGCGCCGGGCATCTATGATGACGACATTATTCATATTGAGGGCAGTGACCGTGGCGCGGCCGATTGGTGTCAAACCAAGAATACGCAGACCGGCCTCATTCCAGGCAAAGTGATCGCCCCAGCGGTTGCGTCGCGGATGAAAGAGAGGCACCGTTTCACCGCTCAACGGATCGATAGCCTCGACCTGAGAGCTTTTGAATAGATTACAGCGATAGCAGGCAAAGCAGAGGTTTTCAAAGGTCGTAGCGCCGCCTTTGCTGCGCGGAAGCAAATGATCCACCACCATTGGGTTGCCGCTGTTGCCTTGCGAGGTATGGCAATAGGCGCAGCGGTGGTCGTCTATCTCCACCAGACGTTGACGCAGCGCCGTCGAAAGATAGACCGCCACGTTGTTATGGCCTCTCGAATGGCGGCACGGCATGCCCGCGCCACTGGAGCAGCCCGGCGGCGTGGGCCTTACACAACATGAAGCGATCGGCTTCGGCGACCTGGGCATCCAATTCCAAGTGCTCACCAGCGGTCAGCGCATCGTCGGCATTCTTCTCTAGCAACTCTTGAAGGCGCGCTGCATCGGCTTCGCTGCGCTGGCTGCGGACGATGCGCCAGAGCGCGTCGTCGTCGAGCCGGTCAAGGGCAGCCAGGTCGGCCTGAAATGCGGCCGGCGCCTGCGACCAATCGGGAGGGCTGCCGGCGCGCACGGCGCGCACCAGCATGTCGGTCAGTGACTGTTTGGTCGCGCGGGCCGTTTGCTCCAAACGAACATACAAATCCTCGGGCAGCGGCAGTACAATATCTTTTACGGTCATCGTTGCGTCCCTTGTCATTTCCTTATCATATGGCAACTGACATCATCTTCGCGCACATCGCGAACCGGTTCATGCCATCAGTTCTTTCAGCCTTGATTCTACTGATAATGCCCCACTGGTCAAGCCGACGCGTTTTGCCTCGCCAACTATGTCACCGCCACCTGCCATGCCCCATAACCAATCATTCCGCAGGGTGAGTCATGACGTTGGGCTGCGCTGCCCCTGCGCGCAAGCGGCGACGCCAGAACCACAGCGCCAGCGCCGCGCCGACCATGTCGGTCGCGACATCGAACAGGTCGGGATGGCGGTTGGGCACGAAGGACTGATGGAATTCGTCCGACAGGCCGTAGAGCACCGCCAGCACGAAGGCCCAAAGCCAGGGCCGGCGCACGCCGGGCGTGCGGCGCAGCGCCAACGCCAGCCAACTGGCTAATCCGGCGTAGGCCGTCAGGTGCCCCGCAATGTCCTGCAGATCGGGCAGGCCGTGGGTCAAGTCGGGCAGCGTGGACTGCGCGGAAAGCGTGAAAATCAGCGCGGCCCAGGCGGCCACGGCCAGCCATGCCGCCAGCAGAGAAAGACGATGGTGAGTCATGAAATTATCCAGGGACTAGAGATCAGAGATCAGAGATCGGAGATCGGGTACGTGGAAGACGGATGATCTCCGGGCTCCGGTCTCCAATCTCCGGTCTTCAGTCTCCGATGTCAAAAACCGTTCAACCAACCTATCCCAGAGAAAGTCGCGTGCTACGTGAGCTGCCGCGGCCTGCCCCCGATTGCGGGCGTACGCGCGATCGGTCAACAGCTGGCACAGCGCCTGCACCGTTCGCGCGTCCGCGCCAGGCGCAACCAGCAGCCCGTTCACGCCCGACGTGATGTAGGTGGACGCCTCGCCCACGTCATCAGCCACCACCGGCAAGCCGGCCGCCAGCAGTTCCACCAGCTTGACCGGGCAGCGCGCGCGGTTGATGCCGGTGTCGGCCAACGGCGCCCAGGCCACGTCCGCGGCGGCCAGAACGCCAGGCAGCGCGGCGGCCGGCGTCCACCCCAACACGATGATGGACGACGCCAGCCCCGCGGCAGCCGTCCGTGCGCGCAGATCGGCAGCGGGCGAACCGGTGTATTCCGATCTTGAGGCATAGCCCATGCAGGTGGGCTTTGCAACCGTTGCCGCGATTTCAATCGCCCGACCCGCGCCCGGCGCCGCATCGCCGATGACGATCAGCCGCGCCGATGGGACCTGGCGAATCACCTGCGCCCAGATGCGCACGATGCGGGCCGGCGTTACTTCTACGAAACGCGTGTACAACAGCACGGTTGGCGGCCCGGGCTTGACGACAGCGGCAAGAGGGCTGACCGAGATGCGATCAATGCCGTTGGGCAGGTAAACGACCTGGCCGTCTGCTGGATTCGTCTGGCGGACGGCCGCGGCATAGACTTGCAGCCAGCGACTGGCGGCCGTGACGCGATCGGCGTGCGCCAGGCACCACGGCTCCTGCCAGGCGAAGAGCATCGCCAGCGGCCGCGGATAGGCCAGGCGTTCGTTCCAACCGGCTTCCCAGTCATCCACATCGAGCCACAACTGCCCGCGCCAGGCGCCCAGCCGCCGCTGCCACCACAGGCACCAGAGCACAAGGCCGCTGTAGCCCTTCGGCTTACACGCCACCACCACCGTCGGTCGGCGCCGCCAGATTGCCATCAGCAAACGGGCCAGAATCGCCAGCGGACCGCCGTTTACGCGCACCTGCACCACCTCAACGCCGCCCATTTGCTCGCAGCGTCCGGCATCGGCCGGCCAGTCCCACGGCGGCGCCAACAGCGTGACCGCATGTCCTCGCCGCGCCAGCGCCTGCGCCAACGGCAGCGCCCGCCGGCTCAACGTGCCCTTCGGCCGCAGCCCAAACGTACCCACGAAGAGGAAATGCTGAGTTCTGAATGCTGAAGGCTGAATGCGGCTCCCGGCAATCTTCAAGCTGCTATCTTCAATCTGCTGTCTGGAATCTTCAATCGTTAACCTGCTGCAGCGCCTGCCCGCTCTCCTGCAGCGCCTTGCCCAGGTGATCGAGTTCCTGACCCGCGTCTTGCAGGGTGGCGCGTACCGCGCGCAGATAACCGGCGCTGGCGTTCAGCGCGTGGCCCGCGTCGCGCAGGCTGCCGGCCGCGGCCTCCAATTCGTGATCCACCACGCCAAAGGGGCGCATGGTCGTCGGTTTGAGGCCCGTCACCACGTCAACGCCCAGGATCTTGGTCGTCGTCGGCTCGATGACCGGAATGGCAACCTGGTTGAGGAGATTGCCCGCGGATTCCAGCTGCCCGGCCACCGCGTCCAACTCCTGATTGCAGCTGGCTACGGCCGCCGCCACCGCTTCCAGCATCTGCTGCATGCTGGTGGCGGTCGCGCCGTTGAAGGCCTGGCCGGCGCGCACCGCGCCCTCGCCGCCGATGACCATGGCATCGCCCGCCGCGGCCAGGTTGCGCGGCATGGTTTCCAGGAAGGGCGCCAATTGATCGCCCCATTGCCACAGCGCCTTGAGCGCACGCCAAAAACCGCTGAAACTGCTCATCGTTGCTCCTTTCGCGAAGTCGGGTTTCTGCGAGAAACCCGACTTCTGATTGTTTACTCCACCGTCACGCTCTTCGCCAGGTTGCGCGGCTGATCCACATCACAGCCGCGCCAGACGGCCATGTGATAGGCCAGTAATTGTAGGGGCAGGACGCTGAGAATCGGCGTCAGCAGCGGCGGGGCCGGCGGCACATAAAGGACATAGTCGGCCTTGGTCTTGATGAACTCGTCGCCTTCCGTCGCCACAGCAATGACAATGCCGTTGCGCGCCTTCACCTGCTCGATCTGGCTGATCATCTTGTCGTACACCGGATCCTGCACGGCGATCGTTACCACCGGCATGCGTTCGTCAATCAGCGCAATCGGCCCGTGCTTCATCTCGCCGGCCGGGTAGCCCTCCGCATGGATGTAGCTGATCTCCTTGAGCTTGAGCGCGCCTTCCAACGCAATCGGGTAGTTGATGCCGCGGCCCAGGAAGAGAAAATTGTTGTAGTCATGAAATCGCTGCGCCAGCTGTTCGTAGCGCTGCTGCTGCGCCATGTCGAGCACGCGACCGGCCAGCGCGGGCAGCCGCGCCAGGTCATCCAACAGCTGGCGGCGACGCTGCCCGCCCAGCGCGCCGCGCCGCGCGCCCAGGTGAATGGCCAACAGGTATTGGTCAACCAGGGACGCCGTGAAGGCTTTGGTCGAAGCAACGCCGATCTCAGGCCCTGCCTGCATCGTGACCATGCTGTCGGCCAGGCGCGCGGCCTGACTGCCTACGACATTGACAATGGAAGCCAGGTGCGCGCCTTTGGCGCGCGCTTCTTCCATTGCCGCCAACGTATCCACCGTCTCGCCTGACTGCGTGATGGCAAGGAACAAAGTTTTGTCATCCACGATGGGGTTGCGGTAGCGAAACTCGGAGCCGTAATCGACGCGCACCGGCAGATGGGCCAACTCCTCGAACATGAACTGCCCCACCAGGCCGGCAAAGTACGACGTGCCGCACGCAACGGTGATGATCTGCGTCAGCGCCCGCGCCCGTTCGGCGGTCAGCGTCACCTGCTCCAGTTCGACATCGCCGGTGCTAAAATCCACGCGGCCGCGGATGGTATCGGTCAGCGTCTGGGCCTGCTCGTAGATCTCTTTCTGCATGAAGTGACGGTATTCGCCCTTCGCCGCGGACACAGGATCCCAGGCCACCGTGTGCACCTGCGCGCTCACGGGCGCGCCGTCCAGGCCGTAGAAGTTTGCGCCAAACTGCGTGACCACGGCCATCTGGCGCGATTCCAGAAACGTGATGCGCCGCGTGTGCTCCAGGATAGCCGGCATATCAGAGGCAATGAACATCTCGCCATCGCCATAGCCGATGGTGACGCCGCCGGCGTTGCCCAGCCGCGCCGTGACCAGCCGGTCCGGCTCACGGCTGCTGAGGACAACGACCGCGCTGGGGCCGCGCAGGTGCGCCAGCGCCAGGCGCGTGGCCTCGGCCAAATCTCGGCCGTCCTGGTAGTAGAGGCTGATCAGGTGAACGATGACCTCGGTGTCGGTGTCAGAGCGGAACTCGATGCCCTCGCTTTCCAGCTCCGCCCGCAGTTCGCGGAAGTTCTCGACAATCCCATTCTGCACGACGACGACCTCGCCGTCACGGCTGGGATGCGGATGGGCATTGCGTCGGCTGGGCTTGCCATGGGTGGCCCAGCGCGTATGTCCCAAAGCGACATGGCCGTCGGCCGGCTGCGCGTCCAGCATCTCGATGAGGCCGCTGAGCTTGCCCACCTCGCGGCGAATTTCGACATGACCATCAACGATCACCGCCAGGCCGGCCGAATCATAGCCGCGGTATTCCAGCCGCTTCAACCCTTCGATCACAATCGGCGTGGCGGCACGCGGTCCCACATAGCCAACAATTCCACACATGGTGAGAGTCCTCCTAAGTGCAAAGTGCAACGACTCGCCGTGGCCGTGATGGCCCTGGCGAGCATGATTGCCACTGCGCTTCCCTTTTGTGGCCGGCGTTGCCGCCGGGGTTTGTGTGGGTGCGCGACGGATAACAGGAGGAAAGAATCCTGGCCGGTTTTGTGGTGATTAAAAACCTGGCCGCAGGGCCGTGGTCAGGCCCAGGAGGCATCCGCTGATCTTTCGATTTTCCCAGGTCATTCCAACCTGGTTAGCTCCCCCTCGCGAAGGAGAACCTCTTCCTCGTCAACTGCGCGATGGCGGGCATCGTACAGTCCATGCGCTCTCTTTCCTTCGTTTGTTCCAACTCGGGTTGATTCGCCAGGCGCGTCCTCCTTCGCTCAAGATGATCTCATTATACACTATTCTGCCTTCCCCGCAACTCACCCAGGCCGCCGGTGTTATGCTGTAGTAGAATAAACAGAAGGATGGAATTCAATGTCAGCGTTGACGGTAGTGGCGGCAGCTGTGGTTGGTTATCTGTTTGGCTCGATCCCGGTGGGATATCTGGTCGTCCGAGCCACGCGGGGTGTTGATGTGCGCACCGTGGGCAGCGGGCGCACGGGCGGCACGAATGCCATGCGCGCCGGCGGCCTGGGCGCCGGCGTGATGACGGCCATCGGCGATATGCTCAAAGGGCTGGCGGCCGTCGCCATCATGCGGCTGCTCAGCGGCGGTGTACCTGAGATCGAGGCCATTGCCGGACTCGGCGCGGTCGCAGGGCATAATTGGTCGCTCTTCATGGGCTTCAAGGGCGGCGCTGGAACGGCGCCTAACATTGGCGCTTGCATCATGTTTTGGCCGTTGTCAGCCCTCTGGCTGGTGCCGATGGTGCCGCTTGGGGTTTTCGTGGTTGGCTATGCCTCTGTCACCTCATTGGTCATTGCCGTTGTCATTCCGATCACCTTCGCGCTGCGCGCCGCCGCGGGCCTGACGTCATGGGTCTACGTTTGGTACGGCATCGCCGCGGCCCTGCTCGTCGTTCTCGCGCTGCGGCCCAACATCAAACGCTTGCTCAACGGCACCGAACCGCGTGCGCCGCGTCTGGGGCGCCGCGCCAGCGGAAATCACGCGTAGCCTGGGGCTTGTACACGAGGAGTGCGCACGGCGCGTGCGCACTCTACATCCCATCCAAAATTCACCGCTAGATTTGCAATCGGCTGGCCGATGATTTATGCCGCGGGCCGCAGCCATTCTTCCCATTCCGGCTGCGGATCCCGATAGACCCCGCGCATGTCTGGCGGCAGCAGCGCGGCCAGGCGCCCCATGGCCGCATCAGTCAGCAGACGCAGATGTTCGCGTGTGAGCTTGCCTTCGGGCCAGCGAAAGCGGAATGGCGCGCCATAGCGTAAGTGAACCGCCACCGGTCGCAGGCGCTTGAAGGATGCGCCCAACGCCGTAGATCCGGTGAACCCCACCGGCACAATCAGCGGATCGGTCTTGCGCGCAATGAACGCCAGCCCCTCCTTGCCGATTTGCAGCGCGCCATCCCTGCTGCGCGTCCCTTCGGGCGCAATCAGCAGCACATGGCCGGCTTCCAACACCGCATTGGCGGCCTTGATGGCCCAGACATCAGCCTCGCCGCGTTTGACCGGAATCACCCCAAACCAACGAATCAGGGGACCAAAGATCGGAATCTTGAAATTCTCAATCTTGGACATGGGCACGCCATAGCGCGGCAGCAGGCCCACGGTGACAAACGGGTCAATCGCATGGATGTGGTTGTAGATGAGAATGACCGGGCCGCGCATCGGCAAATGCTCCAAGCCCTCGATGGTTGGGCGGGCCAGCGCGCGTATGACCGTGTAGAGAATGGGCTGCACCAGGCGTCGGCCCACTCGCGGCCGGCTGCCATCAGCCACGGCCAGATAACGGTAATCTTCATTCATGCTCGCCTCGCCTTGTCAACACCAATGAATGATTGGATCACACACCATGACCAATGGATGATTGGATCACACACCATGACCAATGGATGATTGGATCACACACCATGACCAATGGATGAATGAATCTGACACTGCCGCGGCAGGGCGAATGAATCACATGCCATCGCCGCGAAACGGGCCGCGTTCATGCGGCGGCAGGAGCGCGGCCAGGTGTTCCATGATTTGCCTACTGGCCTCATCCAACGCTTGCCGCCGCGCCGCGCCCTGGCCTTGAATCGTCAACGGACCAAAGGGCTGACCGATGGTCAGCGTGACCGGCGCACGGCGTAGGCGCTTCCAGTATTGGAAAATCTCCTGGCCGCTGCCCGAGAAGGCCAGCGGCAAAATACGCGCCGGCTGCTGGCTGGCGAGAAACGCGACGCCGGGCCGCGGCCGAATCAACGCGGAACGCAAACCCCGGCTCTGCACCCCACCTTCGGGAAAAATCGCCAGCACGCCGCCGTTCGCCAGCACGGCCTCTGACATGCGCAGGGCCTTACGATCTACCTCGCCGCGATGCACAGGAATGCCGGCATAGCTGCGCACAATCCAGCCGACCCAGGGATGATCGAACATATTGTGCGCGGCCAAAAACTCGACGTTGTAGGGAAGTACAACCGGTGTGAGCGCCGGCTCGATCCAACTGAAATGATTGACGACGACGATCAACGGCCCGCCGGCGGGCAAGTTTTCCCGGCCGCGCACCGTGAAGCGCAGCAAGCAGAAGGCCGCCAGTCGCGCCAGCAGGATCAAGAAACGCCGGCGCAGACGACGGCTCCAGGTTAGACGCGGCAAGGCGGTGGTTGTCATTGAACTTTTGCCCTCGGCAAGGCTCACGGCATGGTCGGCTGCCACTGCGCGACCAGGGCCAAAATCACTTCCAGAACTTCTGACACCGATAGCCGGGTGGAGTCCACAATCTGCGCATCGGGCGCCGGCCGCAAGGGCGCAGTGCTGCGACCGCTGTCATAGGCGTCACGTTTGCGCATGGCCGTCAGGATCTCCTCGTAGTTCACCGAGAGGCCGCGGCCGCGATCTTCCTCGCAGCGGCGGCGCGCCCGTTCCGTGGGCGACGCATCCAGGTAGATCTTGAGATCAGCATCTGGCATGATGACGGTGCCGATGTCGCGCCCCACCATGACCACGCGGCCGGCGTGACCGATGCGCCGCTGCTGCGCCTTCAACGCCTCGCGCACCGAGGCATACGCGGAGACTGCGGAGACATTCGCGTCCACCTGCGGTTGGCGGACAGCCCATGTCACATCTTCGCCCCCGATCAAAACGGTTGCCAGCCGGCCATCGGTGGCGTCTGCAGGGGCCAGCAGATCAATTGGCACACTCCGCGCCAGGCTGGCAATCGCGTCCTCGTCGCCGAGGGGAATCCCGCGGCTCAGCGCCAGCCAGGTCACCGCTCGATAGACCACGCCCGTGTCAAAGTAGAGATAGCCCAGGCGCTGCGCCAACGCATGGCCGATGGTGCTCTTGCCCGAAGCGGCTGGGCCGTCAATAGCAATCGTAGATGGCAGCGGGGCGACCTCGTTCATGCGCGTGGTTTTTGGCGGCGCGCGGTCATGGCGCGCGCGCCCGCTGCATGGGGTCGAGGGCTGGCGCCGGGCCGGGCGCTGCGTCGCCAGGGTTTGCGGCCAGCCGTTGGGCCGGCGTCAGTGCGCCGCGGTGAGCGACCGCCGTCCATGCGACCTGGCGTGCGGTTGGTGTCGTCGCGGCGCGGCGGGCGCCCCGCAGACGTGCGACCCGCAGGCCGGTCGCCTTCCTCGCGGCGCGGCGGCCGATCGGCCTCGGCGCGACCGGCAGTGCGATTGTTGTCCTCGCGGCGCGGCGCGCGATCAGCCTCAGTGCGCCGGGGCGGCCGGCCGGCAGATGTGCGACTGGCAGGTTGATCCCCTCCCTCGCGGCGCGGCGGCCGAGCGGCGTCGGCGCGGCGGGACGGCCGGCTGGCGGACGTGCGACCCGCAGGCCGATCGCCTTCCTCGCGGCGCGGCGGGCGCGCGCCCGGCGCGGGGGCTGCGGGTTGGTCCCCTTCCTCGCTGCGCGGGGGGCGATCGGCCTCGGCGCGGCGCGGCGGCCGCGGTGGACGGGGCGTCCGAATCACCAGGGCGCGGCCGCGGCCGCCGTGCTGACCACGCGCAGGCGTCGCTGGGGTGGGCGCGCCGCGACCCACCGGTTTGTCCTGCAGCACACGCCGCAGGTGCCGCAGCTCAACCAGGGTGGCGTCGCGCCACTCGCCGGGGTTTAGGTGAACCAGGCGCAGCGGCCCCAGGCCTACGCGAATCAGGCGCAGGGTGGGATGGCCGACGATCGCGGTCATATGACGAATCTCGCGCTTGCGGCCTTCGCGCAGCACCATGCGCAGCCAGGTGGTGGGCTGAGAACGGGCGTCGTTTGGCCGCGCCAGGTAAGGCGGTGGGCCGTCAATCATCTCCACTTCGGCCGGCGCCGTTTTGCCCTCACTCAGCTCGATGCCCTGGCGCAGCTTGCGCAGCGCGCTGGGCAGGGGCCGGCCTTCCACAAGAACCAGGTATTCCTTCGGGTGCTCGTAGCGCGGGTGCGTGAGCTTGTGCGCCAGGTTGCCATCATTGGTCAACAGCATCAAGCCCTCGCTGTCATAATCCAGCCGCCCCACGGGATAGAGGCGCTGCGCCACCTTGACCAGGTCGGTGAGGCAAGGGCGACCGTCTGTGCTTTCGGTGTCCGAAAGATAGCCAGCCGGTTTATACAGCAGGATGTAGCGCGGCGCTTCGGAGCCAGTCAGCGGACGGCCATCGAGCAGTACCACATCTTTGTCGGGGTTCACGCGCGTCCCCAATTCAGTAACCACCTTGCCATTGACTTTGACGCGGCCGTCCACGATCATCTCTTCGCATGCGCGCCGCGAGGCAACGCCCGCATGCGCCATGACTTTTTGCAAACGCTCTTCCATTTGTTCCTATCCCCTTGCCCTGTCGCCGATCAATACGCGCCCCACATCAACGATTGTGTGCCCAGGTCTTGATTTCCCTGCCAAAAATGAACCACACCGGCGGGCGCGCCGGGCAGGTCGTTGTCATCAGCCAGGCGTTCACGCAGCGGCTGCACCCAGGCGCGCTGCCAGGTAGGCACAAATGCCATCGGCGCCGGGCCGGTGGTCAGAAAGCGCAGCTCGCCGCTGCGATCGCGCGCCCGATTGAGCGCGTTGTCCGGCGTGGTCAGCGTGACCCAGCCGTAGTAAGTGCGATAATGCGCCAGCAGCGCCTGCGCATCAGCATACCGCTGTGTGCTGCCCAGGATGACCAGAATCGTGCGATGACCATCCTGGTTGACCGACGCCACCAGACATTCGCCGGCCTCGTCGGTCGTTCCGGTTTTTACGCCGTCGCCGTAGGCATCCAACGTCAGCAGGTCGTTCGTGTTCGTCAGCGCATGGCCGGCAGCCTCGTATGAAACTGTAGCCACAATGCGCGCAAACAACGGGTACTGCAGCGCCGCGCGCGTCAGCGTGTACAGATCGCGAGCGCTGGCGGAATGGCCTGGGGCATCCAGGCCATGCGAATTGGCAAAATGAGTCTGCGTCAGCCCCAGTTCGGCGGCGCGGCGGTTCATCAGCGCCACAAAGGCCTCTTCACTACCCGCCACGTGAATGGCGATGGTCACGGCGGCATCGTTTGCCGAAGGCAGCAGCAGACCGTAAAGCAGGTCTTCGAGCGTCAGGTTTTCGCCCGCGCTCAGATACATCGAGCTGCCGCCTACGGTCAGCGCGGCCGCCGGCACGGTGATGATATCGTCAGGCTGGCCGTTTTCAAGCGCCAGCAAGGCCGTCATGATTTTTGTCGTGCTTGCCATGGGCCGCGGCGCATCAGCCTGCTTGTCCAGCAGAACCTGGTTGGTGTCCAGGTCAGCCACCAGCACGGACGGCGCCTGCACAACCGGCCATTGTGCGGCCTGGCGTTGCGCGCTGACCTGGTGTGGATAGAGACGCAGCGTCGAAGCCGCGCCATCTCGCTGCACAGGCGGACTGGCGGCCAGCGATAGTAAGGCCAGCAATCCGATCAGGCAGGGCGCAAGATCCAGCCTCTTGAACAGCCTGCCCCTGCTTCTATTGAGATGGCGGGTGAATCGCGGCATGACTGACCTTACCTGGGCGACGACTGGGCGCAAAAAAGGCACCTCGGCGGCGACTGTACATCGGCCACCGGCTGGTGCCCTCTGGCGTCAAGAAGACAGAGTCAATTCACAAAGGCAGCTTACGGTTCACTAACAGTCACATCATACACACGAATGTTGTTCAACACATTCGTTTCACCGGGCACGCTGTCTACCGCGACACGCAGTTGATAGCGCGATTTCAGCGTGCCAGGAAGATCGCCTTCGAAGCGAATAATGGCCGTATCGTGTTTGGCGATGGTCGTTGCATATTCAACCGTGCTAAGCACCACCTGGTCAGCGTCATCAGACAGAACAACCCGCACCGGAACATCCTGCTCTGGCTCACTGCCGCGATTTTCGATCACCACCAACAGGGCCAGGTGACCTCCGCTTAACACGGCCTGTTTTGAGTCGAACTCGATGGCGGCCACTCGTAAGTCACGCACGGCGGCGATTTCGGTGCGATCATCGCCCGGCGCGGCCAGGCCCTTATCCGGCGCGTTTTCTGTCACGCGCACACAGCTTGTCAACAAGAAGAGAAGGCAGCCGAAACAAACCAATTGAGAACGTTGCATAAGATTCATGTTGAGCACTTGCCTACCTGGCGCGAGGATAGATCGCGTAGGAGAGCGGAGGAAAGGGGGTGACGCGTTGATAAATGAGACCGTCCGCTGTCTGCATGTCTGGCTCCTGGCAAAGATCATACTGCGGAAGCGTCAGTTTGTCAAGTACGTGAAATTTCGGGGATGCATTGTAAATCCGAAGAAGAGGCGTCATAGCGTGTGCGTGGTAGAAATACAACCCACCGGCCGCATCGTCCAGCACCTGCCCGGTGAAGCGGCGCAGCGTCGGCGTCGCGCCGAAGCTATAGCGATTCTCGCCCCAGGGCTTGTCGCGCAGTTCCGCGATGCGCGCGCCCGTCTCATTGGCCGTCACCGCTGTGCTGCCCAGGTGATCGGTCGCCAGCCAGCGCACCACCCCATTGACTCGCAGCGCAATCCGCTTACCGCCGGCCTGGTAGTACTTCGTGATGGTGGTGTTGCCCCCGCTGGTCGTCTGCTCATAATAGCTGCCGACGTACACCGTTGTGCTGCTGCCAATCACCGCCTTCACCCGGCCGCTGTCGCCATCGTGCGTATAGCTGGCCATGACGCCCCCGCCGTTGATGCCGGTCAGCCGGTTCTCGGCGTCGTAGGTCAGAGTGACCATCCTGATAGGTCAGGGCCGCACCCTCGAAGCTGGTCCAAGATTTGAAAGTCACAGAGATGGCGTCATCAGTGACGTCATGGCCGCTTCCTACCGATTGTCCAAGCCATCCTGTGGGCTTTGACTGCCCTACTCTCAATGCTCTAACCGCGCCTTTGTTTCTTCAATGCGATATTGACACTGACGCCGCAGTCTATACAGCGGCAGCACCAAGATCGAAGCAAGCGCCGATAGACCTGCGGCTATTGGATTGACCGTGATGCTATAAGGTCCCCCAACGACTAAGGTTGCGAGCAACGCCGCTAGAAATGCGCCAGCCCACAGTGGTCCTACAAACAAAGCAAGCCACAACACCAAATCGATGCGCGCGAGACGCATTTTCAAAGAGTCATACTGCGCCAGGTCTATGCGACGGGAGCTACCTTGTCCAGTTGGCATCTCGCTAATTGACTCCTGACTCATATTGCCTCACTTCCACAGGTCACCTGATTCATCCGAAGGGGTTGGAAAACACATATTAACGGCCTGCAAAAAGGTTCGTTGGTCTGTCATGTTCACTATCAGGGCATACTGCGTGGAAACGCTGCTGTTAGCTGCGGCGGCGAACGCAGCGACCGGAATTACGGCCGCACACACCGGGCAAGCAACGAAGAGGCCTACTTGGGCCAACAGATACTCGGTGATTCCGCCTCCCACAATATAGGGAAGACTGTCGCCTGCCAACCAGTCACTCACCCCGGTCTTTCCCTTCTGATAACTGACACGGCGGTTATACCCGGAGTATTTCGGCCCATCCTTCGTATAACGATACAATGGCTGCTCCCAGGTCTGGTACCGTGTCGGGTCAGTATCAACCGGATGAGCAGTAATATGAGATTGCACGGTTTGCTTGTCAACCGTGCCATTGGCATTCGTCAGACGATACGGCCCATAGCCCTGGTACTCGTAGAGAGCGTGTTGGCCGGAAAAGCCAAAGGTGTTGCCGACATGAACAAATGTCCCAGATGTGAGAGAGGTGGTCGGTGCGAAAAGCACATCGTCGTAATCGGCCAACTCCAGCATCTGCCAGAACACCTGGTCAGAGTGCCAGGCGTCCCAGTATGATTGCCAATGATCGCCATACTGGGTGCGCAGGTATGCTTCGATCTCTTCTTCACTGAACATCCCCGTCGGATCTGTGAGCCTGACAGAATTATTCAGCGCATAGCTGTACCGATTCAAGCTCTGCGGATTCCCCGGCTGCGGCACGATCGTATCCGCACTGGCGAACCGTCCCAACGCCGGGTCGTAGTATCTGGCATTGTAGAAATACAACCCACCCGCGATGTTGTCCAGGGTCTGCCCGGTGAAGCGCCGCTGCGACTTCGGCGAGCGGCTCGACTGAGCTCGCCGAAGTCGCAGTCGAGCCGTCGGCGTCGCGCCGAAGCTATAGCGGCTCTCCCCCCACGACTTGCCCTGAGCTTGCCGAAGGAGCTTGTAGCGCAGCTCCGCGATGCGTGCGCCGGTCTCATTGGCCGTCACCGCCGTGCTGCCCAGGCCTGCCCTGAGCCTTCGGCGTGAGCTCAGCCGAACGCTTGCCGAAGGGTGATCGGTCGCCAGCCAGCGCACCACCCCATTGGTATTGTACCAATACCGCTGATTACCTGCCGACTTTCATCACTGCACCATTTAGGTGCCAGCCAGTATTATCACAATGACGAGTGCAAAAATACCTCTTCGAGACGCAAGACACCTCATTGCGCCCAATTACTTCTTTGGACTCGGTAGGTCAAGTACCCGCCAAACGATTGATACTCCAACCGCAAGAAGTGCAGGCACCCCAAAGAACAGCGGAACAGCAAGAGTACCCAACAATGCCTTATCATTTGGGTGTTGCATAAGATAGATCGCAAAGTAGCTCCATTGGAAACCGAGTACGACGAGCACGGCAACACTCGCTTTCCAGCCTAGGACTGATTCCTCTCTTTTGGCGACGATTCTCCATGCGCCCAAAAGCCAAAGAACAGCCATAACAAGGGCGAATATCACTGCAATCCCTTGTTCGGTCATGGTTGCACTCCCCGTGGGCCAGTAACGTGCAGTTGATAAGGTGCCCTCCCGATTTGTTGAGGATCATCATACACTGCCGGATATGCGGCATCCACAGGTCCAGCGAGAACCTCCCATCCAAAGACGTCTCCTGCTAGTCCGGCAGCGTCCACAACCAGCGCACCGCCCCCAATGAGCCTTGCCATACCAATACCCACAATCCTTGCTAAGCCACCTGGTGCCCATGCAGCCACCGTGATGCCCGCTGCTGCCCACCACCAGCCATTGTAATCCATGTAAGTGGAGAAGTGGTAGTTGGCCGACTCTGGCCTCTTGTGCAAACTCCAGATGCCGTTGATCGCGGGCAGGGTTTGCATCCAATCATCGCCCACCCAGGTCTCGGCCTGGCGGCGCGCCATGCCCTCCCAAGAATTGCCGCTCACGCTGTAAGCCGCCAGGGTGGCCGCTTGTTGCGCGGACTGCCAACTCCGCGGCATGTCCGCGCCTTGTCCACTCAAGACCCAAAGGCCGGCGTAGTAGGCGCTGGAGCCATCATCGTTGTCGGTCATCAAGACGAAAATAGCTGCGCTGGTTGCTCCTTGTTCGTTTCCCATGAAAAGCATATCCCCCCAGGTGATCGGCGTCTCCCAAAGCAGATCGAACAATGAGCCGAGCGCCGCTTGGGCTATGGTTTTCCATTGATCCTTGTCTGCTCCGCAGTTGGCGAAGTAGGTGCAGATCTCATCGGCTGTGAAATGTCCCGTCGGATCGGTGAACCTGACAGCATTATTCAGCGCATAGCTGTACCGATTCAAGCTCTGCGGATTCCCCGGCTGCGGCACGATCGTATCCGCACTGATGAACCGCCCGATGACCGGATCATACCATCGGGCGTTGTAGAACAGCAAACCGCTGCCGCTGTCCTTGCGCTGACCGGTGAAGTTGTAGCTGGTCGGCGTCGCGCCAGCGACGTAACGCCCTCCGCCCCAGGGGTAATAGCGCAGCTCGGTGTTGGTGTTGAGCCGCGCGCCGGCGCTAGTCAACGTCAGCGCCTGTGAACTCAGGTGATCGCCCAGCAGGTAGTTCACCGTGCCCGTGCTGACCCCCGTGCGCATGGCAACTCGCACCGCACCCGCATCATAGTACGACTTCATCGTGGCCGTGCTGCCCGTCCACTCGAAGTAGTTCCCGACGTAAACCGTCGTTGCCCCGCCAGCCGTCTCCTTGACTCGCATCCCGTCGGCGTTGTACACGTAGCTGGAGGTTACGCCCCCGGACATCGCCGTCAGCCGGTTCTCGGCGTCGTAGGTCAGCGTGATATCTTGACTGCCGCTGATGCGCCGGGTCGCGTTGCCGTTGGCATCGTACCAATACTTCTGCACGCTACTGATGTGCGTCAGGGCGTGTTTGTGGGCCGCGTTCCGGTAGGCGAACTCGACCCCTGACCAGCTGATCAGATTGCCGGCATTGTCGTAGGCGTAGCTGCGCTGGCTGTAGCTGCCGTAGCTGCCGTCAGCCGTGACGCAGTTGGCTCCGCTTAACGTGCAGGCCGTGTACAAGCGATCCAGCCCATCATACGTGAACTTCTGCGCCTGGCTCCCACCGTAGGCCGCGGCATCGGTGATCGTCAGCACGTTGCCTGCATCATCGTAGGTGTAGCTGATGTTCTGCCGGTTGTCATAGGTCGGACTCGTGCCTGCCTTCATGCTCACCAGGCGGAAGTTCTCGGCCGCGGTGTAGCTGTAAGCCTGCCGCACGATGCAGATCGAGTTGCCTGATCAACGCAACGCCACCTGACCCAACGAATTCTGATCAACCCGGCTATGACGATCGAAACATGCACGGCAGACACAACCACGAAGCACCTCAAGCCTCAGACAGCGAGATCAATACCATCCCTTGCCCCGAAGCCAGGCATACACCTTGCGCCGAATCAGCCACCACATAAGGACAATCGGGATCAGAGCCAGAAACTTGCCCATGATAGGGTTCAACCAGTGGTACTGATTCAGGGTCGGAGCAAGCAATGGTTCCCAAACCAGTTCGCGGAGCCCTACGGCAATCAGCACCATAATAAGCCCCTCTCCAAGATGAATAGCACCTTTCATCTCTCCCCCTCAACACCTTTACTACTTAGGTGGCAGTGTCGGCGACCAAGTGGCCCCGAAAGACCACGCCCCGTACAGGTTCGTGCTACCCCGGAACATTGAGGAGTAGCCAGCAGTAAGTCTGTGACCTTGCACATCAACCGCAAGCTGTACCATCAGCGTGCGATCCCCTTCTGTGAATCCTGGCAAGGAACTGATGTCCGGGTCAAACCAGGCTTGAGCGACGTCTGCCAGCACCCAGGGCGGGAAGACCTCTGTCACTAGCGCATTGAATCCCCACTGGAACGCTTTCTGAAATCGCACATTGTTTCTGGTAACTTGTGAGGTGACGATCTGAGCGTCACCCCAAGTCGCGATCGCCGTCATGTTGCCATCGTCGCCTTGCGAACTCAACACAGCGAGTCCACCCGGCTGCGCGGCATAGAGATCCTGGAGTGAGCCGACGTTCCCTGGCCCAGGCGTACCCGCCGTTTGTTCCAGCGAAATACCTGAGAGAATATCATGGCCTTTTCCCTGGAGGCGGAACTGACGCAGATAGGCCCGTGAATGATCCTCAACGCGCAGTCCTAGCGAACCGCTTTCCCATCCCACTTCAAGGAGCGTATCGCCTCCCTGGGCTGCGTGGAGCAGATTCATCCAGGTTTCATCCGCGAGCCAGGCTTTCCAGTACTGTTCCCAGGCATCGTCATACTGGCTCTGCAGATACGCCTTGATAGCATCATCGGTGAAATTACCTGTGGGATCCGTATACCGCAGCGGGTTGTTTCGTACATAGCTGTACCGATTCAGGCTCTGCGGATTCCCTGGCTGCGGCACGATCGTATCCGCCTGGATGAACCGCCCCAGCGCCGGGTCGTAGTATCTGGCGTTGTAGAAATACAACCCGCCGCCCACACTGTCCAGCACCTGCCCGGTGAAGCGGCGCAGCGTCGGCGTCGCGCCAAAGCTGTAGCGGCTCTCCCCCCACGGCTTGTAGCTCAGCTCCGCGATGCGTGCGCCGGTCTCATTGGCCGTCACCGCCGTGCTGCCCAGGTGATCGGTCGCCAGCCAGCGCACCACGCCGTTGACCGCTTCCTCTGCCACGAATTTCACTAATTTACACGAATTCCAGGGCCGTTTCGTGTCAATTCGTGCAATTCGTGGCCGAAAACCGGGCTGACGGCCTCCTTGACCCGGTTGCCCCTTCGGCAAGCGTTCGACTGAGCTCACGCCGAAGGCTCAGGGCAGGCTCTGCCATCATGGGTGTAGCTGGCCGTGACGCCGCCGGTTCCGTTGATCACCCGGCTCTCCGCCGTCAACCGGCAGCGAGCGTCGTACGCCCAGGCGATGCGATTGTCGAGCGCTCCACCCGCCGTATGCCGTCTCCGACTGTTGGCTCCCAGACCAGTTCTCAGCAAAATCAAAGAACGAACTCATCATCGGCATCGCAATTCAGTATGGCACATCGCTCAGGAGTTGTCTTGAAGTGACCATCACATTCCGCTACGCGGCGAACCAAGCGCAATGAGTAGAGCCGTCAAGAACATCAAGAAGGCAATGATTCCTGAAACTCTTATCATTAGCAGTTGATACCAGAATCGTCTTGCATATTCCCTTGGATCTTCATCAATAAGTCGCATGGCTTCTCGGGCCAAGGGGCGGATCTCTTCATCTCGGAATAGCTTCGGAAAGATGAACTTGGGCCATCGCATGACGGTTTGCACGACAGTCATTGGCAAGAACAAACACACAACACCAACCGCCAAGAGCACGACGAGGAAGACTGCTTGGACTGTACTGATCATCATGGCTGTTGTTTCTCCCATAGCCTTTTGAGTGCTTCAAGGAGGTTTGCAGGGCCAAAAATCAGCCAGTCATGCTCAAAGGTTGCATGAAGTTCACCCGGCCATGGCCCCTCCAGCGCTGCTCCGCCAGCGATGTTTAAGCCGAAATAGGCTTTTTCGCCATCAGAGAACAAAACGCCCTCTGCACCAATAGACGCAACTTCTCCGAGTTGGTCACCGAGTTGAACAGAGAAGCCCTTCAACTTGTCCACAGTAGGCGCTGTTGTGATCATGAGATTCGGGCCCAGACTATTGAAGCCGACCACACTATAACCACCCGTACCGCCTCCAGCAAGTACTGCAACGTTTCCTTGTCCATCCAACGCGATGGTGGCTCCATATACTCGCGAACGCGTGGCTACGTATCCTTGCAAACACATGGCTCCCTATGCTCGCGAATCACTGGCGCTCTATGCCCGCGAATGGGTAGCAACTTAACCACGCGAAATGACACTTGCCCCTCATCGAATTGACAGATCCGGCCAGCACCGGCTGGAGGGCCTTCTATAGGGCCAAAACCAGGAGTTCAATCTTGAATTGTCTCAAAGTCATTGGCACAGTGGGGCGAGTCGAGCTATCATCGGTCGTTCCGTTGCAAATCCGATACATTTATCTCCTTAAGGTGATGTTTGGCTTCCTTAAGGCGCCGATTTATGTGTCTGCGAAGGGCGTACAACGGGCCAAGAGATACTAGGGCCACAACCACAATCCACCCTCCGTTTATCTCGATCGGTACAGCCCGAATTCTTGCTAGTATGAGGGCGAACAAGATTGTGCCTGTACCTACAAGCCCGAACAAACAAGCCGCGGAGAAGATCACTTCCGTGACAATGCCACACCAGAGTAACAGAGTCTCGCGTTGGCCTTCGATGTGGCGCGTTTCAGACATAGCAGTATCGTTCTTATGTTGGTTGTTCTTGTTCATATGGCACCTACTTCCATAAGTCGGAGGACTCATCTGGAGGAGACAGATAGCATGCATTATCGGCGTGAAGGAACATCCGCTTATCCGCCAGGTTGACCTGTACGTCGTACTGCAAAATGAGTGCATTGTTAGCGAAACCAAGAGCTGACCCCAGCGTGATGCCCAACATACAAGGCGGCCCACAAATTGCTCCGGCGCCAAGTCTCGTGCCGATCAAATTGACTAGCTGGGGCGCCGCAAACGTACCTAGCCAGGGCAGGCCGCTGCCAGCATCAAGTCTCGGATTCACGCCTGAGAACTGATAGGTCACCCTGCGGTTATATCCAGAATAATGGGGCCCGTTTTTATCATAGCGATACAGCAGCTGCTCCCAGGTCTGGTATCTGGGTGAGGAGGGGTCAATAGGATGAGCCTTGATAGACGTTTGTGCATTCAGTTTATCGGTCGTTCCCTGACTGTTCGTGAGGCGATACGGCCCATAGCCTTGATATTCGTACAACTCATGCTGGCCTGAAAAGCCAAAGGTGTTGCCGGCATGAACAAATGTTCCAGATGTTAGCGAGGTAGTCGGTGCATACAGCACGTCATCATAATCAGCAAGCACCAACATTGACCAAAATACTTGGTCAGAGTGCCAGGCGTCCCAGTATGATTGCCATTGGTCGCCATACTGAGCGCGCAAGTATGCCTCGATCTCGTCTTCGCTGAACATCCCCGTAGGGTCTGTGAACCTGAGAGCGTTATTGTCCGCATAGCTGTACCGATTCAAGCTCTGCGGATTGCCCGGCTGCGGCACGATCGTATCCGCACTAACGAACCGTCCCAACGATGGGTCGTAATAGCGAGCGCTGTAAAAATACAACCCGCCCGCCACACTGTCCAGCACCTGCCCGGTGAAGCGGCGCAGCGTCGGCGTCGCGCCGAAGGTGTAGCGGCTCTCTCCCCACGACCTGCCCTGAGCTTGCCGAAGGGGCTTGTCGCGCAGCTCCGCGATGCGTGCGCCGGTTGTCATTTCGCGTGGTAAAGTTGCCACCTGTTCGCGGGCATAGAGCGCCAGTGATTCGCGAGCATAGGGAGCCATGTGTTCGCAAGGATACGGAGCTATGCGTTCGCGAGCATA
Source organism: Candidatus Amarolinea aalborgensis (assembly GCF_900491745.1). Lineage (NCBI taxonomy): Bacteria > Bacillati > Chloroflexota > Caldilineae > Caldilineales > Candidatus Amarolineaceae > Candidatus Amarolinea > Candidatus Amarolinea aalborgensis. The sequence goes on along the minus strand of NZ_UETR01000001.1, from coordinate 524,117 downwards.
TGGAGCCACCGATTCGCGGCCAATGACGCCGGTCGTTCGCGTGATGCGGCGCCACTAAGGCGAATCGAGAACTTGGTTTCTCCTTCTGAGACGGTGATAATTCCTTCTGTTTGCAAGCAGCTATTGCGGAACAGAAAGGAATGACGATGAGTGGAAGGAGAACGAACGTGTTAGATGTACGCGAAATCTTGCGTCGGCTGCGCGCTGGCGAAAGCGATCGTGCCACGGCCAAGGCGCTATCAGTTGGCCGGCATACGGTCAAGAAATATCGCGAATGGGCCGATAAGGCGGGATTGTTGGCGGGAGATCTTCCCCCGACAGACGAGATACACGCTCTTTTACAATCAACCATGCCAGACACCGGAACCTCTACAGTGGCTTCGACCATTGTTCCCTTTCAGGAAGTCATTCGGGAATGGCGAACACGGGGTTTGGAAATCCAAGTGATCTTCCAACGGCTGCAGGAACAGCACCAGTATCGTGGCACCTATTCGAGCGTCTGGCGCTTCGTGCGCCGTATGGAACCGGCGACGCCCGACGTGACGATCCGCATCGAAACGAAGCCAGGCGAAGAGGCCCAGGTCGACTTTGGCTATGCTGGGTTGATCCGCGACCCGCAAAGCGGGGAGATGCGCAAGGCCTGGGTGTTCGTCATGACGCTTTCTTGGAGCCGACACCAGTACGCCGAACTGGTCTTCGACCAGACCGTCGAGACCTGGCTGAAGCTGCACATCAATGCGTTTACCTACTTTGACGGCACGCCCCGCCGAGTCGTGTTGGACAATCTCAAGGCCGGGATTGTGCGAGCTTCTTTGGAAGATCCCGTCGTGCAGCGCAGCTACCGAGACCTTGCCGAACACTATGAGTTCCTGATTGCACCCAATCGGCCCCGGACGCCCCAGCATAAGGGCAAAGTGGAGAGCGGCGTTCACTACGTGAAGCGCAACTTCCTCGCCGGTCAAACCTTCACCGATCTGACCGAGGCCAATGTCAAGGCGCTGGCCTGGGTCGAGAAGATAGCCAGTCAACGGATTCATGGCACGACGAAAGCCAAACCGACGGACCGTTTCGAGGGGATCGAGAAGATGGCGTTGCAACCTCTACCTGCCACCCGCTACGATCTGGCGGTTTGGAAGCAAGTCCTGGTGCACCGCGACTGCTACGTCGTATTCGAAAAAGCCTACTATTCGGCGCCGTTTCGCTTGGTCGGCCAACAGGTCTGGGTGCGTGGCGGTCTGCAGTCCGTGCAGATCTTCAGCGAATACACCCTCGTGGCCACGCATCAACCGGCCAAGGCGCCAGGCGAACGGCTCACGAACCCGGACCATCTGCCGACTCACAAGGCCGCCGGTCTGCTCAACACCCGTGAAGCCTGCCAAAAACGCGCCGACGAGATCGGCATCCACACCGCCGATGTGGTCGCACGGCTGCTGGCCGAGCGTCCGCTTGACCGCTTGCGCATGGTGTGGCGCATCTTGCGCCTGGCCGAGGAGTTCGGCGCACCCCGGCTGGAACGAGCCTGTATGCGGGCGCTGCACTTCGAGGATTGCACGACTCGCACCATCCGCCAGATCCTGGAAAAGCGCCTGGACTTGGCTGCACTCCCCCCATTGGTTGTTGAACTGACGCCGCGGCGCTTCGGTCGCTCGGCCCACGAGCTCTTGCCCGGCCTGGGAGACATGTCATGGAACTAACGCACCAACTCAATACCCATCTCAAGCGGTTACGGTTGTCAGGCATCCTTGACACGCTGGAACTGCGCAACCAGCAGGCCATCCAGGACAAGCTCTCCTACGTCGAATTCCTGAACCGGCTCATTCAGGACGAAGTGGAGCGGCGGACCCAGAAGCAGCTCCAGTTGCGACTGCGCCGCGCCGCATTCCATAGCGACAGGACGCTGGAGGCCTTTGACTTTGGCTTCAACCCGACGATCAACCGTCAGCAGGTGCTTGACCTCGCCACCTGTGCCTACATCCAGCGACACCGCAACACCCTGATCTGTGGGCCGACCGGGGTAGGTAAAAGTCATCTGGCTCAAGCGTTGGGGCACGAAGCGTGTCGCCGCGGCCACGACGTTCTGTTCGTCAGCGCCCACAAGATGCTCGCTCATCTCAACGCCGGCCGCGCTGATGGAACCTACGACCGGCGTCTGCAGACCTATCTGCGGCCTGCGCTCTTGATTATCGACGATTTCGGCCTCAAGCCCATGCGTCCCCCAGCGCCGGAGGACATGTTTGACGTCATCCTCGAACGGTACGAACGGGGCTCGATCCTGATAACCAGCAATCGCGCACCGAGTGAATGGCCTGAGATCTTTCAAGACCCTTTGATCGCCTCGGCCGCCCTCGATCGCCTCGTGGACAACGCCCAGATCATGATCATCACGGGCGCCAGCTATCGCGCACGTGACCGCCACTTCCTGGCGGCGCACAAGGAGTGATACATGCTTTATTCAGCCAGGCCCAGGGCGCCGCCGGTGACACTGGTTCAGAGTGGCCCATCCAACTGGACACCTATCAGGCCAAAGATAACGAAAAGACGAGGTGGTCTGGTCGGCGACCTGACCCTCTCGCCTTCTCTGGGTGGGTAACTCCCATTTTAGGCAAGACAAGCACCATGTCAAGTCGAGCAGCTCACTTGATCGTCTGCGCCCGACACCGGGCGCACTCGTTAACAACGACTTTTAGATCACCATGAAACAACGCTCAAATTGAGCCGACACCGGCACCCGGATTGCAGTTTCGGGACTGCCCAAGTCGATCTCTAACAACTGGAGAAACCAGGTATTCTCGACGCTCTCCCTGGCTCCATATGCCCGCGAACGCGTGGCTCTCATACCCCGCGAGTTGACACCGGTCTCATTGGCCGTCACCGCCGTGCTGCCCAGGCCTGCCCTGAGCCTTCGGCGTGAGCGGCTCGACCGAGCTCGCCGAGGTCTCAGCCGAACGCTTGCCGAAGAGTGATCGCTCAGCCGCCAGCGCACCGCGCCGTTGTGAGACCTCGGAAGTCTGACGGGTTGCTCGCCCTCCGGTGGCCAACACATGACTGTCACAAGGTGACGCATCAATCACCTTACGGAACCGGCGTCACCACGCCCGTTCAGGGCGTTGCGCGCCTCGCTTGTCATCCAGTTCTGGGCATCATAGACAGGGGTGACCACCCAACTTTTGTCATCTGTCCTTACAAGCCCAGATCAATCCGCGCGCTGGCGTTGGGATCCCAGCCAACAGCCTGGTAAATCAGGATCAATCCCTTGGCTGATTCCGGCACCTCGAATGTAACCCACCCCTGTGCTCTCTCGCCCCACGGCAGATTGACTCGCGTTTCCAGAAACGGTTCCCTTCCGGCGAAAACGATGTTGTAAACGTTGCCAACATCATCCTGTAACCGCGCAAAAAGTGGATTGACGTAGACGCCTGAGCGAGCCTGGCTTTCAAGCATGAGCTCAACTTCTACGAAAACGGCACCCGACTGTGACAGACTGGCAGCACCCATCTGAGTCACACGTTCGATCTGAATCACTGTGATTGCGACATCGCCAACCCGCACAATCTCACCGATCTTGCCCTGCGGCGTGCGCGCCAGCGCAGTAACAGGGGTCGTCGTTTCGTACGAGATCTGTGGTTGTGCCGACACACAAGCAGTGAGACTTAAACCGATGAGATACAACACTCCCAGTATACCAATGACATTCTTGTGAGCCATCTATTCGTCCTTGGAAGATAGTCGCAAGGCAAATGATATGAAACCCCGAGTAATCTCCCAAAGTAATCCGCCCAGCAACGCAATATGACCGATCACATTAACGACTGGCCAGCTCAAGCTAAAGTAAACAACGGCGCAGATCGCACCTGTGGTGATCAAAATCCGTCCAACCAGAAGAGGTCGCGCGTCCTTTGTTCGCCAATGGCGATGAATGGTGAAACAGCCTACCGTAGCAACTGCGAGATACCCGAGTAGAGAAAGTGCTTCCATTGGCCTCACCTCCGCGGCGCGGGATAAGCCACCCCGTTCGGGTTCGGCCATTGGTAATATGCTGGGATTGCTTGGGGCGGACTACACACCGCGGCACGAGGCGGCCAATCGGTTATCATTGAATACGACACGTCGTCAGCGATATTGACCGTTACAGCATCAATCAGCGTGACAATCCCCCATCCGCTGCCAACGCCGGTGACAAATGAACCGGCCGCGGCAGTCGGCCCCCATTGACTTAGTATCTGCCCGGCCGCCATGAGTAGCCACGGTTCGCCACTCCCGAAGGTCCAGACAAACTGACTTGACCATTGTGCTTGGATCTTCTGCCATGCCCGAAAAATCGGGCTACCGTTGGAGTAGTCGTAGAGTGGTTGATAGTAGACTGTTTCTGGATTCTGCAATATGAGTCCCAAGGTGCCCGCTTGCGATCCATAATGTAGCCACTCACCATCCTTGACCAAGTTCATGTGATTATCGAATAGGGCGTATACTCCCTTTCCTTGATATTCGTGCAATTCTCCGTGATCGAGCGTGAACGAGCCAACTCTATGATTGAAAGTGACATTGCCACCTTGATCGGTGTGCAATAAATAGCCGTCCTGAGCCATATGCAGTACCCAGATCCAGTATGGATCTGTCAGCCAGGCTTTCCAGTAGGACTCCCAGTTCTGGTGGTACATATCTTTCAGGTACTGTTGGATTTCGTCGTCTGAATAATGTCCGCTTGGATCAGCATATCGGACTGCGTTATTCAGGGCATAGCTATACCGATTCAAGCTCTGCGGATTGCCCGGCTGCGGCACGATCGTGTCCGCACTGGCGAACCGCCCCAGCGCCGGGTCGTAGTATCTCGCATTGTAAAAATACAACCCGCCGCCCACACTGTCCAGCACCTGCCCGGTGAACCTCCGCTGCGTCGGCGTCGCGCCAAAGCTGTAGCGGCTCTCGCCCCAGGGCTTGTAGCGCAGCTCGGCGATGCGTGCACCGACCTCGTTGGCGGTCACCGCCGTGCTGCCCAGGTGATCGGTCGCCAGCCAGCGCGCCACCGCTGTTGACCCGCAGCGCAATCCGCTGACCGCTAGCCTGGTAGTACTTCGTAATCGTCGTGCTACTGCCGCTGACGGCTGTAAGTGCAACGATCTCTAATCATCGCCTATCGTGCCGGTCATACGCCAGACAATATCATTATCCAGATAGAAGATCACCACAGGGAACACTCGATCACCGTTAAGATCGTAGCTGCAGACATAATAGGTCAGTTCCAAACTTGGCACATAAGTGGGTAACTCACATCCATATTCATAGCGCCCTAACTTGGCCTTGACATCGTCACGCGTGGACACTCCGCGTTCGAACGTCGAAAGAATGATAGGGAAGAAATCAGGAGCATACACTGGCCCATCTTGCGTACATAGACGGTTATCCCTCAGTTCGAAGGCCGTGCAGATGTCCTGGATGGTGTCGGAATCAAGGGGCGTGGTGTATTTCGACAAATCTGGTTTCCGCAGCCTGGCGATAGAAATTGGTAGGGTGCATCCGCATGAGGCAAACAGCAACAGAGCAAGGCCAACAATGAATAGATGCTTGCTCGCCATTCTTGCCACAGTTCCACCAGAAGCCGTTCGCTTGTTCATGGTGAACCTCGTAGCTTTCCGTAGTTCGATTCCAACCATTGGAGCTTACCGTGGCTGCCAGAACCGTGTGAACCGAGGTCTCGTCTGAGCGTATCACCCAACTCCGCCGGAGATGTAATCAGGCCATAGGTGATCTTGTATCCGATAGCTACCCCGGCTTCTGAAAGAACCCAGTCTTGCCAGCTAGTTCCCCATCCGTGATCCCAGTTGAGCTTACTTTGCACTTCCTCATGTATGAGATTGCCCCACTGAGACATAGTGAAGTTCAGTTCGAAGGCAATGGCATCTCCGGGTGTCGTTGTCTGAGCGATGTACCCCCATACATGATACGGTTGGTTGTGACCATCGCGAAAGTCCAGATGGAAGCCGGTATCGTGAAAGTAGGCAGTATTATTTGGACAATCATGCGGTTCCCGCCCAACGCCGGCACAGCCACCGCCGCCCAATCCGAGCATGGTTGAGAAACCTGGCGCTATCAGGCCAAAGGTTCCGTAAGCGGGTGATCCCGTGAATATCTTTCCCACTTCAGGCATGAAACGGTCCCAAGTTCGGTAGACGCCAGCCGCCACGTCAGAAATCATGGACATTGCTTCGAGATCGTCAAGTCCTCCCAGGTCAGCGACGATACTGTGCGCGACATTACGAACACCAGATGCGCCAAGGCTGATCATGTAGCGATGTTTGGTGGGATGCCATGTGACTGCACAATCCGCGTCCACACAATGTGCGTGTCCTGTTGGGTCAACATAAGCGGTCGGTTGATTCCCGACATAGCTGTACCGATTCAGACTCTGCGGATTCACCGGCTGCGGCACGATCGTATCCGCACCAGCGAATCGCCCGATGACCGGGTCGTAGTATCTGGCGTTGTAAAAATACAGCCCACCAGCCACACTGTCCAGCACCTGCCCGGTGAAGCGGCGCAGCGTCGGCGTCGCGCCGAAGGTGTAGCGGCTCTCCCCCCACGGCTTGTAGCGCAGCTCGGCAATGCGCACCCCCCGCTGATCGCTCAGCCGCCAGCGCACCGCGCCGTTGACCCACAACGCCACCCGCTGACGGCCAGCCTGTTGCATACTGAATCTGACCTTTGAACTGTCTCAGCCTTCACTGGCACATTCCGGTTAGCGTTCTTCCTCTTGGTTATCTATCTCAAGGTGGCGCCTCTCGACCTCCAGGCGGCCGTTTACACGTTTTCTCAGAATAGCCAACGGCCCTATCAAGATCAAAATCGAGTAAAAAATCCACGGGTCATTGAAATGGATGCCACCATAGAAGATGATTCCCCATAGGATGGCCAGCCCCCCGCAGATACCAATGAAACGCGCCAGATGAAAAGACACATCTACTACCAAGCTAAGATAAAGTAGCTGTGTGTAGTGCTCGACTTTTGGCGGCCTTGGCGCTGATTCTGTTACCTCAGCCGCGGGATATGTCTCTTGCTTCATTTTTGATTACCTCCGCAGATCGGTGGACTCATCGTCAGGCGAAATCAAAGGATAACATAGGTTGTTCTGATTCAGATACGGGTCCGACGAACCGATGAATGTCCGCTTATCAAGGTAGTCCACTTGTAAAACGTATCCTACCGAAATGGCATTGTTGACAAACCCAATAGCCGAAATTGGTGTACACCAAGGACAAATCGCACCAAGACCCGCCTTTTTTGCCATCATAGGAAGTAGTGAAATGATAGCCCAAGGCATGCCTGAACCAGAAAGCACCTTGAAGTCAGGTGCGCCTCCCTTCCAATGATACGCTACTTTTCGGTAGTACCCGGAGAAGTGTACTCCCTTGGCATCATAGCGATACAATGGCTGCTCCCAGGTCTGGTACCGTGTCGGGTCAGTATCAACCGGATGAGCAGTAATATGAGATTGCACGGTTTGCTTGTCAACCGTGCCATTGGCATTCGTCAGACGATACGGCCCATAGCCCTGGTACTCGTAGAGAGCGTGTTGGCCGGAAAAGCCAAAGGTGTTGCCGACATGAACAAATGTCCCAGATGTGAGAGAGGTGGTCGGTGCGAAAAGCACATCGTCGTAATCGGCCAACTCCAGCATCTGCCAGAACACCTGGTCAGAGTGCCAGGCGTCCCAGTATGATTGCCATTGGTCGCCATACTGAGCGCGCAAGTATGCCTCGATCTCGTCTTCGCTGAACATCCCCGTAGGGTCTGTGAACCTGAGAGCGTTATTGTCCGCATAGCTGTACCGATTCAAGCTCTGCGGATTGCCCGGCTGCGGCACGATCGTGTCCGCACTGGCGAACCGCCCCAACGATGGGTCGTATTAGCGAGCGTTGTGAAAATACAACCCACCCGCCACACTATCCAGCACCTGCCCGGTGAAGCGCCGCTGCGTCGGCGTCGCGCCGAAGCTGTAGCGGCTCTCTCCCCACGGCTTGTAGTGCAGCTCCGCAATGCGTGCGCCGGTCTCATTGGCCGTCACGGCCGTGCTGCCCAGGTGATCGGTCGCCAGCCAGCGCACCACCCCATTGACTCGCAGCGCAATCCGCTGACCGCCGGCCTGGTAGTACTTCGTGATCGTCGTGCTTGTGCCGTTGGTCGTCTGCTCGTAGATGGCCCCCACGTACACCGTTGTGCTGCTGCCAATCACCGCTTTGACCCGGTTGCCATCGCCATCGTACGTGTAGCTGGCCGTGACGCCCCCGCCGCTGATGCCGGTCAGCCGGTTCTCGGCGTCGTAGGTCAGCACGAGTTTGCCCAATCCTTTCCTAATGTTGCCTGCATTGACGTTGACTAGGCCAAAAAACAAAGGTCGAGACTGACACTGACCACCGGCTTGTTCAATAGCCGCACGATACGCCTCTCTATTGAATCGAGGACCGATGATGATAGTACTCGCGTGAACCGTGGCCTAGCATTTCATGGCCTGAGTAGATCAGAAGGTATACGCGATCGCGGGCTGGATCATTGGGCATAGAGGCAATCCTACACAGCAACATCCATCGTTAGCCAGGCCAATCTAATGTTTCACGACAATGTGCTTACCGTGCTCTCTCTCCCAGCGCAGGCAGGCAACCACCGGGGCAAACCAACCGCCGGTTACCACAGCGCCCCCGACTGCCGTAGCCAAAGCCATCAGGGCGATCAAGAGGGCAATCCCCGATGAAGGAAGTCCACTCACCAACAGCATCGACAAACCAGCAACCAAAGGATTCCATCGCCGCAGCACAGACGATAGCCGGTTTAATTCGTCTTGCTGTTTCTGTACAGGGGATGCTAAACGATAGGGATCAACAACGCCGGTTTTTTCGTTCATCGTTCCAACTGGGCCAAAGGGCATATGCTGTAGATCGACTCGTTGCCTGAGGTTTAGATAGCCCCCGATCGCCAGCCCGGCTAACATGACCACAATCAGCAATCCGACCATCACCCTAACTTGAAACGACTGGTGAAGCGTGAGTGCTGCCCAAAGCAGGCCCCCATAGGTAAGTGCCATAAGTCCGACGATAAACACCTGGTACATCCTCATGTATACCACTCGTTTTGATGTTATGTGTAGAGCAACACCAACCAGGCAAATTAAGAGGATGGCCAACCACAGCCAGATAGGGGGGATAATCGCTAAGATTGTGAATAGACCAAACCCAAGGCAGGTGGGTAAGAGTCCGAAAAGTGACCAAAAAAAGAATGAGTAGTGTGTATGCGAGAGGTTCATCGAGGATTTCCAGAACATACATATGCCTCCTGGCTATTGGTGCATCTGGATCCGCTAGCAGCCTGTCGGAAAGTCCCTGTCGGTGGGACAAGAAGCCACATTCTGGCTCTCGATGAATGTCCTGACGGGTCGAATTTGGCACAAGCGACGGGCACAGGCCCTGTGCTGCGGAGTGTCAATCATTCTCCGACAAGCTGCTACACGGGTTTATTGTACGAAACGCCCACAGACACGCTAGTGGACAGCTGTTGAATCAGTTTCCGAACCAACTCCGCACAGTTGGTCTGATAGCGGGTGCGATCTGAATGTCCCAGTATAGGCTCATACCTACCGTACCTACGAGATACCCGACCACGCCCCCAATGACAGGTCCCGCGGGTAGAGCAGCAGAGCCAATCGATGCTCCTGTGAAACTCAAAGCAGGCCCGGTTCCCAATGTTAAAGCCCACCCACCGGAATCAACAACTACGTCCGTCAGCAACTCAGAACTTGTCAGATTCTCGCCCTGCTTCAGATGTTGTACAACATTCGGCCCAACAGAGGCGGCGTATCCTAATGTCGTCATGAGTCCGGGCGGCGCATAGTTGAGCGATCTACCGCCAGCACGGATGACAGTTCCCGAATACTTTTCTACTAACGCCGGAATGTCCGAGTATAGGGCTTGACCAATGCCCCAGAGCGTGGCGGGCTTGTTGACCCTTTCCATAGGCGGTACATACGGATGTGGTGTCGAGGTTGGCGTCCAGGGGCCCCCTGGCCCCACCCATGCTCCCGCATATGGGGTTGCCGTCGGAGCAACCCATTGCGGGACCGGAGTTCCAGGTATCGTCATTCCGGGCGCAGGAGTGGGAGTTGGCAAACACACGACGCTGATACAAGGCCCGCTGTAAGCCGGCGGCGCCGATGGCAGCACGGGATCAGGCCCATTACAGTTGTTGGCTCCCTCACATTCGTAGTGGCCCGAGGGATCCACAAAACGTAAAGGATTATTGGCCGAATAGGAGTACCTATTCAGACTCTGCGGATTCCCCGGCTGCGGCACGATCGTATCCGCGCTGATGAACCGCCCCAGCGCCGGGTCGTAGTATCTCGCGTTGTAGAAGTACAGACCGATGCTCGCATCCTCGCGTTGACCCGTGAACCGGTACGTCGTTGGTGTCGCACCGAAGGGCGTGCCGCGTGACTCGCCCCAGGGTTTGTACCACAGTTCCGCGGTGCGCACGCCGCTGACGCCGTCCGCGGTGACTGCGGTGCTGCCCAGGTGATCGCTCAGCAGCCAGGAGAACGTCCCCGCCGCACGCAGCGCAATGCGCCGGTCGCCGAAGGTGTAGTATTTCGTGTGCGTCGTCGTGCTGCCGACCACCTTCTTCTCGTACAAGCTGCCGACGTAGGTGATCGTCTCGCCGTTCAGCACGCTCTTGATGCGATTGCCGTCGGCGTCATAGGCGAAGCTGGCCGTTGCCGCGCCGCTGATGCTGACGAGCCGATTCTCGGCATCGTAGGTCAGGGTGTACGCGCTGCCGCCGACCGTGCGCCGCCGCATGTTGCCATTCTGGTCATAACAGTAACTGCTGCTGCCCGCGGTCACCGCCGCATGCGGCTTGCTCAGCGCACCCTCTGGGCAACTGCTCGCCTGCACACCGTAGCTGTACGTGCCCAACCCGGTTTTGGTGGTCAGGTTGCCGTTGGGATCGAAGCCATAGGTCTCAGTTGGGTAGGCGCCATTGGCACCACCGCTCGCCACGGCGTTGACCAACCGGTTCAGCCGGTCATACGTGAAGTCCTGTAGCTGTGGGCCGCCAGCCTTCCAGTCCTTAATCCAATCCACGTTGCCGACCGCATCGTAGGCATACGTCAGGTCCTGCAAACTGCTGAGGTTCCCCGGTATCCCAGCCGTCAGCTGCTGCAAGCGCCCTTGCCCGGTGATGGTCGTCCAGGGGTAGTAGCTGAACCCCACCTGCACCACCGGATCGCTGTTGCTGCTTTGCTTGCCTAACTTCAGCTGTGTCAACCGCCCGGCCACATCATACACTGCATTGCCGCTTTGCACATAATCCACACTACTGTACAGGCGCCCCGGCAACCCCTGCGCCGTATAGGCCAGGTTCACCGTTTCCGCGCTCTGCGCGGGGTAGCTCAGGCTCAAGGGCCGATCGGCGGAATCATACGTGAAGCCCAGGGCATACGCCGCCCCGTCAATCGTGTGGGTTTCCGCCGTCACCCGGCCGCGGATGTCGTACGTCCAGGCGATGCGATTGTCGAGCGCACCGCCTGCCGTGTACACATCGGCCTGCGTGCGTCGCCCTTTGCCGTTCGCACCGCCGTCGTACAGGTATTCCACGCTCAACGCGTTTGCTCCGTAGGTTGTCGGCTTTGCCCCGGGGCAGTTCGCATCGCTGCGATAGTGCTTGCCCGCCAGGCGGTTGTGCCCATCGTAGTAGAAGCAAATCTGCTGCCCGCGGCCATCAGCCTGCCGCTTCAGGTTGCCGGCCGCATCGTAGGCGTAATTCCACACCCCCATGTCGGGGTCGCTCATGCTCGTCTTGCGCCCCAGCAGGTCATACCCGATGGCGGTTATCGCCCCATCCGCACCGGTCATCTGCGCCAGCCGGTCCGCCACATCGTAGCTGTAGCTGGCCTGCCCGTAGACCGTCGCTCCCCAGTTCGGTGTAGCCCCCGCCGCCAGCGTCAGATCGTACTGCTTGACGCTGACCAGCCGGCCCCAAGCATCGTATTCCGAAATTGTCTGATGGTTCACCGCATCAATCACGGCCGTCTGCCGGTTCTGGTAGTAGGTGCGCACCGTCGCGCCATCAGGCTGCGTCACCTGCCGGATACGCCCCAGGCGGTCGTAGGCTGACAAGGTGGCTGCCAGGCCATTCCAATTCACCGCCTGATACGCCACGCCGCTGACCGTCCCCGTGTACGGGGCCGACACGGCTGCTTGATTGCCCAGCTCATCGTAACGCTGACTCACCAGACTCCACTGGCTGCCATCGTACTCCTTCTGCGTCTGCCGCGCACGCCCCAGCCCGTCGTAAAACGTGCGCTCTTCCAGGTAGGTCGCACTCGCGCTGGCGTCGCCATTGCCGTCATCGCGCAGCAAATGTCGCTGCACGTACAATCCCTGGTCGGTCGTGTAGACAATCTGCTCCGTGGCCGGATTGCTGAACCCCGCACCGGGCTTGCGCACCTCTGTCAGCCGGCCAAATGTATCGTAGGTGTAGCGCGTGACCGCCAGGTTGGCATCGGTTTCGCTTTGCACCTGCCCCACCAACCCGTTGCCCCCCGCTGCCGCATTGATGCCGTAACGTGTGTAAGTCGTCGTCAGCGTCGCGCCGCCCAACTGGCTGTCCGGCTGTATGCTCACGCTCATCGCATAGGCATGAAACGTGCTATCGAAGACGGTTGTCACGGTGCGACCGTTGGCGGCGGTTTCTTTCGTGCGGTTGCCCCACGCATCGTAGTCGTAGGCTGCCGATCGCACCCAGTTGGTATTACATGCCGTTCCCCCTTGCCCCGCCTCCCACACCTCCTTCAATTGTCCATTGGTCGGCGCCTGGTTATACGCCGCATAGCCGCTGTTGTTGTCGTAGACGTAACGGCTCTGACCCCGACATATCCCGGCCTCGCTTCCCTCCCACAGCTTCTCCTCCGCTACCTGGTTGACGATGTAAGCCGTGGCGTCGTTGCGTGGGAAATAGACCCGCTCGTTGGTGCGATACGGTGTCGTGGGCGCCGCTTCGCTGTACAGCCTGCTCAGTCGCAGGTTGCCATACGCAGGATCATAGACATACACGGTCTTGGTGTAACGTGTCGGCGGGTCCGTGCCGTTGGGGTCCACGACGTATTCGGTCTTGTCTTGCAGATAAACGAAGGTCATCCCACCCGGTGTGCCCACGTTGGTCTCGTTCCAGGTCTGCAGTGTACGCGCCAGCAAGTTGTTCGTGACGCCCGAGCCTGCCCGGGTTTCTGCCTTGTACAACTTACCCTTCCAACGCCGCAGGTTGGTCGTGGTGTGGAACCACTGCCGTATACGCGTGTCCGGCTGGCCGCTGCCGATCAAGGCGCCGCTCCCTACCAGCGTCATTTCCGCTTCGGCAAAGCCCCCCGCCTCGCTGTCCCAGGTCGTCGTGTACCAGTATTGCGTCACGATGTCAGGATCGCTCCCGCCTCCGCGCCGCCGCTCCTGCTGCACTACCATTCCGCCGTTCGAGCTGATATAGGCAATCTCCACGCGCCCATGGTAGCCGTTATCTACCGCCGCCATGAATCCATCCGTCGTGCCGCTGCCATAGGTGTAGGTCGTTGGCGGCAAGGTGCTGTTGTCTGCGCCATAGCGCGTGATCGTGCTCAGATAGAGCCGGCTCTGCGACGGCGCGGCCGGGTTCGTGAACGCGGTCATGCCCAGCCCCACCTTGTGCAGCAGCGTATTGTTGGCGCGCACTTCGACCTGTTGCAGGTATTTCCGTGTCCAGAAGACCTGGTACCCGGTCTCGTCGAAGTGCTCAGCCCGATCCTCTCGGTTCAGGTAGGCAAGCTGCACCTTGAAGATGCCGCCTGGCCCATAGCTGATCTCCTTCACCCGCGCCGCGCGCACCTGGATGCGCGCATCGCTGGTGTAATCATTGGGACACACTGGCACATTGACTGCCAGCAGCGTGCCTTCGTAGTCATAGCTGAAAGTCACACGATTGGCTGTGGCCGGCGTCGTATCGCGCACTTCGGTCAACATCCACTTCGTGAAACGGTGCACCACGCGCTGTTCCGTCGAGGGCGTCCAATCCCCGCCGCTGCAGTCGCGCACGTACAGCATCGGCTCGAAGTGATACGTGACGCCCCCCTCGGTCGTCACCTCCCACACCTGGTTGTCCCGGTTGTACTGCCCGGGCGTTTGGGGCAAGTCAATCGTCTTGAAGGGGTTGGCTGGCGTACTGGGGTCGAAATACTCCATGACGGGATAGTCCGGGTTGGAAGCGGTTGGCCGGCGGATCTTGAGGAAGGGGTCCTGCACGCTATAGAAATAGCCGCCGTGTTCCTCCAATTCGTGGGTGACGCCGTCGAGGGTCAGGCTGTACTTGCCTGTGCTCAGGTCGCGCAGGACGTAGCTCAGTCCGCCCAGATCCCAGCCCCAGCCGGCCAACTGATGATGTCCGCCGCCGGCCAGGCTGCGGCTGCTGTAGTCCAGGCTCAGCCCAGGCGCAAGCCCACCCGGCCCCGGCGGCGCCTCGATCGGGTAGCTGACGGTCCAGGCGCCGTTGTACAACTGCGACTGCATCCCCTTGATTCCCGGCGCGGGTTCCGGGATAATGCTGTTGCCTGCCGCAAACAGCGTGAAGTGCGTCAGCATGGTAGTCAGTTCTCTCTGCTCCTGATCCACGCTTGTTGGCAAGACGACCCAGCGCCCGTCGGCCGTGTCCTGGTAGAACAGCGCAGCCCCCGGCGGCCAGGGCGTCCCTTCATCGCCTGCCGTCGGGTCGCGATAGTTCAGCGTCAGCGGCGTGAGAAATTGTGTGATCTCAACACCAGATAGTTCTGTGGCAATCAGTTCAAACTGGAAACTGAGATTCGACGGCTGATCGGGGACCGCAGCATGTGATACATAGCGTACCAGGGTCGGCGCGCTGACCGCACCTGCCGGAATAGCGAGCACCACCCGCCCATCACCGCTCTGCAAGCGGCTCTCCTGGTCTGGCATGGCCCATACCTCATCCACACCGACAGGGGGCGGCGTGGCGGTGGGCGTCGGCGTCCACGTGGGTGTGACGCTCGGCGGCGCCTCCGTCGGCGTGCAGTCCGACCCCAGGCAAGGCGGTGCGACCCCGGTTGCCGTCGCTGTGGGCGGCGCATCGGTCGCCGTGGCGGTGGGCGTCGGCGTGCAGTCCAACCCCAGGCAGGGCGCCTCGGCCGTGGCTGTCGGCGTGGCCGTGGGCGGCGTCGGTTTGAATGACTCCATGACAGGAGACTCACCAGCCGGCCTAGCTGGCGAAGGAACAAAAGGGGCAGGCTGCACGCGCAGCGGCGGCAGCGCCAGGCTGAGCACAACCAACAGATGGAAAATGGCAAACACGGGGCGGGTCATGATGACAGACTCCTTTCACGCAGCAAACGGAACGACGCGGGGTCAGGGAGATTGCCTGACTGCCAGAAGGATGTTTTAGGCCAGGGAGGACTTGCGCGGGCTGTGCAAACTGCCCGCCGGGTCGCAAAGCCGGGAGACGGGATGATCGCTGGCTCATTTATAACACCGCCGGATCGGTTTGTCAAGAGGAAATTTTCGACATTTTGCATCGTCGCATCTGTCACCCGCTTTGACTTTTGACCAGGGCTATGCTAAGCTCAACCAGTCTTTTTTACTGTCAAGCGAGGCTGTGTTGATAACGGGCCAGATACCCTATGGGGTCGGTGACCTTTTTCTTGAGGATGCGGCGCAGCAGCGCGCCCTGGAAATGAACCTGCGCCAGACGTTCGCGGGCTGGGCCTACAGCGAGATTATTCCGCCGACGCTCGAATACGCCGAAGTCGTCGCCGGGCCGGCCGGCAGCCAATTGGCCGGCAACATGATCCGTTTTGTAGATCGTGACGGCCAAACCCTGGCCCTCCGCCCCGACCTGACGATTCCCACGGCGCGCGCGGTAGGCACGAAGCTGTATGATGAACCACTGCCGCTGCGCCTGTTCTACATCGGCAACGTCTTTCGCTATGAAGAACCGCAGGCCGGCCGCCGACGCGAATTCAGCCAGGCTGGCTTCGAGTTGATCGGCGCCGGCACCGTGGCCGCCGATGTCGAGGTGCTGAGCCTGGCGATCGCCGCGCTCCGCGCCGCGGGCCTGCGCGCCTTTCAGTTGACTATCGGCCACATCGGTTTCTACCACAGCCTGCTCGCCGCCCTCAACCTGACGCCGGAAGCCACACAGACGCTGAGCGACGCCATTGACCGCAAACGTCAGGGCGATCTGGCCGCCCTCTTACCCACCCTGCCGCTGACCTTGCCGGCGCGCCGCGCCTTGCAGGCCCTGCCGCGCCTGGCCGGCGGCGCCGAAGTTTTTCCCCAAGCGCTGGAAATCTGCCTGACGACCGAGATGGCGGCCGCGGTTGCGCATCTAGAGGCGGTTTATGCGCGCGTGGCCGCGGCCGGCATGACGCCCCATGTTACGGTTGACCTGGGCGAGGTGCGGGGCATGGCTTACTACACGGGCATCACCTTCGAAGGTTTTGCGCCAGGCCTGGGCGCCGCGCTGTGCAGCGGTGGTCGTTATGACAATTTGATCGGTCATTTTGGCCCACCCTTACCGGCCGTGGGCTGTGCGCTCGTGGTTGAGCGCCTGCGACAGGCCGGCCGCCTGCAGCAAGCGCCCGCGCCAACGCTGACGACGGATTGGCTGGTGGGCGCCGCGCCGGGAGCCGATGCTGCGGCGCTGCACGCGTGGATGGCCGCGCAGCGCGCCGCAGGGCAGATCATTGACGTGGATTTGCTCGGCCGCAGCGCAGACGCCCTCTGCGCCGTGGCGCAGCAGCGCGCCATTCCCCGGCTGCTTTGGCTGGATGACGAGGGCGTCAGTCTCTTCACCGCCGCGGGGCAGCAGACCTGGACGCTTGCCGACTTTTTGGCTACGCTGCGGGAGACGCCATGATGACCGGCGACGGGCAACGTACCAGCGGTTAGTATCTTATCAGTGAAATTCTGGTAAAGCGAGCAAGAAATTCTAACGCGAAGTCGCAAAGGCTCAAAGCCGCAACGCGTTTTCTTAGCGTCTTTGCACCGTGGCGCCTTTGCGTTGAAGCATTTGGCTCCGGCTTGTCCGGGTTAGGGCTTGACGATGCAAAATTCCACGTTCGACGCGCAACAGTTGACCATTGCCCTGCCCAAAGGACGCATGCAGCATCAGGCCCTCGCCCTCCTGGCGCAGATCGGCTACGGTCGTGACGCCGACGATCCGAGCGACGGCGACGCCAGCCGGCGTCTGATCATTCCCGGCGCGGCCGGCCGCGTCCGCTATCTGCTCGCCAAGCCTGGCGATGTCCCGATTTATGTCGAGTATGGCGTGGCCGATCTGGGGGTGGTGGGCGAAGACGTGCTGCGCGAGAGCGGTCGTGACGTGTACGAGCCGCTGCGCCTGCCGTTCGGCCACTGCCGCCTGGTCGTTGCCGGTTGGGCGGATCGGCCCCCGCGGCCGCTGCGCCTGGAGCCGAACCCGCGCGTCGCCACCAAATACCCCAACCTGGCGCGCGCCTACTTCCAGGGACGCGGCATCTCCGCGGAGATCATTGCCCTCAGTGGCTCCATTGAACTGGCGCCGGTTGTCGGCCTGGCCGACCTGATTGTTGACCTGGTGGAAACCGGCAACACCTTGCGCGCGCACGGCCTGGTTGAGCTGCGCACCATCATGGAGTCGCAGGCGTGCCTGATCGCCAACCGGGCCAGCTATCGCCTGAAGGCCGACCGCATCAGCGAGCTGCTGGAACGCCTGCGCCGCGCGCTGATGAACTGAGATTATCTGGCAGGGAACAAAACCATGGCAGGACCACTCATTCCGGTTTTTACCGACCTGGCGCACGCACAGCAAACAGTGTTACGCCGCGCAGCGTGGGACGACCAGGACGTACCCGATGTCGTGCGCGACGGCATTCGGCGGCGCTTTGGCGAGGATCTGACGCCCACAGCAGCCGTGACGCGCGTCTTGAATGATGTGCGCCGCCGCGGCGAGGCGGCCGCGCGGGAATGGACGCAGCGCATTGATGGCGTCACCCTGGCGACGTTGACCGTAAGCCGTGCGGAGCAGCAGGCCGCGCTGGCGCGTCTGCCGGCTGCACTGGTCGAGGCGCTGCGGCTGGCCCGCGAGCGTATCGAAGCCTTTCATCGTAAACAGCCGATGGATTCCTGGATGGATGCGGGCGCAGACGGCGTCCTGGGGCAGTTGATCCGCCCGCTGGACTCGGTCGGCGTGTATGTGCCGGGTGGCACCGCGCCGCTGCCCTCGTCGCTGTTGATGGCGGCCGTGCCCGCGCGCGTGGCCGGCGTGCAGCGCATCGTGGCCGTCACTCCGCCCGACCGCGCCAGCGGCCGCGTGCCCGATGTGATCCTGGCTGCGGCCGCGCTGGCCGGCGTGGATGAACTGTGGGCGGTGGGCGGCGCGCAGGCCATCGGTCTGCTGGCTTACGGCGGCGCCACGCTGCACGCCGTGGACAAGATCGTCGGCCCCGGCGGGCTGTTCGTCACCCTGGCCAAGCGCCAGGTCTACGGCGTCGTGGGCATTGACGGCATCCCCGGCCCCACAGAGACGATGGTCATTGCCGATGCCAACGCGCGCCCTGCCCTGGTCGCGGCTGATCTGTTGGCGCAGGCCGAGCATGATGTGCTGGCCTCGGCCATCCTGTTGACGCCGTCGCCGGAGCTGGCCACAGCAGTGCAACTTGAGATCGGCCGCCAGATCGAGGAACTCAGCCGCGCGGACATCATCGCGCAGTCGCTCAGCGGCCGCGGCGGCATCGTCATCACCGAAAGCCTGGCGCAGGCCGTAACGCTGGCCAACGCGTACGCGCCAGAGCATCTTTGCCTGCTCGTGGCTGATCCCTGGGCGCTGATCGGCCAGGTGCGCCACGCGGGCGGCATTTTCCTGGGCGAAGGCTCTTTCGAGGTGCTGGGCGATTACGTGGCCGGCCCCAGTCACATCATGCCGACCGAAGGCTCCGCGCGCTTCGCTTCGCCGTTAAGCGTGGCCGACTTCGTCAAGCGCATCAGCCTGATCGGGCTGTCGCTGCCAGCCGGTCAACGGCTCAGCGCCGCCGCGGCGGTGTTGGCCGAGGCGGAAGGACTGAGCGCGCATGCGGCCGCGGCCGGGCAGCGCATGAGGGGAGATTAGTCATGGACCATCCGTACTTCGTGTCGGCTCGGCCAGCGGACGCCGAGACCGTGTTGAACTTGAACGAGGCGCTCTTCATCGAAGACGGCTTGACCGCCTTCCCCCTGGCCGATCGTGAGCGCGCCATCGAGGCGCTGCTGCAGGAGCCAGGGCGCTGGGGAGAAATCTGGCTGATCCAGGATGGCGAGACTGTCGTTGGCTACACGATCCTGACCTGGGGTTTTACCGTGGAACTGGGCGGTCGCTTTGTTCTGATTGACGAGCTGTATCTGCGCCCATCGCACCGCGGGCGCGGCTGGGGCAGCATCACGCTCGACTTCATCGGCGACCGTGCGCTCCACCATCGCTGCGTGGCGGTGCAGCTGGAGGTGGAGCGCCACAACACCCACGCGCGCGCCCTCTACGAGCGCTGCGGATTTCAGCCTCACGCGTCGCGCACCACGATGGAATGGCGCCTCACCAACGAGCCGGGCGACCAGCTATGACGGTTTGCGCTCTGGCGCCGCGGCCGGCTGATCCTCGCCCGGCGGCATGACCGTGGTGCGCTCGACTATGAACTCATCATGGGTCGGCGCGGCGCGGCCGCGGTGGATGACCAGGCTGCCGTGCAGCGGGGCCACGTAGCCGGCGCCTGCGGACAGCAGCGCGTCTCGGGCCGCCATCTGCTGCCAGCGCCAGCCGCGCACGCTGACCAGGGTGTAGCCTTCGAGCAGCCGCGCCTGCAAGCGCTGCGCCTCGGCTGCGCTGAGGCCGCGGCGGCGGCCGATGACGAAGCCGATCGCCAGGCCCAACACCAGGGCCGGCAGCCCGCTGACCAGCAGATAGACCAGCGGCTGGCTCAACGTGCGCAGCCAGGCGGTCAGCGCCGGCGGCGCCAACAGCGCCAGCAGCCAGTTGGCGGTCACTGCGCCGCCGCCGCCGTAAAACAGCGCACGCGCCAGGGCTTCGCTGCGCCGCATCCAATGAAACGGCTCCTGCACCAGGTTGGCCTGACAGCCCCGATGGCTGGCCGCGCGCAAAGGCTCCTGGGCGCGACTGAAGACGGCGATGTGCAGCGGCTGCGCAGCCAGGCGGCTCAACACCGTTTCGACATCCGTTGCATCAAGAAACAAGGCCAACCAGGCAAAGCGAATCATGAATCAACCTGACACGACCAGTCTCACTCTCCCCCTGGCGCACGGCTACGAGCACCTGCTGCGGCCCGATGTGGCCGGGCTGGAAGAGTACACACCCATTGTACCATTCGAGGTCTTGAGCGAGCAACTGGGGCGCCGCCCCGAAGAGATCGTCAAGCTAGACGCCAACGAAAATCCTTACGGCCCGGTCGCGGCCGTGCGCGAGGCGCTGGCCGCGTTTCCGTTTTACCAAATCTACCCCGACCCGGAGCAGCGTCACCTGCGCGCGGCGCTGTCGGCCTACGTCGCGATGCCGGCTGAGATGATATTGGCGGGGCATGGGGCGGATGAGCTGCTGGATTACCTGTGCCGCATTTTCCTGCGCCCCGGCGACGCCATCATCAACTGTCCGCCCACCTTCGGCATGTACAGCTTCGATGCGCAGCTCAGCGGCGGCCGCGTCGTGGAGGTGCGCCGCCGGCCCGATTTCAGCCTGGACGTAACCGGCGTCGAGCAGGCCGCGCGGGCGCAGGACGCCAAGCTGCTGTTCTTGACCAGCCCCAACAACCCGGATGGCAGCCTGCTCGATCCGGCCGATCTGCGCCGCCTGCTGCGCCTGCCGCTGATCGTGGTCATGGATGAGGCTTATGTTGAATTTGCTGGCCTGGAGCGGTCCGTGGCGTCGTGGGTTGCGGATTATGACAACCTGGTGGTCTTGCGCACCTTCAGCAAATGGGCCGGCATCGCGGGGCTGCGCCTGGGCTACGGCATTTTTCCGGCCTGGATCCTGCGCCACCTGTGGAAGTTCAAACAGCCATACAACGTCAATGTCGCCGCTGCCGTCGCCGGGCTGGCCGCGCTGGCGCATCGCGCCGAGCTGGCGCCGATCATCGCCGCGCTGATTGCTGAGCGCCAGCGCCTGCAGGTGGAGCTGGCGCGCTTCTCCTTCCTGCGGCCCTACCCCAGCCAGGCCAATTTCGTCCTGTGCCAGGTGCACGATCGCGACGCCAAAACGCTCAAGCTGGCCCTGGCGCAGGCTGGCGTGCTGGTGCGTCACTACGCCAAGCCCGGGCTGGAGAACTGCATCCGGGTCAGCGCCGGCCGGCCAGCGGACACCGATGCGCTGCTGGCCGCGCTGGCATCGTTGACAGCCGGCTAAATCAGGGCCAGCAGGGCATCCACCGTGGGCAGCACCAGGTCTGCACCGGCGGCCAGCAGATGCGCGCGCTGGGCATCGCCGCCCACCGCGCTGACGCCGATCGCCAGGAAGGGTCGTGCGGCGCGCGCACGCAGGGCAGCCAGCATGTCGTCTGGCGTATCGCCCAGGTACGCGGCCGCCAGCGAACCAGCTGGATCAAGCTGCGCGCTGGCCGCCAGCAGCGGCCAGGGGGACGGTTTGCCCAGACGCACGGCTGCGCCAGCCTGCGCCGCCATCGCTTCGGCCGCCGCAACGTCGTCATGCGTCACGCAGACCTCGAAGAAGGCCGCCAGCCCCAGCCGGTCGAGCGCGTACGCGGCCTCGGCCCGCGGCCGGCCGGTGGCAATGCCCAGGCGGAAAGCCTGCGCCAGGGCCGCCAGCGTCGCCGGGTTGACGAGCCGCGTTTCGGTGTCCACCAGACCGGCCGTGCGCCGAAAACGGGGCGCGACTGCAAAAAAGCGCATGAACAGCGTGGGGCCGAAGTAGATCTCCTGGAACAGGCGCAGGACCAGGTTGGTTGTCGCCAAATCGCCCGCATAGAACACCAGGTGTTGGTTGCGGACGCCCATGACCTGGCGCAGGCCAGGCAGCCCGCCGCCAGCCTGGCGCACCGCGCCGGTCAGGGAATCAAGGCGATCAGCCGCGGCTTGCAGACGCGATGCGGCGTCGGCTGGCATCGGGGTCTGCGCCAGACAGGCCAGGATGGCGTCCAGGTCAGCCACAGGCGCGGCCGGTTCAGGCGCCGACGGCAGGTGGGTCAGGAAATAGCCGATGAGGCCCGCGGTCAGATCCCAATCGTTGTTGAAGCCGCCCATCAGCTTGCAGGTTTCGACCAGGGCCGGCGTCACCAGGCCCGGCGGCAAGGCCAATCCCAGGCAGTCGCCCAGGTAAAATTGCACGGTTTGGATCACGACCTGGCGATAAGAAGAACGGACGTCCACCAGGACGCCGTCCATGTCGAAGATCAAAAGCGGTGGTAATGGCATGGGCGTAGTGTAGTCGGAAGAAGTAGAAAGTGCAAAGTTCAGAATTCATCATTTCTTGGGGGTCATCATGCGGACAGGTGAGATCAGGCGTAAGACGAACGAGACCGACGTTGCTTTGAAATTGGAAGTGGACGGTCAGGGGCGTTTTGGGGGACAAACGGGCGTTGGGTTTCTCGATCACATGCTGGCGCTCTTCGCGGCGCACGGGCTGTTCGATCTTACGGTCACGGCGCACGGCGATCTGCAGGTGGATGAGCATCACACGGTCGAGGATGTGGGCATCTGCCTGGGCAAGGCGCTCGACCAGGCGCTGGGCGATCGGCAGGGCCTGGTGCGCACCGCGTCCAGCTTCGTGCCGATGGATGAGGCGCTCGGTTTTGTGGCGATTGACCTGGGCGGACGGCCTTACTGCGTGGTAGACGCAACCTGGCACACGCCGCGCGTGGGCCAGCTCGGCACCGACCTGATCTATCATTTCTTCGAATCGGTGGCGACGCATGGCCGTTTGAATCTGCACGCGCGCGTGCTCTATGGCCGCAACGATCATCACCAGGTTGAGGCGCTGTTCAAGGCCTTCGGCCGCGCGCTCGACGCCGCGACGCAGCTTGACGCCCGGCGCCACGGGGTGCCTTCGACGAAGGGGACGTTGAGCGCGTGAGGGGACCGGAGATTGGAGATCGGAGATTGGAGAGCGGAGACCGGAGATCAGGTGAAGGCGCGGTAAAGTTGCAGAAGGCCAAAGGCGGTGAGGGCGAGGACGGAGATGCCGAGGATCGCGCGGTTGACGTGCGGGCCGAGCGGCCGCGCCAGGCCGAAAAGAAGAATGATGCCCACGAGCGCGCCGACCAGGGTTGCGTAAAATCCCATCAGGAAGGCGATCCCAAACGCGGGCGCGGTCTGCCAGCCGCTGAGCAAGATGGGGCCGGTCACCAGGCTCCAGTACAGGTATGGGCCGGGGTTCAGCGCGTTCATCAGCGCGGCGCGCCAGACGCTCTGCCGCTGGCTAGGGCCAATCCGCTGCCAGCGTGAAGCATCGAACGAACGCCAGGCTCGCCACGCGCCCCAGGCCAGGTAGAGGATGAAAAGCCCACCCGTCAGGTAGAGACCGCGCTGCAGCCAGGCTGGTACGCGGCTGAGCACCAGGAGCACCAGCACAATGATGGGGCCGTCGCTGATCAGCGGGGCCAACGCCGCGGGCAGGGTGCGCCGCCAGCCGTTCTGCATGGTCTGCGACAAGAGATAGGCTTGGAACGGCCCTGGCTGCGCCGCCGCCGCCAATCCAAGCCCAATGCCTTGAATCAGGTAGAGCCACATACCTGGCGCCGCTAACGGGCCAGCGCGACCACGAAGCGGGCAAACAGTTCGTCCGCGTCGTGCGGGCCAGGGCTGGCTTCGGGGTGATACTGCACCGAAAAAACTGGCCGATCCTTCAGGCGCAGGCCTTCCACGGTGCCGTCGTTGAGGTTCCAGTGCGTGACTTCGGCCTGCGCGGGCAGGCTGTCCGGGTCCACGGCGTAGTTGTGATTCTGGCTGGTGATCTGCACGCGTCCGCTGACCAGGTCCTTGA
Source organism: Candidatus Amarolinea aalborgensis (assembly GCF_900491745.1). Classification (NCBI taxonomy): domain Bacteria; kingdom Bacillati; phylum Chloroflexota; class Caldilineae; order Caldilineales; family Candidatus Amarolineaceae; genus Candidatus Amarolinea; species Candidatus Amarolinea aalborgensis. The sequence goes on along the minus strand of NZ_UETR01000001.1, from coordinate 500,096 downwards.
CCGGCTGGTTGCCGCCGTGATGCCCAAACTTGAGCTTGTAAGTGCGGCCGCCCAACGCCAGGCCCAGAATCTGATGCCCCAGGCAAATGCCGAACAGCGGAATCTCGGTCGTCAAGAAACGCCTGACCGCAGCCGCTGCGTAGGTGACGGCCGCGGGGTCGCCCGGCCCGTTGGAAAGAAAGACGCCGGCCGGCGACAGCGCCAACACCTCGTCCGCCGGCGTGTGGGCCGGGACCACCACCACCCGGCAGCCGTAGCTGGTGAGGCGGCGCAGGATGTTCCATTTGCTGCCGAAGTCGTACGCCACGACGAGCGGCGCGCCGGCTGCCACACCGTGCAGCGAGGCAGGTTCCCAGGCGGGCGCCGTGCCTTCTTCCCAGGTGTGCAGATCGGCGCAAGTAACTTCCTGGACCAAATCACGGCCATCCAGGCCGGCCCAGTTCTGCGCCAGTTCTACCAGGCGCGCCGCGGGCGTCCCGTCCGTGGATAGCGCGCCCTTCAGCACGCCGGCCGCACGCAGGTGACGGGTCAGGCTGCGTGTGTCAATTTCGCTGATGCCTGGGATGCCGTGGCGCGCCAGGTAGGCCGGCAGCGATTCGGTCGCGCGCCAGTTCGACACCAGCGGGCTAATCTCGCGCACGATGAACCCCTGCACCCACGGCTGGCTCGATTCCACATCCTCAGCGTTGACGCCCACGTTGCCGATATGCGGCGTCGTCATCACCACCATCTGTCCGTGGTACGATGGATCCGTGAGCACTTCCTGATAGCCAGTCATGCTCGTGTTGAAAACTACCTCGGCCACGGCGGTGGCGCTGGCGCCGAACCCCTCGCCGTGCAAAATGGTCCCATCTTCCAGGGCCAGGATGGCTTCCATCATGATCGTCCTTTCTTCTCGTTGTCCTCTCGCTGGCTGATCCCCGGCCTGGGCTAGGCCAGCATCAGCTTGACCGGCGCCAGGATCAGGCGCTTGAGCAGGCCATTGCGGGCGGCCGGGGCCGCTGTCGCCGGCGCAGGCTCAGGCAGCGTCAGCAGCATAGCGACTTCATCGCAGCGATGGAATTTCGGGCAGTAGATGCACTCCTGCCATACCTTGGGCGAGATGCTCCAGCGGTCCACCACTTCGAACCCCAGGCGCTCGAAAAAGCGCGGGCGCAGCGTCAGCGCGCACACCTGTTTGAAGCCGCGCGCCAGCGCCAGATCGAGCAGTTTGCCCACCAACAGGCCGCCCAGGCCGTTGCCATGCTGACTGGCATCCACGGCCAGCGATCGCACCTCGGCCAGGTCGGCAGCCAGCGCGGCCAGCGAGCCGCAGCCCACGATGCGTTCCCCCACGCCATCCGGCGCATCCGTGGTCTCGACGGCGACGAGGAATTCAGGGAGGGCGCGCAGAATCTGCGCCGCGCTGCGCGGCAGCATCAAATTCTGCTCGGCAAACTGCCCGATCAACGCCGACATGCCCGCGGCGTCGGCGGCCTGCGCCGGCCGTATGCTGATCTCTGCCATTCTGTCACCCTCCTTCAACCTTGATCCAATGCCGCCGAATGAATTCGGGGCAAAAAGGCGTTCCGCCGCCAGGACTTCGACGAGCCGTGGGCCGTTGCCGACCAACATCGCGTTCATGCAGGTTATGTCAAACTCAGTATAACGCAGGTGGACGCCCGGCGGCGCGCCCTTCAGGTGCGATTTCAATCGCTCGCTCTACCATGTTTTGAGAATCGCGTCCAGGCGTTCAACCACGGCGTCCAACTCGGCGTCGGTGATGACCAGCGGCGGCGCCAGGCGCAGCACGTCCGGGCCGGCGTTGATCAGCACCAGGCCGTGCTCAAAACCGGCCTTGACCACATCGCCGGCCGGGATATCGAGCTGCAGCCCCAGGAGCAGGCCGCGGCCACGCACCTCCAGCACGTGCGGCGAGTTGATCTCCTGCAGCCGTTCCTTGAGGACTTCCCCCTTGCGGCGCACCTCGGCCAGGAAGGCCGGCTGGCTGATGCGGCGCACGACCGCCTCAGCCACGGCCGCCACGAACGGCCCGCCGGCGAAGGTGCTGGCATGATCGCCGACGGCCATCACGTCGGCCACGCGCGGCGTCATCAGGATCGCGCCCATGGGCAGGCCGCCGGCCAGCGGTTTGGCGCTGGTGAGCAGGTCGGGCGCCACGCCGCAGTCTTGCCAGGCCCACAGCGCACCAGTGCGTCCCAAGCCGCACTGCACTTCGTCGAAGATCAACAGCGCGTCGTGCGCATCGCACAGGTCACGCAGTCCCTGCAGAAACGCGGGCGTCGCCGCATGGATGCCGCCCTCGCCCTGCAGCGGCTCTACGATCACCGCGCACACATCGTCCTGGATGGCGGCCGCGGCGCTGGGCAGGCTGTTGAACTCAGCCACGCGCACGCCGGGCATCAGCGGCTCAAAGGCCTGCTGGTACTTCGGACGAGGCGTTGCCGCCAGCGAGCCAAAGAGACGGCCGTGGAAGGCATTGCTGAAGGACACGATGTGGAACTTGCCCTCGCCGTGCCGCGTGCGCGCATATTTGCGGGCGAACTTGAGCGCGCCTTCGTTGGCGCTGGCCCCGCACAGGCTGAAATGGACGCGCTGCGCAAAACCGCTCGTCTCGACCAACAGCCTGGCCAGGCGCACGGCCGGCGCGGTGTGATAAAGATTGCTGACATGCCACAGCCCAGCCGCAGCCTGCTGCGCGACTTCGGTCAGCTCGGGGTCCGCATAGCCCAACGCGTTGACTGCAATGCCCGCCGCACAGTCCAGGTACGCGCGGCCGCGGCTGTCGTAGAGCGTGGAGCCGCGGCCGTCTGTGAAAACAATGTCGGGCCGGGAATAGACTTGCAAGAGATAGTCGTGTTCCATCTGAATGATGTCGTCCATGGAAAGCCTTTTCGTCAGTTTTGTAGTTCTTATTCAGCCTTCAGCGTTCCGAATTCATCGTTCCATTGAGGATGATGGTGCCGCCGGCCTGCGCCAGGCCATCCAGGTCGGTGATGACGGCCTGGTAAACGCCGGCCGCGACAGCTTCGATGGCGCTGCGCACCTTGGGAATCATGCCTCCAAAAATGAGGCCTTCGTCAATCATCTCCTCGACCTGCGCCACTGTCAACGCGCGCACCACGCGCCCGGCCACCAGCACGCCAGGCACGTTGGTGACGAAGACCAGGCGGCTGGCCTGCAGACCGTGCGCCAGCGCGGCGGCGACATGATCGGCGTTGACGTTATAGGTCTGGCCGTCCTCGCCCAGCGACACCGGTGAAATGACCGGCACGAAGCCTGCGGCCAGCAGGCGCTGCAGGGGCGCCGCGCGCACGGCCGTGACTTTGCCCACATAGCCCAGGTCCACATCGTTGGGCCGCCAGCGCGTCACCTGCACCAGGCCGGCATCCACCCCGGTCAAGCCGATGGCCTCGATGTCGTGGTTGACCAGCCAGCGCACCACGCGTGTGTTGACCAGGCCGCTCAGCACCATTTCTACCAGGCGCAGGCTCTCCGCGCTGGTCACACGCACCCCTTGCACCATCTCGAACGGCACTTGCAGGCGCTGATGCAGATCGGCAATTTCCTTACCCCCGCCGTGCACGATCACGGGCAGACTTTCCGCTTGCACGCGGTGCACCGCGGCTACGAACCGGCCCAGGAACCCTGCGTCGTCAATCTCGTTGCCGCCAATCTTGATCACCACGACCGGTTTTTGTTGACTCATCAACTGCCCCTCTCCCCAAAAAGCTCGAACGTGGAGTAGCCAGTGCAAAATACAAAGTGCAAAGCATGTCGGCGCACTTCGCACCTTGTACTATGCACTTTGCACTACAACAGCGCCGTCGTCTCCGGCAGGCCCCACATGACGTTCATGTTTTGCACTGCCTGCCCGCTGGCGCCTTTGAGCAGATTGTCAATGCTGCTGGTCACGATCAGCAGGTTGTCGGCCTGCGGACTGAGGCCAATGGCGCAGCGGTTGCTGCCGACGGTGTGCCGCAGCGTCGCCACCTGGTTCAAGCCCAGGAGGTGGATGAACGGCTCGTGCCCGTACGCGTCGCGGTAGAGGCTGAGCAGCGCGTCGCCGCTGAGCTTCTTCGGCAATTCCACATACAGGGTGCTCAGAATGCCCCGGTTGACCGGCAGCAGGTGCGGCGAAAAGATCACCTGGAACGCGGCCGGGGCCGAGCGCGCCTGCGCGGTCAACTGCTCTTCCATTTCAGGGAGATGGCGATGCTGGCGGCCGATGCTGTAGGGCGAGAAGTTTTCGTTGGCTTCGACAAAATGGCTGCTCAACCTCAGCCCGCGCCCCGCGCCGCTGACGCCCGACTTGCTGTCCGCGATCACGCGTCCGCGCAGCAGGCCGGCGCGCGCCAGGGGCGCCAGGGCGAGAATCACGCTCGTGGGATAGCAGCCGGGGTTGGCAATCAGCCGCGCCGCGGCCACTGCGTCCCGGTACATCTCGGGCAAGCCGTAGACCGCCTCCGCCAGGAGCTGCGCCTGGGTGTGGGGATGGGCATACCAGCGCTGATACACCGCCGCATCACGCAGACGGAAATCCGCACTCAAGTCAATCGCCTTGACGCCCGCCGCGATGACCTGCGCCACGGCCTCCATCGAAGCGGCGTGGGGCAGGCACAGGAACACCACATCCACCTCGTCGAGACGCTGGCGCAGCGCCTGTTCCAGCGGCAGCAGTTCATCGTCCCACGGGCAGGGGAAGACGCTGCTCAAGCGGCCGCCCGCGTTCGATTCTGACGTCAACCAGGCTAACTGCACCTCTGGATGGCGGCGTAAAATTCGCACCAACTCAAATCCCGTATAGCCGGTCGCGCCGGCGATGCCAACTCGAATCATCCTGACTTTGTCCTTAACCCTGCGTTGCTAACCGCGCCCCTGTTTTTGGGCAACAAAAAAGCTCTCCGCCTGGAGAGCTATCGTTTGACCGTGACACACCGTTGATCCCCACCCTGGGAGTGGCCCAAAACGCGCTTACCCAGACTTAACGTCCGGCTACGACCTCCGTGGGCTCCTAGGGGAGGGAATCTGAACTATCATGCGTGCATCAATCCTTGACTGAACCTGTCTGCGCGCTGGGCCGCAGATGGGTCAAAGTGTAGCATAGGTGCATCAGCTTGTCAATTGCGAAATCTAGCCTGCAAGCGGGGGCGAACGGCGCCTTTTTCCTGAGGCCGATAAGCGCCGGCCGTTCCCGCTCGCAGTCGTTGATGCTGTCATGTTGCCATGCGGCCCTGACAGTCAGCGTCAGCCTGCGCAGCGCTGGCGTGCATGCGACCTGAGCCAGGGCCGCAGACGCTAGGCCCTCGCCCTCACCTCGCGAATCGTCCTGACCACCCGTTCAATTTCGGCCCGCGTCAGGCTGGATGCACTCGGCAGGTAGAAGCCGCGGCGGCACAGGTCTTCGGCCACCGGGAAGCGCTGCCCGCGATACTGATCGAAGTAAACCGGCTGGCAGTGCATGGGGATGAAGAAGGTGCGCGTTTCAATGCCCCGCTCGGCCAACGCGCGGCGCAGTTGATCGCGGTTCATGCCATAGGCCTTCTCGTCCACCAAGATGCCGTACATCCAGTAGACGTTCATCGCCCAGTCGGCTTCGGGCGGGGTGGTGATGCCGGGCACGGTGGCGAGAAGCGCAGAATAGTAGGCCGCGTTGGCGCGGCGCATCTGCACGAATTTTTCGAGCTGTTCCGTCTGCGCCAGACCAATGGCAGCCTGCATGTTGGTCATGCGGTAGTTGAACCCGATGAACTTGTGCCAGAAGTGGCGCTCGTGGCTGAACGCGTGGTCGCGCAGGTTCCAGGCCAGGCGCGCAATCTGCTCGTTGTTCGTGGTGACCATGCCGCCTTCGCCGGTGGTAATGATCTTGTTGCCGTAGAAACTGAAGCAGGCGGCGTCGCCCAGGCTGCCCACCGGCCGCCCCTTGTAGCGCGCGCCATGCGCTTCGGCCGCATCTTCGAACACCAACAGGCCGTGACGGTCCGCGATTTGACGCAAGGCGTCCATATCCACGGGGTGGCCGTAGGTGTGCACCGGCACGATTGCGCGCGTGCGCGGTGTGATGCGATCCTCCACCTGGTTCAAGTCCATGTTCCACGTGCACGGCTCGGCATCGGCCAGCACCGGCCGGCCGCCGCAGTAGGTCACGGCGTTGGCGGTGGCAATCATGGTGAAGGTTGGAATGATGACCTCATCCCCAGGCTCCAAGCCCAGCGTCGCCAGCGCCAGGTGCAGCGCGACTGTGCCGTTGGCGCACGCCACGCCGTAGCGCGCGCCGCTGAGATCGGCGAATTTGCGCTCAAACTCGCGGATGAAGCTGCCGGCGGATGAAATCCAGTTCGTCTCCACGGCCTGGGTGATGTACTTCAGTTCGTTGCCGGTCAGGGTTGGCTCACACACCGGGATAATCGGCCGCGTCACATCCGCCTCGAATTGGGAGATGGCGCGAATCGTTGCTTTTAGCTCGGGATCTGGCCCAGGAATAATGTCGGCCAGGTCGCCCATCTCATCCAAAGAAAGTTCACGTGGTTTCAACATATCTGCGTTTTTACTCCTCAAATACCATCGGTTTTCAAGTTAATCGCCCAGGCGCTCGGCAGACAACCGTGGATGAACGCAGGCAATCTGTGACGATCCGTGGTCATCCGCGGCGGTTTTCAGGTTAGTCCCGGCGACGCAGGGCCAGGCGCACAATCGTAGCGACATAGTTGCGCCCGCGGCGAACGTAGTCCACCAGCGTCGCGCCGGTTTTCGACTGACCGCTTTGTCGCTCGACGCACAAATAGGGCACTTCAACCACGCGCCAGCCCTGTCGCCGGGCGCGCACCAGGAGATCAATGCAGTATTCGCCGTAGTCGCCGCGCAAATCAATACGATCGAAGACGATGCGCCGCGCGGCAACGAAGCCGCTGGTGTAGTCGCGCACGCCAAAGCCCAGCAAGACACTGGCCGCCAGGTTGATGACCCGGCTAAAGGCCTGCGCCATCAGCGAATGACCCACATCCGCGCCGCCCGGCACATAGCGCGAACCAACCGCCACATCCGCGCTGTCAACCACAATGGCGTTGACCAGCGCGGGGATGCGCTCCGGCGGCATCGAAAAATCGCAGTCCATCCAGACCACGATGTCGCCATCGCTGTCGTGAATCCCGCGGGCAATCGCACTGGTCAACCCGTGCTCCTCCGTGCGGTGAATCAGATGCACGCGCGCATCAGACGCCGCGCGCGCGGCCACGAGCTGCCACGTGCCGTCCGGCGAATGATCATCAACGACCCACACGTTCGTCGGATGCTGCGCGCTGTGCAGCACGGCCTCCAGCAAAGGAATGATGTTATCTTTTTCATTATAGGTGGGCAAAACAACTGAAACCGTGGTCATGCTACCTCATCAGCGGTTCGAGTCTGGTTTATCATTGATTGTTACCGGTTGGTCACGGACACAACGCCGCACATCACGTCTGGGCCGGCCTCATCCAGCAGGGCCACCGCCGCCCGATACGCGCCCGGCGGTGTGCGCGGGTTGAGGTTGACATCATAATCATCGCGCACGATCTCGCCCGGCCGCCAACGCGTCATGGGGTAGAAGTGCAGCGCGCTGTCCGCGCGCTCCAGGCTCTCGCCCCACACCTGACCGTCAGCATCCACCAGGCGTACACGCGCCAGGTGATCGGCGGCGGGCGCAGCCAGGGCCTGCCAATAGAGTGTGACATGCGCCCAGCCGCTGGGCGGATGCATGGCATCGTCCGTCGCGGCCACGGGGCCTGGCTCCAGGCGGCAGCCGGCCAGGCGAACAGCGCCGTTGGCCTGGCTTGGCCCATCCACAGGCTTGGCCGCGCTCGGCAGCGCGGTCAACCGATACTGCGTGGCGTAGGCGCGGATGGCAATGCCGGCCGGATAGAGTTCAGTAACCAGCGGAAAGCGCCCACCGAGCCAGGCGCGCACCAGATTGGCCGGATCAATCCCCTCCTGGTGCGACAAGACGAGCCACAGGGTGTCGGCCCCGGTCAGCGGGTCGAGGCCAGCCTCGACCGCGCTTTCATCCGCGAGAGCCGCGCCAAAGGGCGCCTGGCGCGGCGCCGCGCCCTGGTAATAGCGCGCAAACGCCAGCTCTGTATAGTTGACATGATTGACAACCACATCTTGCGCGGTGGCGTAGCGACCGACCACCTGCGCCGCGGTGCGCCAATCCTCGCGTCGAAGCGCGGGGTCATGCGACCACAGCGCGGGCAGCGCCGCCAGGAATACGGCCACAAAGCCGACGGTGAGCGCGCGCCCCAACCAGGGCCGCGCGCGCCAGATGGCATCCAACCCGGCGGCCCACGCCAGGCATAAGGCCGGAATCAGAAAGATGAAATAGCGCGTCTCCGCAAACACAGTGGCATCCTTAGCCTGGAGCAGATTGCCGAGCAGCAGCGGAACCGCGAGCCAGAGCAGCAGCAGCAGGCCGCGGCGGCGATCCTGACGCAGCGCGGCTGCGAGGCCAATCAGCAGCAGCCCCCCAGCGCCAATGACCGCGGCCGCCAGCAGCGGCTGCGGCCAGGACGCCTGGCGCACGGTGTACGCTGCCAGCAAGCGCGCCAGTGTGGCGAACAGGTTGGCAAAGGGCGCGCCTGGCGCAGCCTCTGCGCCGCTGACCCGCCACGCAGCCAGCGCCAACGGCGCAAAAAGCGCAGCCATCAGCAGCAGAGCCAGGGCGCTGGGCCATAGGTCGCGAAGAAAAGCGCGCCAATCCCGGACTGGACGGCCGGGCGTTTTCTCCACAAGCAGCCACAGGCCGGCGACCGGCAGCAGAAACGCGGCAAACAGGTAACTGTAGCAGGCCGCCAAGAGGCCGCTGACGGCCAGGGCATACCAGAAAAGCGTCGCCAGCTTGCGGCCAGGCGCAGGGGTCGGCGACAAGGCTCGCAGCCAGGCATAGAGGCCCCAAAGCCCGAAGGTGGTTGCCGGCATGAAAATGCGCACTTCCTGGCTGTACCAAATCAAGAACGGATTGAGGGCGACCAGCACGGCCGCCAACCACGCGCCGCGGCGAGCACGGCCGGCGCGCCGATTCAACGCCAGGCCCAGGCCAAAAGTCGGCCAGACAGCCAGTGCGCCCAGGCCGACCCCCAGGCCGCGCACGGCGGCATCCGACGCGCCGAAGAGACGCAGCCATCCATGCAGGAGCAGGTAGTAGAGGGGTGGATGCTTGTCTTCGGTCAGAGTCAACCCAACGCGCACGATGGTCGCGGCCGGCTTGTTGGCCCAGAACAGGCTGAAGGCCTCGTCCAGCCACAGGCTGTGAAAGGTCAACTGCCAGGCGCGCACGCCCAATGCCAGGAGCAGCAGCAGCGCCAGCCCATGCCACGGCTGCACGCGGAACCAACGCTGCGAGTTGGATTGGACTGGCAGCCCAACCCCGCGCAGCCGCGCCATCCGACTTGGGCCTGTCATGGCCGCACCTCGTTCTCGCCTGACTTCTCCTGACTGCTGACTGCCAGGGCGTACAGAGAAAGGCCCCAGGGCAGATTATGCCCGCGCCGCAGCCAGCTCGCCTCGCGCTCCAGCACCCTGCGCAGCAGGCGGTTGAGCGGCGCCGACGGCAGCTGCAAATCGTGGGCCAACGGCCGTCTGAGCGTGTCGGCCAGGAGGCGGCGACTGGCGGCCAGCGGAAAGAGCACCGCATTGGCATACGTCAGGCGGCGCACGGTCAGCCCCGCGGCCCGCAGAAGTGCTTGCAGCTGCCTGGCGCTCATGCGCGCGGCCGTGCCGGTCAGTTCATCGTGCGCGCTGTGCAGCCAGGGGTGCGCTGAGACCCGCACCAGCAGACGGCCGCCAGGGCGCAGCTGGCCGGCGCATGCAATCAAGGCCTGCCGGCTATCCATTTGGCGCTGATCGAGTGAATCGAGTGCGAGAACCAGGTCGAACCGTGCGGGCGCCAGTGGCAGCGCCATGGCCGAGGCGCGCACGAGGGTCAGGTCAGGATGCTGGCGCGCGTGCATCAACGCCAGCGGGGAGATGTCAAGGCCGATGCGCGGACGCGCCGCCAGCTGGGACAGAGCGCCGCCGCTGCCGCAGCCCACGTCCAGCACCGCGCCGCGGCCTGACCAGCCGTCAGCCGCCAGGATCGCGGCTGTGCAGGCGAACATGCCGCGCGTCCACCAGTGCGCCTCTTCCAGCGCGTAGAGGGTGGGCAAAGCCGCGCCCCACGGCGGCCGGTCGGCTGGGTCTGCCACGGCAAGTGAAATTGGGTTCTCTGGCCGTCGCTGGGAGCGCACGCCCATCATGGCGCCTCCTCGATGCGCAGCCGCGCCAGCAGCAGATGATCGCCGAAGTCCGCGGCCGCCGTCACCGGGATGCGCGCGCCTGACGACAGGTAAAAACCAGCCTCCAGTTGGTAATCGCCGCTCGCCAGCGTGACCGGAAGCGCGATCTGAATCTCGTCTATGATCCATTCACCCATTTGCCAGCGTGTGGTGGGATAGCTGCCGGCGCCCGGCGCGGCATCCGCGCCCAGGCGATTCTGCCCGGCCGCGTCGAGCACGTGAACGAAGAATGTCCAATCCTCCGCGATGGGCGCCAGGGCGCGCCAGAAGAGGCGCAGGTAGATGATGTCCCCGCGGCGATAAACTGAATTGAGGTTGAATCCCAGGAGGCGCGCCTGCGCGTTCCACACGGCGTCGCTGGCTATCTGCGGTTGGATGATGGGTTGGACGCCGATCGGCGCCTCATAGATTGCGGCATATCGCTGGCCGGCGCGGTCGTTGACAACGGAGTGCATGACGACGGCGGGGAAAAGCTCCGGCAGCAGCAGGCGGCTGCGGTAATCCTCGGCTTCGATGACCGCGTAGAAACGACGGCGCTGCGCGTCTGGCGGGATGACAAAAATGTGGCGGCCATCAAAGGTGGACGGCGGCTGGTCGCTGCGCCACGCGAACGCCAGGGTGGTGTGCGTCGCGGGCCGCGGCGTGAGATACACCTGGCTGGCGGCCGGCAGCTCGGTCACCCCCTGCGCCAACTGCCACAGGCCTTCGTCGAAGGCGTAGAAGAGATCAGGCGACCTGGCCCAACGGTCAAAATAGTCGCGGCCCGCGAGGCCGATGGAAACAAGCAGGCAGGCGCTGATCGCCATGCGCAGCCAGCAGGCCGGGCGGCGCCACACGGGCTGCTCTGGGGCAGGCAGCGGTCGCCTCGCGGCCCAATCCCAGGCTGCACCAAGCCCCAAGCCCGTGAGCAGCGCGACGATGGGTAGGGCGCCCAGGGCGCGGCGAAAATGAGGCGCGTACTCGCTCAAAATGGTGGGCGCCAGCATGATGGCGAGCACGGCCAACAGCCAGGCCGCCGTGCGTTCGCGCCAGCGCCAGAGGGTCAATGCCAGGCCCAGGTAAAAGAAGGGCGCCAGGAACCAATCAAAAACGGGCCGGCCCGGCAGGTTGTTGCGCGGGTCCACGTCGCCGGCCAGGCTGAACATGCCAGCCGTCGCCAGGGTGTGCTGCACGATGGTTTGCAGGGGCGAAGTGCTCCCCGCGCCCTCGGCCACCACGGCAATCTGGCGTGAGCGCAGCAGGACCAGGTCTGGGTTGCTGACCCACTGCCAGGCCAGCGGCGCAAAGACCAGCAGCGCGCTCAAGGCCAGCAGTAGCAGACAGCGCGGGCGCAAGGCCGCTGCGGCAACGCCATCGGCGCTGGCCCGCGGCAAGAGGCGAGGCCAGAGCCAGGCAATGAGCAGAACAGCGGCGACGACCACGGGGTAAAGACGACCGGCTGGATAGGTGTAGGGGCCGAGACCGGTGAGCGCGCCGGCTGCCACCCAGGCAGCCGGCCGGCCGGTGCGTAGGGCAGCCAACAAGGCCCACAGCAGCGGGCACAAGAGCAGCGGCACCAGCCCCGGTTCGTAGCCGATGCGGCTGGCGCTGATCGCCCAGAAAAGTCCGGCTTGTACGGCTGCGCTCCACAAAGGGAAACTGGCGGGCAGGCGCGGCTGCCAGCGGCGCAGTTCATGCGCCAAGAGCCAGACCGCAGGCACGGTCAACAGCCCGATCAGCGCGGCCACCCCCCGCTGCACCACCGGCCCGGCGCCAAAGAGCTTGAACGCAATCGCGGTCAGGTAGATGAAGAGCGGCTCAACGCCGAAGTTGCCAGTGAAGAACAACGGACGGTAAGTGGGGTCTTGCAGCAGGCGCCAGGCTTCCAGCCCCTCAAAGGCTTCGTCGAAGTGATAACCAGGCGGTGTGCTGTGCAACTGCCAAAATCGCAAAAAGGCCGCCATCGTGATGATGCCGGCCAGCAAAAGGGCTTCGATCCCAAAGTTACCTGCACGTTGAAACGTCCACCGTCGCATAGCCAGGGGATTTTACCACAGCCTGGCAGCAATGCCCAAGTAAGGCAGCAGTAGGGGTGCATTTCAAACTGGGGGCGGGTGCGACGTCGAGCGATTGAGGCTTCGTCGTGAGCGGCTCACCGCACGGTTCGACAGGCTCACCGCACGGTTCGACCGGCTCACCGCACGGGGCCTGAGCTTGTCGAAGGCCGCTGCAACCACCTCCAAGCCCAACCGAAGCCGGCTACGCAACGGAACTGAAATGCGCCCGCCACGAAATACAAACCCCTCGCGCGCCGTCAGGCCCGACAGGGCCTTCCACCTTGTAGCCCGATCCGTTCACGGTCGGGCGGCGTTGGTTGCGCGCACGCCATCCAGTGCAACCCCGCCGGAGGCCAAAGGCCATCCGGCTACGAGGTGCAAGCCCCTTTGGGGCTACGCCCCGAAATTGAAATGCACCCTGCCGCAGGGGCGGCCCTATGTGGCCGCCCCTCGGACTTTCGACTTACGGTTGCCCAGCCTCGATGCGCTGCGCCAACTCGGCCGCGACCGCGTTGGCGTCGCCGGCGATGCGCTCCACGCGGCAGCCCGCGGCAGCCAGCGCCTGTTCGACTGCCGCGCCCGGCGCATCCGGCCCACCGCCGATGATCGTGACGTGCGCGGCGAGCTTGGCATGATCCAGGTTTGCGCCCGCGGTCAGGCCAAAGGTCTGCAAGTAAGGCGCGGCCAGCAGCCAATCAATTTGTCCCTGCACCGTGTTGAGCGGCGCGAAGAGCACATAGCGCGTCAGCGGCTTGCCCGTCGGTTCGGCTGATTCGGGAATCTCAAGGTCGAGCTGGCGGGCGCTGACCCCATCCAGGTGAAAGTCCTCGGACACGACGTCCTTGCCAGCAATGCCGACCCGGTAGAGGCCTGCGGGTAGCGCCGTAAACTGGTAGCGCTCGTCCGCAGCGACCAATGTCCAATGGACTAGCGCGCCGCTTGCATACAGCTCAATCGTCGCCCCTGCGCCGCGCAGCACGCGGCCGCTGACAGTGCTCTCCTCTTTAGGCGCTGCGGGCAGCGTCAGGTTGACAGTGGCCGCGCCGCGGCCATCCACCGTCACCGGATCTGACCGTACGTCCGCGCCTTGCACTGCCACCTGGTATGTGCCAGCGGCAAGCGCGGTCACGCTGTAGCTCTCATCAGCCGCAACCACCGTTTGGGCCGCAGCGGCGCCCTCTTGTAGCAGGAGCACGATGCGACCGGCCCCGTTGGTCACACGGCCGCTGATGATGCTCTCGCGGGCCGGGGCCGCGGCGCCGGCCAGGGTGCGCTGGAAGACCAGGGCGAAGCTGTGATGAAACAGGCGATTGCCCGGCCCTTCGTCCTTGTGACTGGTGTGCAGCCCCGTGACTTTGTCGCTGACCAGGGTTTCGCCAGGCATTCCGATCGCTGCAACGTCACAAACCTGGTACTTCCACATCGGGAAGTTGCCGGCCGGTTCGCCTGGCGGCTTGTTCAGGGTAATGATCTGCTCGCCGCCAGGCCAGTTGACGCGCACGGCGCCGCCTTGCAGCCGATTGCCCGCTTCATCCTGCATGTCAACGAAGATATGCTGGCGAAAATTATTCTCGTCCGCGGTCAAGTGGTGCACGCGCTGCACTTTCCAATAAAGCTGGCCGATCGGCGGCTTGGCTTCTTCGATGCCTACGCCGTAAGCGGCGGCATCGTTGACAGGCGCATCCAGGCCGCGTGTGGCGGTGACGCCGGGATACGGTGGGGCGGCGCGTCCGAACAGAGCGGCGAAGAACTCAGAAATCGAAGACAACAGCGTACTCATGGATCACCTCTCTGCTACAGATTGGCCTGCAGCCAGTCGGCCAGGGCGTATAGATCGCCTTCGACCCGCTGCACCACGCAGCCGGCCGCGCGCAGGTCTTGTTCGACGGCCTGGCTGACGAGCGTCGCGTCGCCAACAATGACAACCCGCTCGGCCGCCGCGGCCAGCGCCGCGTCGAAACCGACCGCGACATCGGCATGCGCAGCCAGGTAAGGCGCCAGCAGCCGCAGTTGATTCTGCACGAGGGGCGTCTGGGCCACGCTGCCCCGACCCAGGAGAACGAATTGGCGCAGATTGAGTGGAACCGAGTCCGGTTCTGGATCGGGCGCGGTCAGCGCCAGCGTGGCCGCATTGAGGCCATCCAGCGTTACCGTGGCCGAGATTTCGTAGTCAGGCAGCTGCACGCTGTAGACGCCGGCTTTGAGATCGCGGAACTCAAAGCCGCCGGCGCTGTCGCTGGTGGTCTGTTGATCCGTGCGTTCATCGCGGTGCAGCTCGACGTGGACCGCCGCGGCCGGCGCGCCGCTTGCGTGCTGCACTGACCCGTGGATGGCGCTTTGCGCTGGCGGCAGCGGCAGCGCCGGCGGGTGCAGAACCAGCAAAGGCGCCTCCAGCGTCTGGCCTTCGGCCAGCACAATGTCGGCGCTGCGCTTGTCACCCGCGCTCACCTGGTAGCGGCCGGGCGGCAGGCCGTCGAAGCGGTAGCGGCCGTCCGCGCCCGCGGCTGTCGTGCGACGCCACGCCAGCGGACTCACGCGCGCCAACTCGACCGACGCGCCGGTGGCCAGTCCAAGCGCCTGACCGGTCAACACGCCCGTGAGAGACATGCTGCGCTCGACGGTGTTGGCGCCATCCAGCGCAAACGCCGCGCCCAGGCGTGCGATGTTCTCAACCGCCAACTCGTAGTCGGCGCCGGCTGGCAAATCTCGGAACTCGAAATTGCCGCTGGCAGGCAGGCTTTGGCGCTGCGGGCCAGCGGGCAAGGCGTTGCCGCTGAGCACGATCACCCCGTTCGATGGTGGGTTGGTAATGCGGCCGCGCACGATGCTTTGATTGCGAATCACCCGCTGCAGTTGGAAGGTCACGTCCCAGAAGAATGAATCCCCCGCCTGGCCGGGCAGCGCATTCGTGGCCAGCGGCGCGCTCACGTCGCTGGCCCAGTCGGGCTGGATCACTTTGACCTGGAACTGACCGGCCGACGCCAAGAATTCGTAGAAACCAGCGGGCTTGAACGGGTCGCGCCCAGTGAGGGTTTCGGGAAATTGCGTGTCCGGCTCCGGATTCGGCCAGGACATCTGCATCTTGATGCCGTTCAGGCCATTGCCTTGCGCATCCAACACGCGGCCCATGATGCGGCGCGGGCTGCCAGACGACGCCTGGGCGCTTGTCACCCGGTAGCGGAACTCGGGCGGCGCGGGCAACGGCAGGTTGACTGCGGCCGTGCTCCAGCCGTCAAGCGTCACCGCGGCCGAGGTGGTCGTTCCTGCCCGAACCTGGTACAGGCCGGGGGGGAGCCGGCCAAAGCTAAAGCGCCCTTGCCCCAACACGGTCTGGCTGGCGATGACGTGCGCCGCGCCCTCGCTCACCTCCAACAGGCTGACCGCCTCGCCAGGCTGTGGCTTGTCGTTACGTAGCACCTGGCCCAGAATGGCCGAAACCGCGCCGTTGGCAGGCAGCGTCACGGAGAGCGCCTTCTGTTCGCCGGTCGCCAGCGTAATGGCGCTGGCAATGCCGGGGCCATCCACCACGCTGAGGGTGTACGTCGCAGCGGCCAGGCCATCCAGGCTGAACACGCCGCCGGATGATGCAGTGGCCAAGAGCGGCGCGTGGCCGGCGGCCTGCAGGCGGAGACGCACGGCGCCCGCCGCCTGGCCGTTGTTCAGCAGCAGGCGGCCCTGCAGACGCGCGGTTTGCGGGACGTTGGCCGGCCACACCCGTGCCGCCGAGGGCAGCGCCTTGAGCGCGTCCACGATGGGCAAGCGGCCGTTCAAGCCAAACTGCTGGTCCCACCAGTTGGTGTACCAGCTCATCGTTTCCCAGGCGGGCGTGAAATCGCCTAACGGGCGCGAGGCAATCAGCCAGGTGCACATGGCGAAGTACCAATCAGGCACCTCGTTGTTCTGCATCTGGCGCACGATCTCTTGCTGCATTTCCATCTGCTGGCTGGGGATGATTTTGTTGTACCGTTTGTCATCGCCCCAGCCAACCACGGGGCCGCCCTCCGTGCTGATGACCGGCACATAGTAACCCAGGGCATCGAAGATCATTTTTCCCGCCGCTTCGTACCCGCGGAAGCAGTTGGGGTCCTGAAAAATGGTGGCGCCAGGCCGCTTGCTCTCGCGGCGCAGGCGGTTGATCGTCTGATCTTCCGGGTTGGCCGACTCGCGCGGGCGAAAATCCCATGACCAGGCGCCATAGCGATCGTACTCGGCCTGGCTGAGCGGCGCGCCTAACTGGCTGACGGCATCGTAGGGGTAATCGAGCGGGTGGTTGAGGGTGTAGTTGTGAATGGCGACCCAGGCGCCGCGCTCGAACAGGTCACGCCGCCCACGAGCGACGATTTTGGAAATAGGGTTGTCCTGGCTGCCGGGTCCCATGGCAGGGACAGCCGGCAGACCGCCGCGGCCCAAGATTTGATCGGCATCGCGGATGAAGTTATCCACCACGATGTCAAGCCAGTTGGCCGGCATGACGTTGTTTTCCCATTCCGCGGACAAATCTGGCTCATTGTTCGTCTCGAAATAACGCACGCCCACCGCTACCAGGCGGCTGATCGTCTCAAACTCACGGCCGCCGATGCCACGCGGGTTGGGGCGCTCCTTGAACAGGCGCACGATGGGCATGATGCCCGCTTGCAGCATGCGTTGGCAGATCAGCAGCGAGGAACCGCCGCCATCGTCCATCAGCTTGACCCACTTGATGTGCATGGCCTGCAGTTCATTGATCCAATGGTCCAGTTCGCCGGCGGTCGGCGTGTAGAGCGTCGCCGTCCAGTTGACAGCTTCCGGTTCGCCCAAACCGCGTGTGAGGGCGTTGTCTGGGGATCGGTACACGCGTGCGGACATGGCGTACTTTTCGTCTGCGTTGGCATCGCCTGGGCCTTGCGCAGGTTGATTCGTCGGGTGGTAGACGCGGGCGGACCAGTGCAGCCCGCGGCCATTGTCATCAGGAGGACGAGGAAAGTCCTTGATGTGCATCATGGTGAACCTCCTGGGGCGTCATGCGTTCAGCGCATGAGGTGCAGAGCAGAGGCCTGAACCAAGTGTGCAGGCCGGCCGAGAACGTTGCTTGAGGTAAGTTATGAGGAAGGTTAAAACAAGATACCGAACCTGTCAAGTTTGACAAAAAGGGCGAGCTCTCCCTGACTGCCGGCCATGAACGGCCGCTGGAGATTTGCCTGAGGCCGGTGGTCTGCTCAGGCATCGTGCGCCGACTGCAGCCGCCGCATGAATTCGGGCCGAAAGGGCGTTCCGCCGCCAGGACTTCGGCGAGCTCAGTCGAGCCGTCGGCCCTCGCCGACCGGCATCGCGCCCACGACGGTGGACGCCCGGCGGTACGCCCATCAGGCGCGATTTCAATCGCTCGCTTGTGGCGCCTAACCGCGTGACAGATTCCGGCGCGACCGTGCATCTGTGTCAACTGTCAGCACGCAGGCGGCGCAAAAAGCCTGCATGAGCGTTATCGGCGCACCGTGGTTAGGAAGAAGCCCTACAAGCGTCCCCCATAGAATGAAATCGGTCTTTCAGACCAAAAACTGTTCGCACCTGAAGGAGGAATATGGAATGGCGACAAGAACACGTTGGATGACCGTCAGTTGGTTGACGATCTTGTTATTGCTGGTGGGAATTCTGCCGGCGGCGGCGCATCCCGGCCTGCCCCCGGCGGCTCCACTCGGCCCACGGGAGGCGGTTCCACAGGCCTGGGGCATCGGCACACCGGCGCCGACGGCCGGCTGGCTGATGGGAGGCGCATCGGTGGACAACTGCACCTTTTACGCGATCGGCGGCAACCTGCCTGGCGGCGTGGCCGTGCCCAATGTAGATCTGTACAACCCCGTCACGGATGTTTGGACCCCACGCGCACCCATGCCGGTGGGCGTTTACGGGATTCAGCCCAGCGCATCCGGCTCGCGCATCTATGTCGTGGGCGGCTACGCCGATTCTTCGACCCCCCTGTATGCCGTTACCTCCACCCTCATCTACGATTCGCTGAGCAATAGCTGGTCGGAGGGAGCGCCTATCCCCGTGGGCGAATTGGGCATCGGCACCGCGGCGCAGGCGACCGCTAATGGCAAGATCTACGTGATTGGCGGCGACGACGGCGACGCCGATTCCAACACGACAAACTACGAATACAGCATCGCCGCCAACACCTGGGCGCTGCGCGCGCCCATGCCGACCGCGCGTGAAAACAACGTCGCCGTCACCCTCAACGGCAAGATCTACGTCGCGGGCGGCGCGCAAGCCGTGGATCCCGATTACAATGGCTTGACCACATTCGAGGTCTACGACCCGGCCGCCAATACCTGGGCTTCACTGGCGCCCATGCAAGAGGGGCGTGTATCACCGGGGATCGCCACCGATGGCGTCTACATCTACGTCTATGGCGGCGCCGACAGTTTAGGCGCAACCTTCAACAGCCTGGCAACCACCGAACGTTACAACCCGACCACCAACACGTGGGCCTACGTGGACTCGATGGCGGCGGCAACCGCCGGCATGGTCAACGCCTACGCGGCCGGCCGCATCTACGCCAGCGGCGGCATCGCCGCCGTCAACGGCCTCTTCACTCGCATTGACACCAATCAATACCTGCTGGTTGGGGCGAGCGGATGCCAACCGACGGCCGTGCAGTTGACCACCCTGGAAGGCCCCGCTACCCCACGCACAGCCCTCAATCTGTGGCCCTGGGCGCTTCTCGTCGCCGTGACTGGCCTGATTCTCGTGCGCCGCAGCGCACGCAGCCATTAGCGGGCGCTTCACCTGCACTTCTTGCCCCGCCCTGTTGTCCTCAAGCCGGTAGCGCTGACAGCCTCCTTCTCCCCCATCGGATGGGGGAGAAGGAGAGCGGTCAACTTGCGGTGTACGGCGCCTGACGTCATCCAGCCGGCGCCTCACCGTGTTCATACTCGTCTTGCTCCCCTGATTTCTTGTAGTACATCAGCGCAAAGGTGCCGGCCTGCATCAGTCCTTTGGCCGTCACGATACGCGAGCCATTTTTGGGCGTCGGTATCTCCTCCGCCTCGACGATGGGCACACTCACCATGCGAAAATCCAGCGACCGCTCAGACTGCTCGACGCGTTTTGCCACCGGCAGCCAACGCGAGAACCAAACGTCCAGGTCCTTCGCATTGCTGGCGTTCACTTTCAGCGACACCAGAATCAACTGCTCCAGAACATGCGCCAGGTCCCAGTGAATCCCCTGCTCCTCGAACAGCTTGCCGGCGCCGGCCCATTTGAGCAAGACATTGAGATCGCTGCCGGGCAATCCCCAGGCCTTCAAAAGGGCAGCCATCTGCGCCTCATTGGCTCCCAAACGCTCCCGTTGACGATGCAGCCGGTTGCCTGACGAGCTCTCTTCACCTTGCGGCCGCGCGGCCTGTTGTTCGAGCGCCTCCAGCACGGCGCGCAGCGAAATCCAATTCTCATAGACCAGGCGCAGTTCCCGCGGCTCCAGATCGAGCGGCAGCCCAGCCCGCTGCAGATCATAGTCGTCATAGCGCAGCGTAAGTTGATAACATGGCAGGTTGACATGCCCGTGCGGCCCTGCCGCCGTCGGATCGTACTGCGCGCCAGTGATGTAGTAGGAACTGCCCACGATCACCCCATCATACGGCGTGCCTGGTGCATCATAGCCGGATACAATCAGGAACTTCCAGGCCTGCCCATCTCCGGCTTGCGTTGGCGCTCCGGCCAGCGCAGACTCAGAGACGGTCACCAGGCACTTGCCGTCGCGCGACGTCACCATGTTGCGGCTGGCATCCACCATGCGAATGGCATACTCCAGGGTGCCGTCCGTATCTCGATCTTTCCCAAACTCGCGCGCGGCCACCTGCCACAAAACCGAACCGTTCTTTCTGACCTCGATGCGGCCTCCATACGGCGGATCATTGATCGGCATCTTGCACATCCTCCTCAAGATTTGCAGTCCTAGCATTTCTGGCGAAAATCAATCTCGTCATGAACCAACCAGCCTGTTCACCTGATCTGGTAGAGGCATTCTACCGGGCTTACAACGATACCACGGAATCGCAGCAAGGGCGCCTGGCCGCGTGTGAATCTATCCTGGCCACGCTGAGCGCCTGCGCAGTCACGGATGCCAGCTACGAACCGTGGCGGCTGCTCTTTGCCGGCATTCTCGCCAACGAGCGTGAGCACGATTGGGGGGAGGGCGAGCGGCTGTTTCAGGCTGCCCTGGCGGCCAACCGCCCGCGCGCCCCCCTGCTGGAGGCGCGGGCCTGGCTGGCGCTTGGCGTCACCTATCACCATCTCGATCGTTGGCAGGACTCGATCGTCAGCTGCCAGCGCGCGCTGCAGGCCCTGACTGGGCTGGACAAACCGCTCGACGTGGCCTCAGCCTGGATCAATATGGCTATCTCCTGCGGCACCGGCTATGCGCACGGCGCGTTTGGCGCCGACGCGCTGCGCGAGGGGACCGATTACTGCCAGCAGGCCGTCGCCGCGCTGGCTGAGCTGCCGCCTGGACGTGAACGCAACAGCATGGAGGCCTCGCTTTACAATGCCCTGGGAACGCTGCACAGCCAGGCCGGTCAATGGCGCGAGGCCCTGGTCGCGTTTCAGCGCCATTTCAACATCTGCCAGGAAGCTGGCTACACCAGCCGCACCGGCATCTCGCTCAACAACCAGGGTGAAGTGTACGAACGGCTTGGCCCTGATTATTTCGACCGGGCCGCAGAAGCGCATCGGGCTGCGCTTGCCATTCACCGCCAATACGGGAACATCTACCTGGAGTTCCAATCGCTCCTCTACCTCGCCAGTCTGTCGCAGACCGTGGGCGACGCTCAACAAGCCCTGACCCACTACTGCGCCGCCATTGAACGCGCCCGAGCCATTCGCCTGGGCGTCTCGACCGCCGAAGCTCGCGCCGGTTTTTTCGCCACGGTCGCCAACGCCTACGCCTTCGCGGCGCTCCTGGCTGTCGAATTGGGACGCGTCGCCATGGCTTTCGACCTGATCGAAAGTTCGCGTTCACGCGCGTTTCTCGATCAACTGGCTGCCGGCACAGCCGATTTGCCTCGCCTCCAGGAAGCGCCCACGCTCACGTTGGACGCTGTGCGCGCTGCGCTGCCCGCCGACGCGGCCATGCTTGAGTATTTTACCTGCGGCCTGGTCGAGGCCGATGATGATGGCCGCAGGCAGGGCGCAGCGGCGGAAACGGGTGTGCGTCGGCTGCCGTCGCCCAAGACGCTGCTGTTCGTGGTGACGACCGATGAAGTCACCGTGCACGACGTGGGGCTTGCCCCCAATGATCTGCTACCGCGCCAGCGCAGGGCTGTGACCGAGCGTCACTTTCTGCGGCCGGCCATCCGGCGCGCCCTCTACGACCGCCTGGTAGGACCGGCCGCGCGTCGGCTGGCCGGCAAACGCCGATTGTACCTGGTTCCCCACGGGCCGCTGCACCTGATTCCCTTCCAGGCGCTGATTGCCCCGGATGGCGAAACGTTGTTGCGCGCGGACGGCCCTGAGCTGATCTACGGGCCGAGCGCCACCGCGCTCTTTGGGCGTCCTCAACTGCCTCGCACGCGCACGCAGTCCGACGCGTCGTTGACCTGCCTGGCCTTGGGCTTCAATGGCAACGACGCGCAGCGTCTGCATTTTGCCGAAGATGAAGCGCGCAGCATTGCGGCCTTGCTCGGCGGTGAAGCCCTGGCGGGGTCGGCCAGCAAACGCGACGCGCTGTTCCGCCGCGGCCGGGACGCCCGTTTTCTGCACATCTCCTGTCATGGCGAGTTCGACCCCGATGCGCCCTTGCAATCACGGCTGCACCTGGGCGCCGCGGAGATGCTCACCGCGCACGACGTGCTGCGGGGGCTGCAGCTCGGGTGCGACCTGGTGACCCTCAGCGCGTGCGAGAGCGGCTTGAGCCGGGTGCGCCGCGGGGATGAACTGATGGGTTTGGTGCGAGCCTTCACCCTGGCCGGCGCTCAGGCGGTCATCGCGACGCTGTGGCGGGTGGATGAGCGATCTACGCGTCTGCTGATGGAGAAGTTCTATCGCGAGGTGACGACCGGCGCCAGTTTTGCGCACGCGCTGCAGCAGGCGCAGATCTTCCTGCGCACCCTTCCGCGCGCAACGGCCATCCAACTGCTCGCCGCGTCGCCGACCGAAGAAAAGGACGCCCTGACCATTGGCGAAGCGGCGTCGCACCCCAAGGGTCTGGCGGCTGACCCTGCGCCGGCCGCGCTGCCCGGCAGCGCCGAATTCCCGTTCGCCGATCCGTTCTACTGGGCGCCGTTCATCGTCATCGGCGATGACCCCGCGCGACCGCCCGTGTGACGCACCCGCAGACATGACGGGCATCAACCAGTCTACGGCGTCGGCGCAATGGTAATCGAAATCTCAGCCAGGGCTGCCTGGGGAACTCCGCGCAAAGACGCTTGTCCAAACGCATCGGTGATCTGGACCGCCGTGGTCGTATCGCCTTGCCGCCAGATCACCTCAACGCCGGCCAGGTTTGGCCAGCCGCCGCGGCTTGGGATGTCAACGCTGACAGTCAGGTCAACCACCCCCGGCTGCTGGGCCTCCGGATCGGCATGGATAGTCACCTGTAGATCGTCCAGTCCCTGGGCAGCCGTCAATTCGAACCCTCTGACCGCATCGCCCTTCAGAAACGCAGGCTGCAGCAGAGGGCCTTGGAGGCTGCGCAGCAGATCGGCCGAGAACTGGATGACCAACCGGCCCAGCTTGTCGAAATGCCACGGCTGCGGCGCCGCGGGTCGCGGGAGATAGCTGAAATCGAAGGACGCCGGCCGCGGGGGCTGCACCGCGCGTTCCTCCTGCACGGCGGCCAGCAGGCGCGTCAGCTCCGCGGCCTCTTGTTGGCAGCTGGCGCAGGTCGCCAGGTGCTCAGCCACGGCCGGGAACAGCCTGGCAGCCGGTTGACCGTTCAACTCGGCATCCACAAACAGGGCAAGATCGGTCTCACAGGCCTGGCAAGCCTCCGGCAGTGGATCTTCCTCAAACAGCGCTTCCAGAACTCTCTTGGTTCTCAACATAACGGCCTTTTTCTTCATGCGCAATCAATACAAATAGATGCACGAAGCGCCTGATTTCTGTCTCACATACGTCTCAGGCGGCATCGAAAAGCCGCAGCACCTCACGCGTCAGCCCAGCGCGCTGCAGACACTCGCGCAACTGGCGCTTGCCGCGAGCAATCAGCAAGTAGATGGCGTTGGCCGTCGTGTTGAGCGTCTGCGCCACAGATTCGGCGCGGCTTTCTTCCGCAATACAGCCGACAATCGCCAGGCGGCAGCGGGCGGGCAGGTGCTCCAGGCACGCCTCCACGATGCTCGTCACCTGGGCGCGCTGCGCAGCATGTTCAGGATCGGCCTTGGTCGCGGCAGCCGCTGGCGTCCGGGGGGCCGCGGCCGTCAGCCGATCCCCCTCCTCCTGCTCGTGCGGCAGGTCGAGGCGTCGCGTCCAATAGGGCCGGCGCAATTCCATCGCCGCCTGATTGCGGATGATCTGAGCCGCCCATGAGGTGAAACGGCCCTCGCGACGAAACTGATCCAGCAGGGCGAATTGGTTGCGCGCCAGCTTCTCCAGCGTTTCCTGCACGAAATCCTGCGCCAACGCCGCAAGTTCTTCTGGGGCGAAGGCGGTCAGGCTGGGCAGGCTGTCCTGGCGCAGCCGCAGATAGTTGTACGCAACCACGTACAGATAATTGGCGAGGTCCTCGTGGGCCAGGCGCTGCGCATCCGCGCCTTCGGCGCCGCATAGCCCTCGAATCCAGTCTGTATTACTGCGTTGCAATATCCCTACCGTCCCACTTGAATTGGCTGGTGCACAGGCGCGCCGATTTTACCACAAACGGCCCGCGCTCACAAGCGTGTTGATAGAACAATGAGGGCATCAGCCTTTGACGCCCTCCTGCGGTGATGATACACTCAATGGGTTCGCCAGGGTTCGTCCATCGAATCAAGGAGGCAGAAAATGAGGCATCGGATGAAAGTGTTGTTCATCGGCGGCACGGGCCTGATTAGCTCGGCCTGCGCCGCGTTGGCGGTAGAACGAGGCATTGAATTGTTCGTGATCAACCGGGGCGCTTCGTCCAAGTACGCGCTGCCCGCGGGGGTGATCCACTGCCAGGGCGACGTGCGCCAGGCGCCGGACGCGGCCGCGCAGCTGCTGGCAGGACATTTCTTCGACGCCGTGGTGGATTGGGTTGCGTTCACGGCCGGCGACATCGAGCAGGATATTGACCTGTTCCGCGGCAAGACGCGGCAGTTCGTCTTCATCAGCTCGGCCAGCGCCTACCAAAAACCGCCGGGTCACTACCTGATTACCGAAGATACGCCGCTGGCTAACCCCTTCTGGGACTACTCACGCAACAAGATCGCCTGCGAGGATCGCCTGCTGGCCGCCTATCGAGACGAAGGCTTCCCGGTTACCATCGTGCGGCCCTCGCTCACCTACGGCCCGACGCAGATTCCGCTCTGCCTGGGCAGTTGGCAGCACCCGTGGACCGTGATGGATCGCATGCGCCGCGGGCAAAAAATCATCGTGCCTGGCGACGGTACGTCGCTGTGGGTTGTGACCTGGAATGGCGATTTTGCCAAAGGTTTCGTGGGCCTGCTCGGCCGTGAACAGGCCGTCGGCCACGCCTTCCACATCACGTCGGACGAAGTGCTGACCTGGGATCAACTCGCCATCCAGGCCGGCCACGCGATCGGCCTGGAGCCTGACATTGTGCACATTCCATCCGACCTGATCGCCGCCTACTGGCCGCACGCCCACGGCAGCTTGTTGGGAGACAAGGCGCGCAGCGTGGTCTTCGACAACAGCAAAATCAAGCGCTTCGTGCCTGACTTTGTCGCCACGGTTCCCTGGCAAGAGGGCGTGCGCCGCGCGATTGCCTGGTTTGAAGAGGACGAGTCACGCCAGACGATTGACGAGGAAGCCAACCAGCTCTGGGATACGATCATCCAGGCCTATTTGCGCGCCTTTCCCAGCGCATAAACCTGGTGTGGGGCCTGGCGCCTTGTTCAGGCGCGATCCGGCTCCCGTTCGATGGTTGTGTCCATGCCCGTGAGAAAGCCCTTTCCCTTCCATTCATGCGCATAAGCATGGGTGAGCAACCGAAAACCGTTCTGCGTCAGAATCGGCTGACTCATGGGACTGGCCCCCGTGGTGACAAATGCGTAACCCCGGCCAATCGCCTCCTGGACGCGCGCGGCCAGCAGCGCGGAGTACAAGCCGCGCTTGCGATACTCCCTTCGTGTCGCCGCGCCAAAGAGGCTGGCAAACTGACTATGGGGATTGAAGTACACCCAACCCACAGAGGCAGGTTGGCCTTCGACGTAGGCAACATACACACTGAGATAGCCGGGAATGTCCAAATGGTCGCCCAGTCGGCCCTTGATCCAGCCGAAATTCCCGCCGAGTACGTACTGTTCAACCAAGATCACATCGTCGAGTTGATCACGGTGCTCAAGTCGGCGCACCTCGGCCATGATGGGCGCGCGCGGGCCAGGCTGAGCTTCCTGGGCTGCCAGCGCCATCACCGCATCTGGCTCATCATCCGGCGCAAAACCGTGCGCCGCCAGCCGGTTCTGGAGGCTGGCCGGCTGATCATGTTCGTAAACGTGCCACGAAAATGGCTGCGGCATAGGAGCCAGGTCGGCGATCTGTTGTTGGATGATCTCATCCATGCCCGCTTCGTCGAGGCGGCTGAACGCGATGAAGTTCATGCCGGGCGCAGGCCGAATGAAGCGCACCAACTGCGGGAAGCTTTCCCTGCGTACGCCGGGGTATTCGATATTGATCCGCATCTCCCTGTCGTACAGGGCCAAGAGGTCGTGCATGTCATCCTCCTCGGTGAGCTCGAACGCACGCGCCGCAGCGCAGGCAGGTCACAGCCCGGCATAAACACGTAAAGCGCGCCAGGTTTCTGGCACGCTTTACGTTGAGTCGGGGCGATGGATCTGCAGATTGACGCCGGTCAAGCCTGAGTTAGGCGCTGGCTGGCTGCCAGAGACAATTCAAGGGTTTCTCGGCAGTCAAACTAACGCTTGGTGTACTGCTTCGCGCGGCGGGCCTTCGTCAGACCAGGCTTCTTACGTTCCACGGCGCGGGCGTCACGCGTCAGGAAGCCATTCTTGCGCAAAACGGTCTTGAGCGTCTCATCGGCTTCCACGAGAGCGCGAGCAACGCCCATGATGACCGCGCCGGTTTGTCCGGTGGTGCCGCCGCCAGCCACATGGACTGAGACGTTGTACTGCGCCTGCGCCTCGGTCACATTGAGCGGCCGCAGCAGCTTGATGCGATCGGTCTCACGTGGGAAGTAATCTTCCAGGGCGCGATCGTTGACGACGATGCTGCCGGTGCCCGGATAGAGACGCACCCGCGCGGTGGAAGTCTTGCGGCGCCCAACGCCCTCGTAATAGCGAACTGTTGCCATACGTTCTTCTCCTCGACTGTTCGGCGCGGTTACAGTTCCAACACCTTGGGCTGTTGAGCCTGGTGCGGGTGTTCGCTGCCAGCGTAAACTTTCATCTTCTTGATCATATGCCGCCCCAGCTTCGTGCTGGGCAGCATCCCTCGCACCGCCGCCTCGATCACACGATCTGGGTGATTCGACATCTGGTCACGAAGGGAAACCTGCTTGAAACCACCATGGTACATGGAGTGGCGATAGTAGAATTTCTGGTCAAGCTTGCGGCCCGTGACCTGAATTTTGTCCGCGTTCAGGACGATGACAAAATCGCCCATGTCCATGTGGGGTGTATACGTTGGCTTGTGCTTACCATGCAGAATGACGGCGATCTGAGTTGCCAGTCGCCCCAGGTTCTTTCCAGCAGCGTCTACCACGTACCAATCTCGTTGAACTTCTGATGCTTTTGGCGAATAGGTTTTCACTTCCACGTCTCCTCGAGTCCATCCAGCCATTTGCACGGCGCGTAGGCCGTCGCAGCCACGGTCAACACCGTATGATCGCCAGACGCACTCTGATTTTCAATAACGAACATGCACCAGGCACAGGCCACAAGCCGGGGCCGGCGGCGGAGCCAAACGGCGGTCAG
This sequence comes from Candidatus Amarolinea aalborgensis, assembly GCF_900491745.1. NCBI lineage: Bacteria > Bacillati > Chloroflexota > Caldilineae > Caldilineales > Candidatus Amarolineaceae > Candidatus Amarolinea > Candidatus Amarolinea aalborgensis. The sequence goes on along the minus strand of NZ_UETR01000001.1, from coordinate 472,715 downwards.
CCGCAAGTAACAGATTCAACACCTCGCTGGATCGCCGCTGGCCGCGGCCCACGGCCAACAGCGTCGCCACGATCGTGCGCACCATGGTGCGCAGAAAGGCATTGGCTTCGATATCGAAACGATACCAGACGCCATCGTCGTCCGGTGTCGTGCGCCAGTCAGCTTGCAGCACCTCGCGTCGCGAATTGCCGCGCCCGGCCCGTTCTTCCGGATCTACGCCAAAGGTGGCAAAATCATGCCAACCAACCAGGGTTGCCGCGGCCTCATTCATTGCGTCCAGGTCAAGCCGTTGCTTGACATAGTGGGCAAAGCGCGCGCGTTGGGGTGAGCGCACCGCGGCCGCCCATACCGTGTAGCGGTAAAGGCGGCTGCGTGCACTGAACCGTGGGTGAAAACCAGGCTCAGCCAACGCTACTTCGCGCACCGCCACAGACGCGGGCAAGACCGCATTCAGCGCCCGTTCCAGGTCGGCCAGAGGGCGCCGCCAGACGCACTGAAAGCGTATCACCTGGCCGCTGGCATGAACCCCGGCATCCGTGCGGCCGGCGCCAATCACCCGGCTCGTCTCACGACAAACCTGTGCTAGTGCAGTTTCTAAGGTGCCCTGCACGGTTGGCTGTCCTATCTGGATTTGCCAACCGGCATAATCAGTCCCGTCATACTCTACCGTCGCCCTGAAAGCAGGCCGCTGGTCATCAGACGGTTGCATCATGATCGGCGCGGGCTATTCCTGCACCAATTCAATGATCGCCATCTCAGCGCCATCACCCTGCCTCATGCCCAACTTATATAGGCGTGTATAGCCGCCGGGACGCGTTTCAAAGCGCGGGGCAATCTCGTCAAACAGCTTCTTCGCCGCGTCAACGCCGTTGATACGCGCCGCCACGAGGCGACGGGCATGCACCTTGTTGCCCTCTGCGCGCAGGCCGTTCTTGGCAATGGTAATTATTTTTTCTGCATCGGAACGGATCGCCCGCGCCTTCGCCTCTGTCGTCTGAATACGGCCATGCAAAAAGAGCTGGCTGATCAGATTGCGCATAAGCGCACGGCGCTGGGCATCGTTTCGTCCTAGTTTATAACCGCTAACTTGGTGTCGCATTTCATCCTCACTCGTGTCGTCGCCGCACGGGCCAGAATCGTCCACGCATGCGTTGACCATCCTGGCCCATCATCACTTACTCGATGGCGAGCGCCGGCTCATCCAGACTGGCATCATCATCGGCGTCAGCAACGCCGCCTTCGGGCGTTCGCCGCTCAAAACGAATAGCGGACAAGAAGCCCTTCTGCTCCAGACGTTCCAGCAACTCATCGAGCGATTTGCGGCCAAAATTGCGAATGGCAAGAATTTCCTCTTCGCCCTGCTGCAACCGCTCCAGCACTTCGCCCACCTTGGTGATGCCCGCACGCTTCAAGCAATTGTATGCGCGCACGGTCAATTCCAGGTCTTCGATGGCGGTTTCATAGAGACGATCAGGGATGCCATCCTCGTCCTTCTTGGGAAGGTCAGCCAGGCTCGCATCCACGCCAACAATCAACGAAAAATGCTGCACCAAAATGCGCGCGCTTTCGCTCAGCGCGGCCTTCGGTGTGATGGTGCCGTCTGTCCAGATTTCAATCGTCAGTTTATCATAGTCAGTTTGCTGGCCCACGCGTGTGCGCTCAACAGTATAGTTCGACTTGCGCACCGGGCTGAAGATCGAATCCACCGGTATCTCGCCGAGCGGCAGCTTGGTGCGATCCTCAGACGGCGAATAGCCCTTCCCACGCTGGACCACCATCTCGATATCTAGCTCAGCTTGTTCGGAGTCAGCCGTCAGCAGGTACAACTCCGGATTGATCACTTCAACACCGACCGGGCATACCAGGTCGCCCGCGGTGATAATCCCTTCGCCGGTAACCTCTACGTGCAGGCGCTGCGGCTCGTCTGAGTCGCATTTCAGGCGAATCTGCTTCACGTTCAGAAGCAGCGCCGTCATATCCTCGCGCACGTGAGGAATATCCTGAAACTCATGATGTACGCCCGTAATTCGAATCGAAGTAACGGCCGCGCCAGTCAATGAAGAAAGCAGAACGCGGCGCAGCGCGTTGCCCAGGGTCGTACCATGCCCACTTTCGAGTGGGCTAATGACAAAGCGACCGTAGTTCTGCGCGCTTGCTTCACATTCGATTTTCGGCAGCATTACACTTGACAAGTTACTACCTCCTTGCATCGTGCGATTGACGTAAAACATCGGTCAAGCCGGAATTGTTGCGGCGCCGAGCGCGCAACAGAAATGACCCACATTCACGATGCAATCGTCTACCGGCTGTAGAACTCAACGATCAACTGTTCGTTCAGTTGCGCATCAATGTCAAGGCGGCCAGGCAGTTCGATCACACGACCCGACATACCAGCCGTGTCGCGGCTCAGCCACGCCGGGGTGCTGCGATCATGCAGGTACTCGCCGAGACCCTTGAAATAGACATTATTGCGGCTGCTGTCGCGTACTGCGACCACATCGCCCGGTTTTACCAAGAAGGACGGAATGTCTGTCTTTTGATTGTTCACCGCAAAGTGACCATGGCGCACCAACTGGCGGGCCTGGGCGCGTGAATCAGCAAATCCCAGGCGATAAACCACGTTATCGAGACGTGACTCCAGAAGGGTCAACAGGGTCGCGCCGGTCAGGCCTTTGGCCCGGCTGGCAGTTGAGAAATAGCGGCGGAACTGCCGCTCCATGACGCCATAAATTCGGCGCGCCTTTTGCTTTTCACGCAGCTGGCGGTTGTAGTCAGACACCTTGCGCTTGAAACCGCCCTTGGGGCCGTGCATACCCGGCACGTAAGGGCGACGCTCCACGGCGCATTTGGGCGTCAAACAACGTTCGCCCTTTAGAAACAGTTTTTGACCTTCAGCTCGACACAATCTGCAAACTGGGTCCGTATATCTCGCCATCGTTTCTCCTCCAAAATCAATCACGCGCCTCGACCTGCGGTCAAAGGGTGGCGTGGGCCCGGGACAAGTTTACAAGCATACGGTAGCCCGTCCTCCTTGTCAACCGAACGCTTTGTTCGCTCGCTAGACTCGACGCTTCTTTGGCGGCCGACACCCATTGTGGGGCAGAGGCGTCACATCGGTAATCGTGCGCACGCGCAGACCCGCAGCCTGAATCGCGCGCACGGCTGCCTCACGCCCTGGGCCAGGGCCTTTCACAAACACATCCACCTCTCGCATCCCCATATCCATCGCGCTCTTACCGCACTGCTGCGCAGCCAGCGTCGCGGCAAAAGGCGTGCTCTTGCGCGAGCCTTTGAAGCCGGCCAATCCGGCGCTGCTCCAGGTCACGGTATTGCCTTGAGGATCGGTGATGGTAATGATGGTATTGTTAAACGTAGACTGAACGTGCACGGCGCCCACCGGCACCATCTTCTTTTCACGTCGAGCGGCGCCGCGGCGCGGTTCACGTCGTGCAACTCGTGGTGGCATGATAACTCCTTCTTAAGACTTTAGCGCCAGCCCGCAGGCTGGCCGCCAACACCGGTAGAAAATCCATCCCGTAGCGCAACCAGGCTGATCGCGCCACGCGCTCCCTCGCATGCAGCCAGGCCGCCGCGTGGAGCACGTTGTTATTACTTCTTGGCCTTCGAACGGCGCTTGCCAGCCACGGTCTTGCGCGCGCCACGCTTGGTGCGTGCATTCGTACGCGTACGCTGACCACGCACCGGCAAACTGCGGCGGTGCCGTAGTCCCCGGTAGGATCCGATTTCCTGCAGGCGCTTGATGTTCAAACTGATCTCGCGTCGTAAGTCACCCTCGACGCGGTAGTTGCGGTCAATGACCTCGCGCAGGCGGGCCACTTCAGCTTCTGACAAATCCTTGACCCGCGTGTCTGGGTTCACGCTGGTGACACCCAGGATTTCTCTGCTGATTGAAGGGCCAATACCAAAGATGTACGTTAGTGCCACTTCAACCCGCTTGTCGCGCGGCAGGTCAACACCAGCAATACGAGCCATGCTTGCCTCCTAAACTCTTAACCCTGTCGCTGCTTATGCTTGGGGTCTTGGCAAATCACCCGCACCACGCCGTGGCGCTTGATGATCTTACACTTCGCACAAATTCGCTTTACAGAGGGTCGAACTTTCATGAGAACACCTCTCCCTTACCTTACCTACTTTTCCAACCCTAGACTTCCAAAGCCTGGCAGACTTCGGAAGTCTTGATCCCTTTACCGTTGCCGGGTCAGGATTTCGACGCCATTCTCGGTGACAGCCAACGTATGCTCAAAGTGTGCGGACAAGCGCCGATCCTCAGGCACCACCGTCCACCCGTCCTCAAGAACCTGCGTCTTCCATGTGCCGACATTGACCATGGGTTCGATAGCAAATGTCATGCCTGGGCGCAGAATCCAGTATTGCACCTTGTCATCGGGGTGCAGATAGTGCAAGATTTGCGGATCCTCGTGCATTTGCCGCCCGATGCCATGACCGGTGTACTCGCGCACGACACTAAACCCATGACCTTCTACATAACGCTGAATGGCGCCTGAAACATCACCAAACGTCTTGCCAGGAGCCACCTGTTCAATGCCGACGTACAGCGACTGTTCAGTCACTGCCAGCAGGCGCTTTGCCTCGTCCGTGATCTCGCCGACCGGGTAAGTCCAGGCGGAATCACCGTGAAAGCCTTTGTAAATGACGCCGACATCCACACTGATGATATCGCTTGCCTTGAGCACGCGCTTGGCGCTGGGAATGCCGTGCACCAGCTCGTCGTTGATCGAGGCGCAGATGGAGGCCGGAAAGCCGTTGTACCCCAGAAAGGATGGTACTCCATTGCGCTTGCGGATCAGCGCGTCGGCCAGACGATTCAGCTCGCCTGTCGTCACGCCTGGCTTGATCGCCTGCCTGACGGTGTCATGAACCTCAGCCACGATCTGTCCGGCCGTGCGCATCAGGCCCAACTCATACGGGCCTTTCAGCGTGACGCGCGCGGGCGCTGGTTTTTCTTGCGGCGGCGGCTCCGATCGGCGCTGCAGCCACTGCCTCATGCCATGGCTTTGTCCAACACGTCCCACAGATCACTCGTTACCTTGTCAATCGCTTGCGCACCATTGATCTCAGCCAACAGCCCATGCGCGAAGTAGTACCCGATCAAGGGCGCCGTCTGCTTGTAGTAGACAAACAGGCGATTGCGCACTGTTTCAGGCTTATCATCGTCACGCTGGTAAATGTCGCACAGGCTCTTATCGCCCTGCGGACATTCACCGGCCGGCGGCGGCGGGTTGAACATGAGATGAAAGACCCCTTGACAGCGCCGGCAAACCCGGCGACCAGTCAAACGATCCATCACCTCGTCATCCGTCACGCCGATGAGCGGCACGAGAGCTACCTTCTGCCCTTTGCCACGCAGCATCTTATCAAACGCATCGGCCTGAGCCAATGTGCGCGGGAAGCCATCCATAATGGCGCCCTTGGCGCAGTCCGGCCGGCTCAGACGTTCTTCGACCATGCGAATAGTCACATCATCGGGCACAAGTTCGCCCTTGTCCATATAGCTCTTGGCTAGTTGGCCGAGTGGCGTCTGGTTGCGCAGATTGTCGCGAAAGATGTCACCGGTTGAAACTTGCTTCAGCCCCAATTTTTCTTCAAGCCGCTGCGCTTGAGTGCCCTTGCCGGCACCCGGCACACCCAACATCACGATAAAGATCGGACTGTTTGACTCCATCGTCATCCAACTCCTTGTATTGTGTGATTGGGACACTGTCTTCACATTCTGCCCCATCGGGCAGGCATGTGGGGCACGGGTTGCCTTTCACGGCCCGCCGCCGCGTTGACCGCAGCGCCAGGCCTACTTGATGAAGCCCTCGTAGTGGCGCATCATCAGCTGCGCTTCCAACTGCTTCATCGTGTCCAGCACCACGCCGACAACAATGAGCATACCAGTGCTGGTGATCAACATCGTCGTGGTCTCGGTCAAGTCGCGCGTGATCCACGGCAGAATCGCGACCAGGCCCAAGAAAACCGCGCCCACCAACGTGATCCGATTGAGCACGCCGTTGAGATAGGTCTCGGTGGGCTTGCCAGGACGAATGCCTGGCACAAAGCCGCCCTGCTTTTGTAAGGTGTCTGGCAGATTCTGCTGCTGGAAGACCACGCTCGTGTAAAAGTACGTAAAGCCAAGCACCAGGAAGAAGTACAGAATCCAGTACAGATTACTCTGCGGACTGAATGTTGTCGAAATCCAGGTCGCCACCGAGGCAATCGTTGCATTCGCCGAGTAGACGAAGTAGCTGGCAATGGTGCCGGGGAAGATCATGATGCTCTGCGCAAAGATCAACGGGATCATGCCGGCTGAATTGACGCGCAGTGGAACATGCGTGCTCTGCCCGCCCACCATCATCAACCGATTACCGCGCATCACGCGCACGCGCTTGCCGTATTGCACCGGAATGCGCCGCTGCCCTTCCTGTACCACCACAATCACCGCCACGGTGATCACGGTGACAACCAGGAAAACCACCAACGACCAGGCGTTGTTCGCCAGCAAGTTGCCGATGGACTGCGGCACACGCGCCACAATGCCGCCGAAGATAATGATCGAAACGCCGTTGCCAATGCCCTGCTCCGTGATCAATTCACCCAGCCAGATGGCAAACATCGTGCCCGCCGTCAAAACAATGATTGTCGTCAACGTTTCCAGCGGATACTGGGCAAAACCGAACGTAGACAGCACCGGGGCGCCAGTCGTTTGCGACCGCGTCAGGATCGTTGCCTGACCATAGGCCTGCAAAGCAGCCAGCGGAATGGTCAACCAGTTCTGATACTGGTTGAGCCGGTTGCGCCCGGCCTCACCTTCCTTTTGAATCGCTTCCAGTCGCGGCACGATCGGAATCAACAGCTGCATGATAATGGAGGCGGTAATGTATGGGTAGACGCCCATCGCCATGACCGAGAAATTCGACATGGCGCCGCCGGAGAACATATCAAGCAGGCCCAGAAGCTGGTTTGACTGGAAAAGCTGGCGCAGCCCCTCCGCGTTGACACCGGTCACTGGCACGTGCGCGGCCAAGCGGTAAATCACCAAAATCAGAAAAGTGATCAACAGCTTTCGGCGTAAGTCGGGCAACTTAAAGGCGTTGCGGACGGCTTGCAGCATTTGCATATGAAACTGGCCTCCTCTTGCTCGTGCCCGCAAAACAGGCATCACAGAAACCTGCTTTGACAGGCAGCGACTTAACGCGGGTCGTGCTTGGTCTCTACGGACAGCGCTTCCACCGTCCCACCAGCCGCTTCGATCTTTTGACGGGCGCTGGCGGAGACGCGATGGGCCTTCACGATCAGCGGGCGATCAATCTCGCCGCCGCCAAGAATAGCCACGCGCTGATCATTCGCCTTGATGATCCCCGCCTCAGCCAGCGTTTCTGGCGACACGATGCTGCCAGCCTCAAACACCAACAAGCGGTCCAGGTTGACCGGTTTGAACTCGATGCGCCATAGATTGGTAAAACCTGCCAGGTGCGGCAGCCGGCGCACCAAGGGCAGCTGACCGCCTTCGAAGTACGGCGCTACGCTGCGTCCGCTGCGTGCATTCTGGCCCTTGGTACCCTTACCGGCTGTCTTACCACGGCCAGCGCCGCTGCCGCGTCCCACGCGCACGCGTGGCTGTTTCGCGCCAACCGTCGGCTTGAGATCATGTAATTGCATACGTTCCCCCTACTCAAGCGCCGATTTCTTCAACGCGGACCAGGTGCGGAACTTTACCGACCATGCCCCGAATTACCGGCGTATCAGCATGTTCAACAGTCTGCCCCAAGCGACGAAGACCCAACGCCAGCACCGTGCGTTTTTGACTCTTGTCGTAGCCAATAGTGCTCTTCACGTAGGTCACGCGCAAGCGTCGAGTGGCATTATCCTTGTTCGGCATCTGTCTTTTGCCTCCAGAACGGCAGCAGGCCCTCAACCGGTTTGCCGCGGCGCTGCGCTTCGGCCTCAACATCCTTGAGTGCATTGAGCGCCGCATGCGTGGCCTTCACCACGTTGAGCATATTGCTGCTGCCGAGTGATTTGGTTAGAATATCTTTGATTCCCGCGGCTTCGACGACGGCGCGTACGCCGCCGCCCGCAATGACGCCCGTGCCAGGCGTCGCTGGCTTGAGCAACACCTCGGCGGCGCCAAAGCGCACCCGCACCTCATGCGGAATCGTGCGACCGGCCAGCGGAACAGGGCGCATGTCCTTGTGCGCGCGCTCAGTGCCCTTGCGAATGGCGTCTGGCACTTCACGGGCCTTGCCGATGCCAATGCCAACCCGGCCGTTATTGTCGCCCACCACAACTACCGCGCGGAAAGTAAACCGACGCCCGCCTTTGACGACCTTGGCCGTACGCGCAACGTGCACCACGCGCTCGTCAAACTGGTCGCGTTCTTCTTCGCGATTGCGTCGCTGTTCGCGTTCTCTCTTCTTCTCAGGCATGTATCCTCCTGCTCGGCTCCAGCGTTAGAAATCCAAACCCTTGGCGCGCGAGCCTTCGGCAAGCGCCTTGACACGGCCATGATAAATGTAGCCGCCCCGGTCGAACACCACTTGCTTAATCCCTGCGGCCAGCGCCCGCTCTGCGATCATCTCACCCACGAGCGTCGCCTGCGCCACCTTGCTCAGTCCGGCCAGACGTGTGCGCGTGTCTGGATCAACCGTTGAGGCAGATACCAGCGTGTGCCCTTTCTCATCATCAATGATTTGGGCATAGATATGCTCCAGACTACGGAACACGTTCAGACGGGGTCGCTGCGCCGTCCCTACGACACGCCGGCGAATACGTGTGTGCCGTCGCGTGCGTGCGATCGCACCTTCATTTTTTGCCATGAGTCGTTACTCCCTTACTTGCCGCCCTTGCCAACTTTACCAGCCTTGCCGGCCTTGATACGGACGACCTCACCCACATAGCGGATGCCCTTGCCTTTGTAGGGTTCAGGCGGCCGAATGCGTCGAATGCGCGCCGCGGTTTCGCCAACTACTTCCTTATCAGCGCCTTCCACGGTCACGCGCACGTTCTTGTCGGGCGTGGGCGTCACAGCAAACGCAATTCCTGCTGGCGGCAGAAACTCTACAGGATGAGAGTAACCGACATGCAACATCAGGTTCTTACCCTGCATTTCGGCCCGGTAGCCAACCCCAATGATGTCCAGCTCTTTCTTGAAGCCGCTCGACACGCCGACCACCATATTGTTCATCAGGGCGCGCACCAGCCCGTGCGCCGCGCGCTGAAAGCGGTTGTCGGCATGACGCTGGACAACCACAGAGCCATCGTCCAACGTAATGGCAATGCTCGTCGGAAATTGTCTATTCAGCGTGCCACGCGGCCCTTTGACAGTTACTTCGTTGCTGGCGGCAATGTCTACTGACACGCCCGCGGGCAACTTGATGGGTAGTTTACCAAGTCTTGACATAGTTCCCTCGCAAGTTTCCGCTGACTACCAGACGTAGCACAGCACTTCGCCGCCGAGATGCGCACGTCGTGCCTGGCGATCAGTCATCATGCCGCGCGGGGTTGTCAAGATGGCAACACCCATCCCGCTCAACACCCAGGGGATTTCGCGGTACGGTGTATATACACGGCAGCCCGGCTTGCTCACGCGTTTTAAGCCTGAAAGCACCGGTTTGCGGCTTTTATCATATTTCAGAATGATGCGAAGCATCGGCTGCGGACGGTCGCGCGTCACGTCGTAATGCTGAATAAAACCCTCTTCCTTGAGAAGGCGAGCAATTGCGACCTTCATCTTCGAGCTGGGGATCAGCACTTGGCGATGCCGAGCCAACAGCGCATTGCGAATGCGTGTCAACATATCCGCAATCGGATCATTAACCATCGTCTTTCACTCCCGCGGACACACTGGTTAGTGCCTGCGCACTCCTGGTGGTCCTACTAATATCGCTTCTCTGAACCCATGAAGAGGCGCCGTGTCGGCGCCTGGAATCGCCCCCAACCAGCCATTGTTCAGCAATGGCGGGGGTAGAATTACCAGCTCGACTTCACCACGCCCGGCAGCCGCCCCACCAAAGCCTCTTGGCGGAAACAAATACGGCACAAGCCAAACCGCCGCATATAAGCACGTGGGCGTCCGCACATCTTGCAGCGATTGCGCACGCGCACCGCATATTTACGACGTGTTTCTTTAATGACGATTGACTTTTTGGCCACAGTATCTCCTCGTTCTCGCCAGTCTCGCGACCAACGACCCCGTTTTGCTTCCCTTCGCGCAATTTTCCACGCGTGTTACCGCGCTCGGAATGGCATCCCGAACAACTGCAACAGCCGGCGCCCTTCATCATCCGTCTTGGCCGTGGTAACCAATGTGATTTCCATGCCGCGCACACGGTCAATCTTGTCGTAGTCAATTTCCGGCCAGATTAACTGTTCGCGCAGGCCCAGGCTGTAATTGCCGCGACCATCGAAACCATCAGGCGAAACGCCGCGAAAGTCGCGTTGGCGCGCCAACGCAATATTGCACAGTCTGTCCAGGAATTCGTACATGCGAGCGCCGCGCAGCGTCACCTTCGCGCCAATAGCATTACCCTCGCGCAGCTTGAAGGTGGCAATCGAACGCCGCGCCTTCGTAATCACCGGCTTCTGTCCGGTAATCGTTGCCATGTCACTGGCGGCCGCTTCCAGGGCCTTGGCGTTTTGCAGCGCTTCGCCCAGGCCGATATTGACCACGATTTTCTCGATGCGAGGCACTTCATTGACGTTCTGATAGCCAAACTCTTCGCGCATGGCCTTCACAATGTCGTTCTGATAGCGCACCTTTAGTCTTGGTTGTGCGTTCATCGTCTACTCCGTCTTTCCGCCATCATCAATCAATGGCTTCGTCAGTGCCCGCTTCGCGGCGCACCTTACGGCCATCAGCATCTACCTTGAAAGCGACGCGCACCGGTTCATTCGTCTTGGGCGAAACCAGCATCACGTTAGAAACATGAATGGGCGCCTCGCGCTCAATCCGCCCGACCTGTGTACGCACATCGCCTGTGCGGCGCTGATGCTTTATGATCAGGTTGACGCCAGCCACGACCACACGGGTATTGTCGGGGTCTTTGCGGCCGAATTTATCTTTGCCCACAAGAACCGCATTGACCTTGCCGCGCGTCCCGCGATGTTCGCCCCGAATGACTTCAACCGTGTCGCCTTTTTTGATTTTCATACCCCGGCTCTCCTCGTTACTCGCTACCGTCTACTTCCGTTGGCTCTGTGCACCGCGTCTCAAAGTGTTTCGGGAGCCAGCGACACGATTTTCATAAAGCCCCGCTCACGCAGTTCACGGGCCACCGGGCCAAAAATGCGCGTGCCCTTCGGGTTCTTGGCTTCGTCAATAATGACGGCCGCGTTATCGTCAAACTTGATGTACGAACCATCCGAACGGCCGTAGCCCCGCGCGGTTCGCACGACGACCGCGCGCACCACATCGCCCTTCTTCACCGCGCCATTGGGCGCCGCTTGCTTCACGGCCGCTACGATGATGTCCCCCACCGAAGCATAGCGACGTGTTGAGCCGCCCTTGACACGTATGCACAGGATTTCTTTTGCGCCCGTGTTGTCTGCAACAACCAGCCGGCTTTCCTGCTGAATCATCGTCGTCTCCTTTTGTGTGGTTCACCGAACCGTCGCCTGTCGCTGCCCTCCTGGCTCACGCGCCAGGGTGCAAACGCCGTACGGTTGCGGGAAACAGATCAAGCTACTTCCTGGTTCGAACGATTCAGGATTTCCGCCACCACCCATCGCTTGTGGCGGCTCAACGGCTGAGATTCCAGGATGCGCACCATGTCACCAATCTGGCAGGCATTGCTCTCATCGTGCGCCATGAAGCGGCGGGTGATCTTGATCACTTTACCATACAGCGCGTGGCGGCGTACGCGTTCCACCGTCACCACCACGGTTTTGTCCATTTTGTTGCTGGCTACGCGGCCAACCAATGTTTTACGCTGTTCACGCATAATTCTTCCCCTTCGACTTGCACCAGCGCCTGTTGTTAGGCGCCGCGCCCTGCGGCATACCAGGCTTCCAATTCGCGCTCCCGCAGAATTGTCTTCAACCGGGCAATATCACGTTTAACCTGCGTCAGGCGCGTGGTGTTCTTCATCTGACCGGTTGACATTTGAAAGCGCAGATTGAACAGCTCCTGATAAGCAGCGTCTAACTTAACGCCAACCTCATCGGTTGTCAGCGCACGGATTTCTTTTGACAGCATCATGAGCTCCTCTTCACTACGCCGCGGCGCCGGCCGTCGCAGCCGCTACTTCTGGCGCCGCAGACTCCGCCGCACGCGACACGAGCTGTGTCCTGATTGGCAGTTTGTAGGATGCCAACTGGAAAGCCTCTTTCGCCGTCTCTTCGGTCACGCCGGCCAATTCAAACAACATCAGCCCTGGGCGAACGACCGCCACCCAGTGATCTACCGCGCCCTTGCCGCTGCCCATACGGGTTTCGGCGGCCTTCTTCGTCACCGGCTTATCAGGGAAGACACGAATCCATAACTTACCACCGCGGCGGATGAAGCGCACAATCGTGCGGCGAGCCGCTTCGATCTGGCGGCTGGTCATCCAACATGGCTCCATCGCTTGCAGGCCAAATTCACCAAAGGCAACCTGGTTGCCCCGGCCGGCCGTGCCACGCATGTGACCACGGTGCATTTTGCGGTATTTGACACGCTTCGGCATTAACATCGTTAATTTGCTCCTAAATGTTAAGGCTCTCAGGCGCCGCCCTCAGGTCAGTCGCCAGCCAGCCTCGCCAGACGCTGGCTTACTCCATTGTCCTCACTGACCTGGTCTCACTCGGGCGCGCCATGCCAGGCAGAACTTCGCCCTTGTAAATCCACACCTTGATGCCGATGCGGCCGAAGGTCGTCAACGCCTCGGAATAGGAGTAGTCAATGTTGGCGCGTAACGTATGCCGCGGAATCTGACCATCACGCACCGAGTCACGGCGGGCCATTTCAGAGCCAGCCAGACGTCCGCTGCACGTGATCATGATGCCCTTGGCGCCCAAACGCATGGCACGCGTCACCGCCTGCTTCATCGCACGCTTGTATGAAATACGCTTCTCAAGCTGCTCCGCAATGCTCTGGCTTACCAGGTATGCATCGAGTTCCGGCCGTTCGATCTCCTCGATGTCTATCTTGACCTTCTTGCCGGTCAGAGTCTGCAGCTTCGTGCGCAGATCGTTGACATTGGCGCCTTTGCGTCCGATAATGATGCCCGGCTTGGCCGTATGGACGCGCAAGGCAACCTGGTTCGGAAAGCGTTCGATTTCCAGCAGCGAGATGCCGGCGCCCGTTATGAGCTTCAACACCATCTGACGGATGGCGCGATCCTCTTGCAATTGTTGCACATAGCGCAGACCCGATGCAAACCAGCGGGTCTGATGATCACGAATGATCCCTAATCTAAAACCAATTGGATGAACCTTGCGACCCAATGCGTCCTCCGTAATCCTGGGATCCACTGCGTCTCGGCTGCTGCAGCCTATCGTCCGCATTCCCAGATGTCATAATTCCTTGCCGTCAAGCCGGCGCGTGTTGTGTGATCTCCAAGTCAACCTATGCGTTCGTTTCTTCCGCCAGCACCACACTGATGTGGGAACTGCGGCGCAAAATGGGTTTGAAACGCCCACGAGCGCCGAAACGTCGCCATTTACGAGTTGATCCCATGTCGGCCCAAATCTGGCTCACCACCATGTCTTCCTGGTTCAAGCCGAGGTTTTCCTCCGCGCTGGCCATGGCCGACTTGATCGTTGCTGCCACGGGCCTGGCCGCGGCTTGCGGCAGAACAGCCAGATAGGCGAGCGCCTCACTGGCCCGCCGACCGCGCACCTGGTCCAATACCAGGCGCACCTTCTGCGCCGACAGGCCTACATGCTTGGTGGTCGCTTTCACGGTTACCACGTCACTCATGCTTACTTCCCTCCTGACGGCTTCGCTGACACCTTCGTGGGCTTTTCCTTGGCCGCATGACCACGGAAGAAGCGCGTGGGTGCAAACTCGCCCAGCTTGTGTCCCACCATATTCTCAGTAATGTAAATCGGCACATGGCGCTTGCCATCATGCACGGCCATGGTGTGGCCCACGAACTGCGGGAAGATCGTTGAGTCGCGCGACCAGGTTTTGAGCACACGCTTCTCGCCTCGGCGATTCATCGCTTCAATCTTCTTCAGCAGCTTCGGGTCTACGAACGGTCCCTTTTTCAATGAACGTGACACAGGTAAATCCTCCTCACCCTCGCTTACTTCAGACGACCCGCGCTGCGCCGGCGCACGATCATGCTGGCCGTACGCTTATTCTTGCGCGTCTTATAGCCCAGGGCTGGCTTGCCCCATGGCGTCTTCGGCCCGGGCATACCAATCGGTGAGCGACCTTCGCCGCCACCGTGCGGGTGAGAACTGGGATCCATCGCAATGCCGCGCACTTGCGGCATGCGGCCACGCCACCGCAGGCGACCAGCCTTGCCCCAATTGATGTTGGCGTGATCGGTGTTGCCAACCTGGCCCAGCGTCGCCATACAACGAATGCTGATCAAGCGCACTTCGCCAGAGGGCAAACGCACCTGGGCATAATCGCCTTCTTTCGCGACCAACTGCGCCGACACGCCGGCCGAGCGCACCAACTGGCCGCCGCGGCCCGGCTGCAGCTCGATATTATGAATCACCGAACCCAACGGCAGATTGGCAATCGGCAGCGCGTTGCCGCTGCGCACTTCGGCATCCGGCCCAGACATCAGCTTATCGCCGACCTGGACGCCCAGGGGCGCCAGGATGTACCGCTTCTCACCGTCAGCGTAGACGAGCTTGGCGATGCGCGCCGTGCGGTTTGGATCATACTCAATGCTCTCCACGCGCGCGGGAATGCCAACCTTGTCGCGTCGAAAGTCAATCAAACGATAGCGCTGTTTGTGCCCGCCGCCCTGATGGCGTACGGTTATCCGGCCCTGATGGTTACGTCCGGCGCGCTTCCGAACACCGGTGAGCAGTGAGCGCTCTGGCTGCACGTTCGGCGTCAGTTCCTCAAACGTTGCAACGCTCATGCCACGCCGGCCCGCTGAGGTGGGCCGATAGATCTTGATTCCCATCGCTTTAACTCCTCGTTACACGCCTTCAAACACCTGGATGGTTTGCCCAGGCGCCAGCGTGACATAGGCCTTCTTCCAGGCCGTATGGCGCACGACCTGCCGCCGGAAGGCTCGCTTGTGCTTAGGCGGCATATTCGTGACGCGCACGTCCAAAACGTTCACATTGGGAAAAACCGCCTCCACCGCCTCTTTCACCTGATGGCGATTCGCGCGACGATCCACCTCAAACGCGTATTGGTTCGCCAATTCACGCTGAGCCATCGTTTTTTCCGTGATCAACGGCCGCTTGAGAACTTCATAGATATGCATTGCTCATTGCCTCCGACTCAGTCCGCCAGGAAGGATTCGATCTGCTCAAGCGCCGCCAACGGCACCACCAGGGTTTCATAACCAAGCAGGTCGCGCACGTTGAGATAGCCCGCGCGCAGCGTCTTCACGTTGGGAAGATTGCGGGCCGACAGCTCCATGGTCTCATTGCGTTCAGACAGCAAAATGAGAGCACTCCGCTTGACTTCAACCTTGTTCAGGAACTGCACGACGGTCTTCGTCTTGGGCGTCTCCAGGGCAAAACTTTCGACAACCACGATCTGCTGCTCCGCGGCCTTGACCGACAGAGCTGACCGCATCGCCAGGCGCCGCATCTTGCGCGGCATATCCTGCGTGTAGGCATGCGGCGTCGGCCCAAAGGCAACGCCGCCGTGCCGCCAATGCGGCGCGCGCGTGCTCCCCTGGCGAGCGCGTCCTGTGCCCTTTTGGCGCCAGGGTTTTTTGCCGCCGCCGCTGACCTCTGAACGCGTCTTGGTGTCATGGGTGCCCAAATGGGCATTAGCAAGCTGGCGCACCAACGCCTGGTGCATCACAGAACGATTGACTGGCACCGCAAAGATGTCGTCGCGCAGTTCAACCTGCCCGACTACTTCGCCACTGATGTTATGAACTGGTACTTGCATGATTCTTTCCTCCGGCGCCCATCAACCCGCTTTGCGCGCAGCCCGGATAAACAGCAGGCCATTCTTGGCGCCCGGTACGGCGCCACGCACCAATAGCAGATTGCGCTCAGCGTCTACTTTCACCACGCGCAGGTTAGTCACGGTGACGCGCGCCGCGCCCATGTGCCCTGCCATGCGGGTGCCCTTCTCCACACGGCCAGGCGAGGTGCCTGCGCCAATGGAGCCAGGTGCGCGCTGACGATCCGATTGGCCATGTGTCTTTGGCCCGCCATGAAAACCATGACGTCGCACACCGCCCTGAAAGCCGCGACCTTTAGAGATGCCCGTAACGTCAACCACATCGCCAGCAGCAAACACGTCAGCCGAAATCTTCTGACCAACCTGCCATTCGATCTTGTCGTTGCGGAAGGCGCGAAACTCACGCAGCGTGCGCAGAGGCGCCAGGTTCTTCTTGCGCAGATGACCGAGTTCACCTTTGGTCAAACGCTTTGGCTTCACTTCGTCAAAACCAAGCTGCACAGAGGCATAGCCATCTTTTTCCAGCGTGCGAATCTGAATGACATAGCACGGCCCGGCTTCAATGACAGTCACCGGGACAACGTTGCCCTTGTCGGTGAACACCTGCGTCATGCCGATCTTTCTACCAATAATACCCTTCATACAATCCAAGAAGCAAGGACTGCCAGCAGCCTGACCCCGCCGCATCATCCTCAGCTCCCCATCCTCCTTTGATTGGTCATCACAGCGCATAGTCGGTCGCATGGCGACCGGCTGCTCCGGACTTCGATGGCCTCACATAAACAACTGGAGGGCGCCTGTCTGGCCGTTACTTGCCAGGCGCCCTCCAGTTGCGCAACGCGGCGAATTGGGATCAATTCGCGCAGCGTCGCGTGCACGTGGTGGGACCGTTCATGGCAGCTCTGGCTGACAGACTAGTCGTCCCCCATACCGTCTCGCGTCAGGTGATGGACGGTACAGACAAGGCGACGAAACGATAGCTTCGTCACGTCGTTTATGTTTTGTTTTTGCTTACAGCTTTATTTCGATATCAACACCCGCCGGAAGATTCAAGTGCATCAACTTGTCAATTGTCTTCTGGCCCGGATCAATCACATCAATCAAACGCTTGTGCGTACGAATTTCAAACTGTTCACGCGAATCTTTGTCAATAAATGGGGACCGATTAACAGTGAACTTCTCGATACGCGTGGGCAGCGGAACTGGGCCAACCACATTGGCGCCGGTCTGCTCTGCCACATCTACAATCTGGGCCGCTGAGCTATCGAGGACTCGATGATCGTAGGCTTTTAGTTTAATGCGGATTCGTTGCTTCGCCATGCTTCCCCCTGGGTGAACGATTTAGCAAGAGAGAAGGCCCTACGGCGCTTCTCTCTTGTTCCCACCCTTGCTTGGATGCTAATTCATCATCTTGGTGATGACGCCGGCGCCCACGGTGCGGCCACCCTCGCGGATGGCAAACCGGGAACCGACTTCCAACGCCACGGGTACAATCAGATGCACCTTCAGGTTCACATTGTCGCCCGGCATGACCATTTCCACGCCTTCCGGCAGGTCACACGAACCCGTCACGTCCATTGTCCGAATGTAGAACTGCGGCCGATACCCGTTGAAGAACGGCGTGTGGCGTCCACCCTCTTCCTTCTTCAACACGTACACCTCGCCCATGAATTCCATGTGCGGCTTGATGGACCCCGGCTTGGCCAACACCTGTCCGCGCTCCACGTCTGTGCGCGTGATGCCCCGCAGCAAACAACCTACGTTGTCGCCCGCTTCGCCCCGCTCCAGAATCTTCTTGAACATCTCGACTCCGGTCACAATCGTCTTGCGCGTCTCGCGCAGGCCCACGATCTCGATTTCTTCGCCGACCTTGACCGTGCCCCGCTCGATGCGTCCCGTCACCACCGTCCCGCGACCCTTGATCGCAAAAACGTCTTCCACCGGCATCAGGAACGGCTTGTCTATCTCGCGCACCGGCGTCGGGATGTACTCATCCACCACCCGCATCAAATCCCAAATGCACTTGTACTCCGGCGCATTCGGATCCTTCGAGGTGCACTCCAGAACCTGCAATGCACTCCCGCGCACGATCGGTATGTCGTCGCCGGGAAAATTGTAGCTGCTCAACAACTCTCGCAACTCCAACTCCACCAACTCCAACAACTCCTCGTCTTCCATCATGTCGCACTTGTTCAGAAACACCACCATCGCCGGCACTTCCACCTGACGCGCCAGCAAAATGTGCTCCCGCGTCTGCGGCATCGGCCCATCCGGCGCAGCGACCACCAGGATCGCCCCGTCCATCTGCGCCGCACCCGTGATCATGTTCTTGATGTAGTCCGCATGTCCCGGACAGTCCACGTGCGCATAGTGCCGCTTCTCCGTCTGGTATTCCACGTGCGCAATCGCAATCGTGATGCCGCGCGCCTTCTCTTCCGGCGCATTGTCAATCGAATCGAACGCACGATAGTCCGCCCAACCCTTGAGCGCCAACACCTTCGTGATCGCCGCCGTCAAACTCGTCTTCCCGTGGTCAATGTGGCCAATCGTCCCCACGTTCACGTGCGGCTTCGTTCGCTGAAATATCGCTTTTGCCATAGCTCCGAATGACTCCTTTCACAAATCTGAAACGACACCGAGAGTCGTCGTGCGCACTCCAGGTCGTAAGTTCTATGTTTTTTAGTTTCGTATCTATCTGAATCTCGTCGCGCAAACCTAATTATTATACGTAGAACAACGATCTTGGCAAATACTTTGGGCTAGACGGTGAAAAAATCCGCAGTCCTCGCCTTGCCACATCATTGGCCTGCGTTTTGGGTGTGCGCGACTCAGCGATTGAGCAACTTCTGGGTCTGCTCGGCCGACACCGGCTGGTAATGATCAAACTCCTGGGTGAAAACCCCGCGTCCCTGCGTGCGGGAGCGCAGGTCTGTGGCATAGCCAAACATAGACGCCAGCGGGATGAACGCGCGCACGGCCTGCGTGCCCGTGGAGTGCATCTCGATGCCGTCAATCTGGCCGCGGCGTGAGCTCAGGTCGCCGATGACATCGCCCACGTAGTCCTCAGGGGTGACCACTTCCACCTTCATGATCGGCTCCAAGAGAACAGGCCCGGCCTTCTGCGCGCCTTCCTTGAGGGCCATGGAGGCAGCAATCTTGAAGGCCAACTCCGAGGAGTCCACCTCATGGTACGAACCATCCACTAGCCGCGCCGTCATGTCAATCAGCGGGAATCCGCCAATGATGCCGTTCTCCATCGCCTCTTTGATGCCCGACTGAATGGCGCCCATGTACTCGCGTGGCACGACGCCGCCCACGGTCTTGTCTTCAAACAAGAAACCTTCGCCGGGCGCCAACGGCTCCAATTCCAGCCACACATCGCCATACTGACCGCGGCCGCCGCTTTGACGAATAAAACGGCCTTGGACCTTGACCTTCTTCGTGATGGTCTCGCGATAAGCCACCTGGGGCCGTCCGACTTTCGCCTGCACGCGGAACTCACGCAGCATACGGTCCACCAGGACTTCCAGGTGCAATTCACCCATGCCTGCAATCAAGGTCTGGCCGGTTTGCTCATCCACCTTAACCTTAAAGGTTGGATCTTCTTCCGCCAGGCGCTGCAGGGCCATGGACATCTTATCTTGATCGGCTTTGGTCTTCGGCTCAATCGCAATCATAATGACTGGCTCAGGGAAAGAGATGGATTCGAGAATCACCTGGTCGGCCGGATCGCACAAGGTGTCGCCCGTAAAGGTCTGTTTGAGGCCAATAATGGCGCCAATCTCACCCGCCGGAATCTCGGTGAGGTCTTCTCGCTGATTGGCGCGCATCCGCATCAGGCGACCGATGCGCTCCTTGCGCCCCTTGGTCGAATTGATCACGCCGCTGCTGGCGCTGAGCACGCCCGAATAGACGCGCACATAGGCGAGACGTCCCACATAGGGATCGGCGACGATCTTGAAGACCAGCGCCGAGAGAGGCGCGGCATCATTCGTGGGTCGAATCTTCTCGACATTGGTGTCTGGATCAAGGCCGTACACCGGCGGAATATCTACCGGCGAGGGCAGATAGTCAACCACAGCATCCAACAGGGGCTGGACGCCCTTGTTGCGCAGCGAGCTGCCGCACAGCACCGGCACCAGGTGACTGCCCAGGGTGGCGCGGCGCAGCGCCACACGCAACTCCGCCGTGGTGATCTCCTCGCCTTCCAAGAACTTCAGGGTTAATTCTTCATCGGTTTCGGCAATAGCCTCGATCATCTTGTCGCGCCAGTGTTTGGCGTCAGCCTGCAAATCAGCCGGAATCTCACCAATCTGAGGCGAAGCGCCCAGTTCGTCCGTGAAGACAACCGCTTGCATTTCCATCAGATCCACCGCGCCCTTGAACGTCTCTTGCGCGCCGATCGGAATCTGCACAGGCAAAGGCTTGGCTCCCAAGCGCGTGCGGATCATGTCAATCGTGCGCCAAAAATCGGCGCCGATGCGATCCATCTTGTTGACGAAGCAGATACGCGGCACACCATAGCGGTTGGCCTGACGCCAAACGGTTTCCGATTGCGGCTCCACGCCGGCCACGGCATCGAACACGACAACGCCGCCATCCAACACACGCAGAGAACGCTGCACTTCGGCCGTAAAGTCAATGTGGCCTGGCGTGTCAATCAGATTGATCTGATAATCGCGCCACGAGGTGGTGATGGCGGCCGCGGTAATCGTGATGCCGCGCTCTTTCTCCTGCTCCATCCAGTCAGTGACGGTGGTGCCTTCATCCACATTGCCCAAGCGATAGGTGCGTCCAGAATAGAAGAGCACACGCTCGGTCGTTGTTGTCTTGCCCGCATCAATATGAGCAATAATGCCGATGTTGCGGATGCGTTCTAATGAAAATTCACGGGCCATAGCTGCTGATCCTTCAGACAAGGACGAAGGGCAAAGACTGGCTCTGCCCTTCGTCGCCAAAAAACAATCTTCTACAAACGACGGTCAAGCTAGGTTGTTGCCCCGCTCACGTCGCTGTTTCTACGACGTGTTCGAGGCGGGGCGCGACCGCTGGTTTACCAGCGATAGTGCGCAAACGCCCTGTTGGCGTCTGCCATCTTATGCGTATCTTCCTTCTTCTTGTACGCGTTGCCTTGATTGGCGGCCGCATCCATCAACTCGCTCGCCAGCCTTTCGGCCATGGTGCGGCCAGGGCGATTACGCGCCGCCTGCACAAGCCAGCGCAGCGCCAATGCGTCACGCCGTTCCGGCTCGATTTCAACCGGCACCTGGTAGGTTGCACCGCCGACGCGGCGGGGCTTCACTTCAAGCGACGGCGTCACATTGCGTAGAGCCGACTCAAAGACATCCATTGGGGATTTCTTGGTCTTGCCCTCAACGATGTCGAGCGCTGAATAGACAATGCGTTCGGCTACGCTCTTTTTGCCCCGCTGCATGATCCGGTTGATCAATCTGGTCAGCGTTTCATTGCTATAACGGCTATCTGGAATAATCGGTCGAAACTCGGCGCGATTTCGTCTTGACATACAAACCTCCGCAGGACATTTCGAACACCGGATGGCAGCTACTTGCCTGGCTTCCACCCAGCGCCAGAAACCTGATTACTTTTTGCCCTTGACTGGCGCCTTGCCCTTAGCGACCTGTCCGGCCTTCGGTCGCTTGGAGCCATACTTGGAACGACCGCGCTTGCGATTATCCACACCGGTGGTATCCAACGCGCCGCGCACAATGTGGTAGCGCACGCCGGGCAGGTCCTTGACACGACCGCCGCGGATCAGCACAACCGAGTGTTCCTGCAAGCGATGACCCTCGCCCGGAATATAGGCGGTCACTTCAATACCGTTCGTCAAACGAACACGCGCAATTTTGCGCAGCGCCGAGTTCGGTTTCTTCGGTGTAGTGGTGCGCACTTGGGTGCAGACGCCCCGCTTGAAAGGGTTGCCAGTCTTGATGCGCTGTGTCCTGCCGCTCAACGCGTTATACGAAAAACGCAATGCAGGCGCCTTTTCCTTGGCCTTCTGGGGCAAACGGCCCTTACGAATCAACTGATTGATGGTAGGCAATTTCATCCTCCGCGATAACTGGCCTCAGGCAACACAAAACCGCCCGCGCGCCAGGCCTGAGGCCTTTACCGGCGCCATTCCCATCGTCCGCAATCTGCGGAACAGGAGCGAGGCGGGAAAAAGGGCCGACGTTGTCTCGCCAGCCCTAATATGGGGCGCATTATAACCATAGATTGATGACAGGTCAAATCTGCCCATTGCGTACACTTGGCTGATTTCAAGCCGCGTGTAATCGCATGGTATAATCAACCCCACCATACTACACGGGGAGCCTGCCTTGACACGTCATCCCGGCCTACGCGCCGGCATTTTGGGAGCAGCCGCCAGCATCATTCTCTCCTTGCTGGCGTTGATTCCCTTCTTCGGCTGCCTGATCATGCCGATCAGCCTGCTTTTATACGTTGGCATCGGGATGCTGGCTGCCTATCTGCAACTGCGCCGCCGTCCTCAAACATCCAAACAACGCATTGCTCAGCTTGGCTTCCTGGCTGGCCTGGTAACAGGCCTGGCCGATGGCGTCGTAGGGCTGGCGACGGTGCCGTTGGCGCTGCCTATGACCGGCGGCAGTGAGGCTATTCTCGCCCAGCTGCCGCCTTGGGTGGCTGATCTGCTGAGCGGGCTGGGCCTGGCGCCGGCCGACGTGTTCAGCACCGGCGGCCTCTTCGTACTGGCCGCGCTGATTGCGATTCTGACCGTCGTGCTGGCAACCTTGCTCGGCACCGTGGGCAGCCTCATCTACGCAGCGACTCCAAAGCGACGCTGATGCATGGCCCGGGTTTCACCCGCGGCCTCATGCCGGTTCTTCGAAGCGCTCGCCGCAATGTGGACAGGTCACATCATCAGCGTCAACTTCGCCGCCGCAATGATCACAGGTCAAAAGGAAACGCGCGCCGCAGGCAAAACAGCGCGTCGCATCTGAATCAACCACACGTTGGCATTGGGGGCAGAGGCTGGCGCCGCAGGCGCTGCATTCGCTGCTGCCCACTGGCAGACGAGCTGCGCACTCAGGACAGGCAAAGGTCGGCGCCGGCGCAGCCGCCTGTCCACAGCGCGGGCAAACGCTGTCCTCAGGCGTCAAGACCAGCGCGCACCGTGTGCAGATGCGATGCCCGCAGGTGCGGCACGCGCCTTTCGCCAGCGGAAACTCGCTGCGGCAGAGGGGACAACGCACCATGACCAGCACACCACCGACGCTGAACACTTCGCCGCTGGGACGCCCAGCCAAGTCGAACGTCTGACCGCAGGCGTCGCAGGCGTTGGCCGCGCCAAACACGCGACCGCCGCAGCGCGGACAGACGCGCACGAACGAGCGGCCGCAGTTTGGGCATTCGCTTGCCTGGCTGAGCAAGGTGAAAGCGCAAGCCGGACAGCCGAATTCCAGCGCCAGGCTGCACGCCTGACAGCGCACATCATCTTCGTCCACACGGGCGCCGCAGCGCGGGCAAAACGGCTGGCCGCATACGAGGCAGTTGCCCTGTTCCAAGAAGACTTCTGCGCCGCATGACGGGCAGCGGCCTGTCGGCAGATCCACCTGGGCGCTATACCCAGGCCCTGAAGCCACAACCGGCCGGCTGCTGAAAATTCCAGGCACGTCAGACCACTGAGGCGCCGTGACTGACGACTCGTCGCCGTCAGTCACGAGCGAGGCGCCGCAGACAGGGCAGTTAACGGCGCCGGCCGGAAGTTCGGCGCCGCATGCCGAGCACACAAGATCAAACACCAACCCGCAGCGCGAGCAGCTCAGCGCATCGTCTGGCAGCAGCGCGCCGCAATCCGGGCATAGATCTACGTCACAGGTTGGGCAAGCCTCGCTGCCCTCGAACACGGGTGCGCCGCAGGAGGGGCAAGGAAAAGTGAATTCGGCGCCGCACTGCGGGCAAGCCAGGGCATCCGGCTCCACCTCAGCGCCGCACGTCGGGCACGTGAGCATGAATTCGGCGCCGCACTCAGGGCACACGTCATCCTCTGCGCTCACCGCCGCGCCGCACGCCGGGCAAAGCGGCTGCATACATTCGGGGCATTCACCGCTTCCCTCCTCAATCTCTGACTGACACATGGGACATTGCATGGCGCTCCTCCTGCGCTGTGATCATGCCGAGCAGCCTATCGCACAATGGATTCAGACGTCAATCTGGCCGAACTGGCGGGGACAGATCCAGCCGGCCTTCCCGCTCACCGGCGAGCGGCATTCGGCGCCTTGCCGAGAGCCTCGAGCGCCTTCAGCAGTTGTGTATCCTGGCTGGCTTGAAGTGCAGTCGGCGTCATACCCTTCAAGCGCGAGGGCGTTACCAGCGACGCATCGCGCGGCAATTCCACCGTGATGTCTGGTTCGATGCCCTGGTGCCAGATGACGCGCCCCTTGGGCGTCAGCCATTGGCGCGTGGCAAGCAGCAGCGCCGAACCGTCATCCAGATTGAATTGATTGAGGACCGTCCCGGTGCCAAAGGTCGTCTTGCCAATCAACTGGCCGCGGCCCTGGTCTTGCAGAGCGCCGCTGACGATCTCGGCCGCGCTGGCCGTGCCCTGGTTGATGAGCACCGCCAGCGGCAGATCGGTTGCGACGCCGCCAGGCTTGACAGCCAACGGCTTGCGGTTGCCTTCAGCATCTTGCTCCTGCATCACCAGGCCATCGGTCAAGAATTGACTGGCGACCAGAATCGCTTCATCCAGCAGACCGCCGGGGCTATTGCGCAGGTCCAGGATGATTTTCTGCGCGCCGTCGGCCTTGCCCTGCTGCAGCGCCGCTTTCAGATCATCGCCCACGCGCGCGCTGAACGAGCCAATGCGTACGAGCAGCACGGTGGTGCCAGGAATCATCTGCGCCGAAACGTTGATCAGCGGAATCTTGGCGCGCGTGATCGTAATATCGGTAATCTGGTTCTCGCCTTCATGAATGACGGAAAGCGTCACGCTGGTGCCTTTGGGGCCGCGCACATGCTGAATCACCTGGCTCAACGCCATACCGGTGACATCCTGACCATCCACGGCGACGATGACATCGCCGGCGCGAATCCCGGCGCGCTCGGCCGGCGAGTTTTCCATCGGGGCCACTACGACCGGCATCCCGTCCTTGGTGGTTAATTCGGCGCCAATGCCCTCGAAATCACTGGAGAGCGCCTGGCTCTCGGCTTGCATCATCTCCGGGGTGAGGAAACGGCTGTGTCCGGTGTCGCCCAGGGACTCCACCATGCCAGAGACCGCGCCATAGGCCAGGCGTTGGTCTTCGATTGCGCTGCGATCCACATAGTGATTGTTGATGATGTCGCGCGCTTGCCAAAGCAATTTGAACGCCGCAGGGCCTTCGTTGATTTGGCCAGCCGTAGAACCAGGCAGCACGCCGTTGCGCTCCAAAAGAGCGCCGGCGAGGAAGCTGCCGGGTGCAATGACAGCAAACAAGACCAAGAAGGCCATGAGGGCCAAAAGACAGCCGGGAAGGCTGGAACGTTGGTTCGCCATCGGTTAATGAAACTCCCTTCATACACAGGGCATGATGCGGCTGGCGCTGCGCGTAAGCCGTTTTTTTGCCCATCTCAGTTTCTCATGCGATAATGCCAAGCCGATAGGCTAACGCAGGCGTCGCGTAGAAACAGTGAGCAGGCGCCCGGAACTAAAAAAGAGGTATGCAAGAAACATGGCCACAACATCTGACCTGAGAACAGGCAACATTATCCGCTATAATGACGATTTGTGCGAAGTAATCGAGTATCAACATATCAATCCAGGCAACTGGCGTGCGTTCGTGCGTCTGCGCCTCAAGAGTTTGAAAACCGGCCGCATCGTGGAAGACCGCGTGCGTGCAGGCTCCGACATTGACCTGGTGCGCGTGGATCGCCGCTCGATGCAGTTAAGCTATCGTGACGGCGACGACTTTGTGTTCATGGATCCGGACACCTTTGAACAGATCACCGTCGGCAAAGGTATGATGGGCGACAAGGCGCGCTTCCTGCGTGAGAACGACTCCGCCTACCTGGTCATGGAAGGCGATAATCTGCTCGATGTAGATTTACCGACTTTCGTCGTCTTGAAGGTCGTGCAGACGCCGGTTGCCGTTCGCGGCGACACCGCAACGAATGTCACCAAACAGGCGACGCTGGAAACGGGAGCCAGCATCACCGTGCCATCCTTCATCAATGAAGGCGACACGCTCAAAATTGACACACGCACAGGCGAGTACATCGAGCGTGTGAAGTAAGGTTTCGACCAGGCGGCGCCCACCTTGCGAGGTCAAAAAAACACCCGGAGCCATGTGGACTCCGGGTGTTTGATGACAAGGTTTGCCGTGGAACAGCGCCCCTTGTTATTGCTTAGCGATCTCGATCGCCGCCGCGACCACCACGGCCGCCGCCGCCGCCGAAGCCGCCGCGACCGCCACGATCACCGCCGCCGCCGAAGCCGCCGCCGCGACCACCACGATCACCACCGCCGAAGCCGCCGCGACCGCCGCCGAAGCCCGAACCACCCTCACGCGGTTCGCGCGGGCGCGCTGCGTCAACACGAATCTGACGATTTTGGAACGTAGCTCCGTTCATCTGCAGGGCCTTCTCTGCGCCTGCCGCGTCCTTCATCTCCACAAAACCGAAACCCTTGCTCTGGCCAGTCTCGCGGTCACGAACGACTTCCGCCGTCTTGACTTCCCCAGCGCTCGCAAACAGTTGCGCTAGGTCATTGTCCGTCATGGTATAGGGAAGGTTCCCGATATACAACCTGGTACTCATCAAATCACTCACCTTTGCCCGCAGGCACGAAAACTAGATTCTAACTACGTTAGCGGCATGGGCGCCTTTAGCGCCTTGACGGAGCTCGAACTCGACACGCTCACCCGCCTGAAGCGTGCGGAAGCCATCCGACTGGATGGCGGAGTAGTGCACAAAAACGTCTTCACCGTTATCTTGGAGGATGAATCCGTACCCCTTGGCACCGTTAAACCACTTGACCGTTCCGACTATGCGCTTTTCCACTGACGCTGCGCAACCTCCCCACCGATATCTGTAGGTGATCGCATCGCTGGCAGGAAAACAAAAACGCCGCCGGCATCGCAAGCCTGACAGCGTTCACCACGTCCGAACAGATGCTTACTGCAACCTACAAACCCGATTCTAGCACAGAGTTCAAAACTCGTCAAAATACACATGATGCAAAATTCTGTGGTATACTATACAGCAAGCGAGCACGGAATGCCTTTTTCCGCCTGAGGAAAAAGGCGCCATGTGCGCTCGCTTACAGGTTAGAAAACGCCAATCATTGGCTTAACCGCTGATTCAATTTGCTCACAAAGGAGTGACGTTCATGGACTTTGGATTGACCCCGGAACATGTGCAGGCGCAGCAGATGGTGCGCGACTTTGTCCAAAAGGAGATTGCGCCCATTATCAAAGAAGCAGACCGCACGCAGCAGATGCATCCGAGCATCTTGCCGCGCATGGGCGAGCTGGGCATCCTCGGCATTTGCATTCCACAGAAGTACGGCGGCCAGGGCTTCGACTACATCACCCTCGGTTTGGTGTGCGAAGAGCTGGAAGCGATGGACACCAGCCTGCGTGTGGTGATGTCGGTGCACATGGGTCTCAACAGCCTGGCTATCCTGCAATGGGGCACCGAAGAACAAAAGCAGAAGTTCCTGGCGCCCCAGGCCAAAGGCGAGAAATACGCAATGTTCGGTCTGACCGAGCCGGGCGTCGGCAGCGACGTGGCGGCCATGTCGTCCAGCGCGCGCCGTGACGGGGATGAGTACATCATCAACGGCGAAAAGATGTGGATCTCGTTGGCAACCAAGGCGCATCACATCCTCTGGGTGGCGCGCACGAACCCCGAACGGCCTGATCCGCATGATCAGCTCAGCGCGTTCATCATCGAAACGGATCGCCCCGGCGTGACGCGAGGCGACATTCACGGCAAGTTGGGCGTACGCGCCGGTTCCACCGGTTGGGTCAACTGCCAGGATGTGCGCGTGCCCGCGGCCAATCGCCTGGGCGAAGAGGGCGAAGGCTTCAAGATCGCCATGTCCTGTCTGGACAACGGTCGCTACACGGTTGGTTCCGGCGCCGTGGGGTTGATTCGCGCCTGCCTGGAGGCCAGCACCAGCTACGCAAACACGCGCCGGGCGTTTGGCAGAGAGATCGGCAAGCATCAATTGGTGCAGGAAAAAATCGCCAAGATGGTGCGCGACTATGAGTACGGCCGCCTGATGACGCTCAAGGTCGGTTGGATGAAGAACATGGGCTTGCGCAACACCAAAGAGACCTCGCTGCTCAAGTGGTTTGCCACCGATGCTTCGTTCCAAGCGGCGCATGAAGCTATCCAAATTCACGGCGCCTACGGCTACAGCGATGAATACGATGTGGAGCGCTATCTGCGCAACTCACGCGGCGCCATCATCTACGAAGGCACGAGTGAAATCCACATGCTGATGCAGGCCGGTTATGCGCTGGGCTACCGCGCAGACGGCCCTCTGCGCTGCGAGCTGCCGCCGTATGATCCGGCGGTCTGGGAAAGCTAGGCAAGGTTCGAAAACAAGCGCCCCCGCGCGGGCGCCCGCGCGGGGGACGCCATTGTCAGCCGCTACGACTCCAGCTTCAAGTGAAATCCGCTCTTGACCCAAGCCACGACCGCGCGCAGGTGTTTTTGATCCTGCGCGCTGAGATCGCCGTACGTCTCACTCAGTTTGGACAGTAAACTCGTCAGGCCGCCTGCACCTGCGGTCGCGTTGGCGCCCGGCATCAATACGCTCAGCATGGCCGCCAGACCGCCGCTCGTGGCCGCTTTGCTCAAAATGCTCATGACCAACTTCTTACCAGCCTCCAGGTCAGCCTCGGTGTAGATCTCAGCCGCATGTTTGGCCAGGTCTTGATCCAGGGTCGAGCCAGGGCGCGGCGCAGGTTGGGTGCGCCGCGTGCCGCCCGCGGCGGGGGGCGGCGTCGTTGGCTTCGCGGCTGAGCCGCTGCCGCGACGCACGCCGCTCGTGCGTGGTCGCGGCGTGGTCTTGGGTTTAGCTGCGCTTGCCGGAGCGCCCGCCGTCTTGCCCCGCGCCGTTGTCTTCGGCTTGGCCGCTGCGGTTTGACTGTCCGCCGCCTTGCGTGCGGCCGTCTTCGGCTTGGCGGTTCCCGTGGGTTGCGATGCCCGCTTGGGGCGCGCTTCTGCTCCCCCCGACCCCGTCGCCGAGACTTTGCGCCGCGGGGAGGCCTTGCGCGCAGGCGCCGCCTGATCCTCAGCCGCGGCGCTTCCTCCGATATTCGCTGCGTGCCCTATGCCTAGCCTCTCAGTCTCACTCATCACACCCCTCCCATCCTCAATCTCCGGTCTCCGGTCTCCGATCTCTGATCTCTGATCTCGCCTCCACGCACCTCAACCAAACAGCCCCGATAGGCGCTGCGTCTCGATGGCTCGCATCATCATCTCACCGTTGACGCGCACCAGGTGGATCAAACCAGCAAAGCGCGGGTCCTGCGTATGTCCCTGGCGGTAGCGGGCATAGATCTGCTGCACGATGACGGCCACCTTGAACAGCCCAAAAACCAGGTAGAACAGGGCGTGAGTTGCCTCGCGGCCGCTGGCTGCTGCGTAGGCATCCACAAACTGCTGCCGCGTCAGATTGCCCGCAAGCGCAGTGATGCCAAAATTGCGCAGCAGCTCAGGATCGCCAGCCTCAGCCCAATAGCCGAGGGTCGTGCCCACATCCATCCACGGATCACCCACGGTCGCCATCTCCCAGTCGAGCACGGCGCGGATGTGCGTCAGATCGTCTGGATCCAGCACGACGTTGTCGAACTTGTAGTCATTGTGAATGAGCGTCGCGCCAGCCGCGCCCTGGTCGGGCGGCAAATGAGCGCTCAGCCAGGCCGCAGCCTCAGTCATAGCAGGCACATCGTCCGTCATGGCGTTTTCATAACGCTGGATCCAGCCGCTGACCTGGCGTTGGACATAGCCCTCGGGCCGGCCCAGGTCCGCAAGGCCGGCGGCGTACAGGTCAAGACGGTGCAGGGCCGCCAGGTTGTCAATCAGCGCGTGGCACAGCGCAGTCATCTGGCCGGGCGTCAAGCTGAGGCCCGGCGGCAGGCGGTTGCGCAGAATGACCCCGCTCACGCGCTCCATGACATAGAACGGCGCGCCGATAATGCTCAGATCATCGCTGTAGAGCAAGGGCGCCGGCGCCTTGGGGTAGACCGGCCGCAGCGCGCAGAGGATGCGATACTCACGCGCCATGTCATGGCCGGACTTGATGGCCGCGCCAAACGGCGGCCGGCGCAGAACAAGCTGCCGCTCGCCGAGCCGCAGCAGATAGGTCAGGTTGGAAAAGCCGCTGGGAAACTGCTCGATCACCAGGGGGCCGGCGGCGCCAGGCAGGTTTTCCGCCAGGAAGACGGACAGGCGCTCCATGTCAAGCTGTTCGCCGGGCCGCACCGTGCGGGCCTCGTCAATCATGGCTCACTCCTTTGGCAAGCGCGCAGCCTCAAGCCAAAATCGAGATGTCAACGCCGTAGGCCTTCATCACCTGGCGGGCGACCACGGTTTTGTGAACTTCATCCGCGCCGTCGTAGATACGCGCCGCGCGCTCGTGACGGTACCAAAACGCCAGCATGGTGTCATCGGTGACGCCGAGGCCGCCGTGCACCTGGATGGCGCTGTCGAGCACGCGGTTGAGCACATTGGCGACATAGAATTTGATCAGCGAGATGTCGACGCGCGCGCCATGCGCGCCCAGGGTCTCGATCTTGTGTGCCGTATCCATGACGAGCAGCCGCGCAGCGTTGATCTCAGCCCGGCGCTCGGCAATGGCGTGCTGCACCGACTGCTGCTGCGCCAGCGGCTTGCCCGGCGCCAGTTCGCGTGTCGCGGCGTAGGCGCACATCAGGTCGAAGGCGCGCTCGCAGATGCCGATCCAACGCATGCAGTGATGAACGCGGCCTGGGCCTAACCGCTCCTGCGCCAGGGCGAACCCGCTGCCTTCCGCGCCGATGAGGTTGCTGGTTGGCACGCGGCAATTTACAAAGCGCAGTTCGCTGTGGCTGGCCCAGCCATCGCCCTCCTCGCCCATGATCTTGATCTTGCGCACATGCTCCACCCCCGGCGCGCCGCGTGGGACGATGATCTGGCTGGCGCGCTGGTGCAGCTTGGGCGCTTGCGGGTTGGTGACAGCCATGACAATCACGAAATCCGCGCCTTCGAAGCCGGTGACAAACCATTTGTGGCCGTTGAGGACATATTCATTGCCATCATGCACGGCCGTAGTGCTGAGCCAGACCGGGTTGGAGCCGGCGTGCTCAGGTTCAGTCATGGCGTAGGCGCTGCGGATCTCGCCGGCGGCCAGGGGCGCCAGGTAAACGGCTTGCTGCGCAGGCGTGCCATGATGCAGTAGAAGTTCCTGGTTGCCAATGTCGGGCGCGTTGCAGTTCAGCACATAGTGACCGAATGGACTGCGGCCTAACTCCTCGCTGACCTGGGCAAAAGCGGTCAGGGAGAGGCCGGCGCCGCCCAAAGCAGGCGGCAGATGCGGCGCCCAAATGCCAAGCTCGCGCGCCAGGCCGCGCAGCTCGGCCAGGCGGGGAAGAATGGCCCCGACGCCCACTTGCAGCATGAGCGGTTCCAGGGGCAGGAGGTGTTCGTCACGAAAGGCCCGAATCTGGGCCAGCAGCTCAGGTAGATCGGTCATGACCACGCGTGATGGCGTCTCCTTTGCAGGTGGATAAATGGGAGGGAACACGGGCAAGGCATCCACAACGATTGTAGCCCGTTCTACGCGGGAACGCAAGAACGCCGGGCTGCGCAGGGGCAGTTCAAGGTTTTACCGTAGGGGACAAGGTGATCTTAACTCAGTACACATCTCCGTGGCTGCCAACGTTCACCAGAATAATCTCCTGCTCGCGCACTTCCAGTTCGATGGTGATGCGATATTGGATGGTTATGGAAACCGCATGCAACCCCGTCAGTTGTCCATGCAGCGCGTGCAGCCGCAAGGAGGCGTGAAATGGATCGCTCTCTAGCAGCGCCAGCGTTCTATGGTAGCGCTCCAGGAGGTCTGGATGGCGCCTAAGGAAGCGCCTCTCAATCTTCTCGTAGCTTGCGGTGAAGATCAGGTTATAAGGCATCGCTGCGATCGCCTAGAATTCTGGCTATATGCTCATCCGCAGTCTCCCGGCGCAAGCGGCCAGCCGCGATGTCTTCCCTGGTCCGCAACCAGGCAGATGCAATCTCACACTCACGCAGATAATCGTAATGTGCGATGTCCATCACCACGTAACGCGGCTTTCCCCTCACACTGATCACAACTTCTTGTTCATCCTGGAGGATGCGTTCGATGTCCGAGACACCCTTCGTCTTAAGATCATTCGCCGTGACAGCGACCATGTTTCACCTCGCGAAGCCCATAAACGGTTTAACGTACGATTATTAGTACGATTATATCACGATGAATCATCCTGTCAATTAAGAAGCTGGTTGGCAATCAGCCGGGGCAGATAGATCCCAACCGTGCCTGGGACGAGTAGCGTGAAGATCAGATTCTTGGCCAACATTGCGTTGTTCCTACCGATACACCTCGTCATGGCTGCCGATATCGAGCAGGACGATTTCTTGTTCCGTCATGACCACGGTCAATGTGATGCGGTACTTGTAGGTGACACTGATCGCCTCAACGTCTTTGAGCTTGCCGCCGAGGCGATGATATTGCAGGTGGGGCTGGAACGGGTCGTTTTCCAGGTCGCGCAGGACCGCAGCGAACTTTTCCCGTAATTCCGGATGGCGTTTGACGAAGTTCGCAGCCGAACGCGCAAAACCAGCAGTCCAGACCAGGGTATACATGTCTCAGTCTTCCAGGCTCAGTTCTTTGATCAAATCGTCCGCTGTACCCCGCTTCACTTTCCCAGCACGAAGGTCTTCCAGTGAGGCGCGCACACGCAGCACGTAGGCTTCAGCCTGCGCTTCGATCAGCTCCTTGTACCGTGATTCCGAAACCACAACGTATTGCGGCTGGTTGTTACGAATGATATGGACATCTCCTTGAGCAATGAGCGCGTCGACCGCGGCGATGCCACGCCGTTTGATCTCCTGAGCAGGGATGGTGTTCATGGTCTTACTCCATTTAGTACGTAATTCAGTACCAGTTCAGTATACTCCTGCGCTCTGGGGCCGTCAAGTAAGAGAAGCCGGCGCATCCATACTAATCCCTCAACCGTTTGCTTCCTGCTCATCGCGCGGGCATCGTGCGGGTGAGCCGACTACCAAATCTAGGATATAGGCCGCCGCGGTGGTATACTTCCGCCCAACGGTGCACATGATGCGCCCGGCGCCTGGCGGGAACGCACCGCGTGGATGATACAAAAAAAATGGAGAAGAAGATCATGAGCAAACGAACCTCTCTGTTTAGCCTGCTGTTGATCGTGGGTCTGCTGCTGAGCGCATGCAGTCCGGCCACGCCCGCGGCGCAGCCCACCGCCGCGCAACCGGCCGCCCCCACCCTGCCGCCGACCGTTGCGCCGGCGACGGCGCCCGCCGCGACGGACACGCCGGCGGCCGTGTCCACCGATACGCCGGTTGCATCATCCCCCACGGCAGCGCCGCCTGCCGCCAGCGTGGATGCAGCCGCCTACAACAACCTGCCCGATCTGAAAGGACGCAAGATCAAGGCGGTGACGGCGAACGACTTCACGCCGCTGAACTTCATTGACGCCAAAACCGGCAAGGCCGTGGGCTGGGAGTACGATGCGGTGAACGAAATCTGCCGCCGCCTGAACTGCGCCGTGGACTGGCAGGTCAGCTCGTGGGACACCATGATCGCTGCGGTCAAGGCCCGCCAGTTCGATGTCGGCATGGACGGCATCACCATCACCGAGGAGCGCGCCAAAGAGGTGGACTTCTCCATCCCCTACCTGCGCTCCGAACAGTTCATGCTGGTGCGCGCGAATGAAGACCGCTTCAGCACGCCGGAGGAGTTCAAGGCCAATCCCAAGCTGCTCATCGGATCGCAGGCCGGCACCACCAACTTCTACGCCGCGGTCTACAACGTCCTCGACGGCGACGAGAAAAACCCGCGCATCATCATCTTCGAGACCTTCGGCGCTTCCGTGCAGGCGCTCATCAAGGGCGACGTGGACATGGTGCTCATGGACAAGACCTCCAGCGCCGGCTACATCGGCGCCAACCCGGATAAACTCAAGCTCATCGGCGATCCTCTCGCCGGCGAAGACTTTGGCTTCATCTTCACCCCCAAGTCCGACCTGCGCGCCCCCTTCGACCAGGCGATTGCCGCGCTCAAGGCCGACGGCTTTCTCGATTATCTGAGCAAACGCTGGTTCTTCCTGACCGATCCGACCGGCAACGACGCGTACCATCGCCTGCCCGATCTAGAGGGGCGCAAGATCAAGGCGGTGACGGCGAACGACTTCACGCCGCTGAACTTCATTGACGCCAAAACCGGCAAGGCCGTGGGCTGGGAGTACGATGCGGTGAACGAAATCTGCCGCCGCCTGAACTGCGCCGTGGACTGGCAGGTCAGCTCGTGGGACACCATGATCGCTGCGGTCAAGGCCCGCCAGTTCGATGTCGGCATGGACGGCATCACCATCACCGAGGAGCGCGCCAAAGAGGTGGACTTCTCCATCCCCTACCTGCGCTCCGAACAGTTCATGCTGGTGCGCGCGAATGAAGACCGCTTCAGCACGCCGGAGGAGTTCAAGGCCAATCCCAAGCTGCTCATCGGATCGCAGGCCGGCACCACCAACTTCTACGCCGCGGTCTACAACGTCCTCGACGGCGACGAGAAAAACCCGCGCATCATCATCTTCGAGACCTTTGGCGCTTCCGTGCAGGCGCTCATCAAGGGCGACGGGGACATGGTGCTCATGGACAAGACCTCCAGCGCCGGCTACATCGGCGCCAACCCGGATAAACTCAAGCTCATCGGCGATCCCCTCGCCGGCGAGGACTTCGGCTTCATCTTCACCCCCAAGTCCGACTTGCGCGCCTCCTTCGACCAGGCGATCAGCAGCATGAATCAAGATGGCTTCCTCGATCATCTGAGCAACCGCTGGTTCTTCCTGTTCAACGCCTCGGCGAAGTAGGGAGTGGAGTAACCCAGACTTCCGAAGTCTTGGAGACTTCGGAAGTCTGTGGAAAGGATCTGCCGTGGAAACTGACGCACATACCTCGCTGGCTGCACGCCTGCGCCAGATTCCGTATTGGCTGGTAATGACGGTCTTCCTCGGCCTGCTGCTGCTGTGGAGCATCCTGACCAGCCAAAATTACCACGTGATCTTCACGGCCATTGCCGCGGGCATGTGGGTGACGCTGTACGTGTCGCTGATCGCGTTCGCGCTCTCGATCCTGCTGGGGCTATTGATCGGCCTGGCGCGGGTGTCCGCGCAGCGTTGGGTGCGTGAGGTGGCGTCGTTCTATGTTGAGATCATCCGCGGCGTGCCCATGCTGGTCATCCTCTACTACATCGCCTTCGTTGGCGCGCCGGGGCTGGTGGATGGGATCAACCTGCTGGGCAAGGCGCTGCAAGGAGTGGGCCTGGGCATCCTGGGCGATCCGCTGGCCGGGCTGAGTTTGCGCGGGCTTGACTTCACGATGCGCTCCGTCATTGCGCTCACGGTGGGCTACAGCGCGTTCATCTCCGAAATCTTCCGCGCGGGCATTGAATCCATCGAGCGTGGGCAGGTGGAGGCCGCGCGCAGCCTGGGCATGAGTTATTGGCAGGCTATGCGTTATGTCATTTTGCCGCAGGCCGTGCGGCGCGTCCTGCCGCCCTTGGGCAATGATTTCATCGCCATGCTCAAGGATTCCTCGCTGGTCTCCGTGCTCGGCGTGCAGGACATCACCCTGCTGGGCAAAGTCTACTCCGCCAGTACATTCCGCTTCTTCGAGACCTACAACGTCGTCGCCTACCTCTACCTGGCGATGACGATTGCCCTCTCGCTGTTTGTACGCTACCTGGAAAAACGTTCACCAGCGGCTGGGCATGGCGGCGGCAGCCAGAGGCTGCGCTGAGCAGGCTGACGATCGCTTCTATGGCCGGAGACCGCTGCCCCGTGCATAGAGGCCGGGCAAATCTACGGGCAGCGCGCCGCGGGCCGGCGTCACGCCGCACAGCACGTCAGCCACAGCCGCCAGCGAGGCCGGCGCATCGCCGTAAGAGGCCAGATACGTCGAGGTGTCTGGAAAAGCGAGCAGATCGTACGGCGACTGCAAGGCCGCGACGACGAGCGGAGTCTGGCTCAACGCGTGGACCAGGCGCGCCTGCCCCGGTCGTCCGCGCGCGTCTGCGGTTCCCACTACGACCGCAGTCGCGCCCCGCGCTTGCCGCACCGCCTGGTCAATCTCGGCCGCGGTTGGGTCCGCGCTGACCGTCAGCATTTGCAGATTCGGATGACACGCGGCGAGCGCGCGCCCCAGGTTGCCCGCGTTCTTGGGCCAAACGACGAGCAGCGCGCCATCGGCCAGTAACGGCAGCCGGCCCTGCTCATCACGCAGCAGGGTCACGCTGGCACGGGCGATCTGCTGCGCGGCCGCCAGGTGGGATGCCTGCCCCAGCGCCTGCAGCGCGGCCTGCGGGTCTACCGGCTGCCAGGCGAGCAGCCCGTATTTCGCCTTGACCCGCAAAATGCGCTGCACCGACTCATCGAGCCGGCGGCGCAGTTCAGGATCGGCTCGCACCTGGGCCAACAAATGCCGATAGGCTGGCGCTTGTTCGGCCGGCGTATGACCCACATCCGCGCCAAAGGCCAGGACATCGGCCCCGGCGCGCAAGGCCAGCTCCGTCGCCTGGTTGACCCCATAGGTTTTGAAGAGCGCGCCCATGGTCATCGAATCGGTGACAATCAGGCCGTCGAAGCCCATCTCGCGGCGCAAGAGGTCTTGTAGGACCCGGCTGGAGAGGGTGGCCGGGCGCCCGGCGCTGCCTTCGAGCGCGGGGAAGAGCACGTGCGCGGTCATGATAGCATCCACGCCCGCGCCGATCGCCGCGCGGAAGGGCGCCAGCTCCACGGCGCGCAGATGGGCCATATCTTGGGTCACGACCGGCAGCCCGACGTGCGAATCCACAGAGGTGTTGCCGTGGCCGGGAAAATGCTTGGCCGTCGCGATAATTCCAGCCGCGCGGTAGGTCTCGATCATGGCAACGCCCAGGCGGGCCACTTCATCCGGAGAGGAGCCAAAGGAGCGCAGCCCGATGACCGGATTGTCGGGGTTGTCGTTCACATCGAGCACCGGCGCCAGGTTCATGTTGATGCCCAGCGCCTTCAGTTCGCTGGCCGTCACCTGGGCCATCGCGCGCGCCAGGTCGGCCGACCCGGCGGCGCCGACGGCCATGTTGCTGGGGAAGTGCGTGGCCGGCGCGGGCAGACGCACCACCGGCCCGCCTTCCTGGTCAACGGCCACGAACAAGGGAATCTGCGCGCCGTGCGCGAGCGCGGCGGCCTGCGCGGCGTTGATCAACTCGGCCGCCTGGCGGGCGCTCTGCAGGTTGTCGGCGATCTGAAACAGCACGATGCCGCCCACATGATAATCGGCAATCATGGTTGCAAGCGCAGGGGAGAGCGTGGAGCCGTCGAAGTAGACCAGGAATAACTGGCCGACCTTCTCTTCAAGGCTCATGCGCGCCACGAGATCGGCAACCTGCGGCTCCAGGTCGGCGGCAGGCGGGGTTGGCGTCGGCCGCGGCGCCAGCGTGACGGTCGGCTCGATCTTGGCCGGCGTTGGCTGGCTGGGCTGCATGGGGGAAACCACGGCGGTGGCGGCCGTGCGCGTGACCGGCGTGCGGTTGGCTGATGTGCACGCGCTTGCCAGGCTCACCAACAAAAGCAGTGTGCAAGCTGATCCCCACTTCAACCCCAACGGCCGGCGAAGCCGGGCGCGGGCGCGCCGCCTAAACAGAGACACAAACAAGCCAGGATACCTTTCTTCAATTTCAAAACGCTGGAGATGAACATGCGGGTCGGTCCAGGGCCGCAGGGCTTTCGCGATCCGTTTTACGGTCGGGCGGCGTTAGCGACCTTGCGGGCGAGACGCCCGCGCTCCCAGCCGTAAAACCCTCACACAAAGCCGCGAAGACACCAAGAGGTTTCTCCGCGTCTCTGTGTCTTTGTGTGAGCAATTCATGTCTGGCAAGCCAACATTTTCGTGCCAGGCGCGCATAGCCTTCCATTTGGTCGGGCGACGTTGACGTGTCACCGCCGGCGGACGCGAATCACCGGGCTGATGATGGCGGTTTCGTCGGGCAAGGCTGTCAAGCCGTTGACGCGGTTGGCCTGATCGCTGAGCGCCTGTGCTGAGGCCGGGTTTTGCGTCGCCGCCACAAAAGTCTCGTACGTGTAGCCAGCCGTCGCATACTGAGCATCCATCGCCCACTGCCCGGTCGCATCCGGCATGATTTCCTGCGCTGGGAAGTAGCGGCGCCCAAACGCCGTGGAACGCGTCACCAGGAAGGCGCGCTGGCCTGGCGCCAGGCTCAACAGCGTGCCCTTGACCGCCGACGTCTGGGCGACAGCCGCGCCATCTGCGGGCGACGTGATGAAGGCGATCCCGTGGGCGAGAGCCGTCACGTTGATCACATCGAACGCTTCAACGGCAAAGCCCTGCTGATCTTGGGGCATCGCGGGCGCAGCCGCAGGCAGCAGCACCATGTCGCACGACGCGGCCAGATGGCGCATGCTCACCCGCAGGTAGAGCGTCACGCGGGCAGTCTGCAAGGAAGGGGTAATGCGCACGCGCAAGAAATGCTGATCGTTCGCACGCCAGGGTTTGTACCACAGTTCGGCGAGCGGCCGCTGCACCGCCAGCGTTTGCGCTGGACAGAGCGTTCCGGCCTTCAGCACCTTGTTGCACGGAGACGACGCATCAATCACGCGCGCATTGGAATCGGTGACCTTGCAGTCGGCCCAGTCCACCGGCAAGATGCGCACGTCGGCATCTACGACGGTCATGTCGCCGCCGTCTGGCAGGGAGAGCGTGATCGAACCGCCGCCATTGGCCGCCGCCCCCAGGTTGCTGACCTGCACCTCGACCTCGAACGGCTCGCCGGGGAGGAAGGTCGAGGGCGCGTGAACGGCTTCGATCACCGGAATGGGCCGGGTCTTGGCTTGCGTTTGCGCCTGGCTGCGCGCGGCGGCCAGCGCCTGCGTGCGCGCATCGGCCGTAGCCGCAGCCGCCTGCTCCCAGCCGCTCAATGACGCCTGGACGATGGCTGTAGCGGTGGCGTTGGCGTCGGCCGTCGGCGTGGCCGTCGGGCCGCTGGGTGTATCCGTGGGCATGGCCGGCGCGGGCGTCGTAGCGACCGGTGGAGGGCGCAGCGTGGCAGTGACGAGCGCCAGCGGCGTGGCGGTCGCGCCGTTGTCCTGGTTTTGGCCGCGACCGCCCAGGCCGACCACGCCCACCACGAGCAAGACGATCGCGACCGCGCCAAGCGCGATCAGCGCCCAGCCTGGTGCAGGTGATTTGCGCGGCGCGGCGAGCGGGGCCGAGATTGGCCGCGGCCCCGCTGCGACCGGGGCCGGCGCGGCTGCCTCCGTCGGCGGCGCGACCAGGGTCGGCGGCGCGGCCACCGTGACCGGCGACGGCGTTACGGTTGCTCCCTGACGGAGCGCGGCCTCGACTTCTTGCCGAAACTCCTCCACGCTCGCCGGGCGATTTTGCGGCAGCGTCTCCAGCCCGTGCAGCAGGGCCTTCTCCAGCGCCGCGCTGAGGCCGGCATTGAGCACCCGCGGCGGTTTCAAGACCTCGCCGGCCATGCGCCGCACGCTATCCGGCGGCGTCTCCCCGGTCAACATCGCGTAGAGCGTCGCGGCCAGGGCGTAGATGTCCGACCGGTAATCAGTGTGCGCCTGGCCGCCGTACTGCTCCCAGGGTGAAAAGCCGGGCGTGACACCCTGCGCGCCCGCGATGGTGCTCTGGCCGCCGCCGCCCACCTTGCTCAAGCCGAAGTCCACCAGGAAGGCCTGGCCTTCCGGCGTGACCTTGATGTTCTGCGGCTTGATATCGCGGTGCAGGACGGGGGGATTCTGGCTGTGCAAATAGCTGAGCGCGTCGCACACCTGCGTGAACCAGGCGCTGACCTGGGCCGGCGCCTGGCGCCCGCGTGCGGCCAGCAGCTCGGCCAGGTTAGCGCCGCCAATGAAGGTCATCACCAGGTATTGTGCGCCATCCGCGGTGATGAAATGATCGCTGACCTTGGGCAAGTTCGTGTGGTGCAGGCGGGCCAGGACTTTGGCTTCGCGCTCGAACTGGATGCGCGCCTCTGGCGTGGCGAGCGTGTTTTCCTTCAACGCCACCCACTGCTCCAGGCGCGTGTCCCAGGCGCGATAGACCGCGCCCATCCCGCCTTTGCCCAGCAGGGATTCGAGGCGGTAACGATTTTCGAGCATCGTGCCAGGGGGCAAAGGATTGGATGGTAGAGGCATCAGAACCTCCTGATGGTGGTCGGGGCCGGCCTGGTGTGCCCGGCGTGAGTCTGCCGGGGCAACTAGATTATAGGTGATGGGGTGCGAATCAACAAGCCGAACGGTGTCATTGGCCGAGGCGCGGGTGCGACTCTTAGCCGACTGAGCTTGATGCCGCGATCATCGTGCCAGGGTTCAGAGGCCAGGCAAGATCACGCGGAAGCCCACGTCGCCGCTTTGGTTATCAGGGCTACCGCGGTAGCGGAGAGCAGAGCGCACGTGATGTGCACCGTTATGCCAACTGCCCCCGCGCAAGGCGCGCCGCAGATCGGTTCTGCTGGCATCCTCGCGGCCATCACGCGGCTCGTAGGGATAGGCAAAATCGGGCGCTTCCCAACGCTGGCCCCAGGCACTGCGCGTCCACTCCCAGACATTGCCTGCCATATCGAGCACGCCGTAGGGACTGGCGCCCAACGGGAAGATCCCCTGTGCGGTGGTGTCGCCGCCATCCGCGTCGTAGTTACAGCGCGTTCTGTCCGGCGCCTCATTGCCCCACGGGTAGATCCGCCCATCGGCGCCGCGCGCGGCCTTCTCCCATTCGGCCTCGCTCGGAAGCTGCACGCCCGCCCAGGCGCAAAACGCCAGGGCGTCCATCCAGCTCACGCAGGTCACCGGGTGTTGGCCCTTCTGATTCACATCGCTGCCCGGCCCGTAGGGTGTGCGCCAACTCGCATGCTGGCGGCGCTCCCACTGCGCGCCGCCCCACACAAAACTCCAACCGGCTTTCTCGCCCGACGTCACATAACCCGTAGCCTGTACAAACGCCGCGAACTGCGCCACCGTGACCGGTACGCGGCTGATGCGGTAAGCAGGCAAGATCACGGTGTGCTGCGGCAGTTCATTGTCCCGCGCGTGTGGGTCTATCTGCCTGTCGCTGCCCATCAGAAAGGGGCCGGCCGGAA
This sequence comes from Candidatus Amarolinea aalborgensis, assembly GCF_900491745.1. Classification (NCBI taxonomy): domain Bacteria; kingdom Bacillati; phylum Chloroflexota; class Caldilineae; order Caldilineales; family Candidatus Amarolineaceae; genus Candidatus Amarolinea; species Candidatus Amarolinea aalborgensis. The sequence continues at coordinate 431,268 of NZ_UETR01000001.1, read as the reverse complement.
TCTCCACCCAATCAAACGCGACCCGATGCGGCGCCGCGTCGATTTTGGGGCCTGGCTCGACCTTATCCGATCTGACGACGGGCGTGGGCGCCGCGGACGGCGTCGGCGTGACTTCGACTGCCGCCGCCTGCTTCAACCCAACCGCAGGCGGCGGTGCGGGCGACGGCGCCGGGGTCACATCGAACAGGGTTCCGTCGGGCGCGCGCATCGTGAGCACGGGCGTGCCCCATTCCACGGTGTTGCCTACGACCAGGCTCACCGTCTTGCGCCCTTCGCTTACCGCAGCGTCCACCGGTAGGCCGTCGGCCACCGCTTCGTAGAAAGCGCGCGCAAATTCGAGCGCGGCGCGATCGGTGATGACATCCTGCATGGCCAGCACGGCGGGCACGCCGCGCCGCGCCAGGATCGTGGCCACGCTGGCAAAGACGTCCCGTTGACTGCCGCGCGCGCCTTCGCACGCGTTGAGAACCACCAGGCGCAGCGCGCGTTGATCGGCCAACAGGCGCGCCAGCTGCGTGGCAAAGAGCGGCTGCGACTGACCGGCGTCGTCGGTCAACACCACCAGGCCCTCGTCGCTCTGCTCGTCATAGCCGCCGTGGCCCACAAAGTGAAAGATGTGCCACGGCCCCGTGCGCAGCGCGCGCTGCACAGCCCGCACCGTGGATGCGGATAACCAATTGAGCTCGAGTTGGCCGCTGGCCTGCAGCGGGGCCAATGCACGCTCGATGCGCGCCTGCTCCTCGCGCACATCGAGGGGCGCCAGGTCGCGCGGCGCGGCCACCACGCCGAGGATGCGCAAGGGTTTGACCACGCGCAAGGGTTGGATGGCCTGCGGCAGCTCCGGGTAGCGAATGATGGGTGTGTTGCGTGACAGGCAGAGGTACTCGCCCGCGCGGGCGTCGAACAGGTATTCCCAGGGAATCACGGCCAGTTCGGGCGGCCGGATGCGCAGGCGCAGGCGCAAGCCAAGGTCGGCGTTGACGGCCTGCATCTGGCTAACGTCATAGCGGCTGCGTACTTCACCCGTGAAAAGCGCATCGAAGAGGAGCTGACCGAACTCTTGCACGGCGCGTTGGCTGGGGCTGAGCGCGGCGCGGCGCGGGCTGCCGGAATCGAGCAGCGCGGTGTGCAGGTTCGTCAGGAAGCTGGCGAGCGACCGTTCGTCGGGTGGAAACTGCATCGTGCTGCGCGCCTCGCCCGCGGGCGAATAGAGCACCGTGACGGGATAGGCGAGGCCCGCGCCCGGGCCAATCTCCAGATCGAAGTCGAGGTAAGTGGATGGGTCATGAGATGGCATGGGTTCCCCCGCGGGTTATGGACTGGGCGCTAATGCCGCAAGCGGCAATGCCAGCAAACGCTCGGGCTGCGCCTGGCGATGCTTGCTCGCAGAAAAGAACAAAACGGCCTCGATAGCACGCTCAGCTAGCGCCTGCACCTGATGCACAGGGTATTGAGTTAACGCCGCAGTGGCAGCGAGTTCTTGCAAAGACGCCGTTGTCAACTCCAATGCGCGACACATGCGGCGCCCAATCTCGTCCAAATCGCGCGTGCTAAGACGTCCAACGCGGTGTAGAATCAGAGAAGGTTCGACGCTGAAGATGATGGGTTTGAAAGCTGAGGGGAACTTCAAGTTGGCCGCCCGCCAGTCAACGAGAATGTAATCAACAAACGCCGTCGCGACAGCCAGATTTGTGGTTATAGCCCCCAATATCAGATCGGGTTCGGTTGCATGGTAAAGCGGGGCGCTGAGTACGACCGCTGGCCGGACTTTCTGTTCCCGCAAATTCGTGAAAGGAACAGGAACTAAAACAACGTCACCCCTCCGGTACGCCATAAAGATCTCTCCAGTTGTCGTATACGGCATCCGGATCGTTGTCCCAGACGTGGAGAAGTGATGGCTCGGACAGGCGATACCATGCTTGGCGATCGAAGTCCTGGTCAAGGACATCGGCGAAGCTGAACAGGATATCGAGTGCCTTCTCAACCACGCGGCTTTCACTTACCTGGCGAGTCTCTGCCAGGCTCTTGAGACGCCTGACCTGATCAACCGGAAGCATGAATTCTCGCACCACAGAGTCGGGAAGTTCGCCAGCCACGCCTATTACAGACATACTCTCGTCCCCCCTTTAAGCATGGTCACCGTGACATGATGGGTGGATTGTACCATATTCGTGCAACGATCACAATATGTTATGTTGCGTCAAGGGCATCGAGGTGCTGCAAGGCTTTCGCAACGATGCCGATTTCGAGGCCGCACGGCGGGCGCTGGGCCGGTTTCGCCAGGTCACCATGCTCGATCTCGCGCTGCAGAGCGCTCGCCACACCCTTGCCTTGCGCAAGCTCGGCATTACCGTGCGCAAGACGATTGACGGCTTCATCGCCACGTACGCCATCACTTATGGTCACGAGCTGCTCCATGCCGATGGCGATTTCGATCCCTTCGAAGCCCACCTGGGTCTGCGCGTCATTCATCCGAAGACATAAGAGGAAATCCCCTGGCCCAGGGTTGGTGGAGACGCATCGCGTGCGTGACCAACGCTCGTCACACCGAAGACGTGACCTACGGGTGGCACGGGTGTTCTGTCGCGCCGCATGTCTGGCGTGACCGACGCCCGTCACTACATTAGTGCGTCCAGGCCCTCGTAGGTCTCCGGTCCCGTCTTCATTCTGATCCGCAAAATCCAGAGCGTCTGCGTGTCAAGTTCGACCTGGTAGATCCAGGCGCCAGCCGTCAACCTTGATTTTTCGCCGATTGGGATGGCCGCGTAACGCTTCAGAATAAGTTGGTTCGGGGTCATCGGCCAACTCCGAGATGATACGTCTAAACCGCTGACGATAGTTGCCAGGCACGCGCAACAAGCTATGATCCGCTTCTTTGGAGTATCTAGTCCGGTAACGCACCAGCCGCCTCTAGCGCGTCAATACGCGCCCACACTTCCTCATGCGAGTACGTCTCTTCGCCCGCCTTAATGCGTACCATCATGGCATCGGCTGTTCGGTTGTCTTCTTCATCCTCAAGCCATTCCTGTAGGCGCGTCCAAAGATCAAGCCCGATCAAAGCCCCGATGTTATGACCATTGTCAGTCACGACGACGGGTGATTCAGCCAGCAAGCGTTTCACGTCCGTTGCCCGCCGGCTCAGTTCCGAAAGAGATAATGCTGTCATCCGGCCCCTCCTAAGTATGGTCAGCGTGACATGATAAGCGGATTGTACCATAATCGTACAGCGATCACAACATGTTATGTTGCGTCAAGGGCATCGAGGCGCAACTCACGTTGGAGGCGGGCCAGACGTAGTCCATTGTCCACCGCAGGGTGGACTTCGTACGCGTGGCTGCGACTTCCAGTCGCCCGGCCTGCACCCCCCAGACGCTCGCAGATTGATCTCTCTGCCCAACTCCGATATAATGGGAGCAGATACGTTCCGCCTGCGCCATGCCGTTCAAAAGGAGTCCCGCCCATGCCCGACCCAGTTTCCTTATCTGCCCTCATCATCGGCGGCGCCATCGGCGGCGCCGCCGAAGTTCTCGTCGGCAAGGCCGCCGATAAGACGCCGAATCTGATCCAACGCGCCCGCAGCCTGTTTGAATTCTCGCAGCAGGTTCCTGCGGCCACCGTCAACGCAGGCATTCAGGCCGCGGTCGAAGCCGCCCGCCAGGAGACGCTGCATCGGATCAAGATAGGTGAACTCAAGCTCGACCTCCAGGTCGCCGACGAGATGGCCGCCCTGCTCGACCACCCTACGTTCGCCGCCGACATCGCGAACCAGGTGCTCTTCGGCGGTCTCCCCGATTTCGACCGCCTGGCCGCGGCCTATATCAACCAGCCGCGTCGCCCCGGCGCCACCCGCTGGGACAACCTGGAAGAACCCCTCCTCGATTTCTTCAGGGCCATCAAGTCCCACCTGCAGGCCGATCCGCAGTTCGGCTCGCTCGTGCGCGAGGTCGAACGGTTAGCCACCCTGACGCGCCTCGATGACCGCAGCCAGATCATCGCCGATGCCACCCGCCAGGCCGTCGCCGTGCAAGAGCGCATCGCCGGTTCCACGGCCCACAGCGCGCTCAGCCTGGAGAACCTGGTGCAGATTGCATCCCGCCAGGAACAGATCGGATCTGGAATCCGTGATCTCTTGGCCGCAGTACTGCGCGCACGCGGGCCAGAGGAGATCGAACCGGCGCCCACGGCGGCCGGCCTGCTGACAGAAGAGATCACCTATTTGCGTCTCCTGCAGAACAAGTGTAACCGCCTCCCTCTCGCCCTGGCATCGGACACCCGGGCCACAGGTGCTCGGGATGGGGCGCAAGTCGAGCTCGCCCGCGTCTATGTGGATCTGCAGACCACGTCCGATTCCCCCTGGGATCTCGTGTTCGACCGGCTGGGCGTCCCGCACGCCGAGCGTGACAAAGCGACGCGCGCGTGGCGCAAGCTGGACCAGGCGGCTGGCAAACGCGGAGAACGGGAGGCCTTCGCGGAGGAAATGACCCTCGCCCACCTGGGCGGGCGTCTTGATTTCGACAAACATCCCTTGAAAGCGTGGGCCAAGGACGAGGAGAGCTTACGCGCCGCGCTACAACCCATGACCGCCCTGGAAGCCCTGGCCCGTCACAAACGGTTGGTGCTCTTGGGAAAGCCCGGCTCCGGCAAGACCACCCTGGTCAACCACCTGGCTTTCACGCTGGCAGGCGCTCTCTTGAGTCCCGGTATGGACTGGCTTACCGTCCTGCAGGAGGCCTTCGCGGCTCCCCTCTTTCCCATCCGTGTCGTCCTGCGCAGTTGGAGCGCAAAACTACAGGCGGACAGCCGCGCGGGCGTGGAACTGGCGTACGCGGCCCTCACCACAGCGATCGGTCTGTCCGACCGCAAACGCCTGCTCGCACGCCTTGAAAGTCCTTCAACCCTGATCCTCTTCGATGGCCTGGACGAAGTGCCGGCCGGGGATGGCGATGCGGTTGACCGGCGCCGCCTGGTCGTTGCCAGCGTGCAGGCCTTCTGCGTGGCTCATCCGCACTGCCATGTCCTGGTCACCAGTCGTGTGAAACCCTACCGGGAGCAGCAGAGCATCTACCAGATGCCTGATCTCCCTGTATTCGAGCTGGCCGATCTGGATACGGCGCGCATCCAACGCTTTACCTACCGCTGGTACGAAGAACTGATCCGCATCGAACGGCTGTCGGCCGTGCAGGCAGGCGAAGCGCGCGATCAGCTCTTACAGGCCATCAATCGGCGTCGTGAACTGGCGACGATGGCGGGCACGCCGCTCCTCTTGACCATGCTGGCGCGAGTCAATGCGCGCGCGGGCTTGCCGGACAGCCGCGCCGAGCTATACGACGAGTGCGTCGAGCAGTTGCTGTGGGAATGGGAGAAGGGTAAGGCCGCGCAAGAGAGCGAAGGACCGGCGACGCCGGTGCGCGGCCTCTATGACCTGCTGCAGGATGGCGATGTGAAACTGAACCGGGCCGATCTCGAGCAAGTCCTGTGGGAGATCACTTACCGGGCGCACGGCCAGAGCGGCCGCGAAACCGTTGATCTGCCGGCCGACCTGCTGGAAAAACAACTGGCCCTCAAACATCCCCACCGGCACAGCGGCAAGGCGTGGGCCAGTCAAGTGGTAGATCTGATGCGTGAGCGGGGCGGATTGTTGGTGGAAAGCGAGCCGGGGCATTTCACCTTTCCGCATCGCACCTTCCAGGAATACCTGGCCGCGCGCGGGCTGTTGGCGCAGGCGGATCCAGGTGAAAGAGCGGCCGCGTTGGCCGGCGACGACACCTGGCGTGAGGTCATCTTACTGGCCTGCGGTTACTTGACCTTCAAGGGACAGCGTAACATCCTGCGGGGTATCCTGGCCAGCCTGGCTGCGGGCGCCTTCGAAACGCCGGAGGAGTGGCGTCGGCTGTTGGTCGTCGCCCAGGCATGGCTGGAGTCCGGGCCGCACCGGGATCGCGATGCGATTGGTGCGGACCTGCGCAAAAAGCTGCCGCCCGTTTTGACCGCGCTGATGCAGAGCCCAGCCGCGCCGGCATCCCAACGCCTGGAAGCCGGCCTGCTGGCCTCCGACCTGGGCGACCGGCCCGATGATCTCGACGCCTTTGTGCCCATCCAGGCCCAGGCCAGGCTCGGCTACGACTTCCGCATCGGCAAGTACCCAGTGACCAACGTTGGATACCATCGCTTCGTGGAAGCCGGCGGTTACGACCGCAGCCGGCCCTGGTGGACTCCGCAGGCTATCAAGGACATCGAGTACTTCCAGAAGGACTATGATCCGAAGGAACCCTGGCCAGATGGGCCACGCTTCCGGAACGACAGCCGCTTCAACCACGCTACGCAGCCTGTCGTCGGCATCAGTTGGTACGAGGCCAACGCCTACTGCACCTGGCTGACCGGGGAGCTGAGACGGATCGGGCAACTGGATCAGGCTGAGGCAGTGCGGTTGCCCACCGAAGCCGAATGGGAATGGGCGGCTGCCGGTCAATCAAAACGCAAATACCCATGGGAGGGCGATTTCGCCGCGTGGCGCGCCAACACGAACGAAAGCGGCTTGCACCAAACCACACCGGTGTCCATGTACCCCGGCGGCGCTACGCCCGAGGGGGTGTACGATATGGCCGGCAACGTCTGGGAGTGGATGCAGGATGACTATGCGTCGGGCAAGGCGCTGCGCGGCGGCGCCTACTGGAACGACGCCACGGGCGTAGGTTCGGCTGCCCGCAGCGACGACCTCCCGAGGAGCAGGAACGACGACGGGGGTTTGCGGGTGGTAGTCGTCCCCGTCTCTCGTCTGGGGCCGGTTCTGGTTCCTGGCTCCTAAATTCTGATTTCTGCTCTGCGGTCGCCGAGCAAAGCTCGGCGACCGCGCGCCATTTTTTTCTGGAGGGGTGCTTCATGGCGCAGGTCTTTCGTCATCTCTTCCCCCAGGTCGTCGCCTGGGAGAACCTTCTGCTGGCCTGGCGCAAGGCCCGCAAGGGCAAACGCGGCCGCCCCCCGGCGGCCACGTTCGAGTCCAACGCGGGCGAGAACCTGCTGGCGCTGCAGGAGGAACTGACAACGCACCGTTACGAGCCTGGCGGCTACGTCAGCTTCCACATCCAGGAGCCAAAGCGCCGCCTCATCTCGGCCGCCCCCTTCCGCGACCGCGTCGTGCATCATGCGCTCTGCAACGTCATCGAGCCCCTCTTCGAGCGCCGTTTCATCTTCGATTCCTACGCCAACCGCGTCGGCAAAGGCACGCACGCCGCGCTCGATCGCGGCCAGGAATTCGCCCGCCGCTATCCTTTTGTCTTACCGTGCGATGTGCGCCAATTTTTCCCCGCCATTGACCACGCCATTCTCGAAGGCCGCCTGGCGCAGCTCATCGCCGACCCCGACGTCCTCTGGTTGTGCCGGGTCATCCTGGCCAGCGGCCGCGGCGTCCTCAGCGCCGAATACGCGATGGACTGGTTCTACGGCGACGATCTCTTTGCTCCCTTGCGTCCACGGGGCCTGCCCATCGGCAACCTCACCAGCCAGTTCTGGGCCAACGTCTACCTCAACCCGCTCGACCACTTCATCAAGCGCGAGCTCAAGTGCCCAGCCTACCTGCGCTACGTGGATGACTTCCTGCTCTTCGCCGATGACAAAGCGACGCTCTGGCGCTGGCGCGGGGAGATCATGGCGTTCCTCGATGCGCAGCGTCTCAAGCTGCACGAGCGCCGCTGCCACCCGCAGCCGGTCACCGAAGGCATCCCCTTCCTGGGGTTCGTTGTTTACCCGCATCAGCGCAAACTCAAGCGGCGCAAGGGCATTGCTTTTCGTCGCCATTTGCGCGGCCTCCTTGCGCGCTACCGCGCCCGCGAGATCCCCCTGCGCCGCGTGACCGCGTCGGTGCAAGGCTGGGTCAACCACGTGCGCTACGGCCAGACCTACCACCTGCGCAAGACGGTCTTCAGAGCCACACCCATCAAACCGCCAGATCGCAAAAGAAAGTTAGCGCCATGAACGAATCACCGGTCTTTACCAAGACGCACGACCTGCTGCTGTGGCTTCTTTTGACTACACGCAAGTTTCCGCGCGACCAGCGCTTCGTCCTGGCCCGCCGTGTGCAAGACCAGGCCTTCGCCCTGCAGGACGCCCTCGTCGCCGCCGGTCTCGACCCGGTCAACCGCCTGCGCCACCTGGCGCTGGCCGACCGCGCGCTCGCCGGGCTGCGCAAGACGCTCCTCTTGTGCCACCAGATGCAGCTGCTCAGCGACGGTCAGTATCGGCACGTCAGCGGCTTGACCGCCGAAGTAGGCAGGCTCATGGGGAGTTGGATCGCCAAGAAGGATTAGGAACGGCCCGACCCAAGCGCCGTGTTGCAGACGCAGGGGCCGGGCCTCGACGCTATATGCCCGCAGTCTCCGTGCTGACTGCGGCCAGGACCGGATCGCGCCGTCTCTCGTTTCCGCACCGGGGCGACGACGCCAGGCGGCGCCGCCCATTACTGGCGGGGACGTGACGCAGTCAGGAGAGTCGTGGACGACTACCACCCGCAAACCCCTGTTGTCGTTCCTGTTCCTCGGGTTGTTGTCGTTGCGGGCAGCCGAACCGACCCGGCCCTACAACAAGGGGCATGACCCCTTGATTGCCAAAGAGAAACCTCATGACGAACCCTGCACGCCAGATTGGGCAACTACTCAGCCTGCCCCCGGCATCGGATGAATCCGACGCCTGATACCCCTGGAAACCCGCTGAAGCTGGTTACGGGCGGCGTTTCGAACCTGCTTCAGCAGGTTTCCGCCATTTCAGCCGCCGATTTCAATCGGTGGCAACGGATGGCCGAGGAGTTGCCAGATGGACAGGATGCACAGGATTTTCGCCCCCTGGCGCGCAAAACAATCAGCCTAAAGAGCCAAGTATCCTGTAAATCCTGTGAATCCTGTCAGCCGATTCGACCCGGCCCTACAACAAGGGGCATGACCCCTTGATTGCCAAAGTGAAACCTCATTCCGAACCCTACACGCCAGATGGACAGGATGCACAGAATTTTCGCCCCCTGGCGCGCAAAACAATCAGCCTAAAGAGCCAAGTATCCTGTAAATCCTGTGAATCCTGTCCACATTCCTGGCAGACTGAGCAGTCATCGTGAAAAAAATCCGAATGGCAGAATCCAGAATTCAGAAGCCAGGAACCAGAACTGGCCCCAGACGAGAGTCGGGGACGACTACCACCCGCAAACCCCTGACGTCGCTCCAGTTCCACGGGGAGCCGACGAAGCGGGCAGCCGAAGTAGCTCCTGTCTTGCCATCATACCACGATCCACCCTTGAGCCGCGGCCAACCATCCTTGTCCACATCGCTCGTCCACTCCCACACATTGCCGGCCAGGTCCCACACGCCCTCTGGCGTACGACCATCAGGGTACATCCAGACCGGGGTGGTCTGCTGTAAGCCGCTCTCCTCTGTGTTAGCCTTGGCCGGGTCGAAGGCGCCGCCCCAGGGATAGGCGCGGCCGTCCGTCGAGCGCGCCGCTTGCTCCCATTCGGCCTGCGTCGGCAAGCGCACGACCTGCTCGCTGGTGATCAGACCCTTGCCGCGCAGGTGGTCGGTCAGCCAGACAGCGTAGGCGTTGGCTTCGTACCAGCTCACGCCGACCACCGGCTGCGTGTCATGGTTGAAACGAGCATCGTCCCACCAGCGCGGTTCGGTCCAGCTGTACTCTCGTTTGTATTTCTGACCTTCCTCACTCCACCACCGCTTCTCATTCTCCGCCGCATAGCCGCCGGCCTCCACAAACCGCCGATACTGCTTGTTCGTCACCGGATAGCGTCCCATGGCAAACCCCCACCCCGGCGCCGCCACGAACTCATCCAGCCCCGGCGGCTCGACCCCCAGGGCGTCCAGCAGCAAGCCAGCGTCCAGCCGCTGCCGCGCAGGTAGGCTGGCCGCGTGCATGGCCTCGGTCAGCCGCGCCGGCACATCGGCCATCACCCGCTCGCGCAGCTTCTCCTTCTCGGCCTCCTTCACCCACTTCGGCCCCCGCAGGCGCGTGTAGGCTTCGCCCAAGACCAGCACCCGCTGCCAGTCAACCGCGCTGGTGGGCGTAGCCGGCAGCAGCTCGTCAATCACCTCCAGCGCGTCGTCGTAGCGGCCCAACACCGACACCTGGTGACCCAAGGCTAAGAAGATCGCCTCCTGCCACTGCTCCTGATCTACCTTCTCCCTGAACTTGCGCACGAAGTCGCCCGTCGCCAGCCAGCGCGCGGCCAGGTACTCCTGGAAGGTGCGGTGCGAAAAGCGGTAGAGACGATTCTGTTCCACGGCATAGATCAGCCCAGAGCGGTCGTCCATCAGCTTCAACACACCCACCGCCCACGCCGCCTTGGTCGCCTCATCGCCCGTATGGATTTCCTCCAACGCCTCCCGGATGGTGGCCCGGCGGATGTCCACCACACTGCGCTGCCCTTCCGCGCCGTGCACCGTGTACGCCAGCTTGTTCAGGGCGCGCTCCAGGCTGACCGTCGAAACCCCGGCCTGGCGCAGGAGAATCTCCAGTCCCGTCGGCTGCCCCTGGTCATCCAGCTTCGTGTGCTCCCACTCCCACAGGAGCATCTGAACATATTTCTCATACAAGGCTGCCTGGCTCTCCGGCAGGCCGCGCTCGTAGTTCACGCGCGCCATCATCGTCAGCAGCAGGGGCGTGCCCCCCATCTCGCGCAGCTCCCCCCGCGCCGGGTCGTCAATCGCCCCGATCAGTCGCTGTTGCGCGCTGGCCGCGGCCGCCGGCTGATAGAAGCCGGCCCAGGTCAGCTCGTCGTGCCAGCGCTGCAAGAACTCGCCCGCGGCTGGCCGCGTCAGCGGCGCCAACTCCACCGCGGGCAGCGATAGGCGGTAATGCTCTCCCTCGCGATACGGGCGCTGGCGGCACGTCACGAGCAGGGGAACCTGCGGGTAGCTTGTCACAAAATGCTGCACCGCGGCCAGCAGGCGCTGGCGCCGGTCCACGTCCGCAACCTCGTCGAGGCCGTCCAGCAGCAGCAGCACGGTAGGCGGCGTGGCCGTCACGCGCGCCAGGAAGTGCTCGGCCTGTCGCGATCCGTCCATGCTGCCGCTGGCCTTGAGCAAGCGCACACATTCGCTGATCAAGTCGTCCGCGCAGCCCACACCTTCCTTGGGCAAATGGGCGGCCCAGCGGCTCAAGACGATGCGCACCGGCAGCAGCCAGTGGTCGAAGGCCCCGGCCAGCGGCGTCGCCCAATCGCGTTCGCTCTCCGGCAGATCGTCACGCACGGCGGCCGCCAGCGCCGCCGCCAGCCGGCGGGTCAGCGTGCTCTTGCCGCTGCCCGGGTCGCCCAGGATGACCAACTGCCGGTGCTGACCAATCGCCTCCAGCACGCTCAGGCTGGCCAGGGCGGAGCGCAGACTTCCTTCCGCGACCTTTAGCTGCTTTTCTACTTTCTTCGCGCGCTCGCCTTCGCCCTGGCCGCGCTCGCCGACGAATGCCCGCAACGCTTCGACGGTGAGTCCCTCTTTGCTGCGTCCGCTCCGGTCGAGCATCGCTTCTCCCGGCGTCTCGCGCACAGCCTTGCGCAGCACCGCTTCCGCCTTGGCGCGATTGGCCGCGCTGAATCCCAGCCGGCTGTAGACTCGATCCATCTCTGGCGGCGTCGTCGTGTCGAGATCCACGTAGATCTTCTGCAGCCGCGGCCGCCGGTTCTGTGCCGCATCGGGCGGCGCACCGCCGCTCGCCAGGGGCACGTCGCTGCACTCCGCGTACACTCCGCGCAGGTAGGACTTCTCCAGGTCCGCCAGGTCAAGGGGGTGCAACCGCCGCGCAACCGCCTGCGCGATGCCGTCGGGCAGGACAGCCATCTGCTCGCTGATCTGGGCCAGCACGCCGTGTAAAGCCAGCGTGTTGCGGTCAATGCTGGCCAGAGTTGCCTCCGCGCGAAACTCACGCAGGGTCGGGCCCCACACGTCATCCAAGAGCAGGCTCCGATCCAACTCCTGCAAGAAGCGCAGCAGCGGTCGCTGGCTGGCAACCCAGCGCTCTTCGCCCATGCGTGGCCGGAACTCCTCACGCAGCCGGTTGGCGTCGGGTCGCTCGCCGAGCAGCAGAATCTCGGCCACGCGCAGCAGAAACGGCGGTTGGTCGAGCAGTTGGCTCAGCGGGGCGCCGGTCGCATCCGCCTCGCCCTTGAACTCAGCCCGCGCCCGGTCGGCCGCGTCCGCAACGAGGTCGCGCAGCCGCGCCTGGCGCATCTCCTTCTCTCGGCCGCGCAGTTGCGCGACAGCCTGGTCGAGCGCTTCGGGTTGGTCGGCCAGCGTTTCGAGGCCGGCGTCCAGCCCTTGGTTGAGCAGCGTATCGAGGATCACGGTGCGCTGTAGGTATTGGGTGTAGCGCGCTGGGTTGATCTTCTGCACCTGGGCCAGCAGAAGTTCTTGCGCGTTCCGGCGTTCGCAGTATTCCACGAGCAGCTGCACGCGCTGCGAGCGCGACTGACCGGCGGTAAAATCGTTGTAGACCGAGCGAAAGTAGTCGTAGGCCAGGCTGGTGAACTGCTCATCGCTCAAGGCCGTGAGCAACAGCTCACGCAACGCAGCGGAATTGAATGATGTGGTCATGGCGCCTCGCCAATTCGGAGTTGGGCAGTTATCAGGATGGGCATCGCGAATTTCCGGGATGGTGGTTGTTGTGATGCAGTGGCATTGAAGAGGTGCACGATGCTCTCCACCGGCTGGAGCTGGTGTTCCTGGTTGGCGTCGAATTTGAGTTGGAGTTTTGCGGGCACAGGCTGCTTCAACCTTCAAGGTGGCTAAAAAGGAAAAGGTGAATCGTTGGGCATTCCATAGCTGGGGGAAGGCTCGCGCAGGGCAGGTACCGGCGGAGGTTGACCGCCCACGGCATCGGACGGCCCCTCGTCAATCTCGTCGTAGCGTTCCAACCAAGCATTGATGGTGTTTTGAGCATGATGCTCCTTTTGCCTATGCACGTAGGCTTCGGCATCGGGTCGTTGACGCTGCCCCAAGGTCAAGACGCCATAGCCTCGCTGCCAACCGAAATGGAAGGGAAGGCCTTGCTGATTAAGATCATGAGAAGAAGCCCCCTTCACGTGCTTGACCCAGTGGGAAACGGCCACGTGAGGAGGGATGGCGGTTACGACATGCGTGTGATCGGTCCAGCCGTTGATGGCGTAAACGTAAGCGCCAAGCTCAGCGGATATACGAATGATGTAGGCGAAAAGCCGCGGCTCGATGTCGGATGTGATGAAGGGTTCGCGGTTCTTGGTCGCCCAAACGAGATGGTAATAGTTGCGCCAGAAGGGCATCGGAAATCCTCCCTGAACAGCCACCGAATGAATTCGGCGTCTGAAATATCAAAACCCGTTGAAACGGGTTGGCGTGGGCAAAACAACCTGCTTCAGCAGGTTTGCCATGCCAGACCGTGAATTCATTCACTCATTCACGGGGCTCACGGGGCGATCATCGCCAGCCACCGAATGAATTCGGCGTCTGAAATATCAAAACCCGTTGAAACGGGTTGACGTGGGCAAAACAACCTGCTTCAGCAGGTTTGCCATGCCAGACCGTGAATTCATTCACGGGGCGATCATCGCCAGCCACCGAATGAATTCGGCGTCTGAAATATCAAGACCCGTTGAAACGGGTTGACGTGGGCAAAACAACCTGCTTCAGCAGGTTTGCCATGCCAGACCGTGAATTCATTCACGGGGCGATCATCGCCAGCCACCGAATGAATTCGGCGTCTGAAATATCAAAACCCGTTGAAACGGGTTGGCGTGGGCAAAACAACCTGCTTCAGCAGGTTTGCCATGCCAGACCGTGAATTCATTCACTCACGGGGCTCATTCACGGGACTTGCACGCGCTGGCTCAGTTCCGAAAGAGATAATGCCGTCATCGTGAGTGGATTGTACCATAACCATGCAACGATCACAACGAGATCCGCCGGTGGTGTGACCTACCGCGCGAGGTACAGCCCGCCCAGCACGAACACCGCGCCCCCGATCGTCTGCCAGGTCAAGGTCTCGCCCAGGGTGACGACGGCGATCAGGCTGGCGGTGACGGGAATGAGGAAGAGGAAGAGACCGGCGCGGCTGGCATCCATGCGCGCCAGCATCTGCCACCAGGCCAGGTTGGCGAGCGCGCTGCTGCCGATGCCCAGCGCCAACAGCAGCGCCCACGTGGTTGGCAGCGCGGGGATGGTCAGCCCTTGCCAGACGGCGGCCGGCAGCAAGAAGAGCGCGCCAAAGCCAGCGACCAGGCCAGTCAAAACAGCCGGGGGCGTGCGGCCGACCAACGGCTTGCCGTAGATCGAGTAGAGCGCAGCGCACAGCGCAGCCGCCAGCGTGATGAGGTCTCCGGCCAGGGTGCTGGCGCCCACCGCAGGCGCGGCGCCCTGCCAGACGATGATGGCCACGCCGCTGAAGGCCAGCGCCAGGCCGAGCCAGCCGCGCCGGCCCAGCCGTTCGCCCAACCAGACCACGCCCAGCAGCGCGGTGAACAGGCCGATGGCGTTCATGATGAGGCTGCTGTGGATGGCGCTGGTGCGGGTCAGGCCAATGTTCTGCAGGCCGTAGAGCAGGCTGACGCCGAGCAGGCTGAGCAGCGCCAGGCGCCATCCATCCTGCCGCAGCGCCTGGCGCACCGGCGGCCCCTGCCCGGTCAGCGGCAGGTAGACCGCGAAGAACAAGGCCGCCAGCAGCCAGCGCCAAAAGGCCAGGCCCCACGCGTTGACCTCCTGCAAGGCCAGCTTCGACCAGGTGAAACTGGCGGACCAGAAGAAAACGCTGGCGACGACAGCCAGCGCGGCCCAGGGCCTACGCGACATGTTGTGTTTCGACCTGGCGACCGCCGACGTCGGCCGGCAAATCTTCCAGGCGCAGCGACAACACCTGCGAGGCGTTGTCCGCGCCCATGGAGACGCCATAGATGGTCTGCGCCGCTTCGACGGTGCCGCGGTTGTGGGTGATGACGATGAACTGGGTGTCGTGCGCCAGGCGGCCGAGCGCGTCGCGAAAACGCCCCACGTTCGCTTCGTCCAGGGCCGCATCCACCTCGTCGAGAATGCAGAATGGCGGCGGGCTGACGCTGAGCACGCTGAAGATCAGCGCGGCCGCGGTCAGGGCGCGTTCGCCGCCGGAGAGCAGCGCCAGGCTCTGCGGCCGCTTGCCCGGCGGCCGGGCAATGATCTCAATGCCGGTCGTCGCCAGGCTGTCGCCGTCGCTCAGGCTGAGGCGCGCGCTGCCGCCGCCAAAAAGCATGCTGAAGTATTCCTTGAAGCGCTCGGCAATGGCGCGGAAGGTCTTGCGGAACTCCCGCTCCATCACCTTCTCCAGTTCGGCGATGACCTGGCGCAGGCCGGCGGCGCCCTTCTCCAAATCGGCCACCTGCTCGACCAGGAACGCATGGCGGCCGGACGTTTCTTCGTACTCAGCCGGCGCGTCGGGGTTCACGCTGCCCAGTCGCGTGAGCTGCTGACGCAGGCGCTGCACTTCGGCTTCCAGCCCTTCTGGCGGACTCTCGACCACCGGCAGGGCCTCCACCAGCGCGCCCATCGGCAGCGGCGGTTGATCGGCCAGCTCCGCGCTGCGTTCCAACTGCACCAACCCGAAGTCGTGTTCGATGTCACGGCGCAGCCGCGCCAGCGCGTCCTGGCGGCGCTCCAATTCCAGGCGCGCCTGGTTCAACTGCAGCTCCGCGCTGCGCGCCTGCTGGCGCGCGCGGTCAGCCACCGCTTCTTGCTGCGATTGTGACGCTTCCACCTGCGCCAGCTCCGCCTCGGCCGGGTCAATCTGATCCTGGAAGGTCTTGATCTGCCCGGCCAGCGCTGCGTCCTGCGCGGCCAGCTCGCGCACGTGACCGGCCAGGCGCTCCAATTCGGCTTGCCACTCCGCGGCGCGGGCGCGGCGGGCCGCAGCCTGCGCCGCAGCTCCCTCACGCGCAACGCGCGCCTGCTGCGCCAACGCCTCCTGGGTCGAGACCTGCGCCTGCGCAGTCGCCAGGCTGGCCCGCGCAGCCGCCACAGCCTGATCGAGATCGTCGGCCGCCAGCGCGGCCAGCGCCTGCCGCGCGGCGCTGATCGCGCTCTGCGCGGCCGACTGTTGGGCTTCGTGCTGCGTCAGCGTGACTTGCAGCGCGCTGACCCGCGCCGCCAGCGCGCCGCTTTCTTCTGCGGCCTGCCGCGCCAGGTCGGCGTGCCAGCGTTCCGCCTGGCGCTGGCGATCGAGGTCGCGCTGCACCTGGTTGAGCGCCTCGCGCCCGGCCGCACGCTGTTGTTCCTGCTGTGTCTGGACGCTGCGCAGTTGGCGCTGGCTGTCGAGCGCGGCCTGGCGCTTCGCTTCAGCCTGGCGCACCTGCGCGTCGAGCTGCCGGCTGCGCGCCTTCAGCGCCTCGATGGCCGCAGGCAGCTCTCGCCATTCGCGCTCGCGCGCCAGCACCGAACCTTCCTGGCGATTGCGCGCGGAACTGCCGCCGCTGACGCTGCCGCCGGGCCGCACCAGGTCGCCTTCCAGCGTCGCCAGCGTCGGCTGCGGGCCGCTGCCCAACCCCTGGCGCACGCGGCGCGCCGCGGCCAGGTCTTCAGTGACGACAATGCGGTTGAGCAGGTATTGAACCAGGGACGCCAGCCGCGGCTCGGTCTCCACCAGGTCGGCGGCGACGCCGAGCACCCCCGCGCCGTGCGGTACGCGGATGGGCGGCGCTGGCCGGATCGTGTCCAGGGGCAAAAACGTGGCCCGTCCGCCGTCGGTGCGCTTGAGAAACGCGATGGCTGTTTCGGCCACATCCCAGGTTTCAACCACGATGTCCTGCAGTTGGCCGCCCAGGGCCGCTTCGAGCGCGGTTTCCAGGTGGCTGGGCACGCGGATGAGCGACGACACCGCGCCCAAAATGCCCCGCGGGAGCTGCGGCCGCGTGCTGGACAGATCGGCGAGCACGGCGCGCGCGCCCGCGGCAAAACCTGCGCCTTCGCTGCGCAGACGCGTCAGCACGTCGAAGCGGCCCTGCAGGCTGGCGCCTTCGCGGCCCAGGTCGCTCAACGCGGCGGCCAGTTGGCGGCGTTCGCTTTCGGCCTGCTCGGCCAGGGCGGCCTGCTCGGCCTGCGCCTTCACCAGGCGCTGGATCTCAGTCTGCGCCGCGGCCTGCTCGGCTTCCAGCGCGCCCAGCCGCTGCGCCAGGGCGACCCCGCCCGCGCGACCGGCCTCGATGGCGGCCGCGTGTTCGGCCTCCGTCTTCTGCAAGGCTGCCTGGCGTTCACCGATCTGGGCCAACTGCGCACGCGCGGCCTGCTGCGCGGCGAGCAGGCGATTGGCTTCGGCCTGCGCCTGTTCCAACGCACGTTGGCGGGCCTGTCGGCCGGCCAGGCGCGTCGCCAGGGCCTCTTCCGCGCGGCGCAGCGCGATCCGCTGCGCCTCGGCCTCAGCCTGGCGCGCGGTCAACGTCTCTTGCAGCGCCAGCAGTCGTTCGGCGGCCGCGGCTTCTTGGGCCTGCAGACCGGCCAAATCGGAGACCGCTTCACGCTGGCGCACGCTGAGCTGGCGCTGGCGCTCTTCACTGACCGCCAGCTCGCGCTGA
The DNA here is from genome assembly GCF_900491745.1 of Candidatus Amarolinea aalborgensis. Lineage (NCBI taxonomy): Bacteria > Bacillati > Chloroflexota > Caldilineae > Caldilineales > Candidatus Amarolineaceae > Candidatus Amarolinea > Candidatus Amarolinea aalborgensis. Next base: position 413,723 of record NZ_UETR01000001.1, on the reverse strand, counting down.
ACGGCCTCGGCCTGGCGGTGCAGCGCGCTGGCCGTGCGATGCCAGTCGCCCAGGTGCTGGCGCAGGTCGGCGTGACGCGCGCGCTGCGCCAGCAGATTGGCCTCCAGGCGCGCCAGGTCGGCCTGAAACTGGCGCTGCAGGTCCGCCGCGCTGCGCTCAGCCTGCTGCGCGCGTTCGAATTCGCCCAGCAGGGCGTGCCAGCGGTAGCCATACCAGGTGCGCAGCAGAGCATGCAGATCGGCCTGCAGCTGCCTGGCCTGGTTGGCCTTGTCGGCCGCCAGTTTGAGATGCCGCAGGCGCGGCGTCATCTCCTCCAGCAAATCATGCACACGCTGCAAATTGGTCTTGGTTTCATCGAGGCGGCGCAAGGCCTCGTCGCGCTTGGCCTGCTGTGCGGTAATGCCTGCGGCCTCTTCGAAGAGCGCGCGGCGCTCATCGGGCCGCTGTGAGAGCACCTGGTCCACCAGGCCCTGCCCGATGACCGTGTAGGTGCGGCGGCTGAGGCCTGAACGGCTGAGCAGCTCGGCGATGTCCTTGAGGCGCACGCGGGTGCCATTGAGGAGGTATTCATTTTCACCGGAGCGATAGGCGCGGCGAATGATTGTGACCTCCTGGAAGTCTAGCGGCAGGGAGCCATCGCTGTTGTCCAGGGTCAAGCGCACCTCGGCCATGCCCAGGCGCGCGCGCTGATCGCTGCCCGAGAAGATCATGTCTTCGGTCTTCTTGCCGCGCAGCAGGTTAAAGCTCTGCTCGCCCAGCACCCAACGCACGGCGTCGGCTACGTTCGATTTACCAGAGCCATTGGGGCCAATGACGGCGGTTACGCCGGTGTTGAAGGCGAAGTCAGTGCGATTGGCGAAGGATTTGTAGCCTTGTAGTTCAAGTTGCTTGAGGCGCATTAGTCTCCACGGAGGCGGGCCAGATAACTCATTCTAGCACCGGGACATGGAAAGGCAAAAAAGAGATTGGAGACCGGAGATCGGAGATCGGAGATCGGAGACCGGAGACCGGAGACCGGAGACCGGAGATCGGAGACCGGAGATTTTCACTTGCTCAAAAGCGCCGGGAGGCGTATAATGGCATTAGTCCAAGTCAACCATTGCACACGAAGCCCCACCCGAACGAACGCCAGGCGCACTCGCCACTCTGCGCTTTGCACTTTGCTCTCTGCACTTTGCGCTTCATGCTCTGCGCTTTGCATTTCCGATCATGGAGGTTTCACCGATGTCACGTCCCATGTTCGACTCCGAATACCTGTACGGACTGCACGATCCCGGCGGTGAGCAGTTGATGCTCGATGCAGGCGCGCCGGGGTGGGTGGTCATTTCCGAGCAAATTGAGGCCAATCCCAACGACACCGGCGGCGGTAATTACACCTCTCTCTCCGGTCGCGGCATCGGTGTGATCGTGCGCCTGAACTACAACCACAACGCCCAGGGCACCATTCCTCATTCATCGCGCTACGAAGACTTTGCCAAGCGCTGCGCCAATTTTGTACGCAGCTCGCAGGGCTGCCGCATCTGGATCATCGGCAATGAGCCCAATCTCGCCAATGAGCGCCCGGTTGCGCCGCCGGAAACGATCACGCCAGAGCTGTATGCGCGCTGCTACCGCTTGTGCCGCCGCGCCATCCACGCCGTGGATGCGCAGGCGCAGGTGCTGGTGGCGGGCGTGGCGCCCTGGAATATCGAAACCGGCGACTGGATCGAGTATTTCGCCTCGGTCCTGAGATTCGTGACCGGCGAATGCGATGGCTTCGCCCTGCACACCTATGGGCGCAGCAGCGATCCGGCAACCGTCACCAGCGCGGAGACCATGGATCCCCCTTACAACCGCTACAACAAGCAGTTCCCCACCTACAAAGATTTCCTGCGCGTGGTGCCGGCATCCATGCGCTCCTTACCTTGTTACATCACCGAAACCGACTACAACGGACCGTGGGAAGATCGTAACACCGGCTGGGTGCGCCGGGCCTATGACGAGATCAACCAGTGGAACCAGACGCCCGGCAACCAGGTTATCCGCGCGCTGGTGCTCTATCGTTGGGCCAATCACGACCACTTCGTGATCGAAACCAAGAACGGCGCCAAGGAGGACTTCAAGCAGGCGCTGAGCGCGGGCTACAAGTGGCCGCAACGGCCGGTCGCCGATGACCCATGGGCCGCGCTGCGCAAGCGCCTGGGCGACCTGGAGGCGCAGGTAGCTAAACTGCTGGCTGACCTGCAGAAGATGCTTGGTGCCGGTTCGCCCGTCTCCAGCGCGCTCATGGCAAAGGTCACGGACCTGACCACGCGTGCGGGCGCGGCGCCAAGCGCCGCCTCAGAAACTGAGGCGCTCGGCCGCGGCGTAACCAGCCTGGAAGCGCTGTTGGCCCTGCCGCCGGGCGCCGTGCCGCAGCCGGACCTGCAAGACCTGCGTGGCAGTCTGCCCCAGACCGCGCCTTACCCCACGCGTGATGTGGGCGCGATCCGCCGCATCGTCGTTCACCATACGGGGATTGCCGATGGCAACCTCTCGCCACAGACCATTGCCCAGTCTTTGATCCGCACAGGAAAGTTGGGCATCACCTACCATTTCCTCATCAACACGGATGGCGCGATCTACTGGACACAGCCGCTGGAAGCCGTTGTGCCGACAAGCAGGGCCGACGTCAACGCGGACAGCATCGCGGTAGCCCTGGGCGGCAACTTCATGGCCGCTGTGCCGGCCGATGCACAGATGGCGAGCGCAGCGCACCTGATCGCCTGGCTGCTGTCAACGACCAAGTTGGGCGTAGAGGCAATCTTTGGCCGGCGGGAAGTCGAAAAGGGCATTCCCTCGCCTGGCGACCAATGGGACACAGGCGCCCGCTATCGCGAGCGCCTGCTGGCGGATGTGCAGACGTGGCTGAACAAACCGCCGGACGACACGGAACTGACGCGGCTGCGCCGGCGCGTGGATGAACTGACGACCCAGTTCAGCCAACTGCAGACCATCACCGCCCAGTTCCAGCAGGAGACGCAGACGCTGCGCAACACGCTGGCGCAGAAGGAACAGGATTTGGCCGGCCTGCGCGACACGCTGGCGCAGAAAGAGACCGCGCTGGGCGGTTTGCGCGACGCCCTGGCGCAGAAAGAGACCGCGCTGGCCGCTCTGCGTGACACGCTGGCGCAGAAAGAGGCGACCATCGCCGACCTGCGTGAGCAGGTACGGAAGCTGCAGGGCGATCCGCCGGCGTCAGGCGTGGTCAAGCCAGATATCAAAGATCCAGGCCCGTTGAAGCAGCACGACACGAAACGTTATCCAACGCGTCCCTTGAGCGACATCAAGCGCATCATCGTGCATCACACGGTGACTTCCGGCACGCTGACGCCGCAGCGCCTGGCCGAGGCGCAGGTGGGCCAGGGACGGCCAGGCATCACCTATCATTTCCTGATCAGCGGCGATGGCACGATCTACGCCACACAGGCGCTGGAGACGATCACCGAGCAAACCACGCAGCCGGCGCTGGACGCCAACAGTGTGGGCGTGGCCCTGGCCGGCAACTTCACGTCGGTGGCGCCCCCCGCGGAGCAGTTAGCCAGCGCAGCCAAGTTGATCGCCTGGCTGCTGGTAACCTACAACCTCGGCAACGACGCCGTGGTGGGCCGCAGCGAATTGGAGAATGTCGGTTCACCTGGCGCGCAGTGGCTCAGCGGCGCCCGTTTCAAAGATACGCTGCTGGCGGCCGTGCAGGTAGAGCGGGCCAAAGCGCCGCCCGACAACGCCGGCGCGGACAACAGCGCGTTGGTCGCGCAGCTGCGCGGCCAGATCAGCAGCCTGACGCAGGAGCGGGACAGCCTGAAGAGCGCCCTGGCGCAGGCGCAGGCCGACGTGGAGCGTCTGCGCAGCGCTGGCGGTCAGGTCGCTGCGCTGCAGGCGCAGGTGCAGAGCCTGCTGAGTACGGTCGCCGCGCGCGAGGCCACGATCGCACAACTGCAAGCCGACATGGCGCCGTTGCAGGCGCAGGTGCAGAGCCTGCTAGGCGCGGTCGCGGCACGCGAGGCCACAATTGGTCAATTGCAGAACACCATCGCGCAGTTGCAGGCGCAGATTGCGCAGCTTCAGGCCGATAAACCGGCGGGCGTGCCGCAGCCCGCGATCGTGGACATGATCGGCAAGCTGGAAACGCACCCCACGCTGCCGCCCTACGCCACGCGCACGCGTCCGATTTCCCTGATTGCGGTGCACCATACCGATACGCCGCTGACGCACACCGTGCAGAACATTGCGCACTATCACGTGTTCGGCACGCGCACGAATGCGAAGGGCGAGACGGTCAAAGAGCCGTGGCCGGGTATCGCGTATCACTACATCGTGGCCCCCGATGGCGTGATTTATCACTGCCAACCTGATGACATTCGCTCCTACCAGGCAGGCTCCTACCAGGGCAAGGAACCGAACAATTACGCCGTGGCGGTGAGCCTGATCGGCCGCTTCATGCGCACCGATTTGAACGGCAACCCACACCCGCCAGAAAAGCAGGAACCGACGCCGCCCCAACTGGCAAGCGCGACGCAGTTGATTGCCTGGCTGATGCAGAAGTACAACATTCCCCTGGACGCGCAATTCAAGGACGGCGTTCCAGAGACCGGCGTCGTGGGCCATCGCGATATCTGGGATCAAGTCCAAAAATACACCACTGAGTGCCCCGGCGACCAATGGAAGACCGGCAACGCCTGGCGCAACAAGCTCTACAAGGCCGTGCAGGGCTGGCTGGACGGTCAGCCCAAGAGCAGCGCCAAGCAGATCAAGCATTATCTGCTGTTCTGGGACCACGGCGCGGACTGGGCGCAGGCGGACTGGCGCAATGCGCAGGACTACATGGCGTTCTTCCGCCCCACGGCGGGCTTCTCGGTCGCGGACGCCATGCAGGCGGAAGTCGTGACCATTGTGGGCGGCGAGCTCGGGGTATCCGGCGCGGACGAGGCGCGGCTGAAAGCGGCCGGCTGCCAGGTTTTCCGCCTGGCCGGCGCCGATGAGGCGGATACGCATGCCAGGCTGGCAGCCTTGATTGCCGCCGGCACGCCTTATCCAGGTGCGGCGACCAAGACACGCGGCATCGAAACGCCAGACCCGTGGGATCGAGGGCCAGAGCTGTCGTCTGAACTGCCATGGGATGCGTGGACCGTGCCTGACGATTTGGCGCACCTCTCATTCGATCTGAAGACGGAGGATGACCTCATTGATATTCCCGGCGTCACCCGCACGGTCCCTCCGAGCGCCAAGTCGAAATCTCGCAGCTCGAAGCCAAAATCGCCAGCGCCGAAGAGTGGGCAAAAACCGGCGCGCAAGGGCCGTAAAGCCACGGGAGGCGCGACATGAACAAACTTGGCTTCTACATCGAAGTATCAACCCGACAGTGGATCCCCGAAGCCCTGGTCGAAGCCAAGCCGCCGACTATTCTTTGGCATGCGGGCGATCGCGGCAAATTACAGGAAATCCGTAATTGGCGCTCACCAGATTCGTTCATCATCGGTCGCATGTACCTGACGAATCAAGAACAAGACGCCATGCTGGATAGCGCCGACCCAGCCGCGGCCGGCCGCAGCCTGGCCGACCGGATTCTAAACTACGATTACGGCTACGCCACCGAAAAGGTCAACGGCCGCCTGCTGATTGACGCCTGGATGAGCCTCAACGAGCCGATTCCCGGGCCAGCCTCAAGCGATTTCCAGAGCAAACCGGCTGAAGTCCAAAAGAGGCTACGCGCCTATGATGCATTCCAGGTCGGTTTTCGTGAGCGCCTGCAAACCAAAAATCTGGAAGCCGTTGGGTTCAATTTCGCGGCTGGTAATTTCACACAGGCCAGTCATTACCTGGACTGGTTCCCGCGCACGCTGGAAACGCACAAATATCTCGGTTTTCATGAGTACGGCTGGCCGGCGCTCAAGCCAGGGCCTGATGTGGCCTCCGGCGCGCTTCTCTATCGCACGTGCATGGAAGGCATTCGGCAGAAGTATGGCAACCGGCATGAGGTCATCATCACCGAATGTGGCCTGGCGCGCATGTACAAGCACCCGGTGGATCCGCCGGGTGATGTGGGGTGGTTGTCGCCTGGGGAAACCATCTCCCAGGACCAATACTGGGAATCGCTGGCCTGGTACAACGCCGAGCTGTGCCGTGACGCGTATGTCAAAGGCGCATGCCTCTACCAGGTGGGTCATGGCGGCGGCAAGTGGGAAACCTTCCGTCACCTGGGCGTAGACAACCAGGGCCAATCCATCCAGATCATCTCGCGCATGGCGAAGCTGCGCGACGAGCCGGTGCAGCCTGTGCAGCCTGTGCAACCGCCCGCGCCGCCGACGCCGCCGCCCGCACCGGGGACGCCGCCGACGCCGCCGCCAGTCGAACCACCGCCGACCGATCTGGCGGGGCTGAAACAGCGCGCGGCCGCGTTGGAAACGAAGCTGACGCCAACGGTTGCGCAATTAACTCCGCTCGCGCAACTGGCGGCCCAAAAACCGCTGCTCGACGCGGTCGCCAGGCAGGTTGCGCAAGCGGCCGACACGCTCAAGGCGGTCGCGGCCTTGCAGGCGCGCGTCCAGCAGGCGCAGGCGCAGGTGGCGCAGCGCAGCGATGCCACCCCCGCGCTGCGGCAGCGCGTCGCCGACCTGCAAACCGCCCTGGCGGCTCTTCAGGGCCGCGTGAAGGCCGTGGCCGACCTGGGAACAACCGTGGCGCAGACGCAGCAGGACTTGCAGAAAGCCGTGGCCGGATTGGGGAACGTGCCCGCGCTGCAGAAGCAGACGAGCGATCTGCTGGCGGCCATCAGGCAGTTACTTAAAGACATAGACAACTGGCCGCCCATCGGCGATGAGATCAGCCTGCAAAACCCGGCGCCGGGCATCCGTATCTCGCAGAGCTTCGGCAAAAACCCCGAAGTGTACAAACCCTTCGGCTTTGCCGGCCATGAAGGCATTGACTACGCATGCCCGATCGGAACCTCCATCCTGGCCGCGGCCGACGGGGTGGTCTTCCGCACGGGGGCCACCGCAGGGAAATTTGGCCCCAATAAGGATCAAGGTGCCTATGGCATCAGAGTCATTGTCGAACACACGTGGGGCGACCAGAAGGGCTATACCATCTATGCGCACCTGTCCAGCGTCTCGGTCAACGTAGACGACCGCGTGAACGCAGGCGCCGTGGTGGGCAAGAGCGGCAACACCGGCAATTCGAGCGGCGCGCATCTGCACTTCAGCCTGGTCTTGGTGGACAAGAAAAATCCGGGCTACCCTGTTGCTGCTACCCTGGCCGCCAACGCGTGGTATCATGACCCGGCTCCGTTCATGGCCGGCAGTCGCGGCGCGGATGACTGGATAGACGATTGGTTCGAAGGCGACATGGACGACGGCGAAGAGATCGTGTGCCTGCCGCCGGGCGAGTTCGACGAGGTATAGCAGGCGCCAGCCGCGATAACAGCAAAGGCCACAGCCGATGATCACTGTGTATGAGATTCACCCCGATGCGCTCACCGTGGCGCCAAGTCCCACGGCGGGCTGTTGGATCAACGTTCTTGAAGCAACGCAGGAAGACGCCGCGCAGCTGGAGGCTTGGGGCTTCCCTTCCAACTACATCACGTATGCGCTGGATCCAGGCGAGCGGGCGCGCGTCGAGCACAGCCAGGGCGTGACCCTGATCGTTTTCCTTATTCCGCACGCCAAGCCGACGCCCATAGACACGCCCTACGCGACGGTGCCGCTGGGCATTCTGATCACCGAAAGCAACATCGTCACCATCTGCTGTACGCGCAGCCACATCCTGCGCGACATTGCGGCAGGCAAGATCCCGGACATGCCGACGGTGCGCAAACGCCAGTTCATCTTGAGGCTGCTGCTGCGCATCAGCGAGCAGTACCTCAAATACCTGCGTACGATTGATGCGGCCGTCGAGCAGGTGCAGATTCGTCTCCATCATTCCTTGCAGAATCGCGAGGTGTTGGAGCTGCTGAAGTATCAGAAATGCCTGGTCTATTTCATCACAGCCCTGCGCTCGAATGAGCTGATGCTCAAGCGCCTGCAGAAGAGTGATCTGCTGACCGAAGCCGAAGATGAAGCGCTGCTGGAAGATGTGCTGATCGAGGTGCGGCAGGCCATCGAGCTGACTGAGATTTCGGAAAGCATTTTGGGGCAGATGATGGGGGCGTTCGCCTCGATCATCTCGAACAATCTGAACGTGGTGATGAAATTCCTGGCGGCCGTGACCATCATCATCAGCCTGCCGACCCTGGTCGCCAGTTTCTTCGGCATGAACGTCAACCTACCAGCGGCGAATCATCCCTTGGCCTTCTGGTTTGTGCTGGGCCTGGCTGGCGCGCTGGCGATCAGCATTGTGATCTTCTTCTGGCGCAAACGCTGGTTGTGAGACGTCAATCCTGCGCCAGCGTGCGCAGCACCACGCGCGCCGGCGCGCCGTCGCTCTCGGCAATGCGCAGCGGCAGCGCCATGATCTCGTAATCGCCGTCCGGCACGCCGCGCAGGCACAGGTTTTCGACAATCAACACATCATGGCGCAGAAATGCCAGGTGAGCCGCCAGGTCAGCGCTGCTGGCCGGGTCTACCGATGGCGTATCAACGCCGATCAAGCGCAGGCCTTGACCGCCCAACCAGGCAGCCGCCTCTGGCGTGAAGTAGATGAGATCGTGGTCGAAAACATCGTTGGGCACATCGCTGCCGCGCGTGTGCACGATCAACCGTGCAACGCCAGTCAGATCGAGCGACTGAACGGCGGCGAGCGTGATGGCGTCCTGCACCGCTATCGTGACGACGCGCGCCAGACCGATGAGCGCATCGAGCGGCACGCGGTCAATGCCCAATCCCGCGTCGCTGTTGTGGCGTGGGGCATCCACATGCGTCCCGGCATGGACGCTCATCGTAATGGAACTGAGGTTGCAGGCGTCACCCTGCTGCAGCAGCAGGTTCTGCGTTACCGAAACAGGCGTGTCGCCAGGGAAAACCGCGGTGCGGGGGCTTAATGTGCGTGAAAGATCATAGAACATAAGACGCCAGCCGAAGCTCCTTTCAGAACGCAGCGCTCAAAGGTGGGGCTTTTGCGCCTGACTATACCACAGCAGGCGCCGACTGTCCACGAAACCAAGCCCTCCAATGCCTTCGATACGGCCCATTTGCACCTTTTCGTTTGGCGCGTGGTGTTGAATAGTGGTATACTGTGAATGAAAAAGCGACATCGCGGTTCCCCTGATCCAATGCCTGCCGTGTAATGAGTATTTAGCCGCGTGCATTGCGGCGCCCATCTTTTCAAACGTGTAGGAGGCGATTTTTCGTCATGAAAGACCGAGTGCGTGAAATTCTCAGTTGGTATTCAAGCGACAACCCTGGCGTCAAGACAAACCTGGCGCGCATGCTCAACCATGGCCGTCTGGGCGGCACGGGCAAGCTGGTCATCCTGCCAGTTGACCAGGGCTTTGAGCACGGGCCGGCGCGCAGCTTTGCGCCCAATCCGCCCGGTTACAGCCCGCTCTACCATTTCCAGTTGGCGGTTGATGCCGGCCTGAACGCCTATGCAGCGCCGTTGGGCTTCCTGGAAGCCGGCGCGGCCGAGTACGCGGGCGATGTGCCCCTGATCCTCAAAGCCAATAATCACGACATGCTGCACGGCGAAACCGACCCCATCTCCGCCGTGACTGCGAGCGTGGATGACGCCCTGCGCCTGGGCTGCGTGGGCATCGGATTTACCATCTATCCTGGCTCCGTCTACCGCAACACCATGTACGAACAGCTGCGCGAATTGGCGGCCGAAGCCAAGGCCGTGGGCTTGGTCGTGGTGGTCTGGTCATATCCACGCGGCGGCGACCTGAGCAAACAAGGCGAAACCGCGTTGGACGTAGACGCCTATGCCGCGCAGATTGCCTGCCAGTTGGGCGCTCACATTGTCAAGGTCAAGCTGCCCAGCGACTACCTGGAGCAGTCGGAGGCCAAGAAGGTCTACGAGAAGTACGGAATTCCGCGCGCCACGCTGACTGAGCGCGTTCGCCACATCGTACAGAGCGCGTTCGATGGTCGGCGCGTGGTCATCTTCTCCGGCGGCGCCAAGTCCGGCGACGAACAGGTCTTCGACGAAGTGCGCGCCATTCGCGACGGCGGCGGTTTTGGCTCCATCATGGGCCGCAATGCGTTCCAACGCACGCCCGACGAGGCGCTGAAGTTCCTGGATACGATTGTCAAGCTGTACGCGGGCGAAATCGCCTAAACGTCGTCTTTGCTGCGATAGCTCAAGCAAACGGAAGGGCAAGGCGACTGGCAACAGTCTCGCCTTGCCTTTTCTTTTCATCGGGCAACCATCTGCATTTTTGAGGCGGTCTACCATGTCTATTGGCATTGTTCCTTCGATCCTTTCCGCCGACTTTACCCGCCTGGGCGAACAGGTGCGCGAGGCCGAGGCGGCCGGCTGCGCCCGCATCCAGGTGGATGTGATGGACGGCCATTTCGTCCCCAACATCACGATGGGCCCGCTCGTCGTCGAAGCCGTGCGCCGTTGCTGCACGGTTCCCATCGAAGCTCATCTGATGATTACGCAGCCGGAGCGCTACGTGGCCGATTTTGCGCAGGCCGGCGCGGATGTCATCATCGTGCATCTCGAAGCCGCGCCGCATCTGCATCGGCTCTTGCAGCAGATCAAAGGCCTGGGCAAACAGGCCGGCGTGGCGCTCAATCCAGCGACCCCGGCCGTTCTCCTCGACGAGGTGTGGGATTTGCTCGACCTGGTGCTGGTGATGACCGTCAACCCCGGTTTTGGCGGGCAAGCCTTCATCCCCGCCATGTTGCCGAAGCTGACCGCAGTGCGCCGCCTAGTCAACGAGCGCGGCCTGGCTTGCGACATCGAAGTGGATGGCGGCATTGGTCCGCAGACCATCGGCCTGGTCGCCGCGGCCGGCGCCAACCTGGCCGTGGCCGGGTCGGCGGTGTTCAATCAGACACGTTCGGTTCGGGAGAACCTAAGACAACTGAAAGATCTAGCATAGATTCAAGGAACCAATCGAAACAATGAGCCCCAGAGTTTTCCGTGATGAAACAGCGACAACCTGGTACGACATAGGGTTTCCTGTATCTGCCTACATCTTTCCACACGAAACACTCCTTCAGGATGTTCGTTTCGATGATACTTATATTCACCTGCACATGACCGATGGGCGTAGATTGTCTGTGCCTCTACAGTGGATTCCTACCCTGTACCATGCAGCCCCATCTGAGCGGGAAAAGTACGAAATCGGTCCTAATCGGAAGATGGTCATCTGGGATCCAGACAAATGCGCCATCAATGATGAACTACGCATTGATGACTATCTGATCGCACGTCCTCGTCCGAGCAACGGTCGCTCATGACTAGTCACAAGACTGACCGTGTCAGAAACGCCCTGATCAAAGAATGAAGGAATTGTCGCATGGATAGACAAGCTGACTACCGGCGCATGATCAAGCAAGTGCTCTACGACCATGCGCAGATTCGATACAGCCATGGCGAAATTGAACGGCTAGCGGTTTGTGATGAGGAAAACGACAGTTACCTCGTGCTGGCGATTGGCTGGGACGATAACCGGCGAGTCCATTCCGTGGTATTTCATCTCCGTATCCGTGATGGCAAGATTTGGATCGAAGAAGATTGGACCGAGAATGGCGTTGCTGGCGAGTTAATGGAATTGGGCGTTCCAAAAGACCAGATTGTCCTCGGCTTTCACTCCCCCTTCAAGCGGCAGTACACCGAGTTTGCCGTCGCATGAACCGAGATTTCCTCCTGATCCTGGAGGAGTTAGCTGCTGACCTGTAAGAGTGAGGTCAATTGAAACGATTGAACAGCGTATACGATTTCGACCTGTTTTTGAAATATCAACCGCTGGCGCCAATCCCTGAAACTGACATCTTTGGCGCCACACAGAAAGAGATCCGCGCGGACGAAGAGCGATGGAACCAGCAGTTTGCCGATTCGCGTGACAAATTGCGTGCGCTGGCTCTCGAAGCTGCAGAGGAATTTCGCAGCGGGCGCACAAAACCGATGCAGTTTACATCTGACGGGGGATCGGTCCAATGAATTCTCATACCACGGCACGGTTTTTGACACGTCTACGATGAATATCTGCATCCTGATACCGGGTTACACTGACTCTACCTCACTCACCAAAGACGTGGACATTGCCTACGATGCGGCGCCTTACCTGCCTGGGCATACCTGCACCACGGTCGTGATCGAAAGAGGCGCGGTGGACGCGCAGGTGGCCGCGCTCGTGCACCGGGGCTTCGATCTCTTCCTCAACCTGTGCGACTGCACCATCTACGAAGATTGCGCGGGCCTGGATGTCCTGCTGGCCCTAGAGCGCCTGGGCGTTGCTTACACCGGCGCCAATGCGGCCTTCTTTGCCCACACCCGGCATGATCTCAAGGCGGCGTGCCGGGCCTCAGGGATCAAGACGCCGGCCTACGCCTTTGTGCAGAGCCTTGACCAATTAGCGGCTCTCACGCGCACTTTGCGTTTTCCGCTCATTGCCAAACACCCCGATAGTTATTGCAGCGTCGGGCTGACGCGTGAGTCACGCGTGGAAACGCCGGCGCAGCTGGGTGTCCAGGCCGGGCGCATGCTCGACGCGTTTGGCGGCGTGCTGATTGAGGAGTTCATCGAAGGCCGCGAGCTGACGGCGCTGATCATCGAAGACCCGGATGCGCCAGCGCAGCCTGTTGTCTTTCAGCCGCTGGAGTTTCTTTTTCCAGCAGGTGAAAGTTTCAAGCACTTTGATCTCAAATGGGTGGATTACCGGGGCATAACCAGTGTTCCTTGCCAGGATACGGCGCTCAGCGCACGCCTGCAAGAGGCTGCTCGCCGCCTGTTTGTCGCGCTCAACGGCAATGGCTATGCCCGCTTCGACTACCGCGTGGACCGCGCCGGCGAGATCTACGTCCTGGACTCCAACGCCAACTGCGGCCTTTTCTATCCGGCGGAGACGCCTGGCAGCGCCGACCTCATCCTGCAGCACGAGCCGGGCGGCTTGCAACGCTTTGTTGACCTCTTGTTGCGCGGCGCCCTCAAGCGGCGTCAGGCCGTCGAGTAAGCGTTCAGCGTTTCTCAGCCTGCAGGAGAGACAGAACGTTGTTTGGAAAGAGGATCGCGCGTCCGCTCGTGAAATCATCCCACGGACGCCAGACGGCCGTGTAAGGGGTCAGGTTATCCTCAGTCACTTCAAACCGGTCTCCGCGCTGGCGTAGCGCCTGCAAGTCATCCAGAGTCACTGCATAAATCTGGCAGATTTCGTGGCCGGTCTGACCCAAGTGCACGAAGATATTCTCCACCGTGCCCAGGTAGCGCGCCTGCGTCACGGTCACCCCCAGTTCTTCGGCCAGTTCGCGGCGCAAGGCTGCCTCGCTCGGCTCGCCGAACTCGATGCCGCCGCCAATCAAGCGGCAGAAGCGCGCATCCCCAGGAACCTCGTCCTTCACCCTCATCACCAGCACGTCGTCGCGATGGCGAATGTAGGCCAACGCCAGGGCGCGAATGTTACCTGTCATGAGTCATGCCTCCCGGTTGACGGCCCTGGCGCAGGCTTATTCGCTCCACACCAGGTCCTTGCGCGCAAAGAGCCAGTCTGCGACGATGAAGCAGAGGAGGGCGTAGCCGAGCACGAGCAGCGCGGCCTGCACCAGGTTCGCACTGGTGAACGGCGTTAACGTGATCGAGATCGGATCAAGGATGCGCTGCCAAAGGCCGAGTAGGAACGTTTGATGCGCCTGCGTCAGTTCAAACTGGTAATCGTAGATGGCCGCGAACGCCGCGACCAGCGCGTAGACGATGATGTGCGAGCTTCCCCGGCTGGCCAGGTTGGTCAGCAGTAATCCGAAGAAACTGGCAAAGAGGAAGAGGCACGGCCAGATCAGGGCCAACAACAGCCACTCGCGACCGGTCAGCGGGGTGGTGAACTTGTGCTGCAGCAGGGCCATGCCGGTAATAAGGCCGCTGAGGATGAGGGTGAGCGCCAGCGCGGTTAGAACTACTGCCAGCAGCAGCTCACTGCGCTGGTGCAGGCGCGCGATGAAGGGAAAGGTCGCGGCCCGGTTGAAGCGGCCGGCCAGCAGTAAAACGCTGACGATCGCAATCACAATCATCGCGGCCGGGGTCACTGTCGCGAAATAGGCTGGCGTGGCGCCGTATTGAAAGGCGATGCCGTAGAAGGTGAGCGCCAGGGCAAGGGGAACAAAGCTCTGCCAGGAGCGGAAGAAGTCCTTGGTGATGAACCAGGCCAGGGTCAAAATGCGGCTCACGGACGAATCGCCTCCAGGTAAATCTCCTCCAGGTTCGCCTGCTGCTGCACCAACCCTTGCACATCCAGCCCGGCATCGAGAAGAAGACGCAGGACAGCCGTCTTGTGCGCGATGGCTGCGCCCACCAGGGTGATGCGGTTGCCCTCCACGGCGATGTCTGGCGCCTGACTGCGCAGCGCGGTCAGCAGGTCGGCATGGGGAGGCTCCAGTAAATGGGCATCCACCTTGATCTGCACGTGCGGCTCGGCCAACAGCACGCTGTTGAGGGCGCCGATGCGCGTCACGCGGCCGGCGCTGAGGATGGCCACATGGCTGCAGAGCTGCGCTACCTCGTTCAACTGATGGGTGCTCAACACCACGGTCTTGCCAGCCTGCTGCAGAGACAGGATCAAGTTGCGCATCTGTACTTGCCCGGCTGGATCCAGCCCAGCCGCCGGCTCGTCGAGCAGGAGCAAGGCCGGGTCGCCGATGAGCGCCTGGGCCACGGCCAGACGTTGGCGCATCCCTTTGGAGCAGGTGCGAATACGCCGGCCCGCCATATCGCTGAGGCCCACGGTGTGCAGAACGCCGGCGACGGCGTCGCGATGGGCGCGACCGCGCAGGCCAGCCAGGCTGGCCGCGGTGCGGAGATAGTCATCCACGCGTGAGGTTTCTGGGAACGATGGCCGTTCGGGCAGGTAGCCGATGTGCTGAGGCGAGGCCTGGCACTGAATCTGGCCGCCATTGGCCGCGATGAAGCCCATGACCAGCTTGAGCAGGGTGGACTTCCCGGCGCCGTTGGGGCCAAGCAGGCCGAAGACGGCGCCGGTGGGCACCTCCAGGCTAACCCCGCGCAGGGCCGGCGTTTCATTGTACGATTTAGTCACATTGTTGACGAGCAGCAAGAGAACTCCTCGAGAAGCAGCCGCTGAGGCAGAATGTACCGCGCCATTTTACCACCATCCGGCCAGATGCCGAAAATGACCGCCGAATGAATCGGGGTGAAGGGATGTTCCGCCGCAAACACAGCCGCCGAATGAATTCGGGGCGCAGAGGCGTGCCGCCGCCAGGCCGGCCTGCGCCGGCCGCATCGGGGGAAGGAGACGGAAGTGCGTGGCGCCATGCAGCCGCCGAATGAATTTGGGTCGCATGGGCGTGCCGCCGCCAGGACTTCGGCGAGCTCAGTCGAGTCGCCAGCCTGCGCCGGCCGGCACATCCACTAAAAAAGCAGGTAGTACAACCCCACGCTGATGCCAACCGCCACCACCAGCCGGCGCAGAAGCGTGGGGGAGATATGGCCGGCCACGCGGCCGCCAATGACCCCGCCGATGATGGCGCCCAGGGCCATGACCAGCGCGGCCGGCCACAGCACGCGACCGGAGAAAACGAAGAAGAGCGCGGCCGCGATGTTGACGGCAAAGGCGATTGCCTGTTTGAGCGCATTGAGCCGCGTAAGATCATCATCCAGGGTCACGCCAAGCACGGCCAGAATGATCACGCTGAGCCCGGCGCCGAAATAGCCGCCATAAACGGCGGCGGCGAAGATCGGCGCGGCCACCCAGGCGGGATGACGCGAGGATGATCCATCGCGCTGGCGTGCGACCACCCAGGCGCGCACACGGGGCTGCGCGGCCAGCAAGCCCGAAGCCAACAGGATCAGATAGGGCACCAGGCTGCGAAAGAGCCGTTCGGTGGTCAACAAGAGCAAGAAGCCGCCGACCAGTCCACCCAACGCGCCGACCGGCACAAGCAGCCAGGCGCGCCGTTCTTGCCCACGCAGATCACGCGCCTGCGCCAGCGTCGCGCCGAGGTAGCCGGGCGTCAGGGCCACGGTGTTGGTGACGTTCGCAGTCACGGCCGGCACACCGAGCGCGGTCAACGTTGGAAAGGAGATCAGCGTTCCCCCGCCCGCGATGGCATTGACCGCGCCGGCTCCGGCGGCCGCCAGGAAAAGTACGAACCAGTGGCCCAGGCTGAAAACATTCATGATGGCTACGCGGCCCTTGACCGCAGCCGGGCGTCAGTCCGCATCGGTTTCGGCGCGGCGCGTCGCATGCGCGGCGCGCGCCAGTAGTTCTTGAATCCCGGCCACCATGGCCGCCGGGTTTGGATGGATGCCTTCTTGCAGCAGCGCGCTTTCGTAGAGCTGCTCAATTTCCAGGCGCACCAGGTCAGGCTGGCGATCGGCGGCCGCCAGGAAAGCCAGGTCTTGCACCAGGGGATGGCTGCGGTTGAGCTCCAGCACCTTCTTCGGCGCGTCGAAAGGTTGATCGAGCAGCTTGTAGACGCGCTGCATCTCCTGGTTCATGGCCCCTTCAGGCGAGACCAGGCGGCACGGGCTGGTGCTGAGCGCCTTCGACGCACGCACTTCTTGCACGCGGTCGCCCAGGATTTCAACAAAACGACTGACCAGGCGGTTGAAATTGGCGTCGGCCACAGGCTCACGCGCCGGCTCATCGGCTTTTTCTGGCAGCGGCGGCAGATCGAGATCCGCGCTGTCCACATTCTTGAGCGGCTTGCCGTCGAACTCGCGCAGCGCCACCATCATGAAGCTGTCAACCGTTTCTACCAGCGTCAACACCTCGATGTTGCGCTGCTTGAGCGGATCGAGGTGCGGACTGCGCTGCACCGACGTCAGGTCTTCGCCCAGGATGTAGTAGATTTCTTTCTGCTCGCTCGGCATGCGCTCGACGTAAGCCGGCAGGGAGACCCACGCGTCCGCAGCGGCAGCCTGGGTCGAGTGAAAACGCAGCAGGGGTAGCAGGCTGTCTTTGCCGACCAGGTCGGTGGCAACGCCTTCTTTGATGAAGCCGCCAAATTCCTGCCAAAATATGCGGTAGTCATCCGGCTTCTCGGTCGCCAGGCTGGCCAATTCTTTGACCAGGCGGCCTGTGAGCGCCTTCTGAATTTGCGCCAACAGCCGATTATTCTGCACCGTCTCCCGCGAGACATTGAGCGGAATGTCCTCTGAATCGAGCACGCCTTCGACGAAGCGGAAATGGTTGGGCAGCAGGTCTTTGTTGTACTCTTGGATCAACACATGGCTGGAATAGAGCTTCAGGCCGAAGTCCTTGCGCAGGCCCAACATCCCTTTCTCGCGCGTGCGTGGAACGAAGAGCACGGCGTGAATGTCAACCGGGGCATCGGCCACGTAATGCAGGTGCAAGAGCGGCTTCTCGAAGTCCAGGGTCAACTGCTGATAGAACGTGTCGTACTCCTCGGCGCTCACCTCACGCGGCGCGCGGCGCCAGAGCGGGGTGCGCTGATTGGCGACCTTGTCCTGCAGATAGATCGGAAACGCTACAAAGTCAGAGTGCTTCTTGATAATCTGCTCCAGGCGCCAGGCGGTCAGGAACTCGACGGCATCTTCCTTGAGGTGCAGGATGACATCGGTGCCGCGCGACCTGCGCGCGGCCAGGCCAACGGTGTACTGATTGTCGCCCGTGCTGCTCCACTGGGCGGCTTCCGCGTCAGGCCGGTAGGAACGAGAGATGACCTGGATCCGGTCGGCCACCATGAACGCGGCGTAGAAGCCCACGCCAAAGCGGCCAATGACCTCGGTGAGCGGGCGCTTCTCTTGCGTCAACTGCTTGAGAAAGGCGGCCGCGCCCGAATGGGCAATCGTACCCAGGTTCTCGATCATCTCCGCCTGCGTCATCCCAATCCCGCTGTCGCTGACCGTCAAGGTTTTAGCGTCGGGGTCAAAGGCGATGTGCACGGCCAGTTCCGCGTCTATGTCGAGGACATCCTGGTTGGTCAGCATCTCGAACTGCACGCGGCTAAGCGCATCCGAGGCATTGGAGATCAGCTCGCGCAGGAAAATCTCCCGGTCGGTGTACAGGGAATGAACCAGGATATGCAGGAGCTGCTGAATCTCCGCACGAAACTCATAGGATTGTTGGATTTGATCGGGCATCGCTGTCTTCTCCCAGAAAAGCTTGATGAATCAGGACGCCGGCTCACCGGCATCCTGCCGATTATTCTAGTCGAATCTGCCATAATGACAAAGCCGCGTGGGGCGAAGATCGGATTCCGCGCGCGACGGCCGGTTTCGGTAACGAATGTCCAACGCGTGTTATAATAGGCCAGAGGCGGCAGCGAGTTGAGGAAAAAGCGCGCTGAATGGCAGCAGCGGCGACCAGGCCGCGAACACGGCGACTCTCGATTCGTTAGTTGTCACGTACGCCAAATTTCACAGCGAAGACCATCGCACACAATCGGCTTGGAGGAACATCATGGCAGGCAAACGCGACGAGAAGGCGCCCAAGGTGATCATGCTGACGATCACTGGGCCGAATGGAGAGAGTTGGGGAGAATTGGCTGCGGCGGCCAAAGAATTCAAGACCGGCAGCGTAGGCTTTTATGCCAGCGGCAAGATCATCAATCCCGCCAATCCAGAGGCGACCTACCAGGTGGGGTGCAATATCACCCTGGTCGGCAGCAAAGCCGACGCATGAGACAGCGCGCATTTCAATTTCGGGCCTGACAGCCCCGCAGGGGTTTGCCTCTCGTAGCGGGATGGCGTGCGCGCAACCAACGCCGCCCGACCGTGAACGGATCGGGCTACGAGGTGGAAGGCCCTAGCGGGCCTGACAGCCCCGCAGGGGCTTGCCTCGCGTAGCGGGATGGCCTCTGGTCTCCGGCGGGGTTGGCGGCCGGATGGCGTGCGCGCAACCAACGCCGCCCGACCGTGAACGGATCGGGCTACGAGGTGGAAGGCCCTAGCGGGCCTGACAGCCCCGCAGGGGTTTGCCTCTCGTAGGCGGATGGCCTCTGGCCTCCGGCGGGGCTGGCGGCCGGATGGCGTGCGCGCAACCAACGCCGCCCGACCGTGAACGGATCGGGCTACGAGGTGGAAGGCCCTAGCGGGCCTGACAGCCCCGCAGGGGTTTGCCTCTCGTAGGCGGATGGCCTCTGGCCTCCGGCGGGGCTGGCGGCCGGATGGCGTGCGCGCAACCAACGCCGCCCGACCGTGAACGGATCGGGCTACGAGGTGGAAGGCCCTAGCGGGCCTGACAGCCCCGCAGGGGTTTGCCTCTCGTAGGCGGATGGCCTCTGGCCTCCGGCGGGGCTGGCGGCCGGATGGCGTGCGCGCAACCAACGCCGCCATGTTTGCACCCCGACAGCAACAAGATGCTTTGCGTCCCAAGGCTGCAGCTACGCGAGCGGCGCCCAGTCAATCGCACAGCCGCTCGATCGCGACCTTCAGGGCTGGGTTGACGGGAAACCGCGCGCTGATGAATTGCAGGATGGCGCGCGCAGCGACGGGTGTGGCGTCATAGCCGGGTAGATAAGCGGCCAGCACGGCGGCGGTCTGTGGAAAACGTGCTTCGAAGCGCCGTTCGCGGTTGAACGAGTCTTCGAATCCAGGCTGCGCCGTCTCCAGGTGCGGTGCCAGGTCCACGATGCGATCCACCGCGTAGCCCTGGATGAAGCGTAAGGCCGACAGCTTCTCGCCACGACGATAACGTCCCAGGCCGACATACTTTCACGCCATCTATGGGGAGTACAACGCCGTCTTCGATATTCGAACACTGGAGATGCTCGAAGGCGATTTGCCTGAGCGCGCCCAAAGGCTGGTGCGCGAGTGGGGCGCACCATATCGGCAAGAATTGTTGCGGATGTGGGAGAGCAATGAATTCAAGCAATTGCCTGGCTTGGAGTAGGACTATGAACATGCCAAGGATAAAATCAGTGAGACCTATAGCAGGAAGACGCCTGCTGGTAACATTTGCTAACGGAGTGCAGAAGGTTTACGATTGCCAGAAGATTCTTGGGCTTGAGCGTTTTCAGTTGTTGAGAAACGAAGCCTTCTTCAAGGCAGTCACGGTGGACCCAGGCGGGTATGGTGTCTCTTGGAACGATGATATGGATCTGAGCGAATACGAATTGTGGAACAATGGCTTTGAGGTTGAACCCAGTGCGGTGGAAAAGGAAGCGCTGACTCACCTGCCCCAAGCAGAGCGCGCCTAACATCTTGGTCTCCTATTGGTAGTAAGTCAGAGTTACCGGCGGATGCAGATTGACGCCCATATTGCATCCGCCGGTTGCATTTTGATGAATAAACGTAACTATTCAGGCGGCGCGCCGTGGCAAGCGGGCGATTGAAATCGCGCCTGATGGGCGTTCCGCCAGGCGTCCACCTGAGTGGACGCGGCGCCGGTCGGCTCCGGCCGACCTGGCGGCGGCACGCCCTTGCGGCCCGAATTCATTCGGCGGCTGCAGTCGGCGCAGGATGCCTGAATAGTTACCCTCCGTCGTTGCCCGTGGCCGCGGCCGTCCATCCGCGGGTCTGACTAATCGCACAGCCGCTCGATCGCGGTCTTCAGGGCTGGGTTGACGGGAAACCGGGCGCTGAGGAATTGCAGGATCGCGCGGGCGGCGGCTGGTGTGGCGTCATAGCCGGGCAGGCAAGAAGCCAGCACGGTGGCGGTCTGTGGAAAACGTGCTTCGAAGCGCCGTTCGCGGTTGAACGAGTCTTCGAATCCAGGCTGCGCCGTCTCCAGGTGCGGCGCCAGGTCCACGATGCGATCCACCGCGTAGCCCTGGATGAAGCGTAAGGCCGACAGCTTCTCGCCTCGACGATAACGTCCCAGGCCGACATACAGATTCGTAAGCGCCTCGTTGACCAGCGCGTCCACGGTCTGCGTTAGCGGCTGCGGTTGGCGCGGCGCGGGCAGCCAGGCATCCGGGTCCCAATCGGGTGCGCGCCAGACCCAGCGCCCAACCGCGTACGACACCGACGCCAGTTCGGCCGGCTCGAAAACGGCGAACTCGCCGTAAAGGCCATCGCGGTAGAGGAATTTGAAGCCATCAGCGGTGTTCTGAAAGGTGTAGGCCAGCGGACAGGCTGTCGCCAGCCAGGCCAGGTCTTGCAGATAGGTCGCCTTGTGACCTTCCCGAACGATGACATAGAAATCCAGGTCCGAGTAGGCGTCGAGGCGCGCCAACTCCACTCCAACCGACCCCAGCCCCAAGAGACCGAGGGCGGCCGGCGTCTCGGCCAATGCCTGACCGATGGCATCCAGGCGATCGAGCAAGCGGCTTGCCGAGCGGTTTTCAGTCATCAACTCTGCTCTCGCGTCAATAACCGAGATCACGAATCTCGCGTTCGTCGAAACCGAAATGGTGCGCGATTTCGTGCAAGACCGTTTTGCGCACCTGCTCGCGGATGGCATCGGGGGTGCGAAAAACCTGCTCGATTGGCCCTTGGAAGATGGTAATGCGGTCGGGCGGCACCAGGTTGTAACCGGAGTCGCGACGGATCAACGGAATGCCCTCGTATAGACCGAACAGCGTATAGCCCGGCCCCACGCGACTGCGCGCCAGGTGCGCCGGCGTCGGCCATAACTCGACGGTGATCGCGACATTGCGCAGATAGCCTAGAATTTGCTCAGGCATACTGGCAACCGCTTCAACCACCAGGGCTTCGAAGTCCTCTGAACTCAGCATGGGTCTACTCGTTGCCGTTTTGTTCGTGCTTCTTGGTCGGGCGCTTGCCCAGGCCCAGCACGCGGAACCGTTCTGGCAGCTCGATCTCCGGCACCCGGATATCTTCGGCCAGGCTGTCGTACTTGCGCAGGAGGCGCCGCACGGTCGAACGGGCGCGCGCCGCGCCGTAGGCGCCTTGACGCTGCGCCTCTTGCCACCACTTCGGCTGGGAGGCAGGCACCGGCGCACCCCAGTGAATCGCGGTCGCGGCCCAGGTCAAGCCGGCGCCAAAGCTGACGAAGACGAGGTTATCGTCTTTCTTGACGCGGCCGGACTCGATGGCTTCGCACAGCGCCAGCGGAATGGAGGCCGTGGAGGTGTTGCCGTAGCGTTCCAGGTTGATGAAGATCTTCTCGCGTGGAATCTTGAGCTGGCGTTGCACCGATGATTCGATGATACGGGCGTTGGCCTGGTGGGGGATGATCAGGTCAATGTCATCCAGGGTCAAGCCGGCCTTCTCAACCACTTCACGTGTGGCGGTCGCCATGATGCGGGTGGCGAAGCGGAAGACGGCCGCGCCATCCATTTTGACATAGTGCTGGCGGCCGGTCACGGTCTCCAACGTGGTGGGCATGCGGCTGCCGCCAGCCGGCAGGGAGAGCAGTTCAGCGCCGGAGCCGTCCGAGCCGAGCACACTGGCAAGGATGCCGCCCGGCTCCTCGCTGGCGCTGAGCAGCACCGCGCCCGCGCCATCACCGAACAGTACGCAGGTGGCGCGATCGCTCCAATCCACGATACGCGAGAGAGTTTCGGAGCCGATGACAATGATATTTTGCGCGCCGCCGCTGACGATCATACTGCGCGCCAGCGTCAGTGCGTAGACGAAACCAGAGCAGGCCGCGCTGAGATCGAACGCGCCGGCGCGCTCCGCGCCGAGAGCATCCTGCACCAGGCAGGCCGTAGCCGGGAATTGATGTTCAGGCGACGAGGTCGAACAAATGATCAAATCTACCTCGTTGGCTGACACCCCGGCCACGCGCAACGCCGCGGCCGCGGCCTTGGTCGCCATCGTGGCCGTTGTCTCCCGTGGGTTGGTGGCAATATGGCGCTCGCGGATGCCGGTTCGGGTGACGATCCAATCATCGGTAGTGTCAATGATGCCTTCCAGGTCACGATTGGTGAGCACACGCTCGGGCGCGTAGCAGCCCCAACCGACAATTTGTGCATAGCGAGCCATGACGATCCGTTCTCCTTGTGGTCTTGCCTCTCAGGCCGCCATCGTCTCTGTCGCAGCCGTATCTTCTGGCTGCGGCCAGCGGCGCACGATGATACTTGCATTATGACCGCCAAAGCCGAATGAGTTTGACAGCGCAAGGTTGATAGGCAGCCGCCGCGCGACGTTCGGCGTGTAGTCCAAATCGCAGTCAGGGTCGGGCGTTTCGTAGTTGATGGTCGGCGGGATGATGCCTTCGGTGAGCGCCTTGAGGCACACCATGGTCTCGAAGGCGCCAGCGCCGCCTAGCAAGTGCGCGGTCATGGACTTGGTTGAACTGATAACCACGCGGTAGGCGTGTGCGCCCAAGACCGCCTTGATGGCGGTGGTCTCGCCCTTGTCGTTCAACTTCGTCGCTGTGCCGTGCGCGTTGATGTAGTCAATCTCCTCAACCTTGATGCCGGCCTTACGAATCGCCAGCTTCATGGCGACAACCGCGCCTTCGCCATTTTCAGCCGGCGCCGCCATATGGTAAGCATCGGCGCTGCCGCCATAGCCGAGGATTTCGCCGTAGATACGCGCGCCGCGCGCCAGGGCATGATCGAGCGCCTCCACGACCAGAATGGCCGAACCTTCGCCCATCAGGAAGCCATCCCGATTGGCGTCGAAGGGGCGACAGGCGCCTTCGGGGTTGTCGTTACGCGTGGACATGGCGCCCATCACATCGAACCCGCCCACGGTCAACGGCACAATGGCGGCCTCGGCCCCGCCGGCAATCATGATGTCGGCATCGCCGCGGCCCACCACCTCGGCCGCCTCGCCCACGGCGCTGGTGCCGGTAGCGCAGGCGCTGACCACGGCCATGTTCGGTCCGCGAATGCCCAGTTGGATCGCAATTTGACCGCCGGCGCTGTCCACCAACATGGCCGGAATGAAGAAGGGGCTGATGCGGCGCGGTCCCCTTTGCTGCAAGACATCGTACTGGCTGAGCAGTGTGCCGATGCCGCCGACGGCCGACCCCACAATAACGCCGACGCGTTCGCGATCTTCGTGCGCCAGGTCAAGGCCAGAATCGGCCAGCGCTTCCACGGTGGCGGCCCAGGCAAAATGAATGTAGGGATCAAGGCGCCGCGCCTCTTTCGCATCCATGAACTTGGTGGGGTCAAAACCCTTCACTTCGGCCGCGATCTGGGTCTTGAATGGAGATGGATCGAACGCGGTGATCCGTCCCACGCCGCTCTTGCCCGCTTTGAGGGCTTCCCAGGCCGTAGGCACATTCAAACCGACCGGTGAAATCGTTCCCATTCCGGTGACGACGACACGTCTGTTCACAGGCAACCTCCCACTGTGCACAAGAAACGCCGCGGCGCAGGAATGACCGTATGATGCAGTCAGGCCCAACGCTGGGCGGCGCTCCCTGGTATTTTATGCTTCGTCCCATTATAACACTTGCCGACGGCAAACGACGCGCCGGAATAAACAACGAGCGCCACGGAATTGATCCGGCGCTCGTTGTTTTCTAAGTATTTGTTGCTGGCCTGCGCAGGCAGGTCAGGCGAACACTGTGGCGCAGCTTAGGCCAGCGCGGCGGCAAAGCGCTTGGCCACCTCGTCCCAGTTGACGGTGCTCCACCAGGCCGCCAGGTAGTCGGGGCGGCGGTTCTGGTACTTCAGGTAATAGGCGTGTTCCCACACGTCAATGCCCAGGATCGGCGTATGCCCTTCCATCAGCGGGCTGTCCTGGTTGGCGGTGCTGTAGGCGGCAAGCTTCTTGTTGCCATCCACGACCAGCCATGACCAACCGCTGCCAAAGCGCGCGACGCCGTTCTGCGTGGCCTTGGTCTTGAAATCGGCAAAGCTGCCAAAAGTGCTCGCAATCGCCTCGGCCAACGCGCCGGTCGGCTCGCCGCGGCCGCCTGGGGCCATGATTTCCCAATAGAGCGTGTGGTTGTGATGTCCGCCGCCGTTGTTACGAACGGCGGTGCGAATGGCCTCAGGCACATCGCCAATGTGGCGCAGCAGGGCTTCCAGCGACTTCTCGGCAAATTCAGGCGCATTGGCCAGCGCGTTGTTCAGGTTGGTGACATACGCCTGATGATGCTTGTCGTGATGAATCTGCATCGTCAGTTCGTCAATGAACGGTTCCAGTGCGTTGTACGCATAGGGCAAAGCAGGAAGGGTATGAGCCATCAGATATTTCTCCTTCAATTTTTATGTTGGTCAATGGCGACCATCAATCTTTATCTTCCATATCAGCACATGACGGAAAACTTCACGCAAACGGTCCAGGAAGGCACAGACACGTCGTTCAACTCCGTCCATTCTAGTACAGGTTGGCGTTGATGTCAACTTTCGCAACATGTGCGTTGCTTTAGTCGTCACCCAAACGCACGCAAGGCGTGGCTAGAATTGTACGCCGCTAAAGGTGCTGACCTGGCTGGAATGACCAATGCGCCGCGCCATGTGCAGCTCAGGCCACGGCTCATCCATAATACCATCATGAATCGCCCAACTACGCCCGCGCGCCGTCATCCACGCGTCCGCTGGCCGGAACGTGCTCCCATCCAGGCGCGCGCGCAGATCGCCTTCCTTGAACCGGCGGTCTAAATCTTCCATGAAGCGTTGACCGGTCAGGTAGAAAAAGCCCCAATGCTCGAGCAGGATCGCGTTGTGATAAGCCAGCGGCTGTGCAAATAGGTATTGCTTTCCCCACTCAGTCAGCATCTTTTCCAGGCGCGGCAGCAGGCGGTGGCCCATCACCCCCAGCCCGGCGCGCACCTGACCAGGCGCCAGGCCTGCGTGCATGGCGCGCGCCTCTTCGGCCAGATTGCGCCCCACGACTCCCAGCAAGGTGGGGCGCCCTTCGCTGTCATAATCAATGTTGAAGCGTTCAGCGTCGAGGTTATTGACAACGACCAGGTAGATTTGGATCTGGCCATTGGCTGTCTCTCCGAAATGCAGCAGCAGCGCTGGATCTTGATCCGCGCGCTGGCGCCAAAGCGTCAGTTCCACCATCGCCATGCTCACACTGGAAGAGAGACGCAGCGCCGGCTCGCCGTGGCGATCGCGCAGGGTTTGCTCGTCAATCTCATAGTTTGTCAGCAACGCCGTGGGAATAAGCGGGCGAAAGGCCTTGATCTGCTCGGCCAGGGGCAGCTGGCACAGTTCACGCAGCGAGACGTATTTCGGACCAGGCGCAGGCGTCTCAACTTCTGGCAGGGCCGGCGGCGCCTGGAAGATCGCTAACTGCTCCTTCAGGTTACGCAGATAGGACGGCAGGACCGCGTTGCGTTCCAGTTCCTCCAGGATGCGGCGCGCCATGGCCTGCACCTGCGGCTTCCAGTGCTCCGTGAAAGGGTCCACCAGCTCATGTATCTGTGAGTGCAGCAAGCGCCCCGGCGGACTGCCGGCCAGGATGCGGATGCCTTCCAGCATGTCGTCCACCTGGTGCGTGTTGGCCTGGTGCTCGATGGCATGCGCCAAATCCCCCCAGGTCTCTTGCAGCAGCGCCGGGTCGGAAACCATCAGACGGGCCAGGGTCTGCGCAGCGAAAGCGCGCGCGGCCGCGCTGCGTTGATCCCGCAGGGTGCGGCGCAGTATTTCAGTTTGACCGGTGAACGGCTTGATGCTCCAGGCTGCGATTGCTTCCAGAGCCTGCACCACCTGGCGATGGGCGTCGAGGTCTTCCCAGGCGCTCAGCGCGGCCAGGAGTTGGGGAACCACGGGCGCCAGCGTGGCCGGATGCTGGGCAGCGATGCTGGCCACTTTGCGCGCCGCTTGCGCCTGCAAATTGGCATCGTCGCCGACCAACAAGGCCGCGGTTTCTGGCAGCGTCATTCTGTCAACTGACTCATCCCCATCCTCGAGGCGAACCTCCTGCGGAGGCCGCCGCGCGACAGGGTTGTGCGCTGTTGGGTCGCTGCTTACATCCTTCATCGTCATGTGTTCCTCCCGCCCAGGCAGCATCACATGCAGATAGGGCGCGTTTCCTGTCATCAGTTTAACATATATGACGCAGTGCGTCAATTCATACAGCGCGGTCAGCCCTGCTCTCAAATTGCTTCGCGTGACAATTTGGAGTAAGATAAACCGATCTTTCATCCATCTTCGGCCCGTCATGGGCCTCAAGAGACCTGACCCCATCTGGAGGAAACACCGTGCAGCCGCCTGCCACCACAACCGAAAAAGTCCCGCTCATCACCAAGTTCGCCTTTGGCGCAGGAGATGTTGGTCCGGCCATCGCGACCGCCATCATGTCGTTCTTTCTCCTCTTTTTTCTGACCGATGTTGCCAGGCTTGATCCGGCGGTCGCCGGCGTCATCTTGCTCCTCACCAAAATCTGGGATGCCGTCAATGACCCAATTGTGTGCATGCTCTCCGACCGCATCAAAACACGCTGGGGGCGGCGACGGCCGTGGTTCCTGTTCGGCGCTATTCCCTTTGGCCTGACCTTCTTCCTGCTCTTCATCGTGCCGCAGGTCAGCAACAACGGCAAATTCTGGTATTACCTGGTCATCTCGCTCCTGCTCGACACCGCGTTTACCGTGGTCAATGTCCCTTACACCGCGCTGACGCCGGAACTGACGCGTGACTACGACGAGCGCACCAGCTTGAACTCATTTCGCTTTGCTTTTTCCATTGGCAGCGGCTTGATCGCCGCGGTCGTGCACCCCATCATTGTCAGCGCCATGCAGCCGACCCTGGGCATCCAGGGCGCGTATGCCGTGTCGGCCGGCGTTTGGGCGGTCGCGGCGACGCTTCCCTTCTTCTTTGCCTTCTGGGGCACGTATGAGCGCCATCAGCCGGATGAAGAAGAAGACCTGCCGTTCCGGGAGGCGCTCAAGATCACCTTCGCCAATCGGGCGTTCCGTTATGTCACCGGCATCTATCTTCTGTCCTGGCTGGTGGTGCAGACCGTTTCGACGATTGTCATCTATTACATGACCTATTGGCTGCGCCAGCCCGGCCTGGTGCCGGTGGTTATCCTGGCCGTGCAGGGCAGCGCGCTGATCTGGCTCTTCATCTGGACGGCCGTCAGCCGCCGCACCGGCAAAAAAGGCGTTTACTATCGCGGCATGATCTTCTGGATCGTGGTGGCCTTCGCCCTCTTCGCGGTGCAGCCAGGCTGGCCCAGTTGGGTCATCATCGCATTGGCCGCCCTGGCCGGCGTGGGCGTCGCCACGGCCTACCTGGTGCCCTGGGCCATGCTGCCCGATGTCATCGAACTGGATGAGTTGGAAACCGGCAAGCGCCGCGAAGGCGCGTTCTACGGCTTCTTCGTCCTCCTGCAAAAATTGGGGCTGGCGCTTGGCCTCTTCCTGGTCAGCCAGGTCCTCAACTGGACTGGCTATATCACGCCGCCGGAAGGCATTACGGCGCCGATTGTACAGCCTGACAGCGCGCTGCTGGCGATTCGCCTGATGATCGGCCCGCTGCCCGCCCTCATCTTGGCCGCAGGCATTTTTCTGGTGTACAAATTCCCGATTACCAAAGAGAATCACGAACAGGCGCTGCGGGAGCTGGCGCGACGGCGCGCCGCGGCGGCGCCAACCGCGTGATAACGAAACCATCGCGCCTGCCGCCGCGCAGGCCGGGCGTCGCGGCCATGTGATCGCCAGTCTCCAGCCAAGGATTGATTCGACAACTGTATGCAGCCAACCGACAACAAACGCAACATTACGATTCTGTTCTTCACGATGATCGTAGTCATGCTTGGATTTGGCATGATCATCCCCATCCTGCCGTTTTACATCGAGCAGTTCGGCGCCAGCGGCAAGGGGCTGGGCGCCTTGATGGCGACTTTTTCGATCATGCAGTTCATTTTCTCTCCCATCTGGGGCGCCCTGTCAGACCGCTATGGCCGCAAGCCCATTCTCATGATCGGCGTCCTGGGCAACGTGCTGGCGCAGGTGCTGATGGGCCTCTCCACGCAGTTGTGGATGCTCTTTGTCGCGCGCGCCCTGGCCGGCATTCTTTCATCAGCCACGTTGCCCACGGCCATGGCCTACATCAGCGACAGCACGTCGCACGATCAACGCAGCGGCGGCATGGGCATCATCGGCGCGGCGCAAGGCATCGGTATGGTGCTGGGGCCTGGCATCGGCGGCTGGCTGGCCGCGCAGTCGCTGCAGCTGCCCTTTTTCGTTGCTGCTGGCTTCTCCGCGCTGATCCTGGTTTTCATCGCCGCCTTCTTCCCTGAATCGCTGCCGCGCTCAGCCCGCCGCCACGGTCAGAAGGTGCAAGGGGTCAACGTGGGCGAATTGTGGCAGGGATTGTTGGGGCCGATCGGCATCCTGCTCTTCCTGGCCTTCCTGCTGAACTTCGCCCTCGCCAACTTCGAAGGCATCTTCGGACTCTACGCGCAGCAGCGCTTCAACTACGGCCCGCGCGAGGTCGGCCTGGTGTTGATGGCGATCGGCATCGTCTCTGCCATCGTGCAAGGCGCGCTGACCGGGCCGTTCACGCAGCGTTGGGGCGATGTGCGCATCCTCAAAGCCGCGCTGATCGCCAGCGCCGTCGGCTTCGTCATCATGCTCGAGGCTGCGGACATGGCCACGCTGCTGCTCACGGTGATGTTCTTCGTCACCAGCAACGCCATGCTGCGCCCCGGCGTCTCCTCGCTCATCTCCAAGCGCACGCCCGGCGGTCAAGGCAGCGCCATGGGCCTGAACAACGCCTTCATGAGCCTGGGCCGCATCGTGGGGCCGCTTTGGGCCGGGTTTGCCTTTGACATCAACCTGAGTTTCCCTTACCTGACCGGCGGCCTCATCATGCTGGTCGGTTTCATCGCCAGCATCTTCTGGTTGCGTGAGACGCATCACGTCGCGCCGGACGCTCCCCTGCCGGCGCCGTCATCAAAATAGAGAGGTAGCATGACAAAAACCATCCACGGGACGCTCGCCCTGGTGGGGGCCGGCGAGTACCTGCCGGGCGTCGAAGCCATTGACCGTTTCTTACTCAGCCGGCTGCCCGCGCCCCGGCGGGTGGTGTGCCTCCCCACGGCCGCCGGCGCGGAAGGGGCCGAGCGCCTCCGCTACTGGGCCGAATTGGGCATCAAGCACTTCACCCGCCTGGGCGTGGAAGTACAATCGCTGCCGGTCTTCGATCGTACGGATGCGCAAGATGCCCGCCTGGCTGAGCAGGTAGCCGCCGCCAACTTCGTCTACCTGTCGGGCGGCAAGCCGGCTTATCTGCACGACGTTCTGCACGACACGCCGGTCTTCGAAGCTATCGAGCAGGTGTTGGATACTGGCGGCGTGGTCGCCGGCTGCAGCGCTGGCGCGATGATCTGGGGCGAGCGCATCCCGCGCTTCCCGCCTCCGCCCATCTGGCAAGCCGGCTTTGCCTATCTGCCCAACGCCGTCATCCTGCCGCACTTCGACGAGATGTCCCACGTCATGACCAACATCTTGCACTTCATCCTGGGCAGTGGGCACACGCTGGTGGGCATTGACGGCAACACGGCCTTGGTCATGATGGAGGAGACGCTGATCGTCGCGGGCAGCGGCGGCGTCACGGTGTGGGATGCCGATCACAAGGAGCGCTACACGGCCGGCGACAGCGTAAGCCTGCCCAAGACCTGAGACGGGGCTTGTGTCGGGTCGCCCTGGCTGCGGCTGCGCGCTTGGGTGCAGCGACCGTTTCCAAGAGTCACCATGACCAAACAGTTTCCGGACCAACGCCAACCCGCGAACTCAGACCCGGCCGCGCCGCTGATGCAAGGGCGCTCGCACTGGTCTGGCGACATCATCGGCACGCTGTATGCCGCGCCCTTTGCGATCGTCGGCCTGATCTGGCTGCTGCTGAGCACCGATCTGCAGGTTGTGCGCAGCCAATGGCTCCTCTGCGGCCTGTTGTTCCTGGCCAACTTCGGCATGGGGCAGCTTGGCTTTTTCATCATTCGCGAGATCGAGCCGGAGGTGATGGCCGACTACGGCGGCTCACTGGACGAGGTCGTCACCTGGATCGGCGTGCTGCTGCTCGGGCCTACCGCGTTATGGATTTCGGTGCTGAGTGGGGCGCTGAACATTTACCGCCAACGCGCGCAATTCGGCATACCGGGCATGACCTGGAACCGGACGCGCAACATTGCCTTGCAGATGACTGAAGTCACCCTGGCGCCGCTGTTGGCTCTGCGCTTGTACCCGCTGTGGGGCGGCGTCTTTCCGCTGCCAGGGTTGACCTGGGCAGCCGCACGGCCGGCGTTGGCGTTGCTGGCGGTCGCTTTTGTGATCGCCAAGCTGTTCTGGTTCGTCTTCCTCATCATCCTGGTGCGCAGCCTCACCCAGCGGACAGACGGCCGGTCGTCCGTCCGCCAGCGGCGCTCGCTGGCCTTCTACGCCGTCACCATGACCATGCCGGGCCTGGCCTTGCCATTTGCTATCCTCGGCGCTGGCCTGTACGCGGAGGCGGGCCTGGGCGGCTTGTTGTTTTTCCTGGCCGGACTCCTCCTCACCAGCCTCCTGGCTTTCGGCCTCAGCCGCGCCGCTGAACGCAACCGCCAGCGCTCCGTAGCCTTGGCCCAGCTTGAGCGCCTGGGCCGGGCGCTCCTCACCCGCGCGCCCGATGGTTCTGACATCAACGCCATCCTGGCGGATCACGTGCCTGCCATGTTCTCCGGCAGCCGAGTCGCCATCACGATTTGGCCGCAGCAGTCTCTCATCAACTATCCCGCGTCCGAGCCGGAGGTGCCGGCCGCGGCCTGGGCCTGGATGCGGGATCAGACCGAGGTTCAGCGCGTACAGCCGGGCCAGGCGCTGCCGTGGAGCGCCGCCCGCGCGCCCGTTCTGATTCTCACCGCGCCCATTCAAGCGGTTGACGGCCCGTCGGTCGTCGGCGCGATCTACATCGAAGTGCGGCGCGTCCTGCACATGCATGACGCCGCCGTGGCCGAAGGCTTCATCCCGGCCGCGCAGGCGCTGGCCGCGCAGATTGCGTCCGTCTTGCACAGCGCGGCTGTCTACGCCGCCACACTGGAATACCAAAAGATCGAGCAAGAGTCGGTGCTGGCCGGCCAGATTCAGGCAACATTCTTGCCTGCATCGCTGCCGAAGCCGCCAGGCTGGCAGTTGGCCGCCTACCTGGAATCGGCGCGCCAGACTTCGGGCGATTTCTACGATGTGATCGAACTGCCCAACGGCCGCCTGGGCATCCTGGTGGCGGATGTGGCAGACAAAGGCATGGGGGCCGCTCTCTTCATGGCCGTCAGCCGCACACTGCTGCGCACCTACGCCGTGGAGCATGCCAACGCGCCCGACCGCGTCATTCAGGCAGCCAATGCGCGACTCCTGCTGGATACCCACAGCGATCTGTTCGTGACCATTTTCTATGGCGTGCTCGATCCGGCGACGGGTCAGTTCATCTACTGCAATGCGGGGCACAATCCGCCGCTCTGGCTGCATCATGACGCGCACGGCGCGAGTGTAGAACTCCTGCGCCGCACGGGCGTACCTCTGGGGATGTTCGAGGAGGCCGCCTGGCAGCAGGCGCAGATCGTGCTGCCGCCAGGCGATCTGCTCGTTCTCTACACCGACGGCGTCACCGAGGCTGAAAACGGCGACGGCGCAGCCTGGGGCGATGCGGCCCTGCGCAGCCTGGTGCAAACGCAGGCCGCGCAATCGGCCGCAGCCGTCAGGGCAGCGATCCTGGATGCCGTGCATCAATTTTGCGGCAACGCAGCTCAGACCGACGACATCACCTTGATGGTGGTGCGAAGGGAGCCATGAGAGAGGTACAACCATGATGACAAACCACACTCCGCATTCGCCAACGGCTGCACAGCCCTGGTGGCAAACGGCCGTCTTCTACCAGATCTATCCTCGCAGCTTTGCTGACAGCGACGGCGATGGCATCGGCGACCTGACCGGCATCATCAACCGGCTCGACTACCTGCAAGACCTGGGCATCGGCGCGATCTGGCTGTCCCCGCATTACCCCTCGCCGCTGCTCGACTGCGGCTATGACGTGGCGGACTACACCGGCGTGGCGCCTGAGTACGGCACACTCGACGATTTCAAGCGTTTCCTCGACGCCGCGCATCGCCGCGACATCCGGGTCGTGCTCGACATGGTGCTCAATCATACCTCCGATCAGCACCCGTGGTTCCAGGATGCCCGTCGCGGCCGCCTGCAGCCGCATCACGATTGGTACGTCTGGCATCCTGGCCGCAGCGGCGGCCCGCCCAACAACTGGAACTCGGCCTTTGGCGGTTCGGCCTGGGAGTTTGTACCGGAGCTGGGCCTCTACTACTACCATTACTTCCTCAAACAGCAGCCCGACCTCAACTGGCGCCATCCAGCCGTCAAGCAGGCGATGTTCGCCGCGGTGCGCTTCTGGCTTGACCTGGGCGTGGACGGATTCCGCCTGGATGCCATCGGCACGATCTTCGAGGATCCGGCGCTGACCGATCATGCCGCGCCGATGAGCCAGCGCGACCTGTTCGCCCTGATGGCGGCGGCCTCATCCGACGCCGAGCGCCAGCAGGTGGCCGATCAATGGCAGCTCATGTATCAACATCAGGTGGACCGTCCGGGTCTGCACGCGCTGATGCAGGAGCTGCGTACGGCGGTTGACGCCTATCCCGACACGATGCTCGTGGGCGAGACAGACGACATCGCCTACATGGGCAACGGCCGCAATGAGCTGCACCTGGTTTTCAACTTTCCGCTCATGCAGACGGAGCGCCTGACGCCGGCCTGGGTGCGCGCCAATCAGGCTGCCCGCCTGGCCGCGCTTCCGCCTGGCGGCTGGCCGTGCAACACCCTGGGCAATCATGATTCGTCCCGCGTCTACAGCCGCTTCGGCGATGGGGAGCACGATGCTGCGCGGGCGCGGCTGTCAGCCGCCCTGGTGTTGACCCTGACCGGCACGCCGTTTCTCTACAACGGCGAGGAGATTGGCATGACCGACCTGCTGCTCGACGATGTCGGCCAGTTCCGCGACCTGCTCGGCCTGCAGCTGTATCAGCTGGCGCACGCGGAACTTGGCCTGCCGGCCGAGATGGCTGTGGCGCATGCGGCCCGTCATGGCCGCGACAAGTGCCGCACGCCGATGCAGTGGACGCCGGCGCCGCACGCCGGATTCTGTCCGCCGGGCGTGCAGCCCTGGCTGCCGGTCAATCCCAACGCCGCGCACGGGGTCAACGTGGCCGATCAGGACACTGATCCCGCTTCGCTGCTGAACTTCTACCGCGGGCTGCTGCGCGTGCGCCGGCAGACGCCGGCTCTGCTCGCCGGCGCCTATGTGCCTCTGCACGAGCACGCCGGCGATTACCTGGCCTTCTTGCGCCAGCTCGCCGCGCCGGAGGCAAGCTGCCTGGTGGCGCTCAACATGGTGAACAAGCCTCAAGAGTTGACTTTCGAGCTGGCGGCCGGTCAGGTGCAATGCCTGTTTTCCAGCCATGAGCGCGCGGCCGGGCCACAGAATCTGCGCCAACTGAGGCTGGCGCCGTTCGAGGTTTTCATCGGCGCGCTGACCTGAAATGAAGCCGCGGATGAACACGGATTGGCACGGATGGCCTGTTTTTTGTCCGGTGTGCGCGGAGCACCTGTGCGACTAACGTAAAGATGCTGGCTCGTGGGGTATGACTGGCTCACACAAAGCCACCACGGCGCCAAGAAGCTCTTGACAGCCTGGGTGGCTTTGTGATTTGTCTGCGGGCTGGCTTGAAAACGCGCGCCGCAGAATGCCTCCACGCGCGCGGCTGGAATCGCGATCCGCTTATGGCGCGTTCACCCGTTTGCGCACGACCAGCAGCCCGGCTGCGCAAGCCGCGGCCGCCATCGCCGCGACCCAGGGGAGGGACACTGCACCGCGGTTGGTACGCAGCCCTGCAAGCGTGACCGCCGTGGGAACCTGGTACGTGGCGCTCACCGGCCCGTGCATCGTCGTCGCGCCGGAGATGTCCACATCCTCGACCCAGTAGTAGTAGGTCGCGCCGGGCGCGAGATCGGCGCGGTCCTCCCAGGTGTAGATGAAACCCCCGGAGCTGCCCGGCGACTGCGAGGGGATCAGCAACTCATTGAGCTGCCGGTCCCAGCCGTCGGGCGACGTCCCGCGGTAGAGGTTGAAGCCGAGGTTGCCTAGCTCGCTGTTGGTTTCCCAGGTGAGCAGGATGAAGTCGCCTTGCTGCGCGGCGCTGAAGTCGGCCAAAGCCGCGGCCAACACGCCGCCGCTGTCAGCGTTCCAGAAACCGCCGGCCAGCGCCGCTGTGGCGCCGGACGCGGTCCCGGCGCCGAATTGGCCCAGGCTGCCGCCCAACGTAATGGCGCCGCCGCTGCTGGCGCTGGCGCCGCCGCTGGAGAGCACGTGCCAGCTCAGGTCAACGCCGCCGCCGTTTTGAGCGCTAACCATCCCCACGGCAGTTAGCCATACAGCAATCACCAGAACGAATTTCCCAAGCCTTGAAGGGACTATGTGTCTCATAGGGAAGCTCCCAGCCTTCTCAGTCAGTAGGCGATGCAAAGAAGATTAGCGCCGCTGTTGCATCCATAAACAGCGGCATAGATCCAATTGGAATTGCTGTATTCGAACCTGCCGGATCTGCCAGGAGCGTTCAGGTTGGTCCACGAAGCACAGTTGACCCCGTCCAACGAACCGTCCTGTAAGGATCCTGACCACCAATCGTAGGGGCCATTGACGTAGACGCCAGCCGCTGCCAGGTAGGTATTGATTGAACCATCGAGGAGATCAGACCAATTGCTGGCGATCAACGTATTATTGGTTGACCTGACGGCATAGGAAGTCGGTACGCCATAGTTGGCCGGCATGTCCCTGATTTCATCCGTGGCGCTGACGCTGATGAAAGCCCGGTAGCTGCTGTAGCCTGCAGGCTTGTTGCTCGCGCTTTGGCACAACGTATCAGCGCCTGTCCTTCCACCGATCGCCCCACCGACGATGGCAATCGCGTTGTTGGCCTGGTAGAGAACCACCTTGCCTTCGCTCAACTGTACTGTGCGCCAAGAAATACCATCGCACAATTGGTAGACCGAGCCGGTCCAGCGAAGATTGCCAGACAGGGCCGATGTACAGGCGTTCGTGTTGTCCCCCACCCCGAGCGCAATGTCAGAGGTCAGCGCGCGCTCGGCCCGCAGCGCATAGGCTACACTGCCGATGCGCTGGTTGGGATCGAGCGCCTGGAACGGCCCGCCGGCCGACTGGCTGAACCAGACCCGCAGGTAGGTGATAGTTTGGTTGAATGCGCCTTGCGTGAGCGGCTGCGTCATGCCGGCCAGGCTGGTGTCGCCCAGCATGACGTTGAACAGACCGCTGTCCACGGTCAGGGCGACGGAGGCCGACGGCTCGCCGCTGGCCGCGCCGTCGTTGGCCCAATAGTTGGTCGCACCGTTGCCGCTGGCTGCATCCATGACGGCAAACTTGAAGTAACCTGTACCGGAGTAGGCGACGCTGCTAACCTTGACATAGCCCTGGTAGCTGACCAGCGTAGGCGGCGAGGCGGCCGGCTCGAACAGGCGTGACAGCGCGCTTGGCGCGGCCAGGGCGGTGCCGCCCACCAGCGCCAGGACCAGCACAGTCACCAGTAGGGTTGCCGGTCGCGCAGAAATGCGAGTGCGCTTGAGAATCGTTTTGAACATGATAGCGAACCTCCTGAAACGTAAATGTGAATTTTGTTCTCGTTCATGCAGAGATCTCCTTTTGCAGGGAGATGCTGCTGGTCACCCGCGTCCGCGCGCCGGTCGGGTGAAGTAGTGGTGCGTGGACGGCCCAACCGGCCCGTCGTGGCCCCCTTCGCCCGCGGGCCTCTCGATCACCTGCACCAGCCGCCAGCCGTCTGCGCCGAGCTTCTTGAAACCCTGGTACTGATCATCCAGATGCTCAGATTGCGGGACGCCCTGGTCGTCCAACCAGTCGAGATACCAGATGATGGCCGAGCCGGGCGCGCCCTCGCCGGCTTCCTGGCTCACCATCAGGGCGTGGCGTTGCGCGTGTTCTTCGTTCATTTGTTTCCTCCTGAAATAGTTGCTTCGCTCTGGCCGGTCTGCCACCGAGCCAGTTTGGATCGCATCCGCCGATTCTACGCGCCGGCCGGTTGCGGTCGGCGCGTCGCCGCGAGGGCCAGCGCGCAAAGTTCAACTTCGACCGGAGCGTTGTTCATGGATCAAGGCCATGGCAGTGGTGTACAGCAGAACAGGCCTTGATCCATCTGCCTGCATAGATGCACATCCACCTCAAAACCTGTCAGCCTTCCCCACATTGACAGCTCCATGCTCAATCAGTTCATCAACGTCGCCGTGGCCGAGAAATTGGCCGCGCTGCGCACCGAACGCTACTTTCAAGAGCGGGCGGCCCGCGCCAATCGCGCGGATTTTCTTGCCATGCTGGAAAAGGCAGGTACAGGGACTCTCATCGAAGGCGACGAGTTGCCGCCGGCATGATCGCCACAGCGACCATCCATGGCTATGCCTCTGCGACCGTGTTGGTTCTGGCTGCTGCCAACAGATATCAAAAGGCTGGAGGGGTGCACTTCAATTTCGGGACGTAGCCCACGACTTTCAACGCAAAGACGCTGTTATCCGTTTTTCCCTCAACGCCGAATGATAGGCACAAACACGAACCACGGCGTTGCGGTCGGAGTTGCGGTCGGGGTGAGCGTAAGAGTGGCCGTGGCGCTCGGGGTCGCGCTCGGCGTGAGCGTGGCCGTGGCGCTAGGGGTCAGCGAGGGTGTCGCGGTGGCGCTCGGGGTGGACGTGACCGTAGGGCTGGGGGTGGCGCTGGGGGTTGGCGAGGGCGTCGGCGTGGCGCTGGGGGTCGGGGTGCGCGTGGCGGTGACGGTCGGCGTGCGCGTCGGCGTCGCAGTGGCCGTCGCGGTCGGCGCCACGTTGGCCCAGTAGGCGATGTGCGAGGCCGCCACGTCCCCGGCTGCCGTGAACGAGCCGCCCGCAAAGATGGCGGTGTTCCCGTCCGCGGCCAGGGCGAGCACACTGTTATCCAAGCCGCTGCCCAGGGACGTCCAGCTCGAGCCATTCCAACGCGCAATGCGATTGGCGCTGGCCCCGCCGGCCGTGGTGAACCGCCCCCCGGCCACCAGGCGGCCATCGCCGTCCAGAGCCAGCACCGTCACAGCATCGTTCGTGCCGCTGCCCAGGGGCGCCCAGGTCGAGCCGCTCCAGGCCGCCACATGATCGAGAGCCGTCGCGCCGCCGGCCTCGGCGGTAAACTGACCGCCGGCGTAAAGCACACCGTTGCTGCCGAGCTGCAGGGCGTTGACGGGCGCGTCGAGTCCCGCGCCCACGGATGACCAGGCAACGCCGTTCCAGCGGGCGATGTTGGACAAGGGCATGGTGAAGGCGCCATCGGCAAAAAAGTCGCCGCCGGCGTAGAGCTGGCCGTTGCTGTCCACGGCCAGCGCCCTGACGCCGCTTGGGCCAAACAGACCGGTACCCACCTGCACCCAAGCGGAGCCGTTCCACCTGGCAACCTCCAGCGGGCCGCTGCTGCCGGGGGCGCCAAACGTGCCGGCCACATACACGTTGTTGCTGCCATCCACGGCCAGCGCGTTGATCTGCCCGCTCAAGCCGCTGCCCAGGAACGACCACGCTGAGCCGTTCCATTTGGCGACATAGCCTTGTGAGGCAGACCCAAAGCCGGCGTAGAGGTTGCCCCCGCCGTCTCGCGCCAGCGCGTAAACCGCATCGCTCAGCCCGCTGCCCAGGGGCGCCCAGGCTGAGCCGTTCCATTTGGCGATATAGCGCACGGTCTGCAGCCCGGCGTTGAAAAAGCGTCCACCGACGAACAGGTTGCCGCTTCCGTCCAGCAGCATGGCTTGAACCGCGGCGTCCATGCCGTTGCCCTCGGAAGGCGTCAGGTCGCTCCAACTGCCATTGCGCCAACGCTGGAAAATGCCGCGCCCAGAGTAGCCGCCCACGTAGAGATCGCCATTCTGCACGAGCAGGTCACGAATTCCTCCGCTCGCGCCGCTGCCCAGGGCTGACCACGCGGCGCCATCCCAACGGGCCACACGGTTGAAGGTGACGTTGTTGGCGCTGTCCTGGGTGAAGATGCCGCCCGCGTAAACGTTGCCGCCGGCATCAGCGGCCAGGCTGTAGACCCAGGAGTTGAACCCGACGCCCACCGCCCCCCAGGCGGTGCCGTTCCAGCGGGCCACATAGTTGAGCGTGACCGTGTTCCAGCCATTGGCTGTGAAGGCGCCACCGGCGTAGAGCGTGTTGCCCTGCCACAGCAGGCTGCGCACCGAATTATTAAAGCCGGCGCCCACCGGTCCCCAACTGAAACCGCTCCACTTGGCCACATGATTCCCCGGCGCGGTAAAGTCGCCGCCGACGTAGAGCGTGCTGGTGACCGGGTCCATCGCCAGGGCATAGACGCAGCCATTGGCGCTGCCGCCGACGGCCGACAAGATCGAACCATCCCACCGGGCGAGGTTGTTCAGGGTAACGGCGCCGGTTCCATCAGTCAGAAAGCAGCCGCCCACGTAGACATCGTCGTTCGCTGGGTCTATGACCACGGAATAGGCCGTACCCCACAGTCCCGTGCCCAGGGTTGCCCAGGAGGTGCCATTCCACATGGCCGCGAAGCCCGCCATGTCCCCCACGGCGTAGAGATGGCCGTTCGCAGCTAGCGCCAGGTCGCGCACACCGCCGATGCTGCCGACGGCCGACCAGGTCGCTGTGGCGCTGTTCCATTTGGCCACATTGCTGATGGGCTGGCTGCCCACGTGCGTGAAATGACCGCCGATGTAGATGTTACCATTCGCGCCCTGAACCAGGGCCGAAACATCCCCGTCCACGCCGGGAAACTGAAAACCGGCATCCCAGGCGCCGGCGGTCGGGCCGAGCCGTTGGTTCATAGCCGGGGCACTGCTCTCCTGCGGGCTGCCGGCTGCTGCGCGTGCGGCGTTGACCAGCCCGGGCAGCCGGCTAGCCAGCAACAGCGCCAAAATGACCATCATGCGGCCTCTACGTTGGTGTTTCTTCATCGTTCATTCTCACACGTTGTCAGATCGCCCAAAAGATGTGTGGTGCGACTGTGATCCCCACACACGATTCACGCAGTCGCACCACACGGATGAATTCATGGCCTGCCGACAGGCCATGCCGGGAACCTAACAGCCGACGCTCCACAGACTGGCGACCAGCATCACGTCGCGGATGTCAATCACGCCATTGCGATCCATGTCGAACAACAGATCGTAGTTGGGGTTGCCGGTCGCGGCGCCCCAGCGCGAGGCCACACCCTGGATGGAGGTCACGCTGGCCCCCATGCCCACGGCCCAGTCAGAGAACTGGGTCACGCCATTACGGGTGACGGTGGTGGCCGTGGCGCTGCTGCACGTGCAGTTCCATTCGCTGACGCCGTTGCGACAAGCCAGGGCGTTTGATGTCACGACGGCTGGCCGCAGCAAGGTGAGATCCACCGTGTAGCCGGCGCCGGTCGGCGTGATGGTCCAGTAACGACCCGTGGCTGTCAGCGTGTTCGCACTGGGCTGGTTCTGATCCACGCGATCCACCTGAACCTGGGAAAGGCTGCCCGCCGTCGTCACGTTGGCGCTGGCGCCGGTCAGACCAAAGGAGACCGCGCCGGCGCCAGCCACAGCGCGGCTCTTGCGGATGACGCCCTGGTTGGTGAGCGTGCCCGCGACGGTGGCATTGTCAGCCGCCACGGTTTCCACCAATGTCGTACCATTGGTGACAGTCAAATTGAAGATGGCCGTCGGACCATTGAGCGTCAGGTTTTGCAGCGCGTTGCTGATAAAGCGCAACGTGCCATTGCCATGCGCAAAGACGCCGCTGTTGGTGAAGTTGCCGGTCATGCTGAGAATACCCGCTGGCGCCGTCAGGCTGCCGGTGATCGTTGCATGATGCAGCGTGGTCGCACTGCTGCCCGAGATTGTGGTTGTGCCGGCAAAGGTCAGCGTGCCTGCGTTGCGCACGAAGCTGCCATTGTTGGTGAAGTTACCGTTGACCGTGAGCGCGCCGCCGCTGTCCGGCTTGAGGATGCCATCAACGCCGATCGTGACCGGGTTGAAGCTCGATCCGGTCTGGGGCTGGAACTGACCATCGTTGACGGTCAGCGCGTTCTGAACGGTCAACGCGGTGTCCGAGTCCACGTCGGTGCTGTCGCTGGGGGTCGCTGCGGTGTTGGCGATGGTCAGATTGTAGAAGGTCGTCGCGCCGGCGATGGCCTGGCTACCGCTGCCGTCGAAGGTGACGGTGCGGGTGTTCGGCGTGAATGTGCCCTGGTTAGTCCAGTCACCGCTGACCGTCATGTCGCCGCCCGCGTTGA
Organism: Candidatus Amarolinea aalborgensis; assembly: GCF_900491745.1. Lineage (NCBI taxonomy): Bacteria > Bacillati > Chloroflexota > Caldilineae > Caldilineales > Candidatus Amarolineaceae > Candidatus Amarolinea > Candidatus Amarolinea aalborgensis. The sequence goes on along the minus strand of NZ_UETR01000001.1, from coordinate 372,561 downwards.
GGGTGGCGCCGGGGTCAATCTGTACGTTGTTGAAGTCCGAGGCCGTGGTAAACGTCCCGGCCTGCACACGCAGCAGGCTGTTCACCGTCAGTCCGGCCACGCCGGTGGCGCCAGCGATGTTGTTCAAGATCAGATTGTTGTAGGTCGGGAAGCCCGCGGGCAGCAGTTGGGCGCTGGCGCCGTTGAACTCCACCGTACTGCCGGTCAGCGTGTGGCCGGCAGCCGCAGGCGCCGTGAACACGCCAGCGATGCGCACGACACCGCTGGCGGGCAGCACCTTGCCGGAGGCGTTGAAGGTCAGATTGCCGTACTGCGTGGCCAGCACCGCCTGACCCGTCGCGCTCTGCGTATAGGCCACCGTGCCGGTCGTGGCGCTGGCCAGCACGCCAGCGGACGCTGAGACGGCTCCCTTCAGGGTTAAGGTGCGCGTGCCGACGTTGAACGTGCCTGCGGTCAGCGTGAAGGCGCCGTTGACGGTCTCGTTTTGGTTGAGATTGATCGTAGCGGTATTGTTGTTGGTCAGATTGGCGAGGACAGAGGTCGCCGCCGGCAGCTCAGGGCCGGTGGTGATGGCCGCATTGCCAGCATATTGAACATTCACTGAGGCGCCAAAGGTCGGCGCGGTCGCCAGGCTGCCGCCGCTGCGCACGATGGTAGCGCCGTTGCCCAGGGTCAGATTAGCACCGTTGGTGAACACGCCCTGCTTGAGCGCCAACACGCCAGGCACGCTCTCGGCGCTGCTCAGGGTGACTCCGGCCGGGTTGTCAATCGTCAGGTTGGTGTAGTCCACGTTGGCTGTTGCCACGGTTTGGGCAGCCGCGCCATCGTAAGAGACGGTGCTGTTGGTCGCGTTGAAGGCGCCGTTGTTGGTCAGCGGTGTGCCGGAGGCTGCAAGCCCCAGGGTATGCCCGTTGAGATTGAACGTGCCGCCGAAGTCAACGACGACGTTGCTCATCTGATGATCGCTGCCCAGCGTCAGTATCGCCCCAGACTGGATCGTTGCTGTATCGCCGATGAAACTGCCTGTGCCTTGCAGGGTGGTTGTGCCCGCGAAGGTGACATTGGCCACGGTGATGGTGTTGCCGTTGTTCGTGAGGGTGCTACCGTAGAAGACGAGCGAGCTGTTGATGTCTCCACCGCTCAGCGTGCCGTTGACCGTCAGGTCGCCGTAGGCAGACAGGCTGGTGCCCGCCTGCACTTCCAGGGTCGCACCGCTGTTCACGGTGACCGTACCGTTGAACGTGCCATAGGCCGTCGTTGTGCCGCCCAGAACGCGTAGGGGTGGGTTGAAGGCGCTGGTAGACATGCTAACCGTGCCGGAGGTGCGCAATTCGCCCGTGCCATTGACCGTACCTCCGTTGGCGAAGCTGCTGCCGCCGGGCGCGCTGATGGTGAAGGGCTGGTTGCCAATGTTCAACGTACCATAAACCGTGATCGCCAGCGTCGTCGGCGAGGTGAGCGTCAACACGTGGTTGTTGAACGAGAAGATGGCTGAGAAATTGTAGTTGAAATGGAAAGTCGAAAAAGCCATGGCGATGTCATTGGCCAACGTGACATCGGCTTGAGTCTCGAACAGACCATTGCCGGTCCAGGCGCCGCTGCCGGTGATGGACTGCGCACTGCCGCCGTAGAAGTTGACGTTGGCCAACGACACCGTGCCGGTGTTGGTCAACGTTGTGCCGTAGAAGTTGAGAACTGAGCTGCCGTTGCCGCCGCTCAGCGTGCCGTTGACCGTCAGGTCGCCGTAGGCAGATAGGATGCTGCCCGCCTGCACTTCCAGGGTCGCACCGCTGTTCACGGTGACCGTACCGTTGAACGTGCCATAGGCCGTCGTTGTGCCGCCCAGAACGCGTAGGGGTGGGTTGAAGGCGCTGGTAGACATGCTAACCGTGCCGGAGGTGCGCAATTCGCCCGTGCCATTGACCGTACCTCCGTTGGCGAAGCTGCTGCCGCCGGGCGCGCTGATGGTGAAGGGCTGGTTGCCAATGTTCAACGTACCATAAACCGTGATCGCCAGCGTCGTCGGCGAGGTGAGCGTCAACACGTGGTTGTTGAACGAGAAGATGGCTGAGAAATTGTAGTTGAAATGGAAAGTCGAAAAAGCCATGGCGATGTCATTGGCCAACGTGACATCGGCTTGAGTCTCGAACAGACCATTGCCGGTCCAGGCGCCGCTGCCGGTGATGGACTGCGCACTGCCGCCGTAGAAGTTGACGTTGGCCAACGACACCGTGCCGGTGTTGGTCAACGTTGTGCCGTAGAAGTTGAGAACTGAGCTGCCGTTGCCGCCGCTCAGCGTGCCGTTGACCGTCAGGTCGCCGTAGGCAGATAGGATGCTGCCCGCCTGCACTTCCAGGGTCGCACCGCTGTTCACGGTGACCGTACCGTTGAACGTGCCATAGGCCGTCGTTGTGCCGCCCAGAACGCGTAGGGGTGGGTTGAAGGCGCTGGTAGACATGCTAACCGTGCCGGAGGTGCGCAATTCGCCCGTGCCATTGACCGTACCTCCGTTGGCGAAGCTGCTGCCGCCGGGCGCGCTGATGGTGAAGGGCTGGTTGCCAATGTTCAACGTACCATAAACCGTGATCGCCAGCGTCGTCGGCGAGGTGAGCGTCAACACGTGGTTGTTGAACGAGAAGATGGCTGAGAAATTGTAGTTGAAATGGAAAGTCGAAAAAGCCATGGCGATGTCATTGGCCAACGTGACATCGGCTTGAGTCTCGAACAGACCATTGCCGGTCCAGGCGCCGCTGCCGGTGATGGACTGCGCACTGCCGCCGTAGAAGTAGACGTTGGCCAACGACACCGTGCCGGTGTTGGTCAACGTTGTGCCGTAGAAGTTGAGAATTGAGCTGCCGTTGCCGCCGCTCAGCGTGCCGTTGACCGTCAGGTCGCCGTAGGCAGACAGGCTGGTGCCCGCCTGCACTTCCAGGGTCGCACCGCTGTTCACGGTGACCGTACCGTTGAACGTGCCGTAGGTCGTCGTTGTGCTGGAGAGCACGGCCAAGGGCGCGTTGAAAACGCCACCCTCGATAAACAACACGATCCCCTGTGTTTGCACAGCCCCCGTGCCACTCACCGTGCCGTAGTTGGTGAAGCTGCTGCCCGTAAAGGTGAGGGTTCGAGTCCCTAAAGACACCGTGCCCCAGTTGGTAAGCGGGGTATCAAGGGTTGCATTCGCAGAGAGAGACAGCGTTCCATAGACGGTCAACCCTTGCAGCGTAATGCTGCCGCTGATGCTCGGATCGTTAGGCGGGCCGGAGGGGATGTCCACGGTGTCGGCGCTGCCGGGGATGCCGCCCGCGCCGGTACAGCCAGGCCCCCAGTTGCCGGCCGTATTCCAATTCGAACTGACGGCGCCGGTCCAGGAGCAACTGCCGGCGTAGGCTGTGTGGGGAGAAACGGAGGCCAGGAGCCAGAGGGCCAGAGCCAGGCCAACGACTGCGAACAAACGACCAGGGTGCCAGGAATGCTGGAAGCGAACCATACTGAAATCCTCCCTAAGTACGAAATAGCGACTTATCTCGATAGACATGAACATAGCACATTAACCGCTTCAAAAGCGTTTCATGAACAACGTCACGCAGGAAAAAGAAACGTCCAACGCCAGCATAGCACGGCGACCGTTTCAAAAGCGTTTCATGAAGAGTTTCACGTGCATAGATGATCAAGACATCAATCCAACGGACCACAGCGATTCTCGAATCACCTGCGCTGTGATACAATGGCACCCCGCGGCTGCTGGAAGGCGCCGGCCTCATCGAGCGACGCACGGCGGTGCGACTCGGCGCCACCATGAGGCCCGCGTCGTACATGACTATGAATACAACCTGAGAGGGAGGGTGATGGTAATGCTTGATGTGCATGGGACCGATGTCCTGGTTCGGCTGATGGCCCTGGCCAGCCGCCTGGAGCGCGAAGGGCAGTACAATGTCGCCAAGCTGGCGCGTGCGGCGGCTGACGCCGTGGTGCGCCGGGCCGCGTACGCGCGTGAGTTGCCCGGCGACAAGCAGGTGCTGGCGGACGCGACGGAACAGCTTGCAGCGGATCTGACCACCTTCGACGTTGGAGCCGAACTTGTGGCGGCTCTGCGCGTGGGCGCTCAAGCCCTGGCGGATGGGCGGTTCACCCTGATTGACGAGACGCCCGATGCCTACGTGTGCCGCACCTGCGGTTACGCGGTAGTCAAGGCGCCGCCTGTCCACTGCCGCACCTGCGGCGCCTGGCCGGAGACATTCCAGCGTTGGCTTCCAGTCTATTGGCTGAATGAGCTGGACCCGCCGGCCGCCCTCGAACGCCTGCGGCAGACTCCATCCGCGGTGGCCGCACTGATCGAGGGTATCCCCGAGGACGCCCTGAGTCACGAGCCTGCGCCGGGGGCCTGGTCGCTGCACCAGGCGGTGACCCATCTACGTGACGCCCAAGGTGTGCTTGCATACCGGCTGGAACGGATGTTGGCGGAGGAAAACCCGGCCCTGACCGCGCTGGCCGTCTACGCGTGGGCGCAGAATCAGGCAGAGCAGCATCCGACCACCCAAGAAATCTTCGCCGAATACCTGGCGGCGCGCGCCCAACTCCTGGCCCGCTTGATGGCGATTCCCCTGGCGGATTGGTGGCGCATCGGCCAGCACGAGGAATTTGGCGCGGTCAGCATCCGCCAGCAGGTGAGCTACTTCGCCGCGCACGAGGCGACGCATTTGGCGCAGATGGAAGCGCTGGCGAAGGGAGCGCGGGGAGTGCAAAGTACATAGCGCAAAGACCATAGCGCAAAGTACATAGTACAAAGTGGATAGGTGCAGCGTGATCAACTGGCACAAAGAGCCAAGTATCCTGTGAATCCTGTAAATCCTGTCTACATTCCTGCCAGCCTGAGAAGTCACCGCTGGAAGGCGATCCTCTCTCTAGTCCGGGGTAATCACCACATCCTTCAGAAACCAGCGCCGCATGGGCGAGATGGGGAAATGGGTCACGCGGGGCTTGAACAGCGCGTACCAATGGTGATAGGTGAGGGGCAGGATGGGGGCTTCTTGGGCCAGGATGGTCTCGGCCTCGCGGTAGAGACGCAGACGCTCGGTCGCGTCGCGTAGGGTCTTGGCCCTGGTCACGAGGTCATCGTAGTGCGCATGACGCCAGCCGGTCTGCCAACCAATGGGGGCCAGGCGCAGGAAGTTGTCTGGATCGGGATAGTCAGCCCGCCAGCCCACGAAGAAAGCGTGAGGTCCCTCCGCGCTGGAGAAGCGGATCAAGCGCTCGGCGGCCACCGTGCGCCGCTGGCTATTCACCCCCAAGACCCGCTGCCACTGCTGCGCCAGGTACTCGCCCACGGGATCCCAGGTGCCCGAGCCTTCACCGCCCCATAGTTCGATCCCCGGCAGACCCTGCCCGCCAGGGTAGCCGGCCTCCGCCAGGAGCTGCTGCGCCCGCGCCGGCGCGTAGGGCAGGGCAATGTCCGCGACATGCCCCGGCAGGTTGGGCGGCACGAAGCCCCCGCTGACCGGCTGATCGTAGCCGAACAGCCGCGCCGCCGAGAGGTACGCGCGGTCGGTAGCCATCACAAAAGCCTGCCGCACGCGGGTATCGTCGAAGGGCGGCCGGCGGGTGTCGAAGGCGAGGTAGTCCACGCGCAGGTCGGACACCGAGTGGAACTGCGCGGGATGGCGCCGGTGCAGGCGGATGGTCTCGGCCCGCGGCAGGCGGTGCAGCGCCAGCACGTCCAACTGACCGGCCTCGTACCACGGCGTCTGCTCGCTCCAGTCCGCCAACAGCGCCACCTGCACCTGGCCCACATTGCCGGCCACGGGCAGATGATAGTCGGGGTTCCGCTCCAGGGTCAGGGCTTTCCCCGCCTGCCAGTCGGCCAGGTAGAACGGCCCATTGCTTACCAGGTGCGCCGGCTCGGTCCAGACCGCGCCGTCGCGCGCGCGCGCGTGGCGGGGCACGGCAAAGGCAATCCGATGCGCCAGCACGTAGAGAAAGCTGTTGGTCGGCTCGGCCAGGGTGACGCGCAGGGTAAAAGGGTCCAAAATCTGCACGCCGAGCTGGCCCGCATCGGCCGCGTGGCCGGTCAGCAGGGCCTGCGCGCCGGCGATGTCGCTTAGCAGGTGGGCGAAGGGCGCCGCGGTGACCGGGTCCAGGGCGCGGCGCCAGGCAAACTCGAAATCGCCCGCGGTGACCGGCACGCCATCGCGCCAGCACACGTCACGCCGCAGGTTGAAAACGTAGGCGCGGCCGTTTTCCTCGATCTGCCAGTCACGCGCGATATCGGGCACGATGGTCATGTCCGGACCTTCGGCGACCAGGCCGCAGAAGAGTTGATCAATCAGCCAGGCGTCGCGGCCATCATCGGCCGCGGGATCGAGGGTCTGGGGAAGCAGGCGGGCCAGGCGCAAGGCGGCGCGCGGTGCGGTTTCTGCGTGCGCGGCGGCCGGCCAGAGTGGCTGCTGCGCCAGCAGGTCAAACCCGGCGGCGTACGCAGCGTCGGCCGTGCTAAAATCGAAGGCCGCGTGATGGGCCATGCCCAACTTCAGCATGGCCTGGCCGGCGCCAACCGGGTCGCCGCGTGCGTGCAGGATGGCGACGGCGCGGCGATAGCAGGCATCGGCTTCACGCACGGCAGCGACGGCGCGCGCGTCATCCCCGGCTTGCAGCCAGCAGGTCGCTGCCCGCGGCGCATCGCCGGCCTCATCGTAGTGGTAGGCCAATCGCGCGGCCAGGCCAATCTGTCCGGCCGGCGCCGCTTGCAGCGCCTGCGCCACCCGGCGGTGCATCAGTTGGCGTTGAGGCAGGCTCAACTGGGCATAGGCCGCGGCGCGCAGCTTGTTATGGCTGAAGCCGTAACCCTCCGCGCCTTGCTCACGCACGATGCCCCTGCGCCACAATTCGTCCAAAGTCGTCAGCAGCGCCGTCTCGTCCAGGTCGCTGACGGGTTGCAGGAGGTCCAGGGTGAACTGGCGCCCAATCACCGCGGCAACCTGGGCCAGGCTGCGACCGCTCGCAGAAAGCTGCGCCAGGCGCTGCTCAACCACGGCCTGCACCTTGAGCGACTGATGGATGCGCACGGGACACAGCAGGCACAGGGGGCCGGTGGGATCAGGATCGGAGTCTGGCTGCGGCCCCGGCGGGGTCAGCAGGCCGGCGCGCACGGTCTCGACCAGGAACAACGGGTTGCCCTCGCTGTCGTGATAGAGGTGCCGGATTTCGCACGGCGTCAGCTCCCGGCCGGCCAGGCTGACGGCCAATTCGCCGCTCTCGCTGGCGTTCAGCGGTTCCAGGGTTAGCTCGTGCCAACGGCCGGCCGCTTGTAAGTCGCGCCGCAGGCCGGCCAGCGGGTGATCAGCTTGAACCTCCTCGCGACGCGCCGTGCCCAGCACGAGCAGAGGCGCACGCCCCGCCTGGCTCAACACGTAGTGCAGCCACTCCAGCGTCTGGTCGTCGCTCTGGTGCAGGTCGTCGGCCAACAGCAGCAGCGGGCGCTGATGCTGCAGCAGCGGCGCGGCCAGCGCCTCGAAGAAGCGCTGGCGCTGCCACGCCTCGACCAAGGGGCCGGGCGCGGCCAGGCCCGCCCGCCCCGCCAACACCTCCGGCAGCAGGCGGGCTATCTCGACCAGGCGCGACGTATCCAGGGCCGCCAAACGGGTTTGCAGCGCCGGGCTGCGCAGCCAGGCGGCGATGGGCGCGAAGGGCAACTGACGGCTGGCCGCGTCACCGCGGGCCACCGCCACGTCGCCGTCCTGCCGCCAGACCCAGGCCACCAACTCCTCGGCCAGCCGCGTGGCTCCAACGCCAGCCTCGCCGCTGAGCAGCGCCAGGCCCGGGCTGCCGGCGGCCGCGGCCCGCCAAATTTCCAGCAGTTGCGCCCACTCCGCCTGGCGGCCAACTAAAGCTGGCGCCACAACAGACGGCAAGGCAAACGTGTGGGCGGCTCTCGGGCCGGGGTCGCTATCTGCAAGCGTCAGCAAACGCTGGTAGAGCGCCTGCGTGGTCGAGCTGGGATCAACCCCCAATTCCTGGCGCAGCAGGGTGGCGCAGCGGTGGTAGGCGCGCAAGGCCCTGGCCCGATCGCCGTTGGCCAGGTGCAGGCGCATCAGGTGGCGATGGCCGGCCTCGTGCAGAGGATCGGCGCGCAGCAAGCGCTGGGCGTTACGAATCGCAGGCTCGAACTGGCGCAGGGCTTCTTGTTGGGAAACCAGGCGCTCCAGGCTCTGCAGGAACAACTGGTGCAGCCGCTCGCGCGCGGGCATGATCCACTCATCGTAGCAGGAGGGCAACAGATCGCCGGTGTAGAGGTCCACCGCGGCTTGCAGAGAGTCGCTGCTGCTGGCCGCGGCCAGTGCAGCCTCGAAGTCGGCCACATCCAGGCAAAAAGGCCCGTCGCGGCGCCACTGAACATGGTGCGCGTCGAACAGAAGAAAGCGATCAGCGTTGGGGAGGGTCTGGCGCAAGCGATGAAACAACGTCCGGAAGTTCGAGCGTGCCCTGGCATCGGTGGTATCAGGCCAGAAGAGGCAGGCCAACTGTTGGCGTGATTGGGGAACGCCGCGCTGCAAGACGAGAAAGGCCAATAGGGCTTGCAGCCGCGGCTGATCCAACGCCGTGATGGGCTGCGCGTCGCAGGTCAGGGAGAAGTATCCCAGAAGGTGAATGTGCAGTGTCCCAGTGGGGTTCATGTGCAGAGCTTCCTTGATGTTGCCGCAGCGGGTGTAATCCAACGATCGAAAGAGCCACTCATATTATAGCATGGATCAACAGCGGTTCCCGAATTGCCCGCGCTGTGATACGGTACCCCTGAAATTCGTAACTGCTCACCCTGCAGGCCGATTTGGACAGGATGAACAGGATGTGCAGGATTCTTGCTCTGTGGTGTGCAAAACTATCGGCACGAGAGTTCGAATATCCTGTCAATCCTGTGAATCCTGTCTGAATTCCGGGCAGACCCAGCAGCTACTGTCCTTCCCGCTTTGCACAGAAGCCGTTGGAGACCGGCTGGCTCGACACCATCACATCCAGTTGCGCAAAAACAATGGCGCAGTTATACTGTGGGCCATGAACATCTTCCTGCGCTCCGCGGAATTCGATGCCTGGTTGGCTACCTTGAAAGACAAGGTGGGGCGCGCCCGCATTCTTCATCGTATTCGATCTGCCGAGCACGGAAACTTCGGCGACTGCGAACCGGTTGGTGAAGGCGTTTCGGAAATGCGTATCCATGTCGGACCGGGCTATCGAGTCTATTACACTCGTCGCGGAGAGGTGATCTATCTACTTCTTCTGGCCGGTGACAAGTCTTCCCAAAAGCGGGATATCAAACGAGCACTTGAGATGGCGCGGGCTTTGCATGAGGAGTAAACTATGACCAGATTTGCCACGTTCGATGCAGCCGATTATCTCGACGATGAGGAAACCATGGCTGAATACCTTACCGCTGCGCTGGAAGATCCCAATCCTGACGTGTTTCTGGCCGCGGTGCGCGACGTGGCTCGCGCCCGTGGCATGGCTCAACTTGCGAAAGATACTGGTTTAGGGCGCGAGAGCCTCTACAAGACGCTTGCGCCTGGAGCCAAACCACGCTATGACACGGTGCTCAAACTCCTTCATGCTTTGGGTGTCAGGCTGTCCGCCATACCCATCGTGCACGCTGAGACCTGATGCACCCGCAGATCCCCATGCGATTGACCCCCGCGCCCGCCTGTGCTACAATCTCCGGCAGCACGCTGCCGCCAACCACCCTACCACCGTGAGGCGCCCATGCCCGCTCCGGCCGAGATTGTCCAGCTCGTCGAGCTCTTCCAGCGCAACTACGACCAGTACTGCGCACCTTCCTTCAGCGAGACCGCGGTCCGCCACCAGTTCATTGACCCCTTCTTCGCCGCCCTGGGCTGGGATGTCAACAACACCCAGGGCTTCGCGGAGCAGTACAAGGAGGTGGTGCACGAGGACAAGGTGCTCGTCGGCGACGCCACCAAGGCGCCCGACTACTCTTTTCGCATCGGCAAGGAACGCAAGTTCTTCGTCGAAGCCAAGAAACCCTCGGTCAACATCAAGCACGACGTCGAGCCAGCCTATCAGCTGCGCCGCTACGCGTGGAGCGCCAAGCTGCCGCTCTCCATCCTGACCGATTTCGAGGAGTTTTCGGTCTACGACTGTCGCATGCGACCCGACAGAAGCGACAAAGCCGCGACGGGCCGCATTCTGCTGCTGAGTTTCACGGACTACGTCGCGCGCTGGGATGAGATCGCGGGCATCTTCAGCAAGGCTGCGGTGTGGCAGGGCGCGCTCGACAGGTTCGCCGTGGCCAAGGCCGGCAAGCGCGGCACCGCCGAGGTGGACGACGAGTTCCTGGCCGAGATCGAGCGCTGGCGCGAGCTGCTGGCGCGCAACCTGGTGCTGCGCAACCCGCATCTGCGCGGCCATGACGTCAACTGGGCCGTGCAGCAGACCATAGACCGCATCGTCTTCCTGCGCATCTGTGAGGCGCGCAACCTGGAGACGTACGAACAGCTGCGCGCGCTGCTCAACGGCGGCCACACCTACGCGCGCTTGTGGGAGCTCTTCCGTCGCGCGGACCTGCGCTACAACTCCGGGCTGTTCCATTTCAGCGAGGAGCGGGGCCGCGCCGAAGCGCCCGACACCCTCACCCCCGGTCTGGAGATTGATGACAGGGTGCTCAAAGATATCATTGAGCACCTCTACTACCCGCAAAGTCCCTACGAGTTTTCGGTGCTGCCCGCCGACATCCTGGGCCACGTCTATGAGCGCTTCCTCGGCAAGGTGATCCGCCTCACCCCCGGCCGGCAGGTCAAGATCGAGGAGAAGCCGGAGGTGCGCAAGGCGGGCGGCGTCTACTACACGCCCACCTACATCGTGGACTACATGGTGCGCCAGACGGTTGGCCCCCTGCTGGAGGGGAAGACGCTTGCCCACGGACGATCGCCAGGGTCGCCCCCACGCGTCGCGGATATTGCCTGTGGGTCGGGATCGTTCCTGCTGGGCGCGTACCAATACTTGTTGGACTGGCACCTGGCCTATTACCTCAAAGAGCCTGAGCGCTGGCTGAAAGGCAAACGCCCTGCCCTGGAGCGCGTGAGCGGCGGCGCAACCCGGCTAACCATCGAGGAGCGCAAACGCATCCTGATGGACCACCTCTACGGCGTTGATATTGACCCGCAGGCCGTGGAGGTGACCAAGCTCTCGCTGCTGCTGAAAGTGCTGGAGGGCGAAGGGGTGGCCGGCCAGCTGTCGCTGGGCGTGGAGCGCGTGCTGCCCGACCTGGGTCGCAACATCAAGTGCGGCAACTCGTTGATCGGGCCGGAGTTCTACGACGGGAAGTTGGACCTGCCGGACGAGGAGACGGCTGGACGGGTGAACGCGTTCGACTGGAAGAAGGAGTTCCCGGAGGTGATGGCCGCGGGCGGGTTCGACGCCGTGATCGGGAATCCGCCGTATGGGGCCGAATTGTCGGACATGGAACGTGCCTTCTTAGAATCCAAATACCAACTTGGCAGCACAGACACCGCGGCGCTTATGATCGCACAAGCCCGTATGTTGTCGAAACCTGGCGGCATCAATAGCTTCATCGTGCCGAAACCACTTACCTACTCGTCGAATTGGCAAAAATCCCGAGCCGAATTGGTAAGTGAACTTCAAGAGCTTGTTGATACGGGCAAGGTCTGGAAAAGCGTAAAGCTTGAACAGGTAATCCTCGTTCGTCAGAAGGGCACAGCTACCGATAGCTACCGATCGAGTGTCAGGATTGATCAACAGATACACTTTGTCGGTGTAATATCCAAGCAAGAATGCGACCGGTTCGGGTTCTTCCTGAACGGAGTCAGCGATGAGGAATTGCTGATAGCGCACAAAGTTCTCAATCGTGGTGCTTCGCTTGGTCAACTTGTCAGCAACACACGAGGAGGTATGTTTCAAAGCCTCGTTGTACAACAAGGGGATCTGTCGGTCATTGGGGGAGCGCATCTTAACCGTTATCAGATCGTTGGCCGCAAGGGCTACGTGGGCGCGGATCAACAGTTGCCAAGCAACGCTTTTCTGCGTCCAAACAGCATTCTCATCCAGAACATCGTGGCTCATATTGAGAACCCGCAACCCCATGTGAAGATAATTGGAAGCGTCGTTGATCAAAGTGAGCTTCAAACGATTGTCATTCTTGATACTGTCAATCAGCTTGAAAATCGTTCCCCGATGTCAGTAAAATACATTCTTGGAATCCTCCACTCTCATCTCTTGAACTGGTACGTCTATCGCTTTATCTTCGCAAAAGCAATCCGCACCATGCACTTTGACGGGCCGGTGACTAATCGCATCCCCATCCGCACCATCAACTTCGCTAACCCCGCGGACGTAGCGCGGCACGACCGCATGGTGGCGCTGGTCACGCAGATGCTCGATCTGCACCAGCGGCTGGCCGCGGAGGGGGTGCCGCATGCGAAGGCCGCGCTGCAGCGGCGCATCGAGGCGACCGACCGCCAGATTGATGCGCTGGTGTATGAGCTGTACGGGTTGACGGACGCAGAAATTGCCGTGGTCGAACAGGAAGGTGCGAAGGGGTTGGAGCACGAAGCCTCGAAGTGACGCGAAGTTCGCGAAGCACGGAGGTCGCGAATACGAATCTACATCCCCCACACGGTGATCGGCCGGCCCTGGTATGTCTCCGTGCGCCGGAAAATCTTCTCGTCCCACGTCCGGCTGGGGTCGCGGTCGAAGATGACCAGGTGGCCGGCTTCCGCGGCGCACCGATCCATGTATTCCCACGTCTGCTTCAGACCCTCGGTGATCGTTGTCTCCAGTGACTTGCGGCGCAGCTTGGTCTCGACGACCACCTTCTGCACCGGTCTTGGTTCGGCTTCCCCGTAAGGCCACAGGATCAGCAGGTCGGTGCGCCCGCGACCCAGACCGTACTCCCGCTCGATACGCCCCCCACCGTTGACGATGCGCTGCAGAAATGCTTGCAGCAGCAGCTGCGGCCCGGCTTCTTTGTAGTCGAAACGCTCCACCCAATGCTCGGAGTGCTCGCGGAAGAACTGCTGGAAGGCTGCGATCAGTTTGTCCACGTCCAGCCCGCCATCCTGGCGCAGGTACCAGGTCGCGATCAGGGTCATACCCGTCTGAGCATCCCAGGTCAGCTCGCGAGGAATGACCTCCTGGTAGATGCGGTTGGCCAACTGCAGCGCGCCGGTCCGTTCCTGTCGGATCAGGCCCAGGTCAATCACGTACTGCACATCGTCGGCGCGGAACTGCTCTCCGAACACCTCGCCGACCAGGATCGGCTCGATCACCCGGCGCACGCGCGGCTCCTTCAGCTTGTCGGTCAACTGGTCTAAATGCGTTTCCCGGCGCAAAATGATCGCCTCTTTGGCTTCGAGGATCAGCTCTGCCGTGATGGGCTGTGTGCGGTCGCGGGCGGCCGGCATCTGAAAGCAGGTCTCGTAGCCCAGCGCATTGACCAGCCAGGGCTGCCCCCGCGTCAGCTCCCAGGCCAGATCCAGGGCTTCTGGCGTGAATGGCTGGCCTGTTTCTGCGGTGTGCTGCTGGTAGAGCGTCTGCACCTCGGCCTGGCTGAAATCTCCCAACCGCAGAGAGGCCGCCTTGATGTTGAATGCGCTGCCGCCCGTGATGATTGCTTTCTCCTGCCCGGAGTGGATGCGGTAGTCGCGCACGTCGCGTACGCCGCAAAGAACCACGCTCTGCGGAAATGCTGCCGGCCGCTTGGCGTAGCCGCTGCGTAATTGACGCAAGACGGAGATGAGGGTGTCACCTACCAATGAGTCAATCTCATCAATCAGCAAAACGGCTGGCCGGGCCGGGTCGCGCTCGGCCCACAGGGTCAAGGCTGCGTCCAGTGCAGAGAACTCGCCGTAACGGGCCAAGATGTCGTTGGCGTTTTCCAGGAAGAAAGCGTCTTGCAGGGTGATAGATCCCCACAGCATGAGTTCGGCCAGCATGACGCGCATGGCGGCGCGCACATCTTCCCGCGCGGCCTGGGCGCTTTCAACATTGATGTACAGACAGCGATAGGCGCCAGTCGCGTTCAGATGATCGCGCAGCGCCAGCAGCAGGCTGGTCTTGCCCACCTGGCGCGGCGCGTGCAGCACAAAGTATTTCTTTTGGGCGATCAGCGACAGGATTTCATCCAGGTTCACCCGGCCCAGCGGCGGCAGGCAATAGTGATCTGCACGATTGACCGGCCCGGCCGTGTTGAAGAAACGCATGGCAGAACCTCCGATCCCTATTTTACCACTACTTCGGATTTTGCCCCGGCTTGGGGCAGACCGGGCTGTACGGCTGATCGGGCACGTAGCGATGCCACTCTTGCTCCGTCGGACTGCGGCCCACGGCCAGGCAGATGCGCGATACCAGCTCATCCGGCAGCAGATTATACAGGTGCACGTCGTTGTCGGCCGTGACCAGCCACGGCCCCTGGCTGCTGAACGCGGCCGCGCCGAACGCCGACAGCCAGCGGCTGTCCGCACTGAAGGCCACCTGCACCCCAGACCCGCTGCCCGTGGGCGAACGCAGCACGGCAAACGCGCCGGAGGGATCGGCCGCGGTCAAATCCCATAAAATCACGCGCCGGTCTTCGCCGCTGGTCGCCAGCCAGTGGCTATCGGGGCTGATCGCCAGGGACAGGATGCGGCCGCGGTGCTGATCGAGCACGATGGGCGGCGCGGTGGGGTTATCCAGCCGCACGAGTTGCGCGGTGGCGTCCCAACTGCCGGCGGCGGCCCAGCGTTCGTCAGGGCTGAAGGCTGTGGCGAAGAGGCGCCCCTTGAAAGGTAGTTTCACAACCGGCGCGGATGTGTCTCCCGCCATGTCCCACAGTTGCGCGCTGTTGTCAGGCTCCCACGCGCCGCTCAGCACCCAGCGGCCGCTCGAACTAATCGCCACGGTGCGTACGATGCCAGAATGTCCGCGCAGCAGGCGCGGCGTTTCGTCCGCTACGGGGAGATCGAGGCGCCAGACATTCACTTGACCCCAGTTGTCGCCCGTGACCAGGGCGCGACTATCGGCGCTGAAGGCCAGATCGCGCACACCGCCGCTTGGGGGCAGATCCACAAAGGCAAAGCCAGGGTTGGGCGGGGTTTTCATGTCCCATAAGCGCACGTTGCCATTCCAGTCGCCGACGGTCAGCCAACGGCCGTCTGGACTAAATTTCATTGTCATGATGACGCCCGGCTGATCGAGCCGCTGCCAGTCTACGCCCTGACGCTGAGTGTCCCAGAGCTGCACATAATAGGCGCTGCCTTCAGAGGTCAGCGCAACGTAGCGGCCATCCGGGCTAACCGCCAGAAGATGGTCCGTTTCTGAGCGCAGTCCCAGGCGTCGCGAAGCCAACGCGGGGTTGGCGGTTGAAACATCCCACAGGCGGACCTCTGGCTCAGCGTCGGCTTGGTGCAGAATGGTCGGCCCAGCCGTGGGGGAATGGGCCTGCCACAGACGGACGACGCCATCGCTGCCCGCGCTGGCCAGTTGGGTGGCATCCGGGCTGAAAGCCACGTCATTGACATAGCCTTCATGGCCGCGATACACGTAGGGCAGCCGGGTTAGCTCCTCCAAATCCCAGCGGTAGAAGGTGAAGTCTGCACTGATGGCGGCCAACCAGCGTCCGTCACGACTGAAGACAGGCGCATAGACGCCTGCTTGCGGCTGGCCCACCAGGCGCACGGGGTCATTCCAGCGTCCCTGGTCGTTCAAGCGCCAAAGGTAGCCATTGCTGGCGTAGGTCCGGCTGTCAGGGCTGAACGCCATGGTGTAGGCATAGCCAAAGCCAGCAAAACGTTGTCCCGCGCCAGCCGCGTCATCAGCGCTGGCGCCCGGACCAATGGGACGCAGCTCGGTCAACGTGGGCGTCGAGACGGCCAACCAGGCCCCGTCTGGGCTCAGCGCGGCCTGGGCAATGTATTCATACGCATAGGTGGCTTCAGGGTGGGCAAAATCGTCGCTGGCCCGCCACAGTTGCACCTCTCCATAAAAATTGCCATCTTGTGACGCGGTCATTAAGCGCTGCTCGTCGGCGCTGAACATGGCATTGACGACGCCGACGTAGCGCTGGGGTAGGATGCGCGGAGCGCTAACCTGCGGCGCCGTGGTCATGTCCCACACACGCACCACGCCATCGGCGGTGGCGACTGTCAACCAGCGCCCGGTTGGGCTGAAGGTGAGCCGGGTGACGTTGGCTTCGACCGTGAGCGCCAAAGCTGCGGGCGGCGCATTCTGAAGATCCCACAGGCGCACCGTGTGATCCGCGCTGCTGCTGGCCAGCCAGCGACCGCCAGGGCTAAACGTCACGTGATCTACAGACGCTGCGTGCGCGGCCAGGGACAGAGACTCTCCGATAGGTTGGCGAATGTCCCACAGACGCACCGTGCCATCGGCGCCGCCGCTGGCCAGCCAGAGCACACAGCCGGCGACGCCTGGCGGGGACAGATCGGCGCAGGCCGGGCCAAAGGCCACGCTGTTCGCGGCGCCCTGATGGCCGCGCAGTGGGCTGCCGCCCAGGGAAGCCATCGTGCGCTGCAGTTGATCGAGCGCGGAAGCAGGCTGCAGAATGTCGCGGGTTTGGGCGAACTTGAGCGAAGCGACCGAGAGGAGGGCGCTGCGTTCCGGCTGGGTGCCCTGCGCAAGGGCTGCCTGCGCGTTTGACAGGTAGGCAAGCGCCAACGCGTCCTGAGCCGCCGTTCCAGCCTTGTCCCGTTGGTCTCGGGCAATCTCGCGGTCACGGGTGGCGCGCAGGGCGCTGACCAACGCCACCGTTGCGAGAAGGGCAAAGAGTACGGTCAGGCCGATTGCGGCCATGACGAACCGCCGTTGGCGGCGCGCGGCGGCCGCGCGCTCGGCCTCTGCGCTGGCGGCCACAAACGCCTGTTCCAGATCGCTGAAATCATCGGGATGAGCCTTGGCCAGCGCTTGAAATTCCTTCAGCCGTCCGCCCGTCGCCAATTTGCCTGTTGGCTTGCCAGCCTGCTGCCAGGCCGCGGCCGGCTGGGTCAGTGGATTCTGATTCTTCAGCAGCCAGGCGCGGTTCGCGGCCCGGATCGGCTCCACGAAGCGGTCATGCACCAGCTCGATCCAGGCATCGCCGCTGCGGGCTTCGGCGCGCACCAGGAAGCGCCGCTGCAAGGCGCGCACAACGCTGTTGGGCAGACCGCCTGTCTCGTTCTCACCCTGGTGCACCAGGCCGCGCGTGCCGGCCTCGGTGATCAACTCCTTGTCGAACCAGGTGCGCAGGCCGCGCTCCGTCACGCCCGCGCGCTGCACCTCGCCGTCGGCCAGCGCCACGGCCAGCGTCTCCTCGTAGAACTGCGCCAGCGCCTGGTTCACATCACCCGCGGCCGCCAGATCGTCGAACGTGATGGCATCCGCAGAGATGATGCGGCTGGCTGATTCCGGGTTCCTGGCTTGCTGCAAGCGCTCCCACAACTGATAGCACACCACCTGCAACTGCACCGGCTCAACGTACTGGCCGGCGATCGTGTTCTGCTGGCCTGGCACGCGCACCTGGCGCAGATCGTCCACCAGTCGTTCGGCCACGTCGGGGGCAAAGGGCCTGCCGCCCAACTCGGCCGGTTGGCGCACCGCGTCCAGCGCGGCCGCCACGCCCATGCGCTCCATGTAGAACCTGGCTCGCAGGCGGTTGAAGGTCAGCTCCGCGTACGGATCGAGCGCGGCCACATAATCCTCGCGCAGCGTCAGCGCCACCCACAGGTTGGGATCGTCCAGCAGCGCCTGGTTGAGCTGGCGGAAAAAAGCTTCCCGCTCCTGCCAGCGGCCGGGATGGCTGGTGATGATCTCCTCGAACTGGTCAATCAGCAGGACGAAGCGCGGGCCACGGGGCGCGGCTCGACTGAGCTCGCCGAAGCCCGCGGCGTCTGCGGCCGGCCGCTCCACCACGATCTCCGGCTTGTAGACCCAACGCCAGCTGCGCTGACCATCGGCCGCGACGACGGTCTCTCGCGCCAGCCGGGCCAGGAAGTCGCTTAACCTGACGCCGGCCAGCCGCTCTGGCTGCGTGTCGCTCTGATCTACGCTGGTCATCAGGTTGAAGGCATAGACGTTGTCCACCGTCGCCACGCCAGCCGGCAGCTCGCCCGACACCCGGCCCACCGGCAGCACCTGGAAGCGTTCCTCGTCGCGCAGCTTGGGGATGATGCGCGCATGAAGCAGCGAGCTCTTGCCCGCGCCCGACTGGGCGTAGAACAGCAGCAGGCGCTCGGACACGATGCGCGCGGTCAGGTCGCGGGCCTCGCGCTCGCGGCCAAAGAAGAAACGCTCTTCCTGCTCCGTAAACGTGCGCGGGCCGACGTAGGGGTTGATCGTGGTTTGAGTGGGTGTTGGTGTCATGCCCCGCGCAGCTCCTTTTGCGCGTAGTCCGTCAGGCTGCCCCAGAAGACCTCGAACTTGGCCTCGCGCTGCACATAGTCGGCCACCAGGGTGCGCTCATCCTCGTTGTCCGGCAGTTGGATGCCGCAGACGCCCCGGTCTTCCGCCTTGCCGCTGCGCTTGATCAGCCCGGCGTAGAGCACGCGGAAGGCCCAACTATCGAGGCTGAATCCCAGGACGATCAGGTCGTCCTTGAACGCCTTACGCACCAGCGCCGGCACGAAGTCGGCCGACTGGTCGCCCTGGCCCTGGCAAAGATTGCCCAGGTAGTCCAGGTAATCATCCTCGCTCAGCACCAGCGAATCCACGTAGCGATCGAGGCCCAAGAGATGGTAGACCAGCGGCTCGCGGTCATTGGGCTGGTAGCGATCGTCAATCGCCGTCGCAATCGAGTCGGTCAGGTCCTTGGTCCAGCGGCAGACTTCGGTGCGCGGCGCTTTGCCGGCGCGGCGCAGGGCGTCTTCGATGAAAGTGAAGGGCGTAGTGGTCAGGATCGCCTTGAACGGCAGGTTTGCCAGCAGCAGCAGGGGGTCGTCCTGGCCGCTGAAGCGCGGATAGCCCAGGCGGTTGGCGAATTCCGACGCCGACACCTGGTCCATCTCGGCCGCGGCCTCGTCCAGCGTGTCCTGCGCCACGCCATCGGCCTTGGCCAGGCGGTAAAAATGGTTCTTGACATAGTTCAGGAAATCGAACTTGAGGGCCTGGTCGGTCAGCGGCTTCTCGCGCGGGCGATACTTGTGATACTTGACCAGGTCAACCAGGCTGTTTGCCTGGCCCAGCGGGTACTTGACGTAGCGGGCATAGCTGGCAAGAAACGGCGCGTAGCCGCCCAACATGCGGTCAAAGATCGCCCGGTTGCTGACAATAGGCACCACGCGGCCGGTGCGCAGACGCTCGCGAAAGGTCAAGCGGCCGGTGTCCAGGGCTGGGTTGTCATCATCTACGATCAAGGGCATGGGTCAGGACTCCTCATCAAAGAGCATGGGTCAGGGTTCCTCACGACCTCAACGCTACCGGATGGCGCAGGATGGTCTTCAACTTCTCCGGCGCCGCGTTGCGTGGATCGCCCAGGTAAATCTCGTGATGCTTGCCGATCATCCGGTAGCCGTTCTCCTGGGCGAAGGCGTCCATGCGCGCGATCGTGGCCGGTTCATTGGCGTAGGGGCCGATGTGCATGATCTGCAGCGCCAGGCCCTCGTGGAAGCGCGCCAGGCGCAGTTTGTCCAGGGCCGGGCTGTCGCCGCGCTTCTTGCGCAGCTGCGCCAGGCCCTCGGCAAACATCGCCGGCGTGATGTGATCCGGCTGCAGGATCATGACGGTCCAGCGCCAGTTGCCGGGTTGGGTGATGTTGAACTCGCCCTCCTCAACCCACCACAACCCCTCCAGCGTCATCACCGTATAGTCCAGGGGATTGTCGGCGCGCTGCTTGGACATGAACTTGAGCGTGTAGGTGATGCCGTAGAGCGCGCTCATCGCCTGTTCAAAGGCAGGGGATGTGCCAGGCGCCTGGCCCGGTTCAATCGCGCCGTCAATTTGGGCAAATTGAAACTCGGGCACGTCCACGAGCGCCACCTGCCTGGCCGAGGGGGCGTAGAGATACTTCAACTCCTTGCGCAGATCCATCTTCGGCATTGATGCCTCCTTGAGCGGGCGCCCATGCGGCGCGAGGGGTCACAGAGTCGGGCCGCGGACAGCCACGTTCGTCGCCAGGTGAAAGTATCGCACCAATCGCTGCGGGCGTCAAGCCCTTGCCGCGCAAATTCAACTGGTGACATCTCCTTGTCTTAATCCGCGGCTGATGTTATACTTGCCGCGGTGCTGGGTGGTCGTTGAAAGCGACGGTAGCCGGGTGTCAACCCGTTTCAACGGATTTGGCGTATCAGCCTACGGTTGAAACCGCAGGCTGTGCAGTTTCAGATTTCGTGTTCCCACACATGATGGCTTGACGAATCTCTGTATATGTTGGTAATATACAAATATGGATGTCCTTGACACCCTTGAAGGTTTTGACTGGGACGAGGGAAACAAAGACAAGAATTGGCACAAGCACAACGTATCAAATGCAGAGTGCGAAGAGCCGTTCTTCAATCGGCCTTTCTGGGTGGCTGATGATGTCGGGCATTCGCAGGGCGAGGCGCGGTATTACGTCCTGGGACGGACGAACGCCGGCAGGCTTCTTTTCATTGCGTTCACTGTCCGACAGAACATGATTCGGGTCATCTCGGCGCGAGATATGAGCCGGAAGGAGCGGGAGTTCTATGCTAAAGCAAATTCCTGAGTTTCACGATGAAGACGCTGAGCGTGAGTTCTGGGCGACCCATGATTCTACGGATTTCATGGACTGGGAGAAGGCCAGGAAAATGACCCTGCCCAGGCTCAAACCCACGACGCGGACGATCTCACTGCGTGTCCCGGAATCAATGCTTAATGATCTGAAGATCCTGGCCAATAAACGTGATGTGCCGTATCAGTCGTTCATCAAGATCATCTTACAGGAACGAATTGACAGCGAGCACAGCGCAGTTCCGTAACTTGACTGATTGCCTTTCCAATCCTTCGCCGGTGGTTCAACGCCTGCGGATGCTCAAGGCTGAGCGAGAGAGGGCGCAGGCGCCGGCCGCATGAAAGTACGTTTCTTACTGGACGAGAGGTTTCCACCTATGGATACGACACAGGATCTGCACTCGATTTTCGCGGCGCTGAAAGGCCTGCTTGCGGCCCACGCGCCGCCGTTGACTCCGAAGATGGATGACGCCAGCCATTACGACCTCTGGTCGGTCAAAGACCTGGTGATCGAAGGCCGCAAGCGCCGGGAGGTCTACTTCGCCGGGCTGATCATTCAGAAGGGGTACGTCGGCTTCTACTACATGCCGGTCTACGCCGACGCGGAGATGAAAGCCGCTTTCGCGCCGGAGCTGCTCAAGCTGCTGAAGGGGAAGTCGTGCTTCCACGTCAAACGCCTGACGCCGGAGCTGCTGGGCCAGATCGAGTCCGCGCTGAAGATTGGATATGAGGCGTACCAGGCGCGCGGGTGGGTTTAGGAGGCAGCGGACACCGGCCCACAAGGAACGCAGACGGGGGGTGATGAACCGGAAGAAACGGCTGATGAGCCGCGTCTTGGCAGCATCCCTGCGTTCTTTGTGATCCTTGCGGTGACTGCTCAGGCGTGCTGCGCCGACTGCAGCCGCCGAATGAATTCGGGCCGCAAGGGCGTTCCGCCGCCAGGTCGGCCGAACGCCGACCGGCCTTGCGTCCACGCTTGCCCTGAGCCTTCGGCGAGCGGCTCGACTGAGCTCGCCGAAGGCTCAGTCGAACGCTTGTCGAAGGGCAGGCGCACGCCCGGCGGTGCGCCCATCAGGCGCGATTTCAATCGCTCTCATGCGTGCAACGGCGCACCGCCTGAGGTTACCCTCAATCTATGACCCCCGCTGCCTCCGCTCGCGCCAGGACCTTCTGAATAGTCTCAACCAGGGCGCGCGCGGCTGCGGCGCTGAGCTCTACGGCGACCCTCGCCGTAGGGCCTTGCGCCTCGTTGACGAAGTCAATGTTCAGGGCGTGCTCCATCTGCGCGTTGAACGGATGGTCGAACGACACATTGGCGCGATCCACCGGAAACCAGCCGGCCGGCCCCTTGCCGCTCCCTTCGACCGTCACCTGCTGGACAATCATCGTGCACATGGCGTCCTCCTTTAGCGGTCCGCGGGCGCGGCCAGATGTTTGTCCAGGAACGCGAAGATCTTGTTCCAGCCATCCACGGCCTGCTGCTGCCGGTATACAGGCAGGTGATAGTAAAAGAAACCGTGGCCCGCGCCGGGGTACCTGTGAAACTCGTACTGCTTGCCGTGCTGCTTAAGCGCATCTTCCAACTGGGAAACCTGCGCGGGCGCCGGGCTGCGATCGTCCTCGCCGAACAAGCCTAACAGCGGGCAGGCCAGATCCGCCGTGTAGTCGGCCGGCGAGACGGGCTGCGTGGGGGTCAATTCCTCTTTGGTCATCACCACGCGGCCGCCCCAGCAGTCCACGGCCGCGTCGAAGCCAGGCGCGCGGCACGCAGCCAGGAACGCGTGCCGGCCGCCGGAGCAAGTGCCCCAGATGCCGACCTTGCCGTTGACATAGGCCTGAGAGCGCAGGTAGCGCTGTGCGCCGGCCAGGTCGGCCACGACCTGGTCGTCAGGTACGCCTCCTTGAGCGCGCACCGCAGCGGCCACATCTTCGACGCTGCCGTGCCCGCTGCGGTAATAGAGGTTGGGCGACAGCGCCGCGTAGCCGTGGTGCGCAAACTTGCGGGTCGCCTCGCGATACCATTCATCCCAGCCGGGCAGGTGGTGAACCACCACCATCGCGGGAAAAGGCCCGGGGCCTAACGGTCGCGCGAAGTAGGCGTTGATGAGGTCGCCGTTCGCGCCGGGCAGCATGACCGTCTCGGCCAGCATGCCCTCGTACATATCGGTTTGGTACATTTTGCTCTCCTTCAAAGTTTAGCCGCATGAACTTAGGGATTGGGGGCCGGGCTGGGCGATTGCCGCAGGATGGGCAGGCGCAGGTCGTGCGACTTCCCGTAGCCCTCTGGGAAGATGTACGTGCCGCGCGCATCGGCCGGTTTGTCCTGCTCGACCGGGATGCGATACTGATCCGCGTACGGGTCATGGCGAATGCCGGTGACTTGCCAGGATACCTTCATGCCGGGCGCACCGCCCGCGATGCCGAAGTGGTTGTCCTTGACTTCTTGGGCGATGTACAGGCCGGGCGCGGGCGCGCCGATCGCCGTGAGCTGGTAGCGGAAGTCCTTGTTCAGCGCCTCGAACCAGTCCGGCAGTTCAACCACAGCCGCACCCGCGGCATCGAGGATAGCTACCCCATCGTAGATGTTCTTCATGTCGGGCGATTCGACGAACGAATGGTTGAGGTACTTGTTGGCCGGATCGAGCGGGTGGTCAATGCGAAACGCGCCGCCATTCTTGTACAGCGTGCCGACTGTCCATGTGTTGCCATAGAACAAGCCGGCATATCCTGTCGCGCTGCCGCCATTGTCGCCGCGAATCGCCTGGCGACCACTGTCGCTGCCGTTGACAATTCCTTGCGTGCCAATGTAGGCCGACAGGCCATACACGCCGGCGCTGAACGCGGCATAGGATTGGCCGTAGACGCCGATCTGGGAGTTGCTCCGCCCACCGACGCCGTAGCTCGAGTCGCTGTAGCCGTTCACGCCCCAGTTCGAGCTGCTGTTGCCGCTCACACCGACGCCGTTGGACGAATTGCCGTACACGGCCGTGCCGCCGCTGGCCTCGACGTGGAGCTTGCCGCCGGTCGGGCTGACCGTGTTGATGCCGACATTGCCGCCAGGGTTCTGCAGGAGCAAATTCTTGGGCGTGAACGTGCCGTAGTCAAAGCCAAAAATGTACCCCTGTTGGCCGATAAAGCCGATGGCGATGCCCTTGCCCGCACCCGCCGGCAGCGGGGTGCTGTCGCCCTGGAACCAACTGGTGCCGACGACGTTGAAGGGCGCTTGCGGTGCGTTGGTGCCGATGCCGACGTTGCCGCCGGCCGGCTGCACAATCAGCGGCTGGCCGTCGGTCGTGCCGATATAGTTGATCGTCGGATCAGTGCCGGCGTTGCCGGTGAGCAGCCAGCCGTCGCCGCCGCCAGTCCACGTGCCGGTCTCACCCCAATGGCTGGCCGTGAGCTGGACGTCGAAGATGTCAATGTCGCCGTCGTGGTCCACGTCGCAGGTTGGGTCGTAAGTCCCAGGTATGCTGAGAGAGCAGTCGGTGGCCGTGGGGGCGGTAGGCTGCGCCTGCGCCGCGGCCAGGCCGCTGCCCAGGATGAACAGGGCACACAAGGCAACGATGCTCTGATGGAGCTGAAGTTTGTACGACATGTGGCTGAATATCCTCCTCATCGTCATGGTTCGCTACATGGATTGCTCACTGCTGGTCGCCGAGACCGATGGCAATCATCGAAGCACGATACCACAGAAACCGACCGTGGTATGTCAGGAGAAAACCCATTGAAGGGTTTGACACCCACAGCGCGATAGGCTATACTCCGCGAACGAAGGAGGGTGTACTCGGATATGAATGCTCATCTTGTGACGCTGACGCTCCCTGAATCACTGTATCAAACAGCCATTCGCGTGGCCGCGCTGACCGGGAAGCCGCTAGAGGCAGTTCTTCAATCAGGCATCGCACATGCTTTGTCGCCTCTGGATGATGTGCCGCTCGAAGAAATGAGCGAACTGGCAGCGTTGGCATTGCTTGACGATGCGGCGCTGTGGCAGGTCGCGCGCTCGATGATGAGCGACGCGGACCAGGTCAACCTACGAAAGTTGGCAGAGACGCAGACGGAACGTACGCTGACGACGGCCGAACAAAAACATCAACAGGAATTACTGGATACCTATGGCCGAGTGACCCTCCGCAAGGCGCACGCTTACATGCTCCTGGCACGTCGCGGTTATCGGGTTCCGATGCAGGAACGATCTTTGTAACCGATGCCTCACCCTTTCATTCCCCAATCGTTACGCGACCAGGTTGCTGCAGAGGCGGGCTATCGCTGTGGCTACTGTTTGACTCCCCAATCGTTCACCGCGATGCCGATGCACATCGAGCATATTATTCCTGTTGTTGAGGGTGGCCAATCCACGGTAGAGAACTTATGGTTGGCATGCCCACTATGCAACGGCTATAAAGGTATCCAGACGCACGGTATTGATGCCGTAGCTCATGAACGCGTGCCGTTATTCAATCCGCGTACAGAAATCTGGAGCGACCATTTTTGCTGGAGCGAAGATGGCACAGAGGTTATCGGGACAACATCCGTCGGTCGCGTGACGGTCGTTGCTTTGCGACTCAACAACGTACATCTGGTACGAGCCCGACGTCGTTGGGTTGCTGCCGGCTGGCATCCACCGCTGAATTGATCTCATCACTTTTCGGGTGGTGGCGAAGGCCGCATTATGCTCGATAGCCTGAAGAATCTCCTCATCGGTTCCCCAGTTCCCACCAAACAACTTGCCGAAACACGCTTGAACAAGGTGCGCGCCCTGGCCTCCTTCTCTCCGGGCGCGCTCTCCTCCATTGCCTACGCGAACCAGGAAATCTACCTGGCCCTGGTGGTCGCGGGCAGCGTCGGCCTCAGCCAGGCCGGGCCAATCAGCCTGGCGATCACGGCCCTCCTGCTGATCGTGGCCCTCTCCTATTACCAGACCATCCACGGCTACCCGTCGGGCGGCGGCTCCTACGTGGTGGCGCGGGAAAACCTGGGGACGTTATCCGGCCTGCTCGCGGCCTCGGCGCTGCTCGTGGATTACGTCCTGACGGCCGCCGTCAGCCTGACCGCCGGCCTGGAAGCGATGGCCTCGGCCGCACCCGCCCTGTGGCCGTATCGGGTGCTCGCGGCCCTGCTCATCCTGGCCGTCGTCACCCTGGTCAACCTGCGCGGCGCACGTGAGACCAGCAGCCTGATGACGATCCCGGTCTACCTCTTCTTACTCTGCTACTTCCCCATGCTGGCGCTCGGCGCCTGGCGCGTGATCAGCGCAGGACCGGTCGCGCTGGCCGCTGCCGCGCCGACGGCCCTGCAACCGCTGACCATGCTCCTGCTGCTGCGCGCGTTCGCCACCGGCTGCACCGCGATGACCGGCATCGAGGCCGTCAGCAATGGGGTGCCGGTGTTTCGCGCCCCGGCCGCGCAGAACGCCGGCCGCACCCTCCTGGTCATGGCCGTGCTGATGAGCGCGCTGTTCGCGGCCAGCATTTGGATCACGCAATCGTTGGCTGTCGTCAGCGGCCCGCAGGAGACCATCCTTTCGGCCCTGGCGCGGCGCATTCTGGGCACGGGACCTGCCTACTGGATCATCCAGGTCAGCACGTTGTTGATCCTGGCCGTCGCGGCCAACACCAGTTTCGCCGGCTTTCCGCAGCTGGCCGCGCTGCTGGCGCGCGACGGTTTCCTGCCCCGCCAATTATCCGGCCTGGGCGACCGCCTGGTATTTGCTAATGGCATTTTATGGCTGGCGCTGATCACCGCGGCGTTGATCATCGTCTCCCGCGGCGACAGCCATGCGCTGATTCCCCTTTTTGCGGTTGGCGCCTTCCTGGCCTACACCCTCTCGCAGATCGGCATGGTGCGGCACTGGGCGCGCACGCAGGGGCGCGGCTGGCAGCTCAAGGCCGCGATCAACGGCCTGGGCGCGGCGGCCACCGGCGTCACGCTGTTGGTGGTGCTCCTGGAGAAGTTCCGCGACGGCGCGTGGTTGACCGTCATCGCCATTCCGGCCCTGACGCTCGGATTCGGGCAGATCCGCCGTCACTATCGCGCGGTCGCCAGCCAGCTTTCACTGCGTGGCCTGCCGCCGTCGCTCAAGCCTTTTCCTGCGCCGCGCGTCGTTATTCCCATCTCCGGCATCCATCGCGGCATCGTAGACGCGTTAGGCTTTGCGCGCACCATTTCGCAGGATGTCACCGCAGTCTACGTGGAGCTTGAGCCAGAACAAGGCATGCGTATCCAGCAAGAATGGGCTGCGTGGTGGCCGGACGTGCCGCTGGTCGTGGTGCCATCGCCCTACCGTTCGCTCGTGGGACCGCTGCTGGACTACCTCGACGCCACCGATCGCGAGCACCATGACGGGCAGCTTGCCGTGGTGCTCTTGCCCGAATTTGTGCCGGCCCAGCGCTGGCATGGCATTCTGCACAATCAGACCGCGCGCTTACTCAAGGCCGCGCTCCTCTACCGCCGGCGCCGACTAGGCTTCCAGCGCGTCATCATTGATGTGCCCTATCATCTACGGCGGTGACCCCGCCCCGCTCAGCGCGGTGATCAAGCTGAAGCCTCAATAGCGCGCCTAATTTGGGTGAGACGCCCCACAACAGGGTTTTGTAACGCTGCTGTCCTAACTTATTGAGTAGAGGATCCCTGTGCTATAATGTTCACCACAAGCATGGAAGAAGCCGATAAATCCGCTTCTTCGAGGAGTAGAATGATGAACGGTAACGGAATGGTGGTTCAATTGACGTTATCCGCCCAGCAGGCTGAGTTGTTGAGCGTTGTTGCACACACGCAACGACTCGCACCGATTGAAGCCATCGAGATAGCATTGACAGAATGGCTAGAAAGACAAGTTCGTCTGGATAAGGCACGTCAAGCCATGCGCGAGTTAAGTCGGGGCCTGGGCGAAGGGTCGAGTCACGATGTAGCGCGTAAGCATGACACCTATCTTTACGGCAGACCGGCCGCATGACTGCCGTCTTTGTGGACACCTGGGCCTGGTACGCCATGATCGATAAGGCGGATGATGACCATCTCATTGCCCAGTTGACCAGTGAAGAACTTCTGGACCGGGGGCACACCTTCGTTACCACGAACTTCGTGCTGGATGAAGCCATCACACTGATTCGTTACCGGGTCGGCCATGCAATCGCTGTGCAGTTCCGGCACAAGATTCAGCAAATGACTGTGGGCGAGCTATTGAACCTGGTGCGTGTCACTGCCGCACACGAAGCTGCAGCCTGGATCATATTCGAGAAGTATGCCGACCAGGAATTCTCATTTACGGACTGTTGTTCCTTTGCTGTCATGCGCGCCATGAACCTTTCTCAAGTTTTCACCGCTGATGGTCACTTCGCCACAATGGGATTCGTGCGGATCCCCTGAGTCACTACGCTGGCTGGCTATCTGGCGGCAATCTCGGCGGCAAGGATTGACTGCGCTTGCGCCCGGTGACACTGCCTGCGACCCTTCACCAAGGGAAAAGTATGAACGGAAATAGCTTCATTGCGTGGCTGCTGCGTTCGCCTCTGCATGGCTTGCTCAGCAGCAACACCCTGCTCATCACCGTGACCGGCCGCAAGACCGGCCGGCCGATCACCACCCCGGTCAACTACGTGCGCGACGGCGACCGGCTGTGGATCATTTCCAACCGTGACCGCACCTGGTGGCGCAACCTGGCCGGCGGGGCGCCGGTGACCGTGCGCGTGCGTGGTCGTGACCTGCGCGGCGTAGCCGAGGCGCTGTTGGAGCCGGAAGTGGTTGCGGCCCGTCTGCCCGCGTACCTGCGGGGCATGCCCATGGCCGCGCGTGCGTTGGGGGTGAGGCCTGCGCCCGGTCAAGCGGACGCCTGGCAGCCGGAGGACGTGGCCCGCGCCGCCGCCACGCGCGTGCTGATCGAGATCAGGCTGCAGAGCGCGTGAGAGGGCAAATCGCTTTACAAGCCCGTGCTTGATGATATAATACGCTCAACCACGTTGAAGCGCAATAGCATTTCAGAAGCGAGAGGGCGACATGACGAGATGAAAACACTTACTCTGCAAGAAACGCCAACGTTTTACACCTTGGAAGTTGATCGGACGGCGGCGGTGCAAGAACCGGCGCTTCTCCAAGCCAACGGCCAGCCCGTGGCGATCTTGGTGCCGGTCTCGGAGTACGCCGAATACCAACAGTGGCGCAAGAATCGGAGCGCCCGCAGCAGGCGCAATCGGGGTGTCACTTTTGAAGAGATCGAGAACGCCATCACGGCCTATCAGAACCGCGAAATCACCCTGGAACGTGCCGCCGAGAAAAGCGGCATGACACGCTGGGAGCTTATGAAACTCCTTAAGCAAAGAGGCACTCCAGTGACGATCGAGGTGCCTTCCGTCGCCGAAATGGATCAGTCTATCGACGCGCTGTTGGAGCTTCAGTCGCATGGTCGTGTCTGATACGAATATCTTGACCTCTTTTGCGGCTGCTCGTGCCTTAGACCTCCTCCTAAAAGCCCTGTCGGTGCAAACCATCTTCATTCCACCCGCGGTCAAGCGAGAGATTGAAGCGGGTCTTGCTCGCCATGTCAGACACCTGCAGCCAGTTCTTGACATGATGACACAGGGTTTCATCGGGGTACTCGATTTGGAGTCAGAAGATCAGGCACGGCTGGCCCTGTTGCCACCCAGTTTCGGCCCAGGTGAACGAGAAGCCGTTGCGCTCTGCCAGCGACTGGGCGCGATCCTCCTTTGTAATGACCACCAGGTGCTGAGGTACTGCGCCCATCAAACCATCCTCGCGCTTGATCTGCCGACGCTGCTGCGGTTGCTCTGGCTTAACGGCCTTGTCAGCCAGGCCACAGTCAGGACCATGATCGTGCGAATGGAAAAAATCGAACACCTGGTATTGCGCAATGCTGATCGTATCTTCACACCGCGCACCGCTCTTGAATAGAGCTCGTTGTTTGCACTACCGAAACCTGGTGTTCACCTCCAATTTCCTGACAATCGTCTGCTCATCACCGCCTGCCCTCTGTTCACCCGCGGTCTCCTAACTGCCGCGCAACAGCATCCGCTCGACACGACGGGGCACTCCGCCCAGGCCAGGTCACGAAGCCGACTTACCCATTCCACGGCAAGATCAGCAGGCCGTCCTCCCCATCGGCCACATAGATCAGCCTGCCTAGGACGCTGACGCCAAAGGCAAACCCCGGCGTATCGTACGCGCCGCGCCAGGTCGGGTTGGTCGGATTGCTGACGTCAATGATCTGCAGGCTGCTCCCATCGGCCACATAGGCCAGGTTGCCCACCACGCTGACCTCATTGGCATACTCCGGCGAACTATGTAGCTTCTTTCCAGGGAAATCGGACTACGGCGCTCTTGGTGTCCCCGTTGGTCCCGCCGGCGTTGGTGCCGCGCCTCCGCCGCCCAGCTCGACCTGCACCACGCGCGGGGGCGCTTCCGGCCCGATTCGTTGATAAGGCTCCATCTGCACGACGGCGACGGTCCAGAAATAGCGCCCACTCCCGCCTTTCACGACGCCGAAAGCGGACGCGACCGAGCACGCGCTCGATGACGTATTTGCCATTCAGCAACGATTCATGGGGTTTGAGTGTCATTGAGTGTCTCGTGTATCAAGAGTGAGCCAACAGATGCCCAAGGTCACTCACGGGCGACCGGTAATGAGCCTTCTCAATCATTGCCATCAGCAACGCATTGGCTTCATGAATAGTCAATCTTGCATCCTGGACAGTTAGCAACAGGACACCCAATGTGCCAGATATGGGGATCTTCCACTGCTGGGCCTGGCGTCGTGCCGCGCGATCGTCAGTGAGAAAACCCCATCCACGCTGACGTGCCATGCACAAACACGCCACCTCGCCGCGATGAAGGTAACCGGGCAAGGTGGTTGCCAGGGTCAGCTCCTCGTCCGTCATGGCAATCAAATGCAACCAGCCGCGGCGATCGAGAGGCACAATCATGCGCTCGATGCCATCGTAGAAAGCGTAGCCCGCCATCTGGCCGGCGGCAATTTCGTCATAGACTTCGTTCGGAAGGTACAAAGGGCCAGCCGTGTCACGCAGCAAATCAAGCGCTTGTGTCGCAGCAAAATTCGATAGCACCGTGGTGTTCACGAGCCGATTCATGACCGCATCCTGCGCAGTGACTCGACTTCAGCCAGCGCTTCTTCTACAGTTTCAGGCCCCAGTCGTAGGGGAACACTACGCTCGGCCAGGATTCCCTTCATCCGATCAAATGACACTCCTGCCAGGGCAGCGGCTTTGGCAACAGACAATTCTTCGGTGCGATAACGATGAATGGCGACATCAACACGTACGCCAGGCCGTTCCTGCCACAAGACGCGCAGCGCTTCTTGAATCGCGGTATTGACATCGGGAAAGATGCCCGCTTTGACTAATTCTTGTGCCTGAATGGTCATGGTAAGCCTCCTTATCTACTGTTCATCCTACACCACATCCTTCCGCCTCTGGAAGAACACGATCAGCCCGACCAGCACGATCATGACGATGGTCATCGCCAGCCAGCGCGTGGTAACGCTGCCCTTGAACGCGCGGCCGTAGTTGTCGAAGACGTTCTTGAGCATGCCCTCCGCACCCTTGACCGCGCGCTGGCGCTCGCGCTCCCACGCGGCCTTTTCATCGCCCCAGGTTTCCATCGCCGCGGCGTATTCATCGCCCTGACGCTGGCGCGCGTCCTGGTACTCATTGCCCTGCGCCTCACGCTGATCCTGATACGCATTCCCCTGCTGCTGACGCCGATCCTGGTATTTGCGGCCTTGTTCACGGCTGTCGTCCATGTAGTCGGTCAGCTTGCGCGGGTCGTTCGGCGTGGGCAACGGCGTCGGCGACGGATAGGGCGTCGGCGACGGATAGGGCGTCGGCGACGGGTAGGGCGTCGGCGAGACCGGTTTGACCGGCTCTACGGCAGCCAACTGCGTCTTGGCCTTGTCATCGTAGAAATCCGCGCTCTGGATACCCGGAAAGGTGCTGCACGTTTGGAAAATGGTCGCGCCCATGCAAGTGCAGCCCAAGGCCAGCTTCTGCTCATCGTCTTGGTTCAGAACGGTGTTCCAGCCGGTCTGACCGTCCTCATCGTACTTGGGCCGGTCGTCCCAACAAGGGTCATCCACCAGCGGCTTGCCAAACCCCGTGATGTTGACCAACGCCTCGAACGCCCAACGCGTGGAGGCGATGACGCTGATCTGCTCGCCGCCGGGGATCAAGTCGAGCGGCAGGAGCGCGCCGGCAAAGAGGAACTGCGGCACCAACACGACGATGACCAGCAGCAGTGCCACGTTCAGGTTGGGCGCGGCGGCCGAAATTGCCAGGCCGAAGAGATAGCCCGACAGCGTGCCGATGAACAGAGTCACGTAGATCGCCACGTACGCGCCCGCGCCCGGCAAATCGGGATTGACAAAGATCAGTTTGAGGACCAGGAAGACGACCGCCTGGTAAAGCGCGAGGATCAATCCGATCCAGACTTTGGACAGGATGTAGGGGCCGATCTGCAGGCCGACCGTGCGCTCCCGCTTGTAGATGTCGGTCTCTTTGACAATCTGCAGCACGGAGCTGAGCGCGCCGACCAGGATAGTGATCAGGCCCATCATGAAGAGCATCGTGATGATCTTGCCCGGATCGCCTTTGACCGGGTCGAACAGGTCTCTCCCCCACATGAAGTCCATCAGGCCAATGCCGGGGGCCAGTAGAAGCATCAACGCCAGGCTGAGCCGGTCACGCATCAGGATGTTGAGGTTGCGCGAGGAAAGAATCATCAACTGGCTCAGCGCGTTGACGCGTCGGGTCGCGCCGCTGCTCACGCGGCGGGCAATCGTATCCGGCCCGACGTTGGACGCCGCAGCCTGGCGATGGCGCAGGCGCTCAACCACGTAGTTTTGATACGCGGGCGATTTCTGATAACGCTCCGCCCAATCGGTCGGCTTGCCGCGCTTGTCGTCCTCCAGCACGATATAGATGCTGTCGAACTCCATGTCCTTCTCGCGCCGCTCCTGGTCGGTGCGGTAGCGGTCGAAGTAGATCAGTGCTTCTTCGGGCGGGCCATAGAAGGCCACGTAGCCGCCGCGCACCACGAAGATGACCTTATCGCACATCATCACATTCTTGGTGGCGTGCGTGATGAGCACGATCGTGCGTCCCTGGTCAGCCAGATGGCGCAGCAGTTTCATCATGTTGTATTCGGTGCCGGGGTCGAGGCCCGAGGTTGGTTCGTCCAGGTAAAACAGCCGCGGCTTGGTGAGCAGTTCCACGCCGATGGAGACGCGCTTGAGCTGGCCGCCGGAGAGTTTGTTGATCGGCAAATCCTTGCGCTCGGTCAGATCCAGGTCTTCGAGCACTTCCAGGATGCGTTGGTGGCGCTCAGCCGCGGTGGTGTCAGCCGGCATACGCAGCTGCGCCACGTAGTCGAGCGCGGCATAGACCGATAACTCGGCATGAACGATGTCCTTCTGCGGCACATAGCCCAGCTCATTGCGAAAAAGGTCGAAGTTCTTGTACAGATCAATGTCGTTGACAAAGACCGCGCCATGCGTGGCCGGGTTGAAGCCGGTCAGCGCGTTCATCAGGGTGGACTTACCGGCGCCGGAGAGGCCCACCAGGGCCACGAATTCCTGCGGCGCGATCGCGAGCGAGATGTCTTGCAGCAGGTTTTTCTCTTTGGTAACCCATTTCTGCAGATGAAATACATCCAGGCGCATGCCCCGGTCTTCCATCTGCCGGATGTTACCCTCCTTGAGGTCGAGGCGGAAGGGGCCGATCTGAATTTCGTCGTCCTCTTTGAGCCAACTCTCGCGCTCGATGCGTTTGTTGCCCACAAAGACGCCGTTCGAGCTTTTGAGGTCATGAATGCGATAACGCCCCACGCCCATGCGCTCGATCATTGCGTGATAGCGACTGACCTGCGGATGGTCGAGGACGATCTGATTGTCTTTGGCGCGGCCGATGCGCACCGGCTGGTCGTCGGTGGGCAGCCCCACGACGCGCGCGGGCGGCGGCGTGGCAGCTTCAGGCTTGGCCTGGCCGCCCACGAAGCCGATGGCGCTGCGAAACTGCATGGCCACCTGGTCGGTGACGTAGAGCACATCGCCGTCCACCAGCGCCTTCTGCGGCACCTTCTGCCCGTTGAACGTCAGGCCGTTGGAGCTGCCGGCGTCGCTGATCGTGAAGGCAGCACCGACCTGCTGCAAGCGGGCATGATGCCCGGAGACAACGCCGACATTGAGGACAATGTCGTTATCTGCCGCGCGCCCCACGGTGATCTGCGGCTTATCGAGCGCAAACTTCTGCACTTGGCCGCCGAGATAGACAGCGAGACCGGGCGTCGGCCGCGCGGAGATGCGAATCTTGTCGCCTAACCACGGCGGCGCCGGCGCTTCGGCCGGCCGCAAGCTCAGTTGAAAGCTGGCAATCTGCAGCACATCGCCAAAGCGCAGCGGGTAGGATTGACGCGCCGCTAACGGCCGCCCGTTCAACTGGGTGCCGATGGCCGAGCCGAGGTCTTGCACCTGGAAACCCTGCGCAGTGTAGGTCAGGCGCACATGGCGCCGCGACACCTGCGCGTCGTCCAGAAGGGCGACGTCATTTTCACTGCTGCGTCCAATGTCCAGGGTCGGCTTCGAGATCGGATGCTCATCGGCTGCGCCGCCGGCCTGAACCGTCAAAATGCCATAAATCGCTGGAGTGTCTGGCATGAATTACACCTCATGAGAATCTTCTGCTTGCGGGAAGCCCAACCAAGGCCGCCAGGAATCGCTTGCCCGAGGGGGCGGCGACTTGGGTATGCCTTCACAGGGTCGTTCATTCATATACAACACGCACCTGGTATGGTTGCTGACTGCTGGACTCGCTCCTATTAATCACGCGGATATAATAGCGTCCCATGGCCAAGGCAGGCACAAAGATATGTTCATTCGCATTACCGAGGTTGCCTGAATAGGCGCCTGGAATCTGGCCAATATCGTCACGTAGTAAGATATCGTAGTTGTGCCCTGAACCGATGCTGGTGAGCCATACTTCGACGCTGTGTGGGGCGGAAACATCAAAGGCGTAATAGTCATTCAAATCACCAGAGCCGGGAAACAAGCCGTAGTAGATTACGTCGGAGAGAATCGGACCATTGGCCTCTGTGAAGACGTTGTTGGGCTCACGTTCCCACACCACATCAACCGATTCCACGTTGGACCAGCCGCTCTCACCGCTGCTGTTGACTGCTTTGACTCGATAGAAATAACGCGTCGGCCCATGATCGTTGACCTGGAAAACCGTGCCAGTGCCTACATACAGAGTAGATGGCGCGACAAAGACGCTGTTTGTCGCTTCTTGTAGGTTGTAGTTCGTAGCGAGAACGGCATTACTCCAGGTAACGGGATAACTGCCATCACCATCCATATTCGCAATCGTATGAAGGCTCGGTGCTTGGGGCGGTAGCACTGGCACTGGCTCCGCCCAAGCGATTGACGGAACGTAGAACAAATGAAGGATGGCCTGAGGGGTATTGGTCGGTGTCCAGGTTGGACGATCAGTCGGTGTCGGCGTCCAGGTTGGAACATGAGTCGCCGTTGGCGTCCAGGTTGGGGTTGAAGTCCGCGTGTGTGTAGCTGTTGGTAACCTGGTTCCTGTGGGTGTAGGCGTCGGCGGAGATGGGTTGGTCAAGACCAGATCGCCAAAGATACCGGTCTGAACGTTATTTCCCTCCCAGATCATGTAAGTGTCCCAATTACCGCCATCGTCATCATCGTGAAGACCGAATGTAACACCTAGTGTCTTGTTGGCCACGAGATCTCCTGCATTGATGGTCGCCTTAGGAAGCGCCACTTCAAGGTTCCAGCCCTCAGCCGTGCGCTGAATGCCGACCGCTAGGGTGCTGATGGGGGTGCCGTAATCCGTCACGCGGTAATCGGGATTAACGGTAAACTGGTGGTCGTCAGAACCGTTGCTGGCGCCATTGTGCAAACCGTCCAGCGCCAACTCCACCTCATCGTCACGCCAGACATCGGTGCTGTCAGTGACAAGAACATCGTCACGCAAATGAAACGCGAAGTAGAGGTAGTTGGTATCCCATTGGCTCCAAATCTGGGCACTGAGATCGGATGTACTGGCATGACTACCCTGAAAAAAAGTAGCATTGCCTTCCTCGAGAGACGTACTGCCGCCGGTGGGCCAATCGTCCAGGTTGCCATCTACCGCCAATGGGGAACCTAAGTGATAACTGAAAAAGGTTTTCACCTGCGGCAAAGACTGTTTGAGGGTCGGAATGAAAGATGGTGGTTCCGTGGGCGGCGGTGGCGTTGGTGGTTCCGTGGGCGGCGGTGGCGTCGGCGGTTCCGTGGGCGGCGGCTGAGTCGGCGGTTCCGTGGGCGGTGGCTGAGTCGGCGGCAGGGGCGTATTAGTGGCATGTGGTGTGTTGGTTGGCTCAGGTCGCAGTGTGTTGGTTGGCTCAGGTCGCAGTGTGTTGGTCGGCTCAGGTCGCAGTGTGTTGGTCGGCTCAGGCCGCAATGTGTTGGTCGGCTCAGGCCGTGGCGTGTTGGTCGGAACATCTTTTGTATTCGTTGGCTGCGGCAACAAAGTGGGCACGAGCGTAAGAGTTGCCTCTACACGTGTGGGAGTTGGTGAGGGAGTCGAAGCAACCGTGTTCGTTGGTATCCGCGTCGGTGTTGCCGAGACAACTGCCATGGGTGTCCATGCAGCCGTGGATGAGGCGGAAGGTGCAGCTAATTCCGAATCGGGTGTGGCGGACGCATCAGAGACCGGATCTGGTGCATAGGATGCAGAAGTTGGTGGCTGTACCGTACCTGCTGACGAAGAGTTGGGTGATGCTTGTTGTGAGGGGACAATCAACGCAGCAGTGGGTGTCAATGGTGGCGGCTGCTGGCGTGCCACGACTATACCAATTACTGCCAATAACAGAACGGCAACAGCCCCGATCAGGACAGGCATGACGAGGAACTTGTCAGGTCGGGCGTTAGACCCAGTAGGCGCATCTGCGGAAATCATCGGTCCTGCAGGGGTCGGCGTCGAGAATGACACGGCTGGCGACGCAGTAGATAGCGCAGCGTTCGCAAACGTAGATGCTGCGCCGGTTGTCCCCACAGCCCCGATGCCCAATACCCGCCGGCTAGTCGCTGGCGCAGTCAAAGCTGTCATGTGTGAGGGATTCTCCATAGCCAGCACCGACGCGGCTGTGGCGATTAGTGGTTTGGTGGTCAACGGTTTAAGGCCCGGCGGCATCTTTCCGGTCACGGCGACGCTAAAATCTTCCGCCAGTTGCCCGGCCGTCTGGTAGCGATCTTTCGGCTGCTTTGCCAATGACTTCAACACCACGGCTTCCAGTGGTTTTGGCAAGTCAGGACGCCACTGGCGCAGTGGGGGAGCCGGTTCATGAACGTGCGCATAGGCGGTCGCCATCGAGGTTGCGCGCGAATATGGCAAACGCCCAGTCAGCATTCGATATGCTACCACGCCCAGCGCATAGGTGTCTGTCCGACTATCCACCTCATTGCCAAGTGCTTGCTCAGGAGCCATATAATCTGGTGTGCCAACGACAGCACCACTTAATGTCAGTCTGCTGCCATCACCAGCTTTCACCAAACCGAAATCCATGAGCGTAACATGGCCTTCGGCATCAATCATGATATTGGACGGTTTGATATCACGGTGGACAATCTGCTGTCTATGAGCATAATCCAGAGCCTCTGCTACCTGGCGCATCACATGATTGATAGCGCCAAACGACATCAGACCTTTGCTCGCCAGTAACTGATCGAGTGTCGAACCATCCAGCAATTGCATGACAATGTAATGAATAGAACCATGCTGACCAACATCGTGTATGGTAACGATATTCGGATGATGCAGACCAGCGGCTGTGATCGCTTCCTGATGAAATCGTTTGACAAACTGCTGATCATAGCCGAACTCGGGAGGCAACAATTTGATCGCCACCGGACGGCGCAACGTCACGTCATACCCACGGTGGACGATGCCCATACCACCGCGCCCTATTTCAGCTTGCACATCGTACTTTCCACTTAGGCGTTGCCCTACAACATCGTCCATAACACTCCTGAAAACGTTACTGGATGCGAGACTCAAAAAGTCGCCGGCCGGCTCATGCCATTCTTTCCATGTTTGCGGTGAGCATTCTCAGGATGCCGCCGATAATGAGCACGACCAGGCCAGCACCCACAAGATAGACGCCAGGTTGCAGTGCCACCTGCACGAAATCCGGCGCATACTGGCTCAAGACGTCGAACAGGCTGACGCCAAAGATGGTTTGCGCGCCGGCCTGGTAGTAGCCGTAGGCGTTGAAACCCAGGACGACGGCTGTCAAGCCGCCGAGGAGCGCCTGCGCCAACCCGGCGGCCAGGCCCCAACGCCGCGACGCCAGGTCAACCAGGAGCAGCAGCAGGCTGAGCGCGGCGATGCCGATCAGCAGATAGCCGTAGCCGCTCTCCATGCCGCCAATCGTGCGGTTGAACACGTTGCCCAACAGCGGCACGGTGACGCTGATGTGCAGCCAAGCCGCCTGCGCGCCCAGAATGAGCAAGCCCGCGGCGACCAGCGTCAGCAGGCGGCTGAGCCAGATGAACAGCGTGAACAGCATAGACGGCGGCGCGGCAGCAGGCTCTGCGAACAGCGCGGGCGGCGCTGGCGCTGCGGGAACGGGCAGGGGCGGCTCGTCAACCAGACGCAGGCGCGTGCTGCCGATCGTCACCACGTCGCCTGGCCTCAGCGGCCGCGCGACGTTGGGCGCCAGGCGCACTCCCCCCACAAAGGTGCCGTTGGTGCTGCCCAGGTCCACGATCTGCCAGCGATCGCCGGCGCGACGCAGCTCAGCATGGCGTCGCGACGCCTGGGTTTCGGTCAGAATCAGATCGCAATCCGACCCGCGACCGAGCGTCAGGACGCCGCGCTGCATGGGCAAGCGGCGCTCGCCGCCCTCGCCTGGTTGAATCACAAGCGTCATCATCGCCCTACCTCAACGGGGGAAACGTGGGGATTGAGGGAAACCCGGTGGGTAGCGGCGGTATGCCCGTTGGAATTCCGCTGGGCAAAGGCGGCAGAGCCGTGGGGATGGGCGGCAAGGACGGGATGCCTGTCGGCAGCGTGACGCTTGGAATCGCGGGCAATTGAATGGTCGGCAAACCAGGACCTGTGGCATCATCTCCGGCGCGCCGCATCCGTCCACCCACGAAAAGCACCGCGGCCACCACGAGGGCGATCAGCACGACGCCAATCACGATCGCAGCCACGGGCGATGAGCGTTGCGCGGCCGGACGCGCTTTCGCCACGGGCGGAACAACCGCCGGCCGCGCCGGCTCCGACGCGACGAAGGCAAATACCGTTTCCCCGATCGCAATCAAGTCGCCCGCATTGAGCACCTGTTCGCCGCTCACGCGTTGGCGGTTAAGCAGCGTGCCGTTGGCCGAGTCGAGGTCAATCACATACCAGCGTCCTGCGCGCATCTCCAGCCGGGCGTGATGACGGGAAGCCAACGGTTCAGGCACAACCAGATCATTGTCCGCGCTACGCCCCAGGGTAAAAGGAGAACGCGAGATCGCAACTGTCTGTCCGGCCAGCGCACCTTGCTCCGCGCGCAACTGCGCCATCACTCCAGGCCCGGCCGCCGGCGCTACCGCAAGCTGTGGTAACATCTCAAGCCTCCGGTCGAAAACCCCAAACAGGTAATCTCGAATCCCAAAGCGCAAGCCCCGAATCCGGTGCTTTGCACTTTGCGCTTTTCACTTTGCACTTACTCAGTAACGTCTGTCACATCGAAGCTCAACTCGCCGATGCCTTTGACGACGAAGCCCATGCCGACCTTGTGTTTGCCGGGGGTCAGGCTGGCGCCTTCCACCAGGATAGTCAAGGTCTTGCCCATCTCCAGGGTGAAGGGCATGGCATCGGATACGTCGCTGAACGCGATCTCCACGCCATCGGGTGGGCGAAAGAACGTCTGCTCCAGGGGGAATGCGACGCCGTCCAGCGTCACCGGCCGCATCTCGCGGCTGTAGCCGGATCCAAGTTTGTTAGCAATCTCAAAGGCAAAACCCTGGTCGGTCGGCCGTAGGCTGCCTTTGACATACAGTTGTCTGAGAATAAACGAAGGCACCTTCATGGAAATGGACTCCTTTCGTAGGTCACGCCTCCGGCGTGACAACGCTGTCCAGGCGAAGCAACAACCCGAACAAGTTCGGGACTCAGGGCCCGCCTACATGCGCATCATTTTGAAGAAGGCCCGTTCGGTCTCGACGACGTCTGGCGGCATGACGTTGAGCGGGCCGAGGAGGCTGGCCCACAGAAAAGCCTGACACAGTTTTTCCAGGTATTCACAGGCATAGAGCGCGGCGCGCAGATCACGGCCCACGGCCATCGCGCCGTGATTGGCGAGCAGGCACGCGTGACGATCGCCCAGGGCTGCCACGGCCGCCGCGGCCAGTTCGTCGCTGCCCGACATGGCATGACCGGCCACTTCGATCTGCCCGCCCAAGTAGATCATCTGATCTTCGAGAATGGGCGGGATGGCGCGGCCAGTCACGGCCGCGGCGCTGACGTAGCGCGGGTGGGCATGGATCACGGCCAGCACATCGGGCCGCGCCTGGTAGACGCCCACGTGCATCATCAACTCGGAGGAGGGAATCCCTTCCCCGGCCACCACATCGCCCTCGAACGTCGCCACAACGATGTCGGTAGGCGTCAGGTCTTCGGTGTAACGGCGGTTGGGCGTGATCGCCAGCAG
Organism: Candidatus Amarolinea aalborgensis; assembly: GCF_900491745.1. Classification (NCBI taxonomy): domain Bacteria; kingdom Bacillati; phylum Chloroflexota; class Caldilineae; order Caldilineales; family Candidatus Amarolineaceae; genus Candidatus Amarolinea; species Candidatus Amarolinea aalborgensis. The sequence goes on along the minus strand of NZ_UETR01000001.1, from coordinate 332,169 downwards.
CTCATCGCCCACGCGCTGACTGACATTGCCGGAACTGCCCACGGTCAGGCGCTTCACCAACAACTGCTGGGCCGCCTGCAGCACACGCTGTCGCTCCTCCAGCCATTCAGTCACGTGACGCCTCCTGTGCATAAGCTGACGGAAAGGGCACATCCCGTCACTTGTATTTTACCACACTTTGCGCGCAGTGAGACTAGCCAATGATACGGCTCATCGTCTCTAATTGCTCCCTCGCCTGCTGCCAACGCTCGTATTGGTCAAGATACTCGGCCACGGCCACGCGCGTGGGATCAATGCTCATATCCTCGCGGCTCATGGCGGCGGCGGCCGCGGTCAGGTCGGGATAGAAACCGGCGCCCACGGCTGCGCTGACAGCCGCGCCGCGACTGCTGGCATCGGGCAGCGCGCTGACGCGCACCGGCTGCCCCAACACGTCGGCCAACATCTGCGTCCACACGCGGCTGCGGGTCAATCCGCCGCCCACCGCCACCTGGGTCGCCGGCGCCCGGCTGACCTCAACAATCAAGTCCAGGTTGGCGCGGGCGGCAAAGGCGATGTTCTCCAGCGCAGCGCGCGCCAGGTGCGGCCGCTCTACCCCGATGAAATCGGCGCCCAGCGGCATGAGCAGCCCGCCCCAGGCCAGCCCCATCTCCGCGGCGTTCATGGGCTGCGGCCCCAGGAAGGCCAACGCGCCGCCCGCGCCCGGCCCCACCGACGCGGCCAGCCCTTCCAGCGCCGCGAAATCGTGACGGCCAAACATCACCTCAGCCAACCAGGCGACCGCGCGGCCGGCCGGCCCGGCGTTGCCTTCCAGCACCCAGCGCCCAGGCAGGACATGGCCGCCAACCCACAGCCGACCCTGGCCGCTCAGCGGCGCGGCGATGACCTGCTGCAGCGGCATACTCCAGCCGGCCAGAATGCCCACCTGCCCTGGCGCGGTCACGCCCAGGCCAAGCAGCCCCATCTGCGTATCCGCGCCGCCCATGACGACCGGCGTACCCGGCCGTAGGCCCATCTGCGCCGCCGCCGTGGCCGTAACCTCGCCCACGATGACGCCTGTAACCCGCACGGGCGGAAAGAGGGCCTGGGGCAAAGCCAGGCTGTTCATCAGCTCTGCTGACCAGGCTGCTTCACGGATGTCAAAGAGCTGCGTGTCGGCCGCGGCGCTCGGCTCGGTGCCGCGAACACCGCTCAGGCAAAAGGTCAGCCAATCGCTGATCGTCAGCAGGGTGTGGAAGCGCCGAAAAAGCTCAGGCTGCTGCTCCGCGAACCAGCGCAGGCGCGCGGGGGCAAAGATCAGGGCCGGGCGATGCCCGCTGATCGCGTACAGGCGCTCGCCCCAGGTCTCCTCCAAGGCCGCGGCCTGAAAGACCCCGCGCAAGTCCTGAATTGGCCCGGCGTAAAGCGGCGCGCCGGTCGCGTCCAGGATCACCAGGCCGCCGCGCTGACTGGTCACGCTAACCGCAGCCACCGCGTCCGCCGGTATATTGGCCTGCGCCAGCGCCTGGCGCGTCAGCGCAGTCAAGATGCCCCAGAACCGCCCTGCATCGAAGGCCCGCCCCCAAGGCGCTGCGTCGGGCGGCGTTTCGTAATCCCACGCGGCGGCCGCTACAGCCAGCTGGCGTCCCATCACATCGAAGATCGCCGCGCGTCCGCCGCTGGTGCCGGCATCAAGGGTCAGAAGGGCTGCATCGGTCACAGGCGTGTGCTCTTTCCAAAGTGCAAAGCGCAGAGTGCAGAGTGCAGAGTGCAAAGCGCGCGGTCAGCTACGCCTGATGGTCAAGGCCAACAAAATGCTCCAGCGCCTCGGTAATCAGGCGGGAATGATGGCCCACGACATCCACCGATGCGCCGCCGATGTGAGGCGTGAGGATCGCGCGATCCACCGCCAACCACGGGCTGTTGGGCGGCAGTGGCTCGATGCGGTGAACGTCCAAAGCGACGCCGGCCACATGTCCCGTGTGCAGCGCGTCGAGCAGAGCATCTTCATCCACCAGGGCTGCGCGCGCCGTGTTGATGAAGAAGACGCCCGGCTTGGCCTGGGCCAGGAACGCGGCGTCCACCAGGTTGCGCGTGGCTGGCGTCAACGGACAGTGCAGGCTGATGAAGTCAGACTGGCGCACCAGGGTTGCCAGGTCAACCATCTCGGCCAGCCCATCCGGCGCAGCAGGGAGGAAGGGATCGGTAGCCAGGACGCGCATTTCCAGGCCGCGCAGCCGGCGCGCCACCGCGCAGCCCACCGCGCCCAGCCCGATCAGGCCAGCCGTGCGCCCGGCCAGCTCGATGCCGCCCCACGCGCCGTAGCCGGTCAGGGCGCTGTCCCAATGACCGCCGCGCACCAGGTCATGCGCCTGGGGAAGACGCCGCGCCAGGGCCAGCATGAAACCCAGGGCTAATTCGGCTACGGCGACGGCATTGCGGCCCGGCGTGCTGACGACGGTCACGCCGTGACGGGCCGCCGCGTCCAGGTCCACATGGGGGCCGATTTCACCCCGGCAGACCCCCACGAAACGCAGATTGGGCGCGGCGGCGAAGGTCTCAGCCAGCACAAAGTCGGCCTCGATGACCAGGTAGTCAATGCGCTCCCCGCGCAGACGTCTTCCCAGCGCTTCAGGGTCAACCAACTCGGCGGTGTCCAGCCAACTTTCGTGGAAGACCTCGAAGCGGCGGCGCAAGCGTTCCAGATACGCAGGGGAAAATTGAGCGAGAATGAGCAGTCGTTCCATGTCTTTGACCTATCTACCGGCAACTTCTTCAAGATGGATAGTTACGTTTGCAAGAGAGTCTGATGCGGACCTTCGCTCGTTAGCGACGTCTCGGGGTCAGCGAAATTGTGGGCCGCAGGTCTACCGTGGGAGGGACGGGTAGTCGAACCGTGGGGATACTGGTTGGCGCAGCCGTTGGTTTCTGCGCCTGGTAGGTCAAGGTGCGCGGCATCGGTGTGCCGGCCAGCTGCTTGTATGGTTCTACCTGGATAAGCGCCACCGTCCACGAATAGGTTCCGTCGCCGCCCTGCTTGACCGCGGGCGCCTGGCTGAGACGAATAGTTTGTTCCCAACTATCGCCCGTTTTTGCTGTCACAGGCCGGTCGGCCGCCGTGGGTGGATTCGAGCCTTTCCAGAGCAGCACCTGGAAGCCCTGGCCAGGCTGCAGTTGACCGCTCCAGTCCCAGGCAAAGCGCTGCGTATTATCCCCCACGATGGTGATATTGCCAGGAGTGAGCAAGACCGGCAGGGGTTGATTCGACTGGGCTGGTCGTGTCGTCGGCGACGCAGGGGCGACGGTGGGCTGGGCCGTCGTCGGTGTGGGGCTGGGCGGCAACGTCGCCGTCTCGACCATGGCGGTTCCGTTGACGGCCGCCAACGTGGCCGTTGGTCGGCCGCCATCGCCTGTCGCCAGCGTGGCGGTCGCCTCCCTGGTCATCGTGCCTTGCGGCGATGCAGCCGCGCTGGTTGGCTCACCGGCGCGACCGCGCGTGGTTTGCAGCAGCAGCATGATGCCAGCCAGGGCCATCAGAACGATGACCGCGGCCGCGGCCATCAGCCACAACGGGAAACGGCGTGCGGCGGCCGTCCTGGCTGGCTCAGCCGCGGCGCGCGCCACGGCGGGCATGGCCTGGCGGCTGCCGCCGGCCCCCTCTGCCCGCACGACAATGACACTGATGTTGTCCAGGCCGCCGCGTTCGTTCGCCAAATCCACCAGGCGGCGCACCGCGTCTGCAGGCGTGGATTTGCCCACAATGTCCTGGATTTCATTGTCCGTGACCATCGTGCTGAGGCCGTCCGAGCAGAGGATAAGCGTATCGTCGGCTTGCAGGCTGCCGTTGAAGAAGTCAGGCTGCGCGCTGTCCATCTTACCCAGGGCGCGGGTGATGACATTGCGCTGCGGATGGTTGCGCGCCTGCTCTGGCGTCAGCACGCCGGCGCGCGCCTGCGCGGCCACCAGCGAATGGTCCTGTGTGACTTGAGTCAACGCGCCGTTACGCAGCAGGTAAGTGCGGCTGTCGCCCACATTGCCGATGATCACCTCGCGCTCGCGCACCACAGCCAGCGTCGCCGTGGTACCCATGCCGATCTGACCGGCCGCGGCCTGGGCATGCTGAACAATCGCTTGATTCGCGGCGGCCACGGCATTGGTCAGCGCGGTGGGGATATCCGGGCTGGGGTCGGCGTAATAGGCGCGCGGGATTTCAGCCGCCGCCATCTGGCTGGCGACCTCGCCGGCGTTATGTCCACCCATGCCATCGGCCACCAGGTAGAGCCGCCCCTTGCGCTGGAGGATCGCTGGGTCAGAAGGCTCAAAGACGGCGACGCTGTCTTCCTGGTGATCACGCGCGCGGCCGACATCGCTCAGCTGCGCCACGCGCAGGGTCAACCCGCCAGAAGTCGGCAATGGGCGCTGGTTGGGCTGCGATGAGGATTGTTCTGCCATCGAAAGAAACCTCCTGTTGCGAACGAAAATCGGAGATCAGAGATCAGGAATCAGAGATCAGAGACCAGAGACCGGTCTGGCGGCAATTCTTCTTGCCTGGCCCCGTTGACCAGACTGAAGGGGGCGGCGCCGGCCAGGGCCAGGAGCACCCAGAACAAGGCGTCGGGCGTCATCACGTTGGGGGTCGCCTGCGCCTGGACAACGTAGGCGGTCAAAGCCGCCAGCGCCGCGGCCAAAATGGACACGGCCTGGCGATCGGCGGCGCGGCGCCAGGCGCGCAGCCATTGACGAGCCGCCGCCAGCAGCAGAGCGAGGAAGGCAGCCACGCCCACCACGCCGGTCTGCAGCAGCCGATCGAGCAGCAGGTTGTGCGGATCGTCCAGCAGCGCCGCGGCCGGGCCTGCCGCGGTCAGCTCGGGCGGCTGCGCGGCGGCCACGACCGCGCCAAACGTGCCGGGGCCATAGCCCAGCAGCCAGCGCCCATCGAGCAAGCGCAGGCTGGCGCGCCAGAAGATCAGGCGGGCGGCGGCCGAGTCTGCCCGCAGTTGGGCGTAGACGGGGGGACGCATGCCATACGCCGACGGTTTCACCAGGGCTGAGGCGCTCATGGCAACCAGCAGGGCAACGCCCACCAGGCCAGCCGCCAGCCCGCCGAGCAGCCGCCATCTCCAGCGCGGCCGGCCAGCCCGAACGGCAGGCCGACGCCGAAGGAAAGCGACACCGGCCGCCAGGCCGCCGACCAACAGGCCAAGCCACGCGGCCCGCGCCAGGGTCAGCAGGAGGCAGATGAGCTGCAGCGCAAAGAGCAGGCCGAAACGATACGCCGGCTGCCCTTCATGGCCGCTCCGCCACAGCGCCAGCGTGAACGGCATGACCATCACCAGGTAGGCGGCCAGGTAATTCGAGCGCCCTACCGTGCTCAGCACCGGCGAGACCGAGTCGCTGACCCAGACCAGCGGGTCGAGACCGGCTGCCTGCAGCAGGCCGTAAACCGTCACCGGTACGCTGCCGATGACCAGCGCCAGCAGCAAGCGCGTCACCTGGCGCCGCGTCGTCAGCGCCTGGCCCAGCAGCCAGCAGAAGACCACACCGCTGAGCAGCGTCAACGCGCCATCGGCCGTCGTGCGCGCGGTCCACAGGCTGCGGCGCGCCTCGACCGAGAAAATCGTTGCCAGCAGGACGGCGCCTGCATACAGCAGGTAGGGCCAGCGGGGCATGTCCCCAGAACGCAAGGCGGATGCTGGCGGCAGCAAGGCGGCCAGGAGCATCAGCAGCGTAACGATCTGAAAAACGGCGGCCTTGAGCGGTTCAAAGGCGTTGACGTCCAGCGGATTGAAGACCAGCGGGATCAAGATGACAACCAGCAGGCCCCCAACTTCCAGCGTCCACTGGCGGCTCCATCTCACGGACGGCGGCGGCGCAGCCAGGCTTCTAACGCGCCGCTGAGGTAAAGCCAACCCAGAAGCAGGCTGCCGCTCAGAATGCCCACAGCGCCGGCGAACCGCTGCGCTGCGCCTGGCCCGATCAACGGGGCTGCGCTGCGCGACGGCGTCGGCGGAACACCGCCAATTCTTAAAGTGCGAGGCGTGGCCTCTTTGCCAATCCGTTTGTACGGGTTCAATTGTACCACGGCTACCGTCCAAAGGTAAGTACCGGCCCCGCCTTGACGCACGCCGGCGGCCTGGTTGAGGTCAATCACTGCGCTCGTCGTGCGCACTGGTTCGGCCGCGCCAAAGTGGTCGGCTTGACCGTCTCTCCAGATGCGCACTTCAAACCCTTGGTTCGGGGCGAGTGCCGGACCATCCCACTGCCAACGAAACAGCAACTGCGCGGTCCCATACGCATTATTGGTGGGCTCCTGTAGAACGGGGCTGGTATCTTCCATACGTGCCAAGGCAGGAGTTGCAAGCCTTGTCTTTGAAACGGTCGGCGTGGGCGATGCCGTTGCCGTTGCAGATATCAATGAAGTGGCCGTCATTGGCGACGTTGGCCTCGGCGTGGCAGTAACAACCACAATGCGTGTGACCTCAGACTGTGGAATCGGCGTACTGGTATTAACTACCTCAGGCGTCGGCACAGGAGTCACGAGGGCGACAATCTCGGCCGTGGGCGTCGCGGCGGGCGCCGCGGTGCGATTGACCGCCCAAACTACACCACTGACCGCCAGAAAGAGCACGGCAACCATAGCAATGACCAAAATGCGGCCCGAGAGACGGGGAGGCGGTGAAAATCGTGCAGGGTCGCCAGAAGAAGCATGACTGATGACGCGGGTACTACTGCTCGCAGCAGACTTAACATTCGCATTGCCGGCCTTCGTCACAGCACCCGGTGGGGGAGTAGTAACTGCGGTCAAACCGGCCGGCATTTTGCCTGCAAGTGCCGTCCCGAAGTCGGCTGCCAACTGACCCGCCGTCTGGTAGCGATTGGCCGGTTTCTTGGCTAGGGTCTTGAGAACCACGGCCTCAATGGGTTTAGGGATATCGCTGCGGATTTGGCGCAACGGTGGTGGTGGTTCGTGAACGTGGGCATAGATGGTCGCCATGCTGCTGGAACGAGCGAAGGGCACCTGTCCTGTCAACATGCGATAGACAACCACACCGAGCGCATAGATGTCGGTTCGGCGGTCAATGGGTTGACCGAGCGCTTGTTCCGGAGCCATGTAGTCTGGTGTTCCCACCACGATACCGGTACCGGTCAAACCGGCTTCACCGGCCCTCACCAATCCAAAGTCCATCAGAGTAGCGTGGCCGCTTGGGTTAAGCATGATGTTGGCTGGCTTGATATCTCGATGAATGAGTCCACTCTGATGCGCATGATCGAGGGCATCAGTTATCTGGTGGAGCACATGCCCCGCCTGTTGCGGTGACATTGGGCCGTGATCATGGATCCACTGCTCCACGGTAGTCCCTTCGATGAATTCCATGACAATGTAATAGAACCCGTCTTGGTTGCCCACATCATGAATAGTCACAATATTCGGATGCCGCAAATTGGCGGCCGTAATCGCCTCCTGTTGGAAGCGCCGCACAAAAGACGTATCCAGCGTCAGTTGCGGAGGTAGCACCTTGATCGCGACCGGTCGTTTCAGCATAGTGTCTCGGCCGCGAAACACCACGCCCATCCCCCCTCGTCCCAACTCGGTATCAACTTCGTACTTGCCGCCTAACAAACGCGGTATCGGCACGGAGTTAAACGCGTCACCTGAATTTTCAACCATCGTGCATTTCCTTTTTTGCCCTACCACTCACGTCCGTCCACGAGTTGGCGTACGCTACAAGGCAACGTATTCTACGGCGTAACGCTTCGTCTCACTGGCGAAGGCGGCGGCGCAGCCAGGCTTCGAACGCGCCGCTGAGGTAAAGCCAACCCAGGAGCAGGCTGCCGCTCAGAAGGCCCACAGCGCCAGCGAACCGCTGCGCCGCGCCTGACCCGATCAACGGGGCTGCGCTGCGCGACGGCGTCGGCGGAACACCGCCAATTCTTAAAGTGCGAGGCGTTGCCTCTTTGCCAATCCGTTTGTACGGATTCAATTGTACCACGGCTACCGTCCAGAGGTAAGTACCGGCCCCGCCCTGCCGCACGCCGGCCGCCTGGTTGAGGTCAATCGTGACACTGGTGGTGCGCACTGGTTTGTCCGCGCCAAAGTGATCGGCCTGGCTCTCTTTCCAGATGCGCACTTCAAAGCCCTGATTATTAGTCAAAACCGGGCCATCCCATGCCCAGCGGAACGCCGTGCGGCCACTGGCGCTGCTGTTGTTGGCCGGGCTGTTCAACGTGGGCGCCACCTGGTCAAGCCGCGGCGTGGAAGTCTGGGTCGGTGTGACCGCTAGGGTTGACGTGGGCAGCGGCGTCGGCGCCAGGGTCACGGTGGGGTCCGTCTCGCCAATCACCACAGCCGGTAGGGTGGGCATGGGCGTCATGTCGGCGGCCGGCGGAGCCGACGTTGGCGGCGCGCTCGGCGCACGGCAGGCGGTCAACAGCAGGGCCAGGATGAAAGCGCCCAAGAAGGGTCGCGCGCGCCGGCTGGGCGACTGCCAGGCGCAAGAACGCGTGTAGCGTCCGCGAGGGTGGACTTGGTTCTCAAGGCGATTGTTCATGATTGCTGATCAGTCCTTTCTGACGATGATATGTGCAGTCCATTGGGTGGACAATAAATATGCTTCATGGCCCCCAGGAAATTCTTTCTTGCAGCCAGTCCCATTCACCAGTATGGTAGCCGCCGCCCAAATCGAACAGTTTGTGTTCTTGACCACCACTGATCGGTACGACATACACGGCCCAGGCCCCATCTCGGTCCGAAATGAACGCGACGTAGCTTCCGTCGGGCGACACGGTACCCAAGCCGTCACGCGCGGGATGGCTGGTCAGTCGTTGCAGGTTTGCGCCATCGAAATTGACTAGGTACACATCCCAATTGCCGTTGCGATCAGACATGAACACGATCTGTGATTCATGGTTGTCGGTCGGAATATCACTGGGTTGATTCGTTGCCGCCAACGGATTGCGCCCGCGACCGTCAATCGTGTAAATGCCACAGACGCTGCCATCGCTCCAGTTATTGCAGCCATTGAAGGCAATGCGCCAGTTTTTCAGATAAACTGAATAGCGCCCAAAGAGATCCTGTCCGTTGATCTTGAGAGGCGGAACGCTGTGACGGTAGCCGGCATCGTCCTGCAAGTAAATTCGGTAACGTGAATCACCTTGCGACGTAGAATCGAAGACAATACTGATTCCAGATGGCGACCAGTGCGGGCGGGAGTCCTCGGTGTATGCGCTGATGATGCGTAGGTTGTTGCCGTCTCTATCTGTTCGCACCAGGTTATCACCGCTGGCGCCTTCAGCGTTCGCCACCAGCTCGCCCTTACTGTTGAAATCTGGCTGGCGCAGGTTAGGTAAATACGGGGTACGCGCGCCATCAGATAATCGGTAGACATACGTATCAAAACGGGCCGTTTGCCCATTCCAAACCGAATATGCAATGCGACCGCCAGGCATCGAAACAGGTTGTCTTGTTGGTGTGGCGGTCGCCAACACCGAGGTTGGCGCAGGGCGTTTGGAAACCGACACTCGTGTTGGAGTGGCCGTCACTTGCGCGGTTGGGACGCTGGTCGGCGTCATGGTAGCGGTCGGCGATGACATAGGGCTATCATCTAGGCGAAAACTGTCAATGACATAGGCCAGCAGCGGGCGCAGCGGCGGTTCATGTGATGCCTCTGCTGCGCTGACAACGACATAGCCGCGGCCCCGGTCGTTCACGGCGACGAGATGGATGACCAGGTTGGCTCCCATGACTTGCGCGCTGATGACCCTCTCATATGCGGGGCGATCACCAAGGGTGCGAGCCTGCCCTTCCCGTTCGACGATGTTTTCAAACGTTGTGCGCGCACGAAGGATGTACTTCCGTGCGACCTCCTCAGGTGTATCGTCAGCTTGTGCATCACTGACCTGCTGAACGAAGACGCGCGCCAGTTGCTCAACCCAATCAAAATTGACGCCTGACCCATCCAGGCTTTGGGTCCAGTTCTCGGCCACGTACAAACTAAAACGGCTGGATGGGTCGAGATAGGGAACCAATGACATCGGGATTGCCTCGGAAGCAGCCGGCTCGAACGCGTAGTTGTCAAACACGAAGCGGGCGTCGGCCGCGTTGCTTGAAACGCCGTAAATCGCCACATCGCCGCGACCACGGGCTGTGTCAACAACCCTGGCCATGGCCTGACCGTCAATTTCAACCTGGATCTCAGGCCCCAACACGGTGACGCCCATCCGCACTACACTACCCCGACGTGGCACGGCAGTGCGCCGAATCAATGTGGTCGTTGCGCCGTTAATCCGTTTGGAAAGTTCATACCCTTTGCCAGGGGCGTAGTCGAGCTGATAGAAGTCTTGAGCGCCCGAACCGCGAAAAAGGAGGCCAGTACGTGTGTCTTTGAAGCGCTGGTCAGGCTCGACATCTACGGACACATGAAAGTTGCCCACACTGATATTGCGCCACAACCAAACCATCGAATTGGCCGTGTGAATGGTAAGCCGATAAGCGCCATCGCTGACCTGCCATAGGCCAGAATCATTGTCTCCAACATACCATCCCGGATTGATCTGGCTGAAATCCTCACGCTGCGACGCCGACGGCTGCCAATCGAAGGTGATTTTCGCTTGATTCGCCAAGCGAAAGATCGGCGGCTGTGACGTCGCCAGCGCCAAGGTGGGCATGGCGGTTGGGGCGCTCGTTGGCATCTGCGTCTCGGCAGCCTGTACATGGACAGTTGGCGCGGCCACGGTTGGTGTGGCAAGGGTTGCTGCGGTCTGCTGGTGGGTCAGGGCCAGGCCCGCGACCGCTAAGAGGATGATGCCGACCAGGACAGCCATAATGCGCCAGAAGGGCAGCTTCTGCGTTAGAGGTGAAGTGCCAGGCGTGGCTGCGCCAAGTCCAAGTGGAGACAGCGAGTGCGTGCCGGAATGAGCGGGCGTCGTCCTGGCAGCCTCGTTGGCGCCCGGGTGAGCGGGCATGGGCATCGTCTGCCCGTCGGCCGGCGAAACTGCATGCTCCCCGACGACGCGTCGTGTGAGCAACGCTGGGTGTTGGGCAGGCGGCGGCGCGGCGCTTCTGATGGTTGGCGGAGTGTTGATGCCCTTGAGCCCTGGCGGCACCTTGCCGCTGGCGGCCAAATCGAAATCGGCGGCCAGTTGGGCGCCGCTCTGATAGCGTTCAGTCGGTCGTTTGGCCAGCGTTTTGAGCACGACGGCCTCAATTGACCTGGGCAAATCGGGGCGCAGCACACGCGGAGGCAGTGGCGGGTCATGAGCATGCGCGTAAGCACTGGCCATGGGGGTGGAGCGGACGAAAGGTATACGCCCGGTCAGCAAGCGATAGACAACCACGCCCAGGGAGTAGATGTCGGTGCGACCGTCCACTGCATCGCCCAGGGCTTGCTCGGGCGCCATGTACTCCGGCGTGCCCACCACCACGCCGCTGCGCGTTAGCTGGCTGCCCTCAACGGCGCGCACCAGGCCGAAATCCATCAGCGTCACATGACCATCTGGACCGAACATGATATTCGACGGCTTGATGTCGCGATGGACGATACCGGCATGGTGTGCGTAATCCAATGCATCGGCAACCTGACGCACAACCTGGGCCGTCATGGGGAGCGCCATCGAGCCGTGGTTAAGCAGCCATTGTTCGAGGGTCTGGCCGTCGAGGTACTGCATAACGATATAGTGCCATGGCCCTTGTTGGCCAACATCATGGATGGTCACGATTGCGGAATGGTGCAACCCAGCAGCCGTGATTGCCTCCTGGCGAAAACGGTCTACAAACTGCCTGTCGTAGGTGTATTCCAGCGGCAGCACCTTCACCGCCACCGATCGGCGCAGCATGACATCATAGCCGCGATAGACGATGCCCATGCCGCCGCGGCCGATTTCAGCCTGGATTTCGTATTTATTAGCCAGTGTAACGCCGATTAAGGGAGGATTCAAGGTCTGTTTCCCCATGTCGAATGCGGAACAATCGTTTTATGTCAATTTATCAACTCAAGGGCGTCAACCGCAGGAGTGGCGTTACGCTGATCGCCAAGAGGATAACCGGCACTCGCATCAATACGGCAAATCGTAGTTATCGTTTAGCGCGACGAGCGAATAACCTCGATAAGCACAACGATACTCCCAGTATTGTCCCTCGTATCAGTATCGTTGATGCGAAGAAACAAGCGCCCATTGGAACTGGCTGCCACGCGAGCCTCTGATCCAATGGCAAAGGGCGGGCCGTGCTCGATTCGACCAATGAGGCCAGTCCAAGATACAGTTGGCATGATACCTTCGCTGTGTCCGCTAGATGGAGGGGGTCCAAGGGAATTCGACCAACTCGACCATGCGCCGGAGAGGTAGCGAATCCTGAGAGTGTCCCCAGCCTGCACGGAGATGCCGCTATCTTGCCAATCTTGATTTGCCCACACGGTTGCGCGAGGGATTCTTGCCAGGGCGGTTGCGGTTGCGGCTCGTATGGTCCTGGTTGCTCGGGCAACCGCAGTTGCTGCTGCGGTCCTGGTATTTTGGGCTGCCGCGGTTGCCTTCATGGCAGCAACCGCAGTTTCTGCCGTTGAGGTATTTTGGGCTGCCACATTCGCCTTAATGGCAGCAACTTCCGTGGACACATCGCGAACTTCGGCTGTTCTGGTGGCTCTGGCCGATGCGGCTGTGACAGTCGCGGCAACTTCTGTGGCCACAGCACGGGTCGCAGCTGTTCGAGTGGCGTGGATGAATGACAAGGCGGCTTTTGCCGTCGCGGTTGACTCGGCATCGGCGGTGCTCGTGGCAGCTTGCGCTGTCGCAGTGCGGGCAGCCTGGTCTCTGGTTTGGTGGGCAGACACTCGCTCAACGGTTCGGCCAGTCGAAACTGTTGGGGTTGGCGCTAATGCAAGGGTCGCTCGATCCGCGCGTCCTCCCTGGATCACCATCAAGATCATCACAACGAACAATGCCCAAACCGGAATCCATACCAAATGATCGCCTTTTGACCGATCAGGCGCTAAAACAAGCGGCCTTTCCTTCATCATCGCGCTGGTCATCTCAACCGTTTCGCGGCCTGGCTCAGGCACAGACAACAGGCTCGTACCAACCGCTTGCGGCAAGACGACAGCATTGGCATCGCCGGATGTTGCTGCCAATTCAGTTTTGATCGTCTGCTCCATCTGGGGTGCTGCTCGGTGCTCCTCCACTGCCGCCTGCAACTGCTGGGCAATCGGATTGTCAACCATTGGCGCCCGGATCTGATCAGGTTGTCTTGAAATGATAACCGTGTTCTCGGGCGGCGAGGGAATTGCAGGAGGACCCGGAGGTTTCAACACCACCGTTACGGCGTCGCTAGCAGGCATCTCCGATCGCAACGGTGGCTTGGAGGATCTGGATTGTTCTGGTTGAACCTCGGGCGTAGGCGAACGTGGATTCTTTGACAGCCCCACCCGCGGGGCTTTAGTAGCGTCCTTCACCGGTTTAGGAAGGACGGTGCCCTTCAACCCGGGCGGCATCTTGCCGCGGGCGGCCAGATCGAAGTCGGTCGAAAGCTCGGCGCCAAGCTGGTAGCGGTCATCTGGGTTCTTGGCCAATGCCTTCAACACGACCGCTTCTACGGGCTTGGGTAAGTCCGAACGCAAGATGCGGAGAGGTGGTGGTGGATCGTACACCTGAGCGTGAGCGGTGGCAAGGGATGTGGAACGAACAAAAGGCGTCTGGGCCACCAGCATCCGGTAGATGACCACGCCCAGGGAGTAGAGGTCCGTGCGGCCATCCACCGCATCGCCCAGGGCTTGCTCGGGTGCCATGTACTCCGGCGTGCCCACCACCACGCCGCTGCGCGTTAGCTGGCTGCCCTCAACGGCGCGCACCAGGCCGAAATCCATCAGCGTCACATGACCATCTGGACCGAACATGATATTCGACGGCTTGATGTCGCGATGGACGATACCGGCATGGTGTGCGTAATCCAATGCATCGGCAACCTGACGCACAACCTGGGCCGTCATGGGGAGCGCCATCGAGCCGTGGTTAAGCAGCCATTGTTCGAGGGTCTGGCCGTCGAGGTACTGCATAACGATATAGTGCCATGGCCCTTGTTGGCCAACATCATGGATGGTCACGATTGCGGAATGGTGCAACCCAGCAGCCGTGATTGCCTCCTGGCGAAAACGGTCTACAAACTGCCTGTCGTAGGTGTATTCCAGCGGCAGCACCTTCACCGCCAGCCCGGTGCAGCATCACATCATAGCCGCGATAGACAATACCCATGCCGCCGCGGCCGATTTCAGCCTGGATTTCGTATTTAGCGCCGAGCATTGTGCCAACTAGTGTGTCCACCGCACGTTTTCCAATCCTGCGACCTGAGGGTTCATGAAAAGCGGTTGTTGGGTCTAATCAAAAACGGCTTTCAATGCATAGGTGTCGCTGTTGCTGAAGCCGCTGGTTTGCTTGACCCTGACATAGTAAGTGCCAGCTGGCAAGACCGTTGTCTGGATCGTTTCGTCGGGGTTGCCGGCGTCGGAACGGTAGATCTCAGTCCGGTTCGTATTGTACAGGAACAAGTCAAAGTTCGTGTTGAGCGGCAGGCTGGTCAGCTCAATACGGATAGTGTGCGGGGCCAGCATCTGCAGTGCATAGTAGTCGTTTTGATCCTGTGCGGATTCGATGAAGGCAAAGTGCGCCACCTTGGAGGTGAGCCAGCAAGAGCCGGCCTGATCGAAGGAATCATTCGGCTCGCACGGGCCTTGGGCCGTAACGCGCAACACATAGGGATCATTGTAATTTGGCGGCGCCGCCGGGCGCACCACGCGCACGGCGTAGTGATTTGCCTGGCCGGGCGCTTCAACCTCGAAGGTCTCAGTCTGATTCAATGGCGTCGTGGCCTCGCCCAATCTGCTGCTGCTGGACGCATAGAGCGCAGTCTGATAGCCTGATCCAGATGGGATATTGCGCAGCGTCATCACCAGAGTGCGAGGCTGCTCCAGGCTGAAGCGGTAATAGTCGCGCAAATCGGCTGTGCACTTGAAGTAGCCGTTGAAATCCTGGTTAAGTGGGAACGGTCCCCAGGCCGCGTCATATGAATCGTTCGGCTCATAGGGGTCGCCAGGGCAGGGCGGCGTGGGTGTAGGTGTGGGCGACCAAGTCGGCGTGGGCGTGTACGTAGGTGTCCACGTGGCGGTAGGCGTCCACGTGGACGTCGGCTGCATCATGATCGCTGGTAGCAAAACACGACCACCAGAGGGTCTGGAAGTCGGAGTTGGAGTGGAAGTTAGTATAGGCGTTGGTGTCCAGGTAGGCGTTGGTGTGTACGTTGGAGTCCACGTGGGAGTCCAGGTAGCCGTTGGCGTGTATGTTGGAGTCCACGTGGGAGTCCAGGTTGCCGTTGGCGTGTATGTTGGAGTCCAGGTAGGCGTTGGCGTCCTGGTGGGCGTTATGGTGGGTGTGTTGGTGGGCGTCGGTCCGCACGCCCTTGCGTAGGTCGGCACAAAAGATGGGTTGCTCGTCAATAACACGGCATCCAGGCGCGTGTTCGCCTCACGCGTCCGGAAATGGAAAACATGGGAGCCGGCTGTTAGGCGATAGCGCACTGGTGGGTAATTCTCCTCTTGCACCGGTTCCCAGCCCCACGTCCATTGCCCGCCAAACTGCGGCACCTCGAGATGAATCTCCGTGAATCCATCAAGCGACACAAGGAAGGAGTTCTGGTTCCAGTCCAATCCCATCGCGCGCGCCCACAGATAGTAATCACCCGTGGAAGCAAGTGTAAACGGGAGCGATACCATCCCATTGGAAAATGAAGTCGGATCGTATGCATAATAGCATCCCGACGCGCCATTGCTCTGTGCGATAGACATCGGTGGGTTGATCACATTATCTTCCGCTTCTTTGACCCAGACCACATCGGCAGCGTATGGCGTGGGCGTTGCCGAGGGCGCGGGATCTTGCGAGGTGGAAATCAAGAAACTAGCATCATCCACTAACATCGCGCTGACAAAGATAGAATCGGTGCGTACGCGGAAGCGCACACGTACGTACCTACCGCGAATGGCATCCAAATCGGCGTTGGTCAAGGAGTATTGATAATAGCGCCATGAGCGCGTCGGAGGATAGGCATCAACATACGCCACTTCAACCAGTTGATGTCCGGTGCTGGGGTCGCTGATAGTCATGGTGATGTAATCATACAAAGGATCGGTCTCAACCGAATCAGAATAGTACCAAAAGCTCAGCCTGCCGCCCGCAATATCGCTGGGGATAGTCACATTCTGAAACAGCTGATCATCGGCGAGAGTGTAGCCGCCTAACCAGGCGAGCCAAAATCCTCCGTGCGCCGGCGGTAGTCCATATTGGGTATAGTTCACGACGATAGGAAATTGAAGTGGAGAGGTCTCAGACCAGCCTACTCGGCCCGCTTCGAAGTTACCATTGACCAGCAACTCAGTACTAAGCACACTTGCGGGCGCCGCTCCCGTTGATGGCATGCCTTGCGGCGCCGGGGGTAAGCGGTCGGGCTTACGCGCCATGACTTGAGACGGTTCAGGCGTGTCCAATGCCTCGATGGCTTTGACTGGTACGGCGCCGGGGGTCTCCAGGTCGCCATTGCCAGGCGAGTCATTCAGCGCAGAAACAGGCGTGAAAGCCAGTATGCCGGTAACCACAAATAGTACGATCAATAGAATACATACAGATCGGCTCTTCATTGCTATTTTCTCCATGTATCATGGCTAACTTCCAACTGGATACCTCACGGGACCGACGTATTGGTCGGCGGCGGAGTGTCGGTAGGGTCCGGAATCGGCGTATTGGTTGGAGGCGCCGGTGTGTCTGTCGGCGGCGCCGGTGTGTCTGTCGGCGGGGCCGGCGTGTCCGTTGGCGGCCTGGGCGTGTCTGTCGGCGGCGCAGGTGTGTTCGTCGGCGGTGCAGGCGTGTTCGTAGGCAGCGCAGGTGTGTTCGTAGGCGGCGCAGGCGTCCGTGTGGGCGTCACAGTAATACGAGTCGTCGTCGGCGTCGCGCTGGGCGTAGGCGTAAGGATCGGCGTCGCGGTGGGTGTGATGGTGGCCGTAGCGGCGCCAGTGGGCGTCGCCGAGGGCGTGCGTGTCATCGTTGCGGTTGGGATGCCCGTCAGCGTTGGGACGGGCGTCGGCGTGGGCGTGGCCGTCAGCAGCGGCAAGGGGGATGGGGTGTCAACCGGCGCGGCGGCGGTCGGCGTGGGGACGGACGTCGCCGTCTCAATGATCACAGGCGCGGTCGTTGGCGTCTGGTTCGTCACGGCTGAACGCGGCCGCACCAGCGCCAGGCCCCCAACGCCCAAAATAAGGATGCCGGCCACCGCGCCCAGGATGGGCAGCAAGGGCAAGCCGCGGCGCGGCGCCGGCGTCGCTCTCGAGGCGACGGTCGCGCCTGGCGTCAGCATGGCGGCCGGGCGCGTCTCCCCAGAAACCGGCGCCGGTCTCGTGACTTGCGTGGCGTCCCGGCTGACAAGCGGCGGTGACGTTTGCCCGAGTGCTTGCGTGGCTGCCTGATCGCCTGGCGCAGGTGCATCGTTCGTCGTGATTGGCGCCGACCTCGGAGACGTCTGCGCCAAGACAGGCGGCGCGTCTGGCTGGCTGCTGCGGGTCGAGGCGCCGGGCGCGGGCGACTTGCCTGCGCCCGGTCGAGGGCTTTGAGCGCCCGGCTGAGACTTGGACGACACAGGCGCCACGCCCGGCTGGGACTTGGACGACGCGGGTAGAACTGTGGCTCTGAGCCCCGACGGCATTTTGCCGCTGGCGGCGAGATCGAAGTCAGCCACCAGCCGTGCGCCATCCTGATACCGGTCATCGGGCCGTTTGGCCAATGCCTTGAGCACCACGGCTTCCACGGATTTAGGCATCTCTGGACGCAAGATGCGCAGGGGGGGCGGCGGCTCATTGACATGGGCATAGACCGTGGCCATGGAATTGGAGCGGACAAAGGGCACCTGCCCGGTCAGCATGCGGTAGATGACCACCCCGAGCGAGTAGATGTCAGTGCGTCCATCCACGGGACTGCCCAGGGCTTGTTCAGGAGCCATGTACTCTGGCGTGCCCACGACCATGCCGCTGCGGGTGAGCTTGCTGCCCTCCCCGGCGCGCACCAGGCCAAAGTCCATCAGCGTGGCGCGACCGTCTGGCCCGATCATGATGTTGGAGGGCTTGATGTCGCGGTGCACGATGCCGGCGCCATGAGCATAATCGAGCGCGTCGGCGATCTGGCGCACGACCTGGGCCGTCATGGGAATCGGCATCGGCCCGCGGTTGGCCAGCCATTGATCGAGCGTCACGCCATTCAGATACTGCATGACGATGTAATACCACGACCCTTGCTGGCCGACATCATGGATGGTAACAATGCCGGTATGATGCAGCCCCGCGGCCGTGACCGCCTCCTGGCGGAAACGGTCTACGAATTGCTGGTCATAGGTGTATTCCAGGGGCAGCACCTTGATCGCTACGGCCCGGCGCAGCATCACATCATACCCACGGTAAACAACGCCCATCCCGCCGCGGCCGATTTCGGCCTGGATTTCGTATTTACCGCCCAGGGTGGTACCGAGCAACGTGTCCATGTGTGTTTTCCAATGCTGAATAATGAATGCTAAATGATGAATGTCATTCAGTGAGAATGTTGAATTCGAAATGCTGAAAGCTGAATAGAGACCCTTCAGGCAACGCTGTCATGAGGGACATTGGCAGGCGCAGGTTTTGATCTACTCGATTGTGAACCTGCCCTTTTCACCCGCAATCGTTCTTTGGCTGTCTTGGCAGAAGAGGCAAAAATTGCCATCAGTTCATCGGCTTCTGTGAGCAATTCAGCGAGTCGGCTTTCAGACACAATCTCGGCATCAACCAGGAGTTCGCTCCAATAAATGGTTTCTTCCAACTCCTGCATCCCGCCTTCGAGTTTGCTCACGAACTCGGCCTATGATCGGCCGCGAATGGCTTCCCGGTAGTGCGCACCCACTGAAGGTCCGCTTCTCAACAGTTGCCCGCCGATCGTGCCGCGCCACAGGCGTATTTGGCAGCGAGGTGAAGAAGCGAATAGCGCGCAGCGCAAACGCCTTCGTCCGCTTACGCAAATCGTACTTGTCCCCCTGAAACATAACCCCGCACCTCGTTCAGCATTCCTCATTCAGTGTTCTTATCGCGACCTGAGATATCGCAGCACGCCCCATTTAGCCTTCAGCATTCCTCATTCAGCATTTCCTCCTACGTCAACTGTTTGAACACAAACTCCACATCTCCGAAACGCACGACATCGCCGTCGGTCAGCGTGCGGGGTTGTTCAACCTTCTGACCGTTGATGAAGGTGCCGTTGGCGCTAGCCAGGTCGAAAAGCTCGAACCTGTCATCCTGCAGGCGGATGCGTGCATGCTGACGCGAGACCGTGGTATCAGCAATCGCGATGGCATTGGTCTGGGCTCGACCGATGTCAGTTTCGGCGCGCAAGTCATGGCGCTTGGACGCGTCTCGACGATCAATGAGGATCGCGACATGTTTGGGCTTGGGAGAGCGATCCAGAACGACCGTGCCGCCAGCCGGTGCATGACCACCGGCGCTTGGCGGCTGCGGCATACTACCAAATGCGGGCGACGGGGCGTAGCCCGGCGTAGCGCCAGGAAGCGCGGTGGGCGCAGAAGTGGCCGGCGAAGCCGGGATCACACCTGGGCTCACAGTCGGTGCACCCGTGGCGGCACGACCAGCGCCCACAGTGGGCATACCACCGAAGCCGCCGCTATTGACGGATGCCAATGCTGGCGAGGAAGGCTGCCATTCACCGCCGCCGTTTTCAACGCCAACGTTGATGGTTGTCTCGCCCGCCGCATTGCGTCGGCGCAGCCAAAGGACTAACAGAACCAACAACGCGATGAGGAGCAAAACGGCGACTCCAATTAGCACGGCTGGCAGGGGATTGTCCTGGATGAGTGTTCTCAAATTGTCAATCATATTGCCTCCTCTACTTGCGCAACGAATAGGGCCTACTTTGGCCCAATGTCCCACACTTGAACACGAATGTCCTTGCCCAGAGACGTCGTCACGGACACACCGAGTGTCCAGGTGCGTGATTCTGGGGATGGGGGTTGAATTTCCTGCTCCCAACGCGTCGTTCCCTTGATCTCAGCCACGACATCAATGGCGATCTTGGGATCAATACTGCCACGCGTATAGGAGCCGCTGAATGGGAGACTACCGGCTTGCGACGTAATCTCCAGAACGTAGCGACGGTCTCCCCTCAACTGGATGATAGGGAGAATGGCAATACCGGTCTTGTTCTCCGTAGAACCATTCGGGACAGGCACTCTTTCCGCCGAAGGTGACAAGCCTACGATTTGAGTCACTGTCGGCGTAATCGCAACCGTAGCATCCAATCGAGGTTGTGATTCGAGTGAAGGCGTCCCCGTACTGCCAGGCAACACGACCGCTTGGGGTTTCTGATCCTTCTGCAGCTGATTCGCAATGAGGATTCCAGTTACTGCGCCGAGAAGGATGATCGCAGCCACAACGATGACGGCTATGGCGCGTGTATTCGAGCCTAACATCATTACACCTCCTAGTCAATGTGCGTCTCAGAACCCATCTTGGAGGGCACGTAACTCGTTGACGAACTGCCCCAGTAATCCACGAAAGGGACTCGCCTCGGTGCACAGGTCAATCGGAATGTCTTGCCGAAACGGAATAGTGGTGTCAACTGGGATGACAATGGAATCGGGTATCGGCACTTTAGTGTCTACGGGTACGATCGTGTTGATCGGAACGTTGATCACCGGACCACCAGGAAAAGTCTCCACACGCAAGGTGGTGCGAAACGGGATGTTACCCTTGAAGGGGATTACCAAACCCTGCGGTATGGGGATATCGCCCTGAAAGCGAATAGTTTGTGAAATTGGGAAGGTCAAGACTCTGGCGTCGTGATTGCAGATCGCCTCAAGCTGCGTAGCGGCATTATCTATACTCATGTTTACCTGATTACGCGCGCGAAGCAGTTGTGTGATAACAGCGACATTCAGGATCAAAGAGATGCCAGCAATTGCCAGGGCAATAATCGGCAAGAAATGTCGGGGTTTGGACTGCGCGGCGACAGGTAGAGTGGACGGCCGCGGTGTCACCGAGAGAGGGACCGGTGTTGAGGCGCCAAGATCTTGACCAAGACGTCGCGCCTCACTGGGTTGATCAACAAGACCGGACTGCGGCTGATCGAATGGCAAAGAGAGAGAAGAGCCTGTCAATTGGGCGGTCTCGGAATCTGGTTCGTGGGCTTGCGTTGAGACCGCAGACTGAACTTCGCCGGCTCTATGCGGATTGTCCAACTGGCCGCTTCCCGCTTGCTCTGGCTGGTTGATCAGTGCAGCCGCGCCTTTCCCTGGGTTCAGCCTTGACCCTGGGCGCAGCACGGGGACTGGCTGGGTTGGTGAATCGTCGGTATAGTTTGAGGTCATACCCATTTCGTCTCCCAAATCCTATTTCACCCAGTTGAGATGATGCCTACAGAGAGAAACCCATCACGACACGTTGATTCACCATCTCGTACAAGAAGGCCTGCATGTGTTCCAGGGGTATCAACCGCTTTTGACCCGCCAAAAACACGCCCGCACATTCCTCACAGTAAAGCAGATTGTGCCATTTGGCGTTTGCCCGTTGCCAGTCGTCCATCTGCTGCCGGTGCAAGCGCACCAGGTAACTGCGCATCATCCACGGGACGACCACGAGCAAGAGAACTACCGGCGCCATGGCAATCAACACGGCCAAAAAACTGAGGAACATAGCGCCCGAATAGATGCTGTTCCCATAGCCGCCAAAGCCGCCCAAGAAAGCGCCGCCGAGTAGCAAAGGCGCAATGGTGACAATGACAAGCAAGACTCCTGTGATAGAGAAAAGCGCCGTGAAGATAGTAAACACCTTGACGAGGGTATCGCTCGGCTGTACTGGCGCAGCCAATTGAGCATCGGCCGAGGATCGCACCGAAGTTGACTGATGACAAGATGGGCAAGCACCCGGCTCGCCCCCCGCATTCGCATAGGGGATAGGTTGCCTGGTTTCCTGATTGTTCACTCTGGCGCGGGCTTGCGTCACGTAGAAGACAGTATTGCCGATTTGGATCTGATCTCCAACGTTTAGCTGAACTTCCCCGGTGACAGCTGCATTGTTGACGAAAGTCCCGTTGGTGCTGTGCTCGTCACGAATACGGATTGTATTTTGAAATGGGAAAATCGTCGAATGTAGACGAGAGGCAAGCGGCTCCTGAATCGGAATGGAATTAGAGGAAGAACGTCCAATACTGATTGGGCCATCAACAGGGTACTCACGTCCTGCAGGATCGCGGATGATAAATGATGCTGACATCGAGAATCTCCTTTCATAGGACTTCAAGTGACTGCTTGGTAGTCGGCGCTTACACGCGCCAACAGGCCCGAGCGCGTCCAGACAAGAGCAATTAGCGCAGCAAAGAAATTATGAGTGTGGCGCCAGGTTCGCCATGCCCGTTGCACGGCAACAGGCCAACAACCAATCTCATGTGTTGCGCGCCGCATGCCATCCTCGAGTTGTCGAGTTGTCATCTTGGCTGGAACAAAAAGAGCCTGTCCCAGATGATGACGCCGATAATCTTGTGGATACGAAGTAAAAATCAAACGACCTTCTGCGTGCAAGCGCGCATGGAGATCAGTCCCAGGATCTGGCACCAGGATACCAAAGTGCGCAAGATCAACAGATGCCTCCTTTACGAAGCTCACGGTCTGATCAAAGATATCGAGACCGTCACCGTCGTTGCCAAACATGAAGGTGCCAGCTACCATCATTCTGTGTGCATGAATCTGTGCAATCTTTGCTTGATACGCTGCGGGGCCGATTCGTAGATTGACACCTTTTCGCATCACACGTAAGCTCTCTTCATTGACTGATTCCAAACCAGTCATAATCGCAAAACAGCCGGCACGCTGCAGCCAGAACAGAAGCTCATCATCATCAGCGATACTCAAAGATGCCTGGACAGCAAAACGGCGCCGCAGACCCCGCTCTGCCATTCCTCTGAACAAGGCCAATGACCATTCCCGATCAGCCATGATATTGTCATCAGTGAAAAGGGTTGCCCATCCACTCTGCCAGCTCTCCAATTCGGCCCAGACATCCTCCTTTTGTCTCAAACGTAAACGACCGCTGTCAAACTTCCAAATCGAACAGAACTCACAGCGATAGTGGCATCCGCGAGAAGCCGATATGAGGTTGATCACATAACGATGTTGATACAGGTCGCGCCTGGGTACAAGATTGTGCACTAATGGCGGCCCTCCACCCTCGTAACGCGACTTGAGATGGCCCGACGTGAAGTCCTCGACTAGACGCGGCCAGGCTCCTTCCGCCTCCCCCGAAAACACGACGTCAGCATAACGGGCTGCTTCATCTGGCAACATGGTAGGATGCGGTCCCCCAAGTACCACCGGGATACCCAAATGCCTGAATTGAGATGCGAGTTCATAGGCACGCGGCGCCGTCGCCGTGATCGTGCTGATGCCGACCAGATCGGCTGCCGTGGGGTTGGGCATTGGCTCCATTACCTCATCCCATATCGTGATTTTCCATCCCGGGGGGGTCAACGCAGCGACATACGCCAGCGCGAGCGGCTCCATAGAAGCCGCGCCTGCCACGTTAGGCACTCGTCCCCCGTTTGCGTAAAGCGCCGGGTTGATCAGAAGTAGGCGTTTCATCATGAAAGACACTATGCCAATTGCCGAAACATGAACTCGGTTTCACCGAAAGCCAACACATCGCCGTCACTCAGAAAACGCGCCCCATTGACGCGTTGATTATTCACGAAGGTCCCATTCGCGCTCCCAAGATCGAACAGGCAGTATCGCTGCTGTTCCAGACGCAAACAAGCGTGGCGCCTGGACACAAGCATGTCCAACACTTGTAGTGTATTGTCGGTGGAACGCCCGATGTTGACAACAGGCCACACGTCGAATCTTCTTCCTGGATCGCGGCGGTCAATCAAAAGCGCGGCGTGTGGCACGCGTTCCACGATCGGAGGTGTGCGAGTGGGCGCAGTCACGTATGGGCGCGCAAATGGGTGGGGCGTCGGCGTGTCCTGGATCGCAGAACGCACGAACCCCGCCCGATCTGGGCTGGCCACAGTTCGGCGCGACCCAGGACCTCCACGCGATCTCGAAGCCGCCGCGATGGGGGCGGCCCTGGATGCGGGCTGCGCCATGGCCGTAGGTGATCGCAAGCCCCACACCATGATGCCGATCAGAACGATTAACAAAACGACAATGATCCCAAGTAACAGCACAAGAATAGGGTCCTCTTGCACTTGCACC
Organism: Candidatus Amarolinea aalborgensis; assembly: GCF_900491745.1. Taxonomy (NCBI): domain Bacteria; kingdom Bacillati; phylum Chloroflexota; class Caldilineae; order Caldilineales; family Candidatus Amarolineaceae; genus Candidatus Amarolinea; species Candidatus Amarolinea aalborgensis. The sequence continues at coordinate 307,889 of NZ_UETR01000001.1, read as the reverse complement.
ATAGCGATGGGATGCGATTCAACCGCGTTGCTTATCAGGATATCTCTCGCAAACAACCAATGAGATATGAGAAGTGTCACGAATTGCCTCCTCTAAACCAGGATTCTATTTGGGTTCGCACACAAGCCAATGACGGTCCTTCAAGTTTCATGACCATCAAACTCGCATTGTCATTGCCGCCGCGTTGATTTGCAGCATCAAGCAGGTACACGACAGATTTCTCGGGATGAACCTGAGAGACAACCTGGCAGATTTCTTTGTCAGATAGATAGGCGGTTAAGCCGTCTGAGCACAACAGGACCACATCCCCTCGTTCAATGTGGCGGACGGGATAATAATCAGCGTTCGCCTGCGCGCGTTGGCCCAGTGATCGTGTGATTACATGTCGTCGGGGATGGGCACGGGCCTCTCTGGGCGACAATATGCCGCGACGGACCTGTTCTTGCACCCAGGAATGGTCTTCTGTCAACTGCTGAATGTGTCTATCGCGAATCAAATAGGCCCGGCTATCACCGACATGCGCCACATAGAGTTCATGACCACGAAGGACGACGGCCGTCGTGGTTGTACCCATCCGCGCGCGTCCGCCGAGATTAGCTCGCCTGTTTTCGACATAGATGCTCTGGCTAGCCCTGTCTAGAGCGTGTCTTAGGCTGTCAGTAATGCCGATCACTGGATCTTGGTAATAAGCCGTAACGATCCTGTCAACCGCCATTTGGCTGGCAATTTCACCTGCTGCGTGCCCGCCCATGCCATCCGCTAGAACAAATATCGCCCCTTTGTGGGCAAGTACTCGCGGATCCGTCGCAACACGCCAGCCAACCGCATCCTCTTGATGCCTTCGCACCAGGCCGACATCGGTGCCCACAGCCACATGCAGGTAGTCAAGCAGCGAAACCTGGATAAGAAACGATTCGGTTTTTCTCGACTGAACAGGTTGATTGGCCATGCCTGCTCCCACAGTGAGCTAACGAATGTCCTTACGATACTGTGACAAGAAGATCATGCCCAGCACGGCCAACATGATCGTTGTCATCGCAACCCATGCTTTCCAGGGAGGCGTGTCAAACAGCTCTGCGGGCAGCTGGTCTATTGGATTGGGAATATCGGGCACCTGCACAGTGATTTGGGCACAGTCCTTTCCTGCCTTGGCGGCTTCTTCCCGTACAGAGGCTTCTACTTGCGGGCGCACAGCGTTTGTCAACTGTTCACGCACCTGCAACCGCACCTGCGGTTCCATCTGAGCACGCACTTGCGCTTCAACCTGCGGACGCTTGTTCGCCACCTGTGTCGCGGCCCGTTGGCGGGCGCTACGAATATCTTGCTCAGTGACGAAGATGCCTCCCTGGCGTCGCGCCTCGGCCTCAGCTTTGTTCTGAGCCGATTCGGTCTGTTCACGCATGATTCGGTCCGTTTCTTTTTGGACCTCGGTCGCCAACACCTTCTGCACTTCCTCTTCGAGGCGCTCGTTGACCACCCGCTCCGTCTCGGACTGAATTCGCAACTGCATTTCCGCTTCACATGACCGGCGCGCCTGTTCAGTTTGCTGTGTCAGATCGGGCATCTGGCTTTTCATTCGTATCTCGCCTGCCTTGTCTGCCTCGGTGATGGTTGCCAGGGCAGACACCGCCCACTTGCTGGTGGCGATCTGTGACACAGCAGGCATACTCTTGACCAGGTCTGGCATCAAAACGCCGGCAAAGATAAATTGAGGAATCAAGATGACCGGAATCAGGGCGACGGCCTGCCCGTCACTACTGGAAAGAGACGAGAGTAGGAGCCCGAGCATAATTCCCGACATACTGGCCAGGGTCAACGTCGTGTAGATTCCGCCCCAAGCTCCCGTTGACATCGTGGGCCAGTCGGTTGATAACAAAGTAAATGCCAGGTACACCGCCACCTGGTAAAGGCACAGGAGAATGCCAACGAACACCTTACTCAAGATGTAAGGACCAATCTCGAGGTTGACCATACGCTCACGTCTATAGACCGAGATTTCTTTGGTGATTTCGCGCGCGGAGTTGACCGTGCCAAAGAGCAAGACGATGATCACCGCGAGAAAAATCGTCGTGAGTGCTTGCATCGGGTTGCCGTCATTGCGATCGAAGATTGCTTGGTTGTAATTAATGAAAGACATCAGCCCAATCAGGGGCGCCTGCAACAACAAAATGAGCAGGTTCTTCGGGTCCCGGCGCATCACCGCCCAGTAACGCGAACTCAAGATGCCAAACTGGCGGAAGGCAGAAACCGGTGGCCGTTTACGCGTTGCCATACTCTGGTTTACTGCCAGATTGCCCGTTTGCACATGACGTAAACCATCAATCACGTGCGTGCGGTAATAGGGAGACTGCCGGTATCGTTTGGACCATTCGGCGGCGGCAGCCAATTTCTGTTTCTCAGTCGCGGTATTTGCCAGAGCCTTATCAGGATCAAGCAAGTCATAAATGTCATCGAATTCAAAGACAGGTTTGAGGCGTCTCTGCTGTTCACTCCAAAACTGCTCAAAATAGGTTAGCGCCTCTTCCGACGTGCCAAAAAACGCCAGGTGTCCGCCCCTCGTCAGGAAAATAACCTGGTCGCACAAGCTGACGTTTTTCGTGGCGTGCGTTACCAGGATGATCGTGCGCCCCTCACGGGGGTCGCTGGTCAAATTGCGCAGCAGCTGCATCAACTCAGACTCGGTGCCTGGATCCAGGCCTGAGGTTGCCTCATCCAGGAAGAACAAACGGGGTTTGGTCAACAATTCGATGCCGATGCTGACCCGTTTGCGTTGTCCCCCGCTCAACTTGTGGATGGGTAAATCCCGCTGCTGCTCCAAATGCAGTTCGCCCAACACCTCTTGTATCCGATGATGCCGTTCCCGCACGCTGGTATCCGCCGGCATCCTCAGGCGACCAGCGTAGTCGAGCGCCTCGAAGACGGTCAGTTCGCGATGCATGATATCGTCTTGGGGCACGTAGCCAAGTTCAGCTCGAAAAGCATCGAAGTGCTGGTACAGACTCACGCCGTTGATCAAGACTTGCCCATGCGATGCGGGCCGGAATCCGTTCATGGCATCGAGCAGGGTGGATTTGCCCGCACCGGTGGTGCCGACCAGAGCCACGAACGTACACGGAGGGATGGACAACGAGATATCCTGCAAAAGGTCCTTTTGATTGTTGACACGTTTGTGGAGTCGAAGCAGGTCCAGGCGCAGGCCATAGTCCTCGTCTGTCGAATGAAGGCCGTCGGTCGCAAAGCGGAGTTTGGTCGTAGCCACTTGAATGACGTCACCGGGGTTGATGACTTTTTCCTGTTCAACCCGACGATCGTTGACAAAGGTGCCGTTGTCGCTGCGCAAATCACGAATTCGATAACGCATACCTACGCGCTCGATAACGGCATGGTAGCGGGATACGCGGCCATCACTGAGATGAATGTCATTGTCAGGCGCGCGTCCAATACGAATCGTATTCTTCCCTTCAAGCTGCAGTAGCTGTGTCCGGCTCGATGCCGGTGTGATGCGCGCGCGCCGCACCGCCATCTCTTCGCTCACAAAAGCGAGCAAACGAAACTGTAACATGACCTGGTTGCCGATGAAGAAGGTGTCGCCAGGCGTTACCAGCTTCTCCTGGATCCGTGTGTTGCCAAACGTCAAACCCTGGCTGCTCTGTAAATCGCGCAAATGCCATCCGTCAGACTGCTTGACGAGTTCCGCGTGTTGCCGGGAAATCGCAGGGTGGTTGACGACGACATCGTTCTCGCGGTTGCGACCGATCCTGGTGGGCTGATCATCGAGGACGAGATGCATCAACAGACCGCCTTGCGGCCAGATCACCAATCCTGGGCTGGCCTGGGGTCTCAAGTAGACTCGCTCAGGGGTGATTACAGCCGGCAGCGTTGCTTCCGCGGCCAGTAACTGCAAATCCAGGCATCCTGCAAGCCGGATTGTCATGCCAAACTGAACGCTGACCGGTTGCAGAGCAGGCAGACGTTGCCCACCGATAACCGATCCGTTGCGAGACTGCAGATCGCGCACCTCCGCGCTGCCGCTGTGAATGGTCATTTCCAGGTGATGTGTGGAAACGCTCGGATGCTGAACTACGATGTCGTTGTCAAGCCCACGCCCGATGCGGATGACTGGGCGAGAAAGCGGCAGTGTGTCGCTGCTTCCCCCCACCCACTTACTCTGCAAGATTGCCAGCAACGTGGGTTGAACAGTAGTCTCATGTTCAGCCATACATGTCTCTACCCTTCTTGACTCAGTTACTGTTATTGTACCACAACGGCACGCTCAGATCGCCTGCCGCAGCGTTTTCGAGACGCAAGGGGCCATACATCCTCCATGACTCGGCATGGTTCGAGTATGAGTTGCCAACGGTTGGATTCCAACCATTGCTGCCGCTGCTTGGCATCAGCGTAAAGACATTACCCGCGTAGACTCCGCTGACAGGGTTGCTGTAGCGAATCTGGCGATTCGAGATCACCGTGCCGCCCGGCCCGGCCGTCGCCGCATAGAACTGATATGGTTGTTGAATAGGCTCCAACCAGATATGATAGTAGGCAAAGTTGGTATCATCTACCTGCAGACTAAACTCACCGCGGGTATTGGTGAAATCATTGGCTAACCATTGCCCCAAATCCGCCGGTTGGTTCGATCCCCAGATTTGCACATGGTAATAGTTCCGAATCGGAGAGCCGCCGATTAACTCGAGGCGGCCCTGGAAAATGCGTCGGTTGAGCGTCGGTGTTGGTGTTGATGTGGGTAAGGGTATCAGCGTCGAGGTCCAGGTCGGGGTTGGCGTAGGCGTCGGGAAACGCGTGGGGGTGCGCGTCGGCGTCCGTGTACGCGTGGGCGTCGGAGTCCTAGACGGTGTCGGGGTAAATGTGCTCGTCCAGGTCGCCGTTGGCGTCCAGGTCGCCGTTGGCGTTGGTGTGCGTGTAGGGGTTGGTGTTGGCGTAAACGCGAAGCGGATGTCTGGCGCATACGCCCGCGCTCGAAACACTGGGGTGGCAGTCGGTGTTCGCGTAGGCGTGTACGTAGGCGTTGGTGTACGCGTGGGCGTAGGCGTCACCGTAGGCGTATTGGTCACGATGCGTCCCAACAAAACGCTGTTACTGGACTGGTCGCTGCTCTGAAGCCCGCCTGCCAGGTACACATAATGGCCCTGGCTGAGCACGCTGGCTGCGCGCGAACGCGGCGCCGGCAGAGGGGTGCCTGACGGCAGCGGCGCCAATCCCCCGTCAGCCGTCAAGCCATAGATGAATACCGTTTGCTGCAAGTTGCTGCCATCCGTACCGCCAACCACAAACAGCTTGGATTGATCGGCGATGGTAACTTGATCAGCGCGCCCGGCCGCCAGGATATTCTCGAGCGTACGCCAACTTCCCAGGCTCCCATCGCTTGCCACCACGGCCGAGTAGACGTGCCGAGAGACGGAGTTTGCATCTGGCCGCCCACCGATGACGTACAGACGGTCGTTGTAGGCAACAACGCTCAGCCGATACAGTGCAGTTGGCAGTGCACGCGCCGGCGTCCAATTATCTATCGTACCGTCGGCGCGGATAGATGTGCGCCAGACCGTATTTAGGACACCGGACGCCTGCTGCCCTCCCAAAACATACAGGTTCTGAGACGCGATGGCAACTGCATGATTGGTTCGTTCTTGCCCTCCGGGCAGCGATTGCAGGCTTTGCCAGGCGCTTAGCGAACCATCGCCCTGCACAACAGCCATGTAGACGCTGCGCACATAATCATTGCCAAATCCGCCGACCACGTACATGCGGTTGCCCGCCGCCGCAGCGGTATGCCCATACAGTGCCTGTGGCAGCGCAGGGGTGACCGTTTGCCAACCACCCAGGGAGCCATCCGGGTTCATATGCGCGCGCTGAACAGTGTTCAGGGCAGTACCATCGCTGTCGCGTCCCCCCAAGATGAAAAGCCAGTCGCCCACAGCAGCCGCGGCCGCGCTGTCTATTCTCGCCGGCAGCGATGTGACCTGGGTCCATCCCGATAGATTCTCATCCCAGGGGAATGGATCACGTGGTTCCACGTTGGCCGCGCTGGTGCGTGCCCATGCGAGTATGAGAAGAGAGACGAGACTAAGGAATAGAACGCGGCCGAGCAATGACGAAGTTCTGTTTACCGGGAACATGGCGGGCCTCCTCTTGTCGTGGGCCGGGTGACTCTGTTCTGCCTCTAGCAATGACTATCTCAAATGACAGCCCGTTATCCAGACGCTCAGCCGGCCGTCCATCGCGTGAACTCAAGATGCTATTTTTCATGGTCTCGGTGTTGGCGGCGCCCCTTCGATTTCGATCGTTTGCGGCGGAGCCTCGGGACCGAGCGCCTGATACGGCTCAATCTGCACCACGGCTACCGTCCACAAATGACGGCCGCCGCCGCCCAGCTGTACGCCGTAGGCGCCGCTCAAGTCCAGAACCGCACTGGTTGTGCGCACTGGAGATGCGGCTCCATAATGCGCAGGCTGCCCCTCCTTCCAAACCCTGATCTCAAAGCCCTGGTTGGCAGCAAGTTGGCCGTCGAAGCGCCAGACAAACTCTACGTTGCTGCCGATCTTCACCGTGGTCCCAGGCAGAGGCGAGATCAGCACGGGCGCTCGGATTGAACCATTTCTACCAGGCGTGCGCGTGGGGGTTGCCGTTTTCTGGGGAGTGCGCGTATGGGTGGGCGTTGCCGTGAATGTAGGCGTTTGCACGGCTGTCGCCGTGGGCGTAGCCGTCTTCACAGGCGTCGCCGTGAGCACCGGCGTGAACGTGAGTGTATCCGTCGCTGTGGGCGTCATGTCTGTCGCCGGAGGCGTGGCGGTGTCTGTGCGCGGCAACGGCCCGCGCGTCGGCGCCAACGTGACCGTCGCCGTGATTGTGCCAGCATCAACAACCGACGTTGAGGTCGCAGTAAGCCCTATCGCCGTCGGCGTCGGCGTTGCATGCTCAGGTGAGAGCAGCGTGAAATAACCAACTAACAGCAGGAGGAGAGCAGCCGCAGCGCCCAACAGGTAAGGCAGCAGCCGGGGGCGGCGGGCCGCCGGCCGCGCGACCGGCGCATGATCAGCCGCCGGCCGCGCCACCGTCACACGATCAGCGGCCGGCATGGCGACCGTCACACGATCAGCCGTCGGCCGCGCGACTGGCGCAGGGTCAGCCGCCGGCCGCGCGACTGTCACACGATCATCTGCCGGCCGCGCAACCGGCGCAGGGTCTTTGGATTGGTTCTCACTGGCCGCCGTGGGAGCGGCAGGAGCAGCGCCCATGATCTGCGTTGGCGCCGTGGTCTGCGCGGGGGGCGCTGCATCAGCCGGCGCCTGGCGCGGCCCGGATTCAGCCGGCTTGACCGCAGCCGCTCCCCGCGGCGGCGATGCCGGGGCAGATCCCTTGAGCACGGCCCAGGTCGGCGCTGAGGTGGAACCCTTGCCCGCGCTGGCGCGCGCCAGTTCTTGCGCAAACTGGCCCGCTTCCTGAAAACGGTCGGCGGGGTCTTTGGCCAACGCTTTGAGTACGGCAGCCTCGACAGCCTTGGGCAGATCAGGACGCAGCTGTCGCAGGGGCGGCGGCGCCTCATGCACATGCGCATAGGCTGTGGCGATGGACGAGGAGCGCACGAACGGCGCCTGGCCGCACAGCGCCCGATAAACGACCACGCCCAGCGAGTAGATGTCACTGCGGTAGTCAATCTCTTTGCCCAATGCCTGCTCTGGCGCCATGTAGTCCGGCGTACCAACGACAACGCCGCTGCGCGTCAATCCGGTGCCTTCGCCCGCGCGCACAAGGCCAAAATCCATCAGGGTGGCATGGCCCTCGGCATCCACCATGATGTTCGAGGGTTTGATGTCGCGGTGAATGATCCCCCGCCGGTGCGCATAATCGAGCGCATCGCTGATCTGTCGCACCAGGTGGCTGACGTGGGCAGGCGCCATCGGCCCCCGCTGCATCAGCCATTGATCGAGCGTCCAACCCGGCAGGAATTGCATCACAATATAGTAGATGCGATCTTGCTGGCCGACGTCGTGAATGGTGACGATATTGGCGTGATGCAGGCTCGCCGCGGTCACCGCCTCCTTGCGAAAGCGCGCAACGAACTGCTGATCGAAGGTCAGCTCGACGGGCAGGATCTTGACGGCCACGGGACGTTCGAGCATGACATCGAAAGCGCGATAAACGACCCCCATGCCGCCGCGGCCAATTTCGCTCTGAATGTCATACTTGTTTGCTAAACGTTGTCCAATCAATTCAGTCATAGGATAGCCACCCTACACGGTGAAGGTGAGATGAAAGGGTTGTTGGCGTAGTCCGGCGCAGCCAGCAAGAGGTCGAGACTCCCATGCATGAGCAGCACGCTGATCAACACAACGAGCACAAACAACAAGAGCAGCGCCACGGCCCAGATCAAAACCGGGATCAAGCTGCCCTGCGGTTTTGGCGCCGGGCCTGGCGGCGGCTTCGACGCCGGGGTGGGTTTGAGCGGTTGCGGGGACGGCGCCGCGCTGACAGCCTGTTGGAAACGGCGCGCGAACTCGCCCGCGCTTTGAAAGCGCTGCGCCGGCTGTTTGGCCAGCGCTTTGGCGATCACGGCCTCCAGGGCGGCCGGCGTGTCAGGCGAGAGCCGGTGTAGAGGCGGCAGCGCCTGGTCAATGTGCATGCGCATGGTGCTGACCGGCGTGTCGCCGCTGAAGGGCACCGCGCCGGTGATGAGCTTGTAAGCCACAATGCCCAACGCGTAGATGTCGCTGTACTTCGTGGCGCGCTGCCCCTGCGCCTGTTCAGGAGACATGTATTCCGGCGTGCCCAACACCTGGTTCTGTAGGGTGAGGCCAATGCCGTCGCCCGCGCGCACCAGGCCAAAATCCATCAGCGCGACGTGCCCGTCGCTGCGCAGCATGATATTCGCCGGCTTCACATCGCGGTGCACTAAATCATGGGCATGCGCGTGGTCGAGCGCAGACGCCACCTGCTGGATAATGGCTGCCGCTTCCAGCGGCGTACAGCGTTCACGTTCCCGCAGCCAGCGATCCAACGGTGTGCCTTCCAAAAACTCCATGACGATATAGTGCCAGCCGCCAAGCTGCCCCACGTCGAACACCTTGACGATGTTCGGATGCTGCAAGCGGGCCGCGCTCTGCGCTTCGAGGGCAAAGCGGCGCACAAAGCGCGCATCACTGGCGAGCCGAGGATCCAACACCTTGATCGCCACCGGATTTTTCAGAACCTGGTGATAGGCCAGATAAACAATGCCCATGCCCCCGGTGCCGACTTCGCGCTCGAGGATGTAGCGATCGAGTTGTTGGCCTGGCAGCAAGTAGTTCACATTCATCACCTATCACCACAAAGGCGCGGCGCGGCATGCGTCCGAACGGTCAACACGGGCATAACCCGGCGGCAAGGAGCAGCCGCTGGCTGGGTGCGAACCACCCGCCGTACCTCGACCAGGCATGGAATCCACCTCCACGCGGCAATGGCGTTGCGGTCGGCGTCGGCGTGGTCGTCGGCGTGGTCGTCGGCATATTCGTAGGCGTCGGCGTCGGGGTGCGCGTATTCGTCGGGGTGCTCGTCGGGGTGATTGTTGGCGTCGGGGTAAGCGTCGCCACCGTGACGCCCACGATGGCCTGGTTGTTGCCCTGGTTCGGGTCGGCCTGGCTGCTGCTCACGACCACGATGTTCGTCAGCGTGCCCGTCGCGTCCGGGTTCACCACGGTGTTGATCAGAATCGTGCGCCAGCCACTTTCGACCGGCAGACTGGCCAGGGTGCACACCACGCGTTCCGGCCCGCCCAGGTGGCTGCACGTGAACTCCCCTGGCTGATGGCTCTGGTAGGTCACGCCCGGCGGCAGGGTGTCGGTGACCGAGACGTCCGTCGCCGTCAACCAGCCCAGGTTGCGCACCTGGATGGTATACACCAGGTTGCTGTTGGGCAGCACGGTGGGAGACGGAAACGCCGACTTTGTCACCGCCAGATCGGCCGTGTTGGGCGTCGCCGTTGGGGTGCTGGTCGGCGTTGAACCACCAGGGGTCGGCGTCCGCGTCGGGGTGTTGGTCGGGGTGTTCGTCGGCGTGTTGGTCGGCGTGTTGGTCGGGGTATTCGTTGGTGTGTTTGTCGGGGTGTTCGTTGGGGTGTTCGTCGGCGTGTTGGTTGGGGTGATCGTTGGCGTCGGCGTGTTGGTCGGGGTGTTGGTCGGCGTGGGCGTGCTGGTCGGCGTTGGCGTGGGCGTGTTCTGAATGACGATGAAGATGTTGCCATCATGCACACCGTTGCCCGCGCCAAAGCGAATCGTCTGCGCGCCGGTCGCCACGCCGCCCGGCCCAGGCGTCGCCGCGACCGGCGCATACAGCCCCGCGCTGCTGCCGGCCGGAGAGAGGTAGATGAAATAGTACCCATAGGCCGGCGGCGTGGGCGGCGCGCTCAGGCTGAAGCTGCCGCTGCTGTCGCTGCTGGCGTTCCCCAGGAAAACGCTGCGCACGTTGGCGTCGTTGGAACCCCACAACTGCACATAGGTGAAGCCGGCCACCGGCGTCCCATCCACGCGGCGCACGCTGCCCCGGTAGACCTGCGCATTCGGCGCCGTGGTCGGCGTCGCCGTCGGCGTAACCGTCGAGGTGCTCGTGGGCGTCGCCGTCGAGGTGCTCGTGGGCGTCGCCGTCGAGGTGCGCGTCGGCGTCGGGCTGTTCGTCGGCGTCACGGTCGGCGTCACGGTGGGGGTATGGGTGGCCCCGGGGACAGGCGTGTCCGTGGCGGTGGCCGTCGGCGTGCTCGTCGGCGTCCAGGTGCGCGTCGGGGTCCAGGTCGCCGTCGGCGTCGGTGAGGCGGTCGGCGTGATCGTGGGCGTCCACGTCGGCGTCGGGGTCTGGGTCGGCGTCGGCGTGAGAGTGCGCGTTGGCGTGGGGGTATACGTGTAAGAAAAGCGCATATTGGGCACGAACTGCCAATTGCGCGTGGCGGTTGGGGTGACGGTGGGTGTTGGCGTTCGTGTAATCGTCGGGATCTTTGTCGGTGTCCAGGTGGGCGTCGGCGTCCGGGTGGGGGTCGCGGTGGGCGTGAGCGTCGGCGTCAGGTACTGAATCTCCAGTTTCGGCCGCAGCCCCGGCGGACTGCCGCAGTCGCTGGCGCTGCAGTCCTTGGACCAGAACGCACGCTCATGCTGCCCGGCCGTCTCGTCCCCGCGCAGCAGCAGGCTCAGCTCGCTCTCGTCATGCGCGTTGGCAGTTTGCACCAGCGCAGTCAGATCCCAGGTGTACCAGGTGAATTGGCCGCCCACCGTCGTCGTCGCCGCCGGCGTCGCGTTCCACGAAAGCTGCAGATGTTGGTTCCAGGTGATGGTTTCGGGCCAACTGCTGCTGTTGATGCGATACACCCCAATCGGCATCGGCGCCGCGCCTGACGTGGTGGCCGACAGGTAGAGCTGCAGACTGGCGCTTTGGATCAGGCTGCCTTGCGGAATCGAACCAATGTTGAACTTCAACAGACTGCGCTCCACCAGGTAGCCGCCCGCCGCGTCATATCCCAACCACAGATTTCGGTTTGTAGCTCTATTCTCATCGGGGCGTCCCGAGGCGACAAAGGTGTCCGCGGCCGCAGGCAGGGCCACCACGGTATTAGTGCCCTGGCTGCTGGCCGCCTCCGGGTGTGCGCGCTGACCCGGCAGGGCGCACAACAGAAGGACACCGATGGTGAAGCCCAAGAAACGTCGCATGTTGAACACGAAGACCTTCCTCCTCATCGTACAAGCTACTTAGGGCCGCATCCCGCCCCTGAGCAATCTGACGGTATATACGAAAAGTGGCGCGGCTCAGACTCCCGGCCAATCCGTGCGCCTGTCGCCTTTTCGATCACTGCCACGGCCCACAGGTACACTCCGGCCGCCGACCAGTTGGCGTCCTTGATGCCGGGAGCCACGTCCAGGTCAATCATCATCTCCTGGGTCGTCACTGGAGCGGCTGCGCCCAGGTGCTCCGCTGCTCCTTCGGCCCAAATGCGCACCTCGAACGCCTGGCCGGACTGTAACGGCCCGGCGTAATCCCAGGCAAACCTGGTCTTGCCCGTGACATTCGCTCTCTCCTGAGGCGCACTTGGCACAGGCGCGGGTAATGGCGTCGGAGGCCGGGCGGGCGTCGCGGTTGCTCGTACAGGGGTAACCGTGGTGGCAATGGGACGTGGCGTTGGCGTCTGCCCGGTGGGTGTCCACGTCGGCGCAATCGTAGAGGTGACCTCAGGCGCACCGGTGGTCGCGGTTTCGGTCACGGCCGCAGGCGCGGGCGTTACGTTGGCGGTCGTCACCGTGATCGTCGGCGTGAAGGTCGGCGTCGCCGACGCGACCGCCACGACGGTGGGCGTCGCCGTGAGGTTCAAGGCCACCGTGGCCGCCGGCGTTGGGCTAATGGGAGGCGTGCGGTTGAGCGCCCACGCCAGCGTGGCTGAGAGAACGCAGATGAAAAGAACCGCGGCGCCGCCCAGCATCTGCGTCGTCGTCACGCGTGCGAAGATTTGGCCCAGCCGTGGTGTTGGCGCCGGGGCCGGCCCGGGCGAGGGACGATCGAGCGGTTTGGGCGAAGGTGCGCGCCGCACTGCGGGCAGCGGGCTGAGCTTTTCCGTGGGCGTGGCGGTGCGGGGGATGTCCGGCCAGCGCCCCGCGGCCGCTACTGCCAGGTCCGCCGCAAACTGCCCGGCGTGTTGATAGCGTTCGTCGGGGTTCTTGGCCAGGGCTTTGGTCAACACCGCTTCCAGGGGGCGATTCAGGTCGCTGCGAAAGACACGCGGCGATGGCGGCGCTTCACTGGCATGCGCGACCAGCGTCGCCACCGAGGTCTCCCGTTCGAACGGCACATGGCCGGTCAACATCTTGTAGGCCACGATGCCCAAGGAATAGTTATCGCTGCGCGGATCGGAGCTGCGGCCCAACGCCTGTTCCGGGGACATGAACTCGGCCGTGCCCACCGTCTGATGGCTGCGGGTGAAGCCGACGCTCTCCGTCGCGCGCACCAGGCCAAAGTCGGTCAGCGTCACCTTGCCGTCTGCGGACAGCATGACGTTGGCCGTCTTGATATCGCGGTGCACCAGGCGCTGGCCGTGCACGTAATCCAGCGCGTCGGCCAGCTGCCGCAGCAGCGGTACGGCTTGCTCCGGGGACAAACGACCACGCGTGTTCAGGATTTTTTCCAGCGTCTGACCATCGAGGTACTGCATGACGATGAACGGGACGTCATCTTGCGCGCCCACATCATAGATGGTGACGATGTTGGGATGGTGCAGGCTGGCGGCCTGGCGCGCCTCGTGAATGAATCGTTCCAGGAAACTCTCTTCCGTCAGTAATCCTGACAGCGGCATCTTGATCGCCACCGTGCGCTGCAGGCTGCTGGTGTCCAACGCGCGATAGACGACGCCCATGCCGCCGCGACCGATTTCGGCCTGCACGAGATAACGATTACCGAGACGCTGACCGACGAGATTGGTCATGATTCACCTATAAGTCCACGCGCCGTTCGCCGCGCCGGCATAGAGGGCATGACACGCGCCGCCATCTTGCCAAAGGACCTTGACATTGCGATTGCCCAGGCCGGCGTTGAACTCGCTCCACGCGGCGCCGCCATCGCTGCTGCGATAGACGCCGCGGCCCAGGTCGTTGCCCGCGTACACCATCTGCGCGTTGAGTGGATCCACGAGCAAGGTGCGCACTTTGCTGAAACCGAGGTTGGTGTTGGCCGGCTGCCAGGAGGCGCCGGCGTTGGTGGATTTGTAGACGCCGCCGCTCTCCAGGCCGGCGTAGACAGTATCGGCCTGGTTGGGCGCCACGCTCAAGGCCCAAACCGCGCCGCCTGGCAGGCTGGCGGCGGCGGCCCAGGAACCCCCGGCGTTGTCGCTGCGGTAGACGCCGGCGGTCGTTCCCACGTAGAGCCGCTGCCCCGCGCCGGGCGCCAGGGTGAGCACGCGTGTGGCCAGATTGCCCAGCCCGCTGCTGCGCGGCTGCCAGGAAGCGCCGCCATCGGTGGTCTTGAAGACGCCCGTGGCGTTGGTGGCCGCGTAGACCGTGTTGCAGTCGCTGGGGTGCACCGCCAGGTCGTACAGGTAGCGATCGCCCAGGCCGTTGCTGGCCGGCCGCCAGGCGCCGCCGCCATTGTCGGAACGGTAGACGCCGCCGCCCCAACTGGTGGCGTACGCGACCTGCGGGTTGCCCGCGCAGACGGCCACAGCCGGCATCAGCGCGGCGTCCGGCGGCACGGGCGCGTCCTCGAAGGGTGGGGAGGCAGCCTCAGCCGGCATGGTGGGCAAGAACACGTTGGCCCAGTTGGCCCCGCGGTCGGTGGACCGGAATAGCCCCTGATCCGTGGCGGCAAAGAGGGTGGAGCACGCGCTGGCCGCGCCCGCCAGATCATACACCGTGCGTCCGTTCATGCCCGCGCCCTGGCGCCAGGCAGAAGGCGGCGCTGGAGATACTGGGAAGGCATAAGAAACAAAGGATCGCGACGGCCCCACGTGAGCGACGACCGATGCCCGGTTGCCCGCCCTATCCGTAGCTTGAAATACAACCTTCTGCACCTGTTCGGCTTGAACGGTGAATGAAGCGGTGTATGGCAAAACATCCGCGCCATTATTGACAGAGTATTTGATCGTTGATACCCCGCTGCTCTCGTCGGTCACAACGGCTGTCACCACAACCTGGCCCACATACCAGCCATAGGTTGTTCGCTGACCGGTGAGCTGCACATTGATCTGTGGGGCCACAGTGTCACGGCTGCCATCCGCGCCCACGTCGCCGGTGGGCGGCATGGTCAAATCTGGCGTACCGTCGCCGTCTTGATCAATAGTCAGACCAGGGGCTGTTCCAGAGTTGGTTGGGTCGTAGATCAGTCTGGCAGTGCCTGTCACGCCGACAGGAGCGTCAGCATAGGTGATCGTGCGTTGAGTCAAATCGGCATCTAGTCCCTGCAGCCTGCGCACCTTGAGATCAACCTGCTGCGCGCCCGACGACTCGATCTCGATGCGAAAAACCCCGTTAGCTGGAAACGACACCAACGACGTGGCGCCAAGTTGGACGTAGTCGCTGCCTGGCACCTCGATTTCAAGCAGTCCGTCCGGCGTCGGGCCAGTATGATTACCGGCTGAATCATAGAGGTGGACATGGCTATTGCCAACGACTACGGCTTGCACTCCATTCACCGCGAAGGGTGTCAGCCCCATTTGCGGGGGCACAGGAGGCGTCGCGTCGTATGGGGAACGTTGCCGAAAACGGCTCTTGTCGCCGCTGAAGATCGAGGGCGCGGACGCGCTGTAGCTCGGTGAGGCAGGAATTGCAAAGGAAGGATCATCCGCAGCAGTTGGCGGCGTGGCCAGAATGGCCGCGACGAAGTCGAGGACATACGGTTCCTTGACCAATTGGAGATGATTCAACCCTTGCGTGTACCACGTTGGCGCGTTTCCCGAAAAATCACGACCACTTCCTCTCAATGCCGCGCTGGGAAGGGGCACCGTGCCATCGCCGTTCGTATTCTCCATGTCCCAGGTGATCACACGAAATCCATTCCACTCGAAGAGAGTCTTCTCATGCAGAACAGCCGGTGTATCAGATTTACCGCTGCCAACAATCAAACGATACGCCGTACTCAATGAAGAACTTCGCCAATCGTCCATTGCTGCATTATGAAAGGCTTCTGCATCGGCGGCCAAGCCATCATTATGCTCAGTTCGCAGAAGAGACTGCATCTGTGGCCACGATCTTGCCACGCCATCGAACGTATAGTAACTGCGATTGTTGGCAGGGAAGTTGTTGACAAGGAAGTAGTTGAACGTCGGAAGTATCTGGTACATGGCGGGTGCGTTTTGTGAAATATCGCGTACCATAGGTGAATAAAGGCCAATTGCGCCCCAAAGCCAACCCGGTTCTCCTGTGTCGCCCCACCTCAGAACACGTAACGATTTGGGTGCTCCCAGGTAGGGTGTTCCAAGCGAGATGATTTGCTCCACTTTGGCTGCCCGCGCTGGATCGGATGTGACGTAATATCTTGCCAGTAGGCCCCCCAGGCTATGAGCCACGATATTGACCTTATGAGCTCCCGTTGACGCTAACACCTGATTGATGAAACCATCGAGGTCGTCGGTAGAGGATGGCTGGTCTGCAATGCGGCGCAGGTTGATACGCCAATCGTAACCATAGGGAAAAACGTCATAACCTTTCACGCGCAAAGAGTCAATCAGCGGAGCGTAAAACTCAAACGGTAACGGACCTATGTGCAAGTCAGGACCTACCCGTAAGATCGCGGCATTTTCTGTACTTCCCGTGGCGGTGCGATGCGCGACAATCTGCTCACAGGGATTTGCCGGCCTCAACCCATCTCTCTGCAATTTCAGGCTGGCGAGATGACCATCGAATGGGGAGACGAGCATCACTGCGGCTGCAGGCCACACTTCCCAAGTTTCATTGCTACACGTATTGTGTACATCGAGCCTGGAACCCATGAGACCCGGCAGGACAATCACTGGGGGGCGAGTGGCAGGTACGCCAGCCGCATCCGTGCTCAGGTCATCAATCAGCCAGAAATTGCCGGTGTCATGGAGAATCACATAGGTAAAACAATCGCCCGCTGGTGCATCAACACGCAGCCGGGCCAGTTGACCCGTGAAGAGATTACCATTGACGAACGCGGTCGCAGCCAGGGTGTTATCGGGATAATAGGCATCCATGTGAAGCCCGGCCAGGCTGCTCACGTAAACCTGCATGTACGTGCCACATCCCGCCGTAAAGTCAATGCGCCCGTAGCCCTGGTTAGGTCCTAGCCAGGCGAAGAAGTTGCCGTTGCTGGTGTACGCTCCATGAGGGTAGGGGCCGTTGTAATCCCCGGTGCGCCAATCTCCGTAAATCCAATCATAATTGGCGGTTGTGGTGAAGCGCAGTCCAGGAATGGTGGACTGAATCGTCTGTTGGTCTGTTCCATTCTCAAAATCAATGAATCCATCAGCGTGCGCCGTGGAGGGCAAAACCAAAGCCAACACCGCTGCAAACAGCAGGATGCCTCCCATACCGTACCATCTGTTTACCCAATGACTTTGACTCATAAAAGTCGTACTCTCGCCACTGCGTCTGGCACAGGCGGACTGCATTATGGCGTCCATGCCCTCACAGCAAAGTTAGAGATCCACGTATGACGTAAGCCGCTGGCTTGCAGGCCTGGCGCAGGAAAGCGTGATGTGTCGTAGATGGCGTCGTCCCGCCGGAGGCGTGACCTACGGTTGGACAGCGCATCTGCAAGCCAGCTCCCATGCGCTGAGCGCACAACCACGGATGAAAATGGTGCGCAAGCCGCCGGCTTGCCTCTGTGGCGCCGCAATCCGGCGGATTGCAGTACCGGGTTATTTTCAGGTCAACCCTCACACAAAGCCACCAAGGCGTCAAGAGCTTCTTTGTGTCTTGGTGTCTTTGTGTGAGCCAGTCGCACCTGGCGAGCCAGGATTGCCAAGTCAGTTACCCATGCGCTGGGCGCACAATGAGAAATGACAACAGACTATCTGTGCCAATCTGTGTGCATCCGCGGCCGATTTTCACGTCAGCCTTGAAACACCGGCGTCGGCGTATCGGTTGGCTGTGCGCTGCCGGGTTCCAGCGACCAGTTGAACCAGCGGCGCTCGCTCGGTTCGCTGACCGTATCCCCAGGACGGCCGTTTCGTTCCACAGGCCCCGTGGCTTCGATGATGACCACCTGCCATTCGAACCGACCGTTGTGCTGCGTCAGGAACCAGGCCGGCGGGCGATAGGTAGCGCCCTTGAGCCAGGCGCCGCCCGCCTGTTCGCGGCCGTTGACGGGATAGAAAATCATGACCCGGTAGTACTCGTTGGCCGCCAGATCGTTGACCGGTTGCCATTCCAACACGAGGTTGGCGCCCTCTCCCTGGTAACTGGCGCCATTCGCCGGCGCTTTCAGGATCACCGGGCCATGGCGCTTGGCGGCGGGCGGCGCCACGCCTCCGCCGGGCAAACCAGGCAGGCCGCCGGGGGGCAGCAGCGTGCCAATGACGCCCGGCAAGGGGGTTCCCCCAGGCAGCGCCGGCGTGAGCGGCAGGCCGCCCGGCATAAACTCCTGCAGGATGCCCTTCACCAGCTCAGGCATGGTCGTTGGATTGATGGGCGGCGCTTGATTCATACCCGCAGGCAGACCAGCCGGCGGCTGCAGCCCGGTCGGCGGCTGCACACCGCCCGCGCCGGCCCCGGCGCCCGCGCCAACGCCGGGCGCAGGCGGCACGGTGGGCACGGCCACGAGCGTAGGCGTCGCCACACCGGCCGGTGTGGCGGGAGGAATGACCACCGCGGGCGCCGTGGATGTTGGCGTCACCGCGGGGGGCGCCACAGGCGTCGGTTGTGCGGCCGGCGGTGGTCGCAAGAGCAGGAACAGCGCCAGCCCCAGGAGAACCACCAGGCCGCCAACGCCCACCGGCAGCCAGGCCGGCAAGCGCTGCGGCGCAGGCGTGAGATCGGGAGGGAGTTCAGGCAGCGCCAGGTCCGCCGGTAGGGCCGACGCTGGCCCGGAGACCGCGCCCGTGTCGAGCCGCCCCTCCGGGCCGCCCAACTCCAAACGGTCGCCCACTCCAAACTCGACAGGGCGGTTCGGCTCCAGGCGGCGACCATTGACAAAGGTGCCGTTGGTGCTGTTCAGATCGTGAATGAGCGCGCGGCGGCCATCCCAGGCGATGACGGCATGGCGGCGCGACACGCGCTCTACATCCAGGCGCAGGTCGCACCCAGGATCGCGACCGATGACATTGTTGCCCTGGCGCAGCGTATAGGACTGGCCGGACGGCGTAACGATGACCATGATCCCTTCTCCTTGACTGGCCCCGGACAGATATTCGCAACACAGAGGGCCGATGGGCAGGGGCTGCCTGTCTGGGGCCTGCGCGCGCCCCTGCCCACCAGACAAACAGATGGCCGTTCAGCGCCAGACCAACCACGGCGATTGTGTGGGCCGGGGCCACAGCGGTCCCAGCGTCCCTCCCCCACGGGGAAACGGCGTCGCGGTCGCTGGACGGCTCGGCGCGATCCCCGGTCTCGGCGTCTTGGTCGGCGTGATCGTCGGCGTGATCGTTGGCGTCGGGGTAAGCGTCGCCACCGTGACGCCCACGATGGCCTGGTTGTTGCCCTGGTTCGGGTCGGCCAGGCTGCTGCTCACGACCACGATGTTCGTCAGCGTGCCAGTCGCGTCCGGGTTCACCACGGTGTTGATCAGGATCGTGCGCCAAACGTCGCCCGCTGGCAGACTGGCCAGGGTGCACACCACGCGTTCCGGCCCGCCCAGGTGGCTGCACGTAAACTCCCCTTGCTGATGGCTCTGGTAGGTCACGCCCGGCGGCAGAGTGTCGGTAACCAACACGTTCGTTGCCGTCAACCAGCCCAGGTTGCGCACCTGGATGGTATACACCAGGTTGCTGTTGGGCAGCACGGTGGGAGACGGAAACGCCGACTTCGTCACCGCCAGATCCGCCGTGTTGGGCGTCGCCGTCGGGGTGTTGGTCGGGGTGTTCGTCGGCGTGTTGGTCGGCGTGTTCGTTGGGGTGTTTGTCGGCGTGTTTGTCGGGGTGTTGGTGGGCGTCTTCGTCGGCGTGTTTGTCGGGGTGTTCGTCGGCGTGTTGGTCGGCGTGTTCGTCGGCGTGTTGGTCGGGGTGTTGGTCGGCGTCGCCGTCGGCGTGTTCTGAATGACGATGAAGATGTTGCCATCGTGCACACCGCCGCCCGCGCCAAAGCGAATCGTCTGCGTGCCCGTCACCACGCCGCCCGGCCCGGCCGTCGCCGCGTAGGGCGCATACACCCCCTCGCTGCTGCCGGCCGGAGAGAGGTAGATGAAATAGTACCCATAGGCCGGCGGCGTGGGCGGCGCGCTCAGGCTGAAGCTGCCGCTGCTGTCGCTGCTGGCGTTCCCCAGGAACACGCTGCGCACGTTGTCAACATTGGAACCCCACAACTGCACATAGGTGAAGCCGGCCACCGGCGTCCCATCCACGCGGCGCACGCTGCCCTGGTAGACCTGCGCATTTGGCGCAGTCGTGGGGGTCGCAGTTGGCGTCGGGGTCGCGCTTAGGGTAGGGGTAGGGGTGGGCGGTGTCGTTTTGTCGGTCGGCGTACTCGTTGGCGTCTGGGTGATCGTTGGCGTATGGGTGTGGGTTACGGTCGGCGTTACGGTGGGGGTATTGGTATGAGTAGCGCCGGGGACAGGCGTGTCCGTCGCGGTGGCCGTCGGCGTGCTCGTGGGCGTCCCAGTGCTCGTCGGGGTCCAGGTCGCCGTCGGCGTCGGTGAGGCGGTCGGCGTGTTCGTAGGCGTCCGCGTCGGCGTCGGGGTGGGAGTGCGCGTCGGCGTCGGCGTCCATGTCATGATGCGACCGACGCTGGGCAAATAGATATCCGGCGGCGTTGGGGTGATGGTGGGCGTTCGGGTGATCGTGGGCGTCGGTGTGACAGTTGGCGTCTTTGTTAGCGTTGGCGTCTTGGTCGGCGTCGGGGTTTTCGTGGGAGTCGCGGTGGGCGTGGGCGTCGGCGACAGGTACTGAATCTCCAGTTTCGGCCGCAGCCCCGGCGGACTGCCGCAGTCGCTGGCGCTGCAGTCTTTCGACCAGAACGCACGCTCATGCTGCCCGACGCTCTCGTCCCCGCGCAAGAGCAGGCTCAGTTCGTCCTGCCCGGCCGTGTTGGCGCTCTGCACCAAGTCCTTCAAGTCCCACGAATACCAGGTAAATTGGCCGCCCACCGTCGTCGTCGCCGCCGGCGTCGCGTTCCACGAAAGCTGCAGATGCTGGATCCAAGTGATGGTTTCGGCCCAACTGCTGCTGTTGATGCGGTACACCCCAATCGGCATCGACGCCGTGCCTGGCGTCGTGGCCCCCAGGTAGAGGTGCAGAGTGGCGGTTTGGATCAGGCTGCCGCGCGGGATGCCGCGGAGGTCGAAACGCAGCAGGCTACGTTCCACCAGGTAGCCATCCGACTCGTTATATCCAACCCAAAAATTACGGCGTACTGCAAATGCTTCGTTGGGCCGTCCCGCTGCCACGTAGGTGTCGGCCGCCGGCGTCAGGTTGACTGATGCGTCGGCGCTTTCCGAGCGCGCAGCCATGATCCTTGATGGCAAGACGAAAAGGACGGTTAGCAGCAGAGCAGCGCCAGACAAGATAAGCGCGTACCGAATTCTCCACATGGGCGTTCTCCTGGGCGTGGTAATCATCTGTCACATCCTCCTGCATGGACTATGCTCCGCAATTGAAATGCTCCCGCCATTCAACGCCAGGCCAGCGCCGGTGATTCTGCCGGCCGGAGTGATACCGGTCGCAGCGCCCCACCCTCACGCGGGAAGGGGGTTGCGGTCGCCAGCCCGCGGGGCGGCCTTTGTCTCATCCCCTTCGGCGTATTCGTCGCAGTCGGCGTGCGCGTTGGGGTGTTGGTTGGCGTGATCGTCGGGGTGCTCGTCGGGGTAGGCGTCGCAACCGTGACGCCCACGATGGCCTGGTTGTTGCCCTGGTTCGGGTCGGCCAGGCTGCTGCTCACGACCACGATATTCGTCAGCGTGCCAGTCGCGTCCGGGTTCACCACGGTGTTGATCAGGATCGTGCGCCAAACGTCGCCCATCGGCAGACTGGCCAGGGTGCACACCACGCGTTCCGGCCCGCCCAGGTGGCTGCACGTGAACTCCCCTGGCTGGTTGCTCTGGTAGGTCACGCCCGGCGGCAGGGTGTCGGTGACCGTGACGTTCGTCGCCGTCAACCAGCCCAGGTTGCGCACCTGGATGGTATACACCAGATTGCTGTTGGGCAGCACGGTGGGAGACGGAAACGCCGACTTCGTCACCGCCAGATCCGCCGTGTTGGGCGTCGCCGTTGGGGTGATCGTCGGGGTGTTGGTTGGCGTGTGCGTCGGAGTGATCGTCGGGGTGTTGGTTGGCGTATGCGTCGCCGTTGGTGTCCGAGTCGCGGTGTTGGTCGGCGTGGGCGTGCTGGTCGGCGTTGGCGTGGGCGTGTTCTGAATGACGATGAAGATGTTGCCATCGTGCACACCGCCGCCCGCGCCAAAGCGAATCGTCTGCGTACCCGTCACCACGCCCCCCGGCCCAGGCGTCGCCGCGACCGGCGCATACAGCCCCGCGCTGCTGCCGGCCGGAGAGAGGTAGATGAAGTAGTACCCATAGGCCGGCGGCGTGGGCGGCGCGCTCAGGCTGAAGCTGCCGCTGCTGTCGCTGCTGGCGTTCCCCAGGAACACGCTGCGTGCCGTGGCGTCGTTGGAACCCCACAACTGCACATAGGTGAAGCCGGCCACCGGCGTTCCATCCACGCGGCGCACACTGCCCCGGTAGACCTGCGCATTCGGCGCCGTGGTCGGCGTCGCCGTCGGCGTGTTCGTCGAGGTGCTCGTGGGCGTCCCCGTCGAGGTGCGCGTCGGCGTCGGGCTGTTCGTCGGCGTCACGGTGGGGGTCACGGTCGGCGTCACCGTGGGAGTGGGGGTATGCGTGGCCCCAGGGACAGGCGTGTCCGTCGCCGTGGCCGTCGGCGTGCTCGTGGGCGTCCCAGTGCTCGTCGGGGTCCAGGTCGCCGTCGGCGTCGGCGAGGCCGTCGGCGTAATCGTGGGCGTCCACGTCATGGTCGGCGTCGGAGTAATCGTCGGCGTTGGCGTGATCGTGGGCGTCGGGGTACTGGTTGCCGTCGGCGTGACGGTGGGCGTACGCGTGGACGTCGGCGTGGGAGTAGGAGTACGTGTGGGCGTTGGCGTCTGCGTAATGGTCGGTGTCCGCGTGGGTGTCGGGGTGATGGTTGATGTTGGGGTTGACGTACCACGAACCAGGATTGGCATGGGCGTATGGGTCGGCGCCGCGGTCGGCAACGCCGTCGGCGGCAGGTACTGAATGACCAGCTTGGGCCGCAGCCCCGGCGGGCTGCCGCAGTCGCTGGCGCTGCAGTCGCGCGACCAGAACGCACGCTCGTGCTGCCCGGCGGTCTCATCCCCGCGCAGCAGCAGGCTGATCTCGCTCTGCCCAGTCGTGTGCGCGCTCTGCACCAGCGACGTCAAATTCCACCTGTACCAGTCGAACCGAGTACCCACTGTCGTCGTGATTGCGGGCGCAATGTCCAGGGTCAGCCGCAGATGTTGATTCCAGGTGATGGCTTCGGACCAGGAATCGCTGATGATGCGATGCGCCGCCACCGTCATCGGTGCCGCGCCAGGCGTGGTGCCCCCTAGATAGAGCTGCAGACTGGCGGTTTGGATCAGGCTGCCGCGCGGGATCGAACCAATGTTGAAACGCAGCAGGCTGCGCTCCACCAGGTAGCCATCCGTCTCGTTGTAGCCAACCCAAAAATTGCGACGCGCCGCGAAGTTCTCGCTGGGGCGTCCCGCTGCCACGTAGGTATCGGCCTCTGGCGTCAGATTGATCGTTGCGTCGGCGCTTTCCGTGCGCGCCGACATTGTCCGTGGAAGCGAGATCAAAAAGAAGGTTAGCAGCAGAGCAGATCCGAATAAGGCAGTGACCCGTTGAATTCTACGCATGCGCATACTGCTAGACATTGAGATCATTACCTACCACATCCCCCCACGCAGTCCGGACGCGGTGTATAGGTGAAGTGGCGCAGCTCAGACTCGCGGCTGATCGCTACGCCCGTTGCCTTTTCGATCACCGCTACAGCCCACAGGTACTCCCCGGTCGCGTTCTTGTAATTCGTGATACCAGGCGCGAAGTCCAGATCAATCATCTGTTCTTTGGCGGTCGTCGCCGCATCTGCACCCAGGTGATCTTGGCCTTCCTTCCAGATGCGCACCTCGAACGCCTGGTCGGGCTGTAACGGCCCGGCGTAATCCCAGGCAAACCTGGTCCTACCTTTGACATCGTCTCTCTCCTGAGGCGTAATCGGCACAGGCGCGGGTAATGGCGTCGGATTCCGGGTGGGAGATCCAATTGGAGGAACCACAGCAGTGCCGCCGCGGAAAGGTGTCGGGGTGTGGGAGGGTGGCGGCGCCGCGGTAGTGGGTGGCGGCGCGATGGTTGAGGTGGGACTCCCATCAGGGGACGCGGTTGGTGCCTCGGTCGCGGTCGCGGCGGTGGACGTTGCGCTGGGGGTGACATCTGCCACGGGCGGGGTCGTGACGACAGGGGCCGCCGTCGTCGTCAGGACGACGACAGTCGGCGTGGGAGTTTGCGGCCCCGCCGTCAGCCAGCGCACCACGAAGAAAGCCACCAGCGCGACCCCGATCAAGGAGCCAAGGACTCCCATCACCAGGGGCAGCGGCCGCCTGCCCCGTGGTTTGGCTGCGCCGGCGGGCGCCGCGAGCGCCGCTCTGCCCGCGTTGGCCGGCTCGACGCGCGCGACAATCACGCTGATGTTGTCCGAACCGCCGCCCTCATTCGCCAGGTCAATCAGGCGATTGGCCCCCTGCTCCAGGGATGGCATCGTCAGCAGGACTTCCTGGATCTGCGCATCGTTGACGTGCGTGTTCAAGCCGTCCGAGCAGAGCAGAAAGACATCCCCCTCGCTCAACGCGCCGTCGAAGAAGTCGGGCTGCGCTTTCTGCGTGGTGCCCAGCGCGCGCGTGATGATGTTGCGTTGGGGGTGCACGCGCGCCAGTTCGGGCGTGAGCACGCCCGCGCGCACCTGCTCCTCCACCCACGAGTGATCGGTGGTTACCTGCGTCAGCTTGCCGTTGCGCAGGACATAGACGCGACTGTCGCCGACGCTGGAAATGAGCACCACATTCTGGCGCACGGCCATGACGACCGCGGTGGTGCCCATGCCGGCCTGGCCCGCATGCTGGAGTGAGTGGTTGAAGATGGCGTCGTTCGCGGCCAACATCGCGTTGCGCAGGCTGGCGGTCAGGTCAGGTCCCGGGTCGGCATAGAAGACATCGCGGATCGTGGTCACGGCCATCTGGCTGGCCACCTCGCCCGCGTTGTGTCCGCCCATGCCGTCGGCCACGATCAACAGTTGACCCTTCTGCGCCTGGGGCGTGTTGTCCGGAGGCGCGAAGATTTCAACCATGTCCTCTTGGTGATCACGCGCGCGTCCCACACTCGTGGCCTTGACCGCGTGCAGGATCAGCGGTCGCGCGGCGGCTGTCGCGCCAGAGGCCGCGTTGGTCGTGGCGGCAGGCGCCTGTGTCTTCGATGGACCTGGCGCCGCGCGTGGCATCGAGCCGCTCGAAGTAGGGGATTGGTTTCCAGGCGAAGATGATTGCTTGTTCATGCGCTCTCCTCTGATTGAACCGTAGCCTTGATCGCGTGCGAAACAGCCTCAGCGATAAATCGCCAGCAGCGCGTAGGGTTGAGTCTGGCTGTGTCCGGTCACGCGCTGAATACGCACATAGTAGCGTCCAGCCGCGAAAACCGCGCCAGGCGGAATCAATTCCTATTCTCTGAGTTGACATCAATCATCAACCGCTGCAGCGGCGCCTCAGGCCCAATCGCCGCATACGGTTCTACTTGAATCACGGCAACCGTCCAATAATAGGGGCCAGCGCCATGCGCCCGCACCACGTTGACCTGGTCCAGGTCAATCGTGATCTCGGTTGCCCTGACCGGGCTGGCAGCGCCATCATGACCAGGGGATCCAAGATCCCAGACAATTCGCACCTCGAAGGCCTGATTGTCTGCCAATGGCGGGCCATCATAGGTCCAGCGAAACGTCGTGCGGCCCCGCGCTGTCATCCCTGCTCCAGGCGCAACCGGCCGGGGTGCAGATACAGGGGGCTGGGTCGGCGTTGCCGTTGCTGGCGGCGTCTGCTCCACAGTTGGGATTGGCGGCGCCTTCGTGACCGGAGGCGGGGCCAACGTCGAAGTAATTCCTGGCGTTGGGGACGGCGTCTTGATTGCAGTTGGCGGCGTCTCCTCACGTATCACCGTGGGTGAGACTGCTCCGGTTGGCGTCTCAGGCGTCGGCGCGCCCGTCGTTTGGACTGGGGTCGGCGTTGGCGGTGGAGGTTCGATGATCCGCAGGCTGATGAACACCAGGGCCACGATGATAAGAACGACCGTGGAACCTATCAACATTAGCGGGCGGCCGAGTTGGAATAGTTGGGTATTTTGCCCAACGGCTTGTTCGAACGCAGCTGCCAGTTCAGCAGCGCTCTGAAAACGCTTCTCCGGTGATTTCTCCAGGGCCTTGAGCACAACTTGATTGACCGCCTCAGGCAGATTCTTGATCGAAAGCGGGCGCTCATGGACATGCGCATACGCGGCAGCCACAGGTTCGACACGCGCAAAAGGCACCTGCCCAGAAAGAAGCTCATACAGAACTACGCCCAGGGAATAGACATCGGTGCGAGGGTCGAGAGAGCGGTCCAGGGCCTGGTCAGGCGACATATAGGCGGGGGTGGCCCCGGTGTTCTTAAGGTTGCGTCCTGCTTTCCTGGTCTGAGCCATACCGAAATCGAGAATGGTGACATGTCCATCCTTGCTGAGCATGATGTTGGATGGCTTGATGTCGCAATGAATCACCCCTCGCTTATGCGCATAGGTCAGAGCATCGCCGAGTTGACGCAACACACGCGCCGCCTGGTGCACGGTCATACGTTTGTTCTTTCTGAGCCATACGTCCAGGGTGACACCCTGCAGGTAGGCCATCACAATGTAGTGCAGACCCTGCTGTTCGCCGACATCATGTATCGTGATGATGTTGGCGTGATGCAAATCAGCCGCGATAGCAGCAGACGCGTGAAAGACCCTGACCGATTCCTGATCTAGCAATAAACCGGTATCCAGGACCTTGATCGCCACGTCGCGACGCAGGTCTTCATCCAAGGCCTTGTAAACGTCGCCTGTGCCGCCATGCCCCAGAAATTTCTGGATCCTGTATTTGCCAAGCTGCTGGCCGACCAGATTGTTCATGATTCAGACCAAGATCAAAAAGACCCTATCGCCACGCAATTTTTTCGTATTGCCATGTCGGTCCGGCATTAGCATCGAACAGTTTGATAGCAGGTCCGCCCAATCCTAACGCGACCCAAACCGCCCACGCCCCCTGGCGGTCAGAGCGAAATGCGATACGCAAACCGTCCGGTGCGAATTCTGGCAGCCCGTCGGTCGCTGCGTCTGATGTAATCCGCCTGAGCCAACTGCCGTCACGGTTGATGGCGTAGATCTCCCAATTTCCATCTCGATTTGAAACAAAGGTGAGAGAATTTCCATCAGGCGACCAGGCGGGCTGTCCATCATTGGCATTGGTTGTGAGGCGCTGACGTTGGGCGCCATCCGGCCTCACCAGGATAATACCACAATCGCCCCCTGACAGGCAACCTTTGTAAGCAATCTCATCCCCGCGCGGAGACCATGACGCAAACTCACCCTTGCCAACGACGCGGCGGTCCGTTCCGTCGCGATTGATGGTCAAAACCGTTCCATCCTCGCTGTCATGCAGCGCCAAACGATCCTGGTTAGGAGACCAAGATGGATAAGCATCTTGCGCCCTGTCCGTCAATGGGTTATCTGCTCCAGTAACCAGGTGGCGCAGACGCAACCCACGTGCATCACTGCGCCAGGAGTAGTAGGCGAGCCACGTGTGGTCAGGAGATAGGGCCGGTTCACTGGCGTTGTCAATCAGAATTTGCCGCGTGTTATTCTGGGTGTTTACTTCGATAATCTGATATTTCCCATCCCCAAACACCCCCACATAGATCGTTCCACTGAGCGGAGGAACGGATGGAATAGTCAGCCCCTGGCCCGCAAATGCCTGGTCCAACAGCTGTCGCAGGTCTTGTATGGGAATTGAGGGGAATGCCCGCACAATTGCCCGCGGTAGATCACGGGATGACACGCCAGGAAATAACGCGTTCAAGACAGATCGAATTTGGTCAGGCGACAGTTCTCCATTACGAGCAGCATTCATGATCGCCTGGGGCAGCTCGGCGGGAGGAACGCCCGGGAACAGTCGAGCGACAGCCTGCGGGATTTGTTCCGCTTGTGGGTTCCCGGGCCGCGGGGGCTCAGAGGGCGTCGGCGTCCGTGGTAGACTGCCAGGAGTCAGCTCCATCGTTGGCGGATCAGTCGCCGGCGTATTACGCTCACGCACGGCCGGCGTTACGGTGGAAGCAACAGCCGCGGTGGTCGGTGTCAGAAAGACAATGGCCGGCATGATCGTGGCGGTAGCCGTCTGTGGCCGCGTGGCCGCAGCCGCTGTCGTCAACCCCACAGCATCAGGCTGCGAGGTTGACGTGAACAGCCGACCTGATGCGAAGGCAAGCACAACCACCACGACGATGAAGGTCAGCGCGGCGACGGCTGCCAAAGCCAGTAAACGTTGACTTCTCCCTTCCGCAAGACGCCTCACCGGCTGACTTGATCCAGAATCTGGGCCAACCTGATCCTGCGTAGCCCTGCCATCGTAGCGAAGAACCGTGTCTCCCAATCGCAGTTCGTCTCCTGGCTGCAAGGCGACAGGGATGCCAACCTCCAAACGGGCTCCTCGCAGGTAGACCCCATGGGTGCTCCCCAGGTCTCGCACCGTACTCCCACTGCCGCTGTTTTCGACAACAGCATGGGCGCGCGAGACGCGCGGGTCTGAGAGAGGAAATTCCTTGTCAGGGCCGCGGCCGATGACTCCTTGATTCCCTCGAATGACCAGCGTACGCCCGGCATCCGGGCCTGACAGAACGGTGAACTGCATAGGGTTACTCACGACAACTGCTTGAAAATGAACTCGAGCTCACCAAAGCGAACTACGTCGCCATCCTTGAGAACCTGCGGTTCTTGGATACGGGTTGCATTGACGTAAGTTCCGTTCGAGCTGTCTAGATCATGAACCTTGAACAAGTCGCCATCAAGCCAGATACGGGCATGATTTCGCGAAACCGTCGTGTTATCAGCCAGGGAGACGGCATTCTCACTCGCTCTTCCCACCGATGTGCTCTGCAGCAGGGTGAACTGGCGCGATGGGTTCTTGCGGTCAACCAACATCGCGACGTGTTTTGGAGGTTTTACCCGTGGAATGGCAACGGTCTGCCCTGCTGCTGGAGCGGGCGGCATGATGGGCGTCCGGCCTGGGAGTCCGCCCGGTAACTGCGTCGGTGGTAAACCGGAAACCGGAGGTGAGCCAACCGTTCGCGCCATGTTGCCAACGTCCGGAGATGTCGGCGGGCTCATCACCGGGTTGGAGGGAGCCGACGTGCCCCCAGAAGGCCAATTGGTGAGAAAATCAGCCTCTTCGGCCTGCGGCGCCCGGCGGCGTCTTGCCCACAAGATGATCAAGACCAGGAGAACGATCAACAGCAGCGCCGCAATTCCAATGAGGGCTGCAGGTAGAGGATTCTCCTTGACAAAGATCAACAATTTGTCAATCAAGCCTGGTGGAGGAGGTGTAGGTGTGGGCTGTGGGGTGTCCGTCGGACCTGGGCTAGTAGGCTTTGGTGTGGTTGTTGGCGTCGCTGGTGTGGGTGTGACTTCAAACGTGTACTTCACTTCAGAGTAGATCCGGCCAATGCGCGGGGCGCGGACCGCAACCAAGAGACTGTGGGGGTTGCTATCTCGGTCAACGCGCGCTTGATAGCTCAGTTGATATTCCAGTTTGAGCTGGTTGAGCACCTGAGTGAACAATCCTGAAAACTCGTCGGGGCTGGGTGCAATACGAAAAATACCCCCGGTGCGGTTGGCAAGACGCTGAAGGGCATCTTCGTTTATCTTGTTCTTGCTCAGGCCGATGGGAAAGATAGGAATGTTGGCGCGATTGGCTTCGCCAATGACATCTTCGATCTTGAAGACGCTGACGACATCCACACCATCGGTAATGATAATGATTGCGCGCATGCCGCTTTGGGCCGACGTGATCTTGACCATGCGGAGCAGAGAATCCCAAAGCGGCGTCGGGCGTGTGGCTGGATTGGGGGGCAGATAATTGATGGTGTTCAGTACTTTGTTCTTATCGTTCCCAAAAGGCACCTCTGGCGCCTGGGGATTATCAATGGGAGGGTCATCGGGCTGCACTTGACGGGTGATGCCAAAAAACGCGACACGATCCGCATCACGATCCTTTTCCAGCAAGGCATTGAGCAGCACCCGAGAGGCTTGTTGCGCCGCGGCAATCGGTTGACCCTGCATCGTTCCGCTCAGATCAATGGAGAGAGCAACCGAGACCTGGGCGTCTGGGTTTACTCGTTCCTCAACTGCGCTCGGTGGAAAAGACGTACGGCCATCCTCGACAATTTCAAATGCATCTGGGGGAAGGCTGGGAACAGGAATCCCATTTCCATCGAGCACACCAACGATAGTGCTCATCTGCGGATAATCTTTGATATATGGTGGCTTTACATTCACGCTGCCGTTGCTCTGCCCAAACGTCAGGGATGGCAGAGCAAGCAGGCAACAAAGAAGGATGATGACGAACGACGCAGTTTTCATGGTATCCCCCAACGGTCAAATGCGCTTGAACACGAGCGTAGTTTCGCCGATTAACACATAGTCGCCATCTTGCAGCGCACGGTGGTAGACACGGCTGCTATCTTCACGATACGAATCCTTGTCGCCGACGTAGGTGCCGTTCGTACTTGCGAGGTCATGCAAGACGAATCTCTTCTCTCCACCCTCTTGTTCCTCTACCCGCACCCTGGCATGTTGGGAAGAACAGGCGACATCTGGAAGAACAATGTCATTTCCAGTCGTGCGTCCGATGCCGGTAACGCCGACGTTGACTTTGAAAATCTCGCCCACAAGCCGCTGATCAGGGGCTTCAATGACCACAAACCAGGCGAATGCGGGAGGTGATCGAAATGAAGGGATGATCTGGGTTGAGGCGCTCTCTCGGTTGAGTGGAGGAGGTCCCCAACCAGCTGGTTGCCCAGGGCGCGGGGTGGGTTGTTCCGGGTTCACGGCAGGTGTGAACGGTGTTGCCGCTATGGGAGAATTGTACATCGGTGTGTTGCCCAAAATGGTTGGGTCATTGTCTGAGCCGCCAGGGGGATTGGGTGATACTTGCGGATTCATGTTTCATATCCTCCTACGTGAAATTTGTGACCTGTCACGGCGACGATTGCCGCATTGCTGTGAGCGTGTTTATCTGCAAAACGCAGTCGCTGATAAAAATCTGATCTCCCGGCTTGAGCTCAACTTTTCCGGAAACGCGGACTTTGTTCACCCATGTGCCGTTCACGGAAAGATCATGGAGCCATATTCTGCCCCCTGTGACTTCGAGTCTAATATGCCTGCGTGAGAGGCTCACGTCATCTGGATTAATCTCATTCCGACCAATGATCAGCTCATTCATGAGAGGCCACGCCCTGCCTGTGAAGAGCCCCCTCAGCACCGAGATGGAGTGTGTTGCTCGAGTGTCATTCGTCGGGGCCTTTGCGGGGGTCATTCTAGATACCGTAACGCCCAGAGCAGAAGCCAGTTCTATCCCGTTGGCGAATCGCCGCTCCGAGGACTTTTCCAAACACTTCGCGGCAACCATGTCGAGACCGGGTGATATCGTAGGCACCTTGTTACGCAATGGAACTGGCGTAGCGCGCAAGTGCTGATCTAGAACATGAAGAGCGCCGGACCAGTAGTCAGCCCCAGGGCGAGATACCATCGGAAATGGAACCGTTCCAGTCAACATCTCATAGATCACGACTCCTAATGAATACACGTCGCTGGGCGGGAGAACCTCATCACCTTTTGCCTGCTCGGGTGACATATATTCTGGCGTGCCAATCAACTTACCCTTGGTAATCGTAAGGGTCGAGGTAATACGTGCAATTCCAAAATCCACCACTTTGACGCGATTCGTCGCTGCGATGAGTATGTTCTCGGGCTTCACGTCGCGATGCACAATGTTGCGTGAATGAGCAAAACCCAAGGCGCTGGATACCTGTTGCATGATCGCGATAGTGTCTGCCTCGCTTACGGGGCCGGCATGTAGCCGTTGCCTTAATGACATACCATCTATGTATTCTTCAACGATGTATAGCTCACCATTGGGACTGCGCCGGAAATCGTAGACGGTTGCGATGTTGGGGTGGCCGCGCAAGAGCGGGCCAATATCGTTACCCTCTGTCCTAAACTTCTGTATGAGATAGGGGTCCGCAGAGTGCAAAATCTTCAGAGCCACGACGCTACCATCAGGCGCTCGCGCCCTGAACACTCTGGCCATGCCCCCTTCTCCAATCAGTTGTTCCAAGAGAAATTCATCAAAATAGACGCCAGTATAGGCGATTCTTGCTTGTGGTTCTTGTGCGACAACTGGCGAAGACCCCAAAAGCGAATGCCAAACTGGAGTATTTGAGAATACCAGTTCAAGGTTGCCCAACCGAATCTGATTCCCCAAACTCAAGGTGTGCTCAGAAATACGCTTACCGTTGATCCAGGTGCCGTTTGCGCTTTCAAGATCGCGTATGACGTATTGGTCGCCCCGTTGTACGATCTCGGCATGATGCCGCGACACCATAACCTCATCAATCAGGGCCACATCATTGTCAGCGGCACGCCCAATCGTTAATCCCTTTGGAGTCAGGGGTATTGGTTTATCAAACCGAGCACCACTGACGTCTAGGAGATAGTGAGTAATTGGGGCAGGGGCCACCACCGGTGAGCCCAATTGGCTGGGGATCGGCGTAGCTGGAGTAACCTTGCTCGGGCCCCTGGCCGTTCGCTTCAACCTGAGAACGACCAACAACACCGATAGGAAGAGCAGCAAGATCACAACCACTAATACCACTATCAACGTTTCAGCGGGCGACAAGGAAATAACTCTCCTTCTTTCCACGATTCAGATAGACAGTCCTGAACTTGTCCGTCAGTTAGCACTGCCAGGCGGTCTGAATACAGGCGCTATCCTCAGGGTTGATGGAGCGACTTTGCTCTTCACCCAACGCCCAACCAATCACCACGCCTTATCAGTGGCGCGCAAGAATGTGAGGCCTACAATTGCAGTTGCAACGTCCAGGATGAGTTCGCCAGAACGCCGATTGAACTCAACATTCTGAAGAGGATTACTACAGCCGGACTCCTGACCGGCGTCATCTGTCTGCATTCCCCGCTGTGCCCGGTATCTTGGGCAAATACACCCCGGCCCTGCGCATGGGAAACCGAGATAGAAGCGGCCACCTAGCAAAGCTGAAGGCGCAGACTCAGATGATAATATAGATTACAAACTAATCCAAGTCAGCTTCATTGTGTATGATCTTTGTCACATGACCCACACCGGTACGCACGACACAGTGGGCGCAGCGAACAAAGGCGTGGTGACATGCCGACATACACCCTCTGGGGGTCGCGTCATTGCAGGTCAGTGCAGCGCGTTTCTTACGGTTCTTCGGATTCGGCCGGGGCCACTGCTGGCATGACCAAATTATGCTATACACAGCGGTCACTGCGAACAGTGACAGTACAAGTTGGTCGCGCTGCCTATGATCTTCATCACATGACCCCCACGACGCGCCACCATCACTCGGTCTGCGGGGGGCTGTCGCTAAACACCGGCTGGCTGATCGCGGCCTCCCCGCTCACCCGCTCCCATTCCTCGATGTTGACCACGACGGCCATCGGTCGCCCGTAGGTGACGATGACATAACGCTCGTTGCGGAATTTTACGCCCTCAAGGATATCCCGAATGTTCAGCCGTAATTCGCTCACGCTTAAGTGCTTGATGCTCATCATCGCGCTCCGTGTGCTCTTGTTGCTAGTCTTCTATGATGGCAACCATTTTCTGCTCTCACTATAACACAAAAGCGCCTCAGATGTTTTCCATCTTACTCTCAAAAGTCTCTCATCTTTTACGATTCATTGTGCTTGTACAACCCAAATCGTTGGTACGCGCCCAGGGCAAAAAAACAGCCGGCCAGGCGCTGCGCGCCTGACCGGCTAACGAACCTACTGAGGAATTTGCTGCATCAGATAGACTGCGACGCTGACCAGGATGATGATCAGGAGCAGGCTGCCCACGTCATGCGCAGGCTCGCGCGTGCTGGGATCGGGAGCCACGGCGCCGCGGCCGCCGCCCAGGGCCGACCAAACCAAGACGATGAATCCCAAGCCAACCGCCAGCAGGAGAAATGTTTCCATGATGTACTCCTTTTAGCCGAACAGCGGCCGCAGCAGGCCAAATAAGGTGATCAACAGGATCAGGATCAAGATGAGGGCGGCCCAAATGGCCCCCGCATCACGTTGAGGCGCTTGCGCCACGGGGATCTGTAACGGGATGTACAGGGACGAGTCTGTCGGTGGATCGCCCCGAAAGGCCAATCCAACGACCACAACGATCATGAACACGACCAAGATGCCGGCCATCTGAACACCTCTTTCTGTCAACCAGACAAGAATCGTTCTGATGAACTCGGCGGCAGGGAGGCTGTGCTGCCGTTCTGGCCTTAGTATACCCTGACCAACCGTCGCAACTCCTGACACCTGTTTGACAAGGAGGAAACGAACAGCCTGCATTTACTTGGCGACTGGCGCGCATCTCCCGCCGCGGCTCAAGGGCAACCTGGGCCACCGTGCTGACCGTGCATGTGCTTGGCGGCCGGCGCGCATCCCCCGCTGCGGCTCAAAGGCAACCTGGGCCACCGTGCTGACCGTACATGTGCTTGGCGGCCGGCGCGCATCCCCCACGGGATGCTCACATGTCCGCGCTGGTCAGCATCTGTCCATTGTCCGCGCTGGTGAGAAGCTGCCCACTCGGCACCAAACGGTAGCCATGGCCGCGCACGGTCTGGATGTAACGCGGCGCCTTGATGTCTGGCTCGATCTTCTGCCGCAGGCGCCCTACGAGGCGATCCATGGCTTCATTGCTGACGCCTTCGCGATTCTGCGCATCGCTGTAGACGCTGGCGGCAATGTCGTCACGCGTCGTCAGGCGGTTGCGATGTTCCCACAAACAGCGCATCAGGCCCGCCTCGTTGGGCGTCAGCTCGACGTTGAGCCGCACGCCGTCCCGGTAGACGGTCACTTCGTCCGCGTCGTAGCTGAGACCGCTGGCAGACATTGCGGTCGGCGCTGCGGGCGCTCCAGATTCTGCCGCAGGCGCCAGCTTGCGGCGACCCAACGTGAGCCGCAGCACCTCTTCAAGCTCATGCAGGTCTTTGCTCTTCAATAGAATGTAGTCCGCGCCAACCCGCAGCCCGTGCACACGATTGCTCACGTCTTCACTGGTCACCGACCAAACCACGATGGGAATATCACGCGTCGCGTCATGATCGCGCAGCGCGCGGATCACCGCAAAGCCGTTCATGCCCGGCATCAGGATGTCCAGGACAATGACGTCGGGCCGCTGCGTCTGCGCCAGGCTGATCCCCTCCGCGCCGCTGGTTGCCTCGCTGACCTGATACCCCAACGGTGAAAGCCAATCGGTCAGGCTCTCGCGATTGCCCGGTTCGTCATCTATCACCAATAACCGTGCACCCTGCATGATGTTCGCTCCTTAATTCCCCGGTAAAAAAATCATGAACGTCGCGCCGCCGCCCGGCGTGTCGTGGATTTCGATCTCGCCGCCATGCCGCTGCACAATCTCCTGGCAAATCGCCAGGCCCAGGCCAAGCCCCGTGGTTTGATCCTGGCGCGTGTTCGTGATTTGGAAATACTTCTCGAACACACGCTGGCGCAGATCCTCTGGAATGCCGACGCCAGTATCGCTGATCGTGATGCGAATGCGATCCTTCCAGGTGTCGCCCCCCAGGGTGATCGCGCCGCCCGCAGGGGTGAATTTGATCGCGTTCTCGATCAGGTTATCCAACACCTGCTCCAGGGTGTACTGATCCCCCCACACGGCCAGGCTGGCGTTGGCAAACCGCTTGATGGTCAGATGCAGTTTCTTGCGCTGCGCGGGCGCGTTGGCCCGGCGCTGCGCCTGGCGCAAGAGCGTTCGCACTGTGAGCCGTTTTGGATCGAACGAGATGCCCGGATGGTCGCCGCCCGCCTCCAGCCGGCTGAGGAGGAGCAGCTTGTCAATCTGACGCTGCTGGCGCTCAAGGTAGCCTGCCAGTTTTTCCAAACGATCTTGCTGCTTTTTGCTCAGAGCGCCCAGCTTGCCCGCCAGCAGGCTGCCGGTGATGTTCTTGGCCTGGGCGAGCGGCGAACGCAGCTCGTGCGTTGCCTTGTGCAGCTCTGCGGTGCGCACCTCGTTTGCCTGCAGCAGCTGCTGCTGCCGCTGCGCATTGTCCATGGCCATCGCGGCCTGGGTGGCAAAGGTGTGCAGGCCGCGCACTTCGTCTTCATTGAATTCATAACGATAGGTAGTGTAGACCGACAAGGTGCCAAAGACGCGGTCGCCGACGCGCAGCGGAACGCACAGCATGGAAACCAGGCCATGCTGCGCGGCCCACGCTTTGTACTTGAAATCTGGCTCGGCGGCAATGTCAGGCACGTAACGATAGGCGTTCTCGCGCGCCACCCGTCCAACCACCCCTTCGTCCAGGCCAATCTCCAAAGCGGAGCCGCCGATCGGCTCCCCCGCGCGCGCGGCGATGAGCGACAGCCGGTTGCCTTGCAGCAGGTGCAGGGTGCACGTGCTGTACCCCAACGACCCCGTCATGATTTCGGCAATGCGATCGCCAATCTGGCCGCGGTCAAGGGTCTGGCTGATCAGTTCGTTGACCTCGAAGATGCTGGTGAGACGCTGGGTCTGGCGCAGGTTGGAAATCGCGGTCGCCACCTGGCTGGCAATGGTCGAAAGCAGGTCGCGGTCATCATCGCTGAAGCCGGCCGCATCGAGCGCGCGTTCGGGCGTCAGTTTGTTGAGCACGCGCAGCACGCCGAACGTGTGATAGGCGTCGTCGAGGGGCACGGCCATCAAGTGCTGCACACGGCCGCTGGGCAGGATCTGTTGGTAACGCAGACGGTGCGCCTCGATTACGAGCGGGCAGTCGCCGACGTGATTGCACACCACGGCCAAGCCCCGCGACGCGCCGGGGCCATGATCGGACGCCAGCGCGGCGCCGTGATGGTCGCGGTCCAGCGCCGGCTCGTTGCCGGGACGCGCACGATAGGGGCATGTCGCGGCGGACAGCCGCATGGATGGCCCGCGCGCCAGGCCGGTCAAGCCCTCGCCCACGCGATACGTTTCGTCGGCAAAAAGCGCATCGTCCTGACCAGCGCTGCACTGCCGCTGCAGGACATCGCCTTGGAGCAGGAAGATCGAGGCGGTTTCCGCGTGCAGACGCGCGCGCGAAGTGGCAACCGCGCTGCGCAAGATGGTCTGCAGATCGAGTTGGCGGTTGAGCGACCGGCTCAGTTCGTGCAGCAACGCGAGGCGCGCCTGGCGCTCTTCCGCCTGCTGCCGCACCTGCTCATACAACTCCGCGGTCTTGAGCGCCAGCGCGGCTTCGTGCGCGACCGTTTGCAAAAAATCGAGGTCCGTCTGGCGAAAGCGCTCCGCCAGGGACGATTGCACGCTGATCAAGCCGATGACGGCGCGCTCATACTGGATGGGGACGATGAGGGCGGCGCGCATGACGCGGCTGCCCGCAGGTGTGATGGGCGGCGGCGGCAGGTTGTTGAACAAGCCAGGCTCCGCGCCGCGCCAAACCTCCGCTTCCAGATCTGCAAACGGCTGCAAGATCACGTTACGCGCGGGGATGCTGCTCACCTGCACCGGCTGTCCGTTCACCAGGCGCAGCCGCGTCTGCACCCGCCCCACGTTCAAATTCAGGGTTTTCAACGCGGCGTCGAGCGTGGTCTGGCACACGGCTTCGAGCGACACCGGGTGCGTAGTGGTCTCGCCAATGGCGCGCACGGCGTCCATTTCAAGCTGGCGGCGATAGAACCGATCAGACTGGTAGAGCGTCAGGGCCAGGCGGCTGGCAAAACTCTGCACAATCTGCTGATCAGACGCCGGCAACTGCGGCGACCCGCAGCGCCGCGTGGACAGCTTGAGCAATCCCCACACCGTTTCATTATTAACCAGGGGCACGGCCAGAAGGCTGCCCTCCTGTGAAGGCGGCCCGGCAGGCGCCTCTTCTCCGTCCACGCTCGGCTCGGCCGAGTCCCCCTTGGTTCCCCTGCGCCAGGGCATCTCGCCGTAGGCCAGGGCCGACGCCAGCCAGGGCGCGGTTTGTCCTTGCCAGGCAGCGCCAGGGCTGGCGCGGTGAAAGGCATAGGGGCGATCCGCATCCGCACGCGCCAGGTGAGCGTCGGTCAGGCTCTGGGCCAGGCCAGGCGCGAGGCTCATCTCACGCGGGAGCGGCAGGCGAGTTGTTTCGGCGCCCTCGGTGAACAGCTCCTGGCGCACGATGAGGCGGTTGTTCTCGCGATCGAGGACGATGAGCGCGGCGCTGTGATCACATTTAATGAAACGCTGCAGTTCGTCCAACAAGAAGCGATAAAGCGCAATCGGCTGCTCTTTGCGGTTGGCGTCCTCCATGACGTCCACGAGCAGGCGCAGACGTCGGGCCTCGTATGCGCGCGCCAGCAACGCGCCCACCCGGCGCAGCAGACGATGCTCACGACTGCTGAAGGGCAGCGCGGGCCGCGCCAGCGCCAAGACGCCAATCGGCGGCTGCCCACCAGCCGCCGCAGGCAGCGCCAGCAAACCGCTCTGCCCCGGCGCGCGCCCATCGGTCAGAACCTGGCGCCACAGATCGGCCGGCCACGCGTGGCGCCCCAAGCGCGCGGAGAGATCGAAGCGGCCGCTGAAATGATCGTACAGCGCCAGGCAAATGGCGTCGGCCGCGAAAAAGGCCTGCGCACGACGCAGGCCGTCCATGCGCGCGCTGCGCGCATCGTCCGGCGCCGCCCACAACTCGCTCAGCTCGAGCAGGAATTGATGCCCGTCGGCCGGGGCGCGCGGCATCTGGCTTGGTTGGTTTGGCTGACCCTGGGTGTTGCGAGACGGCGGCGGAAGGGGTTTCATGATCGGCCTTGATGGCGACCCCTCCGCGCCAGGCTGACGCGAAGGGGTCTGATGGCGGTGATGGGCTAATCGGCCGAGGGTGGTTTGGCAGCTGCCGGGGACGGCGCCGGCGCGCGCAGGCTAGAGAGGCCGAGGGCCGTGGCGCGCGTGTTCTCTTCCGTGGCGATGAGCAGCGTCAGCACGCCGCCGGCCGCGTAGAAGATGACGAAATAGAACAGGCCGCAGAGGATGGGAATCAACCCCGTCGCCCATAGGGCCGCGGTTGGAATGGTCAGCCTGAAGCCGAGCACTTCCTGAAAGTTGCCCCTGAGGATCAACGAGACGCCAACCGCCAGGCCGATGAGCAGGCAGAAGCCGGCGAACAAGCGCAGCATGAAACTGATGAAGCGCAGAAACCCGTAACGCCTTTGCATGACGAGCCTCCTGTTACTTGCTCGTGGCTGGTTCGATCTTTTCCGCGCCCTTGGCCAACGGGAATTCCATGTAGATGGTCAAGTCAAGGTTCGCGAGGAATGGCGCGAATTTGGCCACCAGGTCCAGCACGGCCGGGTCTACGCTGCCCGTGCCTTTAGCCAGGTCCAGCGCGTTGGCCAGCTCGGCCTCGCCCCAGCCGACGAGCGGCAGGGCGTCGTTGTTCACCGTTACCTGCAGCCCGGCGCTGCTGGACTGAATGGTGATAAA
The DNA here is from genome assembly GCF_900491745.1 of Candidatus Amarolinea aalborgensis. Classification (NCBI taxonomy): domain Bacteria; kingdom Bacillati; phylum Chloroflexota; class Caldilineae; order Caldilineales; family Candidatus Amarolineaceae; genus Candidatus Amarolinea; species Candidatus Amarolinea aalborgensis. The sequence goes on along the minus strand of NZ_UETR01000001.1, from coordinate 268,468 downwards.
CTGCACATTCGCCGCCATCAGAGACTCAACCGTCTCTGACGTCAGATAAATAGGCAGATTGGTCAGGCCCATCTGCGCCATGGCCGCCGCATCAGGCCGGAACATCTGGCCGCCGCGGCCAATCACTTGCGGCGTGCCGGTCAGATCATAGACGATCGGGAGATGCACCACGGCCGCGGCCTGGCGCTGACCGGAATCGGCCGGCGGCGCGGGAGGCTCCTGGTCCTCAGGGCGCACATCAATTTTAGCAGCGCCCTCTTTGAGCGGCAGCATCAGCACGATGTCCAGTCCCACGCTGCGCACCATGGGGAGGATCGAAGGAATCCACTCCGCCAGGTGCATGCCGTTGACCTGCGGGTCGAGCGTCTGCAGCATCTTGGCCGCGTTTTGCAGCGTGTTCTGGTCCCACTTTATGTAAGGTAGCGACTTGCCGTTTACAAAGAGGTAAAGGCCATCGCCGCGGTGCAGCAGTTCAATGTGCTGGATGTTGCTGGCCTGCAGTTGGGCCACCTGCGCCGGATCCAACTGGAACGACGCAATGCTGCCGCCGGTTAGCCTGGAGAGGTCGGCGAGAGACATGCCCATGACCGTGGGCGTGCCCTTTTCGTCTATGTTGACCGTGATGCGGGGCAGCTCAACTCGAAACTCTTGGGCGTTGGTTTTCTCGCCTTGCGAGGTTGAAGGAACGGGACGCGTGCCACAGGCTGAGAGAACCAGCGCTGTGACGATCAACAGAGAGACAATCCATCCAAATCGCCTTGACACCATAGTCAATGCCTCCTGGTCGAGATGCGTGGGCGCCCGAGCATGCGCCGGCTTGAGGTTGTGGGGATGCGTGAGTTTTATACAAGCATGAGATTGGATTGCGGCCACTTTGGCGTGAGCGCGCTTGCCTGACAAAGGTGGGGCGAGTGGGACTCGAACCCACACGGACGGTTAGTCCTTCGGTTTTTAAGACCGATGCGTCTGCCTGTTCCGCCATCGCCCCAGCGGCGCCAAGCTGTTGTCTGTTTTATTCTACACGCATTGCCAAAAAATGTAAAATAGCGGTAAAAGTGACGAGAACCGCCGTTTGCGCGCTTACGCGGGCAGCACCTTGACCTCCGCCGCCTGCGGGCCTTTCTCGGTATGTTCAATGCCGTATTCCACTAACAGGTCAGGCCCGATGGGGCCAGCGTCCGCAGGCAAGGCGCTGCGATGAAAGAAAAGCTCCTCGCCCTGCGGCCGGCTGATGAAGCCGTAGCCGCGGCGCGCGTTGTACCACTTGACCAGGCCCCGTTCGCGGCCAACGGGCGGCAGCAGGTGTGCGCACGCGGGGCACAAACGGGGCAGCGGCTGCACACCGCCCGCGGCGAGCTGCTCGCCGATCGTCCAGATATAGGCCACGCCGCAGCGTTGACACTCGTACGTGCGATCTATCGTTCCGATCATGATTGCCTCCAGGGCGATATCACCAAACTCCGTTTGACAGATACCAGGTTCTGGGCTAAAATTGGCGTGTGGTTGGCGACGTAGCCAAGTGGCAAGGCAGGGGTCTGCAAAACCCCGATCGCCGGTTCAAATCCGGCCGTCGCCTCTCAACCAACTTCCGAGATCGAACAGTCTCGGAAGTTTCTTTTTTGCCAGCCGTCAGCGGGGAAAATCCACAGCCACGCTGGTCATGAGCTGATCGTAGATCGGCGCCAGACCGCACCAATCGAAACGCATGACGGATGCGCGCAAGTCCGCAGGCGCGGGCAGCAGCTCAGGCTGCGAGAGCAAGCGCCGCAGGTGCTGCAGCAGGTCTGCGTCGTCATCGTATAGGCAGGCCGCGTGCCAGGCAGGCGGCACGATTTCTGGATAAGCCAGGCGCCGCGGCAGCAGCGGCCAGCAGCCGCAGTAGATGGCTTCGACGATGGCCGCGCCGAAAAACTCGTGCCAGGCCGTGCTCACCACGATGTCTGCCTGCCACAGCCAGTAGGCATAGTCGGCGGGATCGGCCGCAAAGCCGTTGGTCAACAGGCGATCGCCCAGGCGCGCGTGGGCGCGACTGAATTCCTGCGGCGCCCGGCGAAAATTCTCTCCCAGGAGGGCCACTTGAAACTCAAAACCCTCGGCCAGAAGGCGATCGAGGACGGCGAAAAAGGCAGCCGGGTTCTTGTCGTACTCCCAGCGCTGATTCCAGAGAATGATCGGCGCGGCGCGGGTCAGGCGCGGCGGACGCCGCGCGTCGAAGCGCGCCAGGTCGAGACCCAGGGGCAAAACCTGGCTGCGTGCAGCCAGCCGGCCGACCACCGCCAGGTGGTTGTAGTCAGGAAAGTGTTTGAGCAGCCGCGGCAGTGTCCTCGAACCACGATTCCAGGTGAAACCGGCTGTTGAAACAGACCCGTGACGCCGCAGCCATGCTCAGCAGATTGATCAGCGCATAGCTCAGGTCGCGCCCCGCCCGCAGGCAGGATACGTCAACTGGTTCTCGTGTGCATAGTAAACGATGGGCGGCGCTCAGCGCCGGCGCACCAGGGCCAGCAGCGCAGGCAGGTTGACCATGTCGCTCGCCAGCAGCAGGTCGGGCGCAGCGCCGGCCTCCAGGCGTTGATGGACTTGCGGCCAGTTCCAGCGCGCCCGTCATGCGCCATTTCCAGAAACGGCCGGCCATGGTCAACAGGTCCACCTGATGTTGGCTGTGGCGGGCAAAACCAACGGCCCAGGCCTGGTGTGAGCCAGTGAAATAGGGTTCCAGAAGCCAGATACGCATGGATAGTACAGAGTGCAAAGCGCAGAGTGCAAAGCGCAGAGTGCAAAGTTCTAAGCGCCAAAGGATCGAGATTGTGCGGCCAGATGCATAGGCTGCGGGTGTATTTTAGCCTATTTCGGTGGTGTGGTACAATCGGGCGCTTGCGGATGACGCATGGAGTTCCAAACTCGTTCGGGCCGCGGGCCAAAAAGCCATCGTGGATGAAAAGGGCCGCAGAGAGTAGATTTCGATGCAGCGAATACGATTTACCTACACAAAGGGCGAGCCGCTGAAGTGGATCGGTCATCTCGACCTGGCGCGCATGTGGGAGCGGGTACTGCGGCGTACGCAGCTGCCGGTGGCGTACACGAAGGGCTTCAATCCGCAGCTGCGCATTCAGTTTGCCTCCGCGCTGCCCGTTGGCTGCAGCGGCCGCGCCGAAGTGGCCGACTTATGGCTGAATGAACCGGTGTCCCCTGCGCAGTTTGCTGCGGAGTTGGAACCGAAGCTGCCGCCTGGCGTCACGATCAGCGATGTGCACGAGGTGGATCTGCACGAACCGACGCTGCAAGCCCTGATGGCGGCGGCGGAATATGAGATTCAGGTTTTGCCTGAGGGCGATGTGGATGTCGCGCAGGCCGTGGCGCGTTTCACGGCCGCGACGCAGGTGCGCAAGCAGCGCAGCCGCGACGGCAAAACCTACGATCTGCGGCCGTTGGTCGAAGACCTGCGCGTGGAGTCTACGGACGCCGAGGGTTGGGTGCACCTGGCCGCGCGCTTGAGCAGCCGGCCGGGCGCCACCGGCCGGCCGGATGAACTGCTGGCAGTTTTGGGCCTGACTGACTGTGCGCGTCGCATTGAGCGCACGGGACTTATTTTCTCCAGCGTGCCCTACGCAGGATCAGGCATAAGCCAGGATGAAGATGTGGGCGCGGCGCCCATGCCGGACGTGGAGGCGGAGGAAGCTGCGGCGCCCCTGGCCGCGCGCCAAACGCGCACCGGTTGGGGCGGCTTCGACTGAGTTGACACATTGCAGCCGGACTGCTATAATCCACGACAATCAGCCGGCAGGCACGTGGCCTGCCGCCTTTTTTGGCAAAAAATCGGTTGAGCAACATCACCGCCACGCGGTGCATCCATGATGTCGTTGCGCCAGTACAAAGTCCTGGCCGCTGCGCTGGGCGCGTAACGATGGAGGAAATCAAAAGCTATGTTTGCGATCATTGAGACAGGCGGCAAGCAGTACAAGGTCAAGCCGGGCGACGTCATCGAAGTCGAACTGCTGCCAGTGGCCGATGGGGACGCCATTGAGCTGGAGCGTGTGCTCCTGGTGGCCGATGGGGATGAGGTCAAAGTCGGGACGCCGGTGGTTGCGGGCGCGCGAGTCAAGGCGACTGCGATCAAGGAAGTCAAGGGGCGCAAAGAGATTATCTTTATGTATCGCCCCAAGAAGCGAATCCGCCAGAAGACCGGTCATCGCCAGAAGTACACGCAGCTGCGCGTAGATGAGATCATTCTGTAGAACCAGTAGATATCACGGGTTGAGGGTTGAGTAGGAGGAACCATGGCACATAAAAAGGGTGGTGGCAGCAGCCGCAACGGTCGTGACAGCAATGCGCAGCGCCTGGGCGTCAAGCGTTACGATGGACAGGAAGTGAACGCCGGCTCGATCATTATTCGCCAGCACGGTACGGCGGTCAAACCAGGAATCAATGTCGGCGTTGGCCGTGATTTTACGCTGTTCGCCTTGATTGATGGCTATGTCAAATTCGAGCCTCATTCGAAGGATCAGAAGCGCGTCAGCGTTTACACCGAACGGGCGGCGCAAAAAACGGCGTAGAGCCGATCGGGCTGATCGCCCCGGTGCGTCTTAGGCGCAGCCGGGATCGAGACGACAGCCACATAAAGACATTTCCCAGCGCTTTTGGGTCGTGGTTGGGAGCCATGACCGGTCAGGGGCTGGAAGAAAAGAGGTTTCCCAATGCGCGAGAAAATTCATCCAACGTACTATCACGATGCGCAGGTCACCTGCGCGTGCGGCAACACCTGGACCACCGGGTCTACCCGCAAGGTCATTCGCACCGATGTGTGCTCGAACTGCCACCCGTTCTTTACCGGTGAGCAGCGCATCGTAGACACCGGCGGGCAGGTCGAGCGCTTCATGAAGCGCCTGGAGACCAAGACCACGAAGGCCGTGCAAATCGAAGCGCAGCGCGTGGTCCGCCAGCAGCAGCAGGAAGCGGCGCGCATCGCCAGGCGCCGCGGAGACGCCTAGAATCGTTGCCAACGCCAGGCCAACCAGGACTGTGCGTTGTGCATCACGGTGGTTGATTGAACCAAGACGAAAGACGAAAGACGGATCGGTTGACACGATTCTTCGTCTTTCGTCTTTTGTTTTGGAATGATACGATTCGCTAACGGAGAGAAGCCATGCCCTTCATGCAGCCCAAAGGGGGTTGGGTCGAACTGATCTGCGGCAGTATGTTCAGCGGCAAAACCGAGGAGTTGATTCGACGTGTGCGCCGCGCGCAGATTGCCAAGCAGAAGGTTCAGGTGTTCAAACCCCAGATTGACAACCGCTATTCGATCACACGCGTGGCATCGCACAGCGGGTTGCAATGGGACTCGCACACCATCAGCGCGCCGCATGAAATCTGGGACTTCCTGGCGGCGGACACCAACCTGGTCGCGATTGATGAAGTGCAGTTCTTCGACTGGACGGTGGCCGATATCGCCGGTCAACTGGCCGACAAGGGTTTGCGGGTTATCTGCGCCGGGCTCGACCTCGATTTTCGGGCGGAACCGTTTGGCCCGATTCCGCTGCTGATGGCCCAGGCCGAAATGGTGGATAAGCTGCATGCGATCTGCGTGCAGTGCGGCGCGCCAGCCTCGCGCACCCAGCGCCTGATTGACGGCCGGCCAGCCAACTTCGATGATCCCGTCATCATGGTCGGCGCCAACGAGGTGTACGAGGCGCGCTGCCGCGACTGCCACCAGGTGCCGGGTAAACCGGGCCGCTAACCGGCTTTAAGATCGAAAGGGTTGGGATTGACATGATCGCTGCCTGGTTTCAATGCTTCCGGGGCTGCCCGGGGAAGTACTCTCTGTATGAGGTCATGTACACCTGCCCCACATGCGGCGGGCTGCTGGAGGTGGCGCACGACATGGACGCGCTGCGCGCGCGCAGCGCCGCGGGCTGGATGTCGCTCTTCGAGCGCCGCGCCAGCACCACGCAGTGGCCGTATGGCTCTGGCGTCTGGGGCAAGCGCGAATGGATCATCCCCGACCTGGCCGACGAAAATGTCGTCTCCCTGTTCGAGGGCAATTCCAACCTCTTCTGGGCCGAGCGCCTGGGCAAGCAGATTGGCCTGCCAGACCTGTGGGTCAAGATGTGCGGCAACAGCCATACCGGTTCGTTCAAAGACCTGGGCATGACCGTGCTGGTCAGCGTGGTGAAGCAGATGATTGCTCGCGGGCAGCCGATTCGGGCCGTGGCGTGTGCATCAACCGGCGACACGTCGGCCGCGCTGGCCGCGTACGGCGCCGCGGCCGGCATTCCCACCATCGTTTTTCTGCCGCAAGGCAAGGTCAGCGCGGCGCAGTTGATCCAGCCGATCGCCAGCGGTGCGCTGGTGCTGGCGCTGGATACTGATTTCGACGGCTGCATGCGCGTCGTGCAAGAAGTGACGCGCGACAACACGATCTACCTGGCCAACTCGATGAACTCCCTGCGCATCGAAGGTCAGAAGACGGTCGGCATCGAAATTGTGCAGCAGTTCGATTGGGCGGCGCCGGATTGGATCGTCATCCCCGTGGGCAACCTGGGCAATATCAGCGCCGTGGGCAATGGCCTGCTGATGATGAAAGAACTGGGCCTGATTGATCGCCTGCCCAGGTTGGTGGCCGCGCAGGCGGCCAAGGCCAACCCGCTCTACCTGAGCGCGCAGAACGGTTTCCAGGAAAAGGTGGTCGTGCAGGCGCAGCAGACCCTGGCCTCGGCCATTCAGATCGGCAATCCGGTCAGCTACGAGAAGGCGGTCAAGACGCTGCAAGCGTTCGATGGCGTCGTGGAGCAAGCTACGGAGCATGAGCTGGCCGACGCTGCCGCGCGCGCGGACCGCACCGGCATGTACACCTGTCCCCACACCGGCGTGGCCCTGGCCGCGCTCTTCAAGCTGGTCGCACGCGGCGTGATTCAGCCCCACGAACGCGTCGTCGTCATCTCCACGGCGCACGGCCTGAAATTCACCCAGTTCAAGATGGGCTATCATGAGGACACTCTACCCGAAGTGGAAGCCGTGGCCGCCAACCCGCCCGTCTACCTGCCGCCCGACGTCAAAGTCGTCAAAGACGTCATTGCGCGGCGCATCGGCTAGTCTTCACACGGTTTTGCCAGTTTACCGATTTGCCCCACTGCATGTATAATCTCCCTTACGAAGGCTCATCCCCTTCGATTGATCTCTGATCTCTAATCCCCGATCTCTCATCTCCGCCTCCCGCATCTTACCCCCGCGCGACCCAAGAAACGAATCAACGCCCATGACCGACGCAACCAAGACCTATTTTCGTCAAGCCGATACCGTTCTGCGCTGGTGGTTTCCTGAAGATCCCACCCACCCGCTCTATCCGCATTTCGCCGAACAACTGCGCTGGGTGCTGGCGCAGCAGGATTGGCGCGGCCAGCGTGTGCTCGACATCAGCACCGGCAAGGGCCGTTTTGCTGTCAACCTGGCCGCGCAGGGCGCGGACGTGACCGCGCTGGATATTGCGCCGCAGATGCTGGCCCTGGCGCAGCAGGCTGCGGATGAACACGGCGTAGGTGTCCAGTTCGTGCAGGCCGACGCCGAGCAGCTGCCTTTCGCGGACGCCGCTTTCGACACCGTACTCTGCATGGAAGCCATTATGCACGTGCCGCATCCGCAGCGCCTGGTGGACGAAATGGCGCGCGTGACCCGCCCCGGCGGCGCGGTCATGCTGAGCATGACCAACCGCTGGCGCATCAACGCGCTGGGCGAGGCGCCAGGCGCGCTCTATCGCAGGCTTGGCCTCGCGCAGCGACCGTCCACGCCGCGCTACATGTGGCACTATTCCGTGCCCCAGTTCACCCGCTTTCTGCGCCAGGCCGGGCTGACCGTGCAACGATTGCACGGGCAGGGCCTCTTTCAAGCCAATGCCCGGCTGTGGCTCAGCAGTGACATCTCCATCCCCCTGTTTCCCCGTTGGTTTGCGGACGCCTTTTTTGCGCACGTCGAGCCATTCCTGCGTGAAACACCGCTGCGCCAGGTGATGGGTACGGTGATGGCAGTGGCCTACAGACACTGACGCCGAATCGCTCCAGGAGGACCGCCCAATGCAGAACCAACGCCGCTGGCTACCGATCCTGATCCTCATCTTGATCGTTCTGTGTCTTGTGCTTTACTTCCTGGTGCGTTGGGAAATTCCGGTCATTCCAGGGCCTCGCACACGCACGCCCACCCCAACGAAAGTGCGTGAGATACCGACGCCCACGCCGACGCCCACGCCGACGTTCGCCCCCAAGCCGGTGTGGGGGCCAGGCAACTATGTCCTGATGCGCCGGGACGACTACCGGCCGACAACGCCGCTGCCGCCGAGTTTTCCCGCCCTGGCCTCGCACATTGATGTCATCTGGGATCAAATCCCGGCTACCGGGGGCGTGTTCAACTGGTCTGCCATCGAGGCCAAAGTCAATCAGATTGCCGCGCAGCAGATCACCCTGGCTGATGGTCGCAGAATCCCGCGCCCGGTTTGGCTGACCCTGCCTGTCTTCTGGAGACAAGGCGAGGGAGGCGTCTGCAAATACAGCGGGCCAGGGGGTTACGTTCTCGCTGTGCCCACCGCGTTTGCGCCGCGCGGACAAGTCGTGCCCGCCTTCAACAACCCCGGCTTCCTGGATGCTTATCGGACCTTCGTCCTGGATGCCGGTCGTCAGTGGAACGGCGACCCTCGCATTGCCGGCGTCATCATCGCCGGCGGTTATGACAACGAGACGCAGATCGGCGCCAATTATTGTAATGTACTAGGCAACGACGATAACTTCCCGGTGACGAAACAGGACATGACCCGTTTTGTCACCAACGCCATTCAGGCCTTTCACGCCGCCTTCCCCAACAAGCCGGTTTACCTCAACTTCGCGCCGGCGCCCACCGACAAAAGCCGCTGCGATTGGGTCAACCTGATGCTCTCCTACAACCCGCGCCACATCGGCGTCGGTTTCAATGGCATGAAGCCCGATGTGCCCGCATTTGTCGAAAATAGCAACAGCTCCGGCTATACCGGCATTGACTGCGGTTCCCTGGAGTTGATCAAACGCTACGCCGAGATCTTGCCCGTCAAGTTCGAGCCGGTCACGGGTTTCCCCAGCGGCGACAACTCGGAGCTGCAATGGCGCTATTGGTCCTGGCTGCTGGCGCTCACGGCGCGCGTCGACTTCGTGGATGTTCAAGACCCCTGGTTCTGCAGCCCAACCGACGGCAGCGACACCTGCATCCCCCCGCCCACGCTTAGCCTCAATGCTGTGCAGACGCCCAATCCGGCAACAGGCGATGCCGGCTTTCCGGTCAATTTTGGCGACTGGATCGAACGCCAGCTCGGCAAAACCGCGGCCACGAACGACCAGCTTTGGGTGGTCTTGCGTGAAACAGAGTATCCCTTGAATGGCAGTGTCTGCGGGGGTTTCTGCACCGGTTGGCCGGGCGACTTCGAACATTACATCAAAGTCCAGGCTGCGGCGCCCGCGCCGGTTCACCTCAGCGCTTTCTGCGGGGACGCGTCGTGCAACACCGCCGGTTTGCCATTCCCCGCGGTCGTGGGGCAGACACCCGCGTCTATCTACTCGCGCCATGCCAAGCAGATGCAGTCCACGCGCCTGGGATTCGATGTCGTGGACACGGTCTACGCCGGACGCCAACTAAGCAACGTGACGCTGCGCCTGGCCTATGTGGACAACGACCCCAGCGATTTCGACATCATCTATGCATCCGATGCCGCCGGCGCGCGCCAGCGGCTGACGGTGGATCGCCAACGCACGCAAGCTACAGGCGCCTGGCGCTGGTTCACCTCGGCGCCGTTGACCCTTTTTGCCGGCAATCAGCTCGACGGCGGGGCCGACATCCTCATCGAATACACCGGCGCAGGCGCCAAACCGATCCTGCACATGCTGTGGCTGGATCTGCGCAATGTCACCACGGTCGGCGTTACTCCGACCGCTACCCCTACCGTCGTCATCGTCCCGCCTGTGCTGACCAACACGCCCACAGCGCCCACGCCGACGCGTACGCGCACGCCAACAACCGCGCCGACGGCCACGCGCACCTGGACGCCGACGGCAACGAATACGCCCACGCCGACCGTGACCATCACACCAACGGCCACCCCAACATGGACGCCAACGCCAACCAATACGCCGACGGCGACCCCCACGCGCACCTGGACGCCCACGCCAACAGCCACCCCGACCTGGACGTGGACGCCCACGGCGACCCCCACGCGCACCTGGACGCCCACGACCACTCCAACATGGACGCCGACGGCGACTCCTACGCCGACTGCCACGCGCACCTGGACGCCGACGCCGACCGCCACGCCAACGAACACGCCGACTGCGACTCCCACGCGCACCTGGACGCCGACGCCAACGGTCACCCCAACATGGACGCCGACCGCCACGCCAACGCCGACGCCGACCGCGACGCCAACGTGGACGCCGACGCTAACCAACACGCCGACGGCGACTCTACGCGCACCTGGACGCCGACGCCGACCGCCACGCCAACGAGCACGCCGACCGCCACGCCAACGAACACGCCGACTGCGACTCCCACGCACCTGGACGCCGACGCCAACGGTCACCCAACATGGACGCCGACGCCGACCGCCACGCCAACGAACACGCCGACCGCGACCAACGTGGACGCCGACGCCAACCAACACGCCGACGGCGACTCCTACGCACCTGGACGCCGACGCCCACTACAACGGACGCCAACAGCAACCAATACGCCGACGCCCACGGACACGGCGACGATCACGCCGACGCCCACTGATACGCCAACGCCAACCGACACGCCAACGCCGACCGATACGCCAACGCATACGCCGACGCCCACCGACACGGCGACGCCAACTGATACGCCAACGCCAACTGATACGCCAACGGTTACGCCGACAGCAACCGAGACGCCAACGGACACGCCCACGCCCATTCCCACCAGCGTCGGTGTTTTCCAGTTGGGGCGCGCAGGTTACGAGGGCAGCAGCGACACGTTCATCAGCCTGTCATCGCCAACAACCAACTTTGGTGAGGATGCCCTGCTGCGGTTGCAGGCTGGCGGCAAGTCGGCCGTCCTCCTGCGTTTCGATCTGTCCAGTCTGAGCGGCCGGCGGACGTGACCAAAGCCACGCTGGTTGCACGTCCGCCAGCGTTCCACCAACACTAGGCTCTTCATCGCGGCGTATGAAATGGCCCGGCTTGGGATCCAACCGCAGTGACGTGGCTCGAGGCGCGGCCCGGCGCGGCCTGGCAGACGCCCGGCGGCGATCGAGCGCAAGCGCCCGCGGCGACAGCCATTCTGCTGGCCGATCACATCTGGTATCGCATGGATGTCACCCCACTGGTGAGGGTTGGGTCAGCGGACAACGCCCCAACTACGGCCTGCTGATCCGGGCCACCAGCGATGCGCCGGTGCGTTTCGATCTCGCCAGCAACGAAATACCCGCAGGCGCTGCAGCCGCGCCGGTGCTCAATTTCCTCCCTGACGCCAACGGCGACGCCAACCGCGACCATCACCCCGACGAGCACCGCCACACCGACCGCGACCATCACGCCGACGAGCACGGCCACGCCAACCGCCACGGCGACGAGCACGCCCACCCCACGCGGACGCCGTCGCCCACCGCGACCATCACGCCGACGAGCACGCCCACCCCGCGCGGACGCCGTCGCCCACCGCACCATCACGCCGACGAGCACGGCCACGCCAACCGCCACGGCGACGAGCACGCCCACCCCCACGCGGACGCCGTCGCCCACCGCGACCATCACGCCGACGAGCACGGTCACGCCAACCGCGACAGCGACGAGCACGCCCACCCCCACGCGGACGCCGTCGCCCACCGCGACCATCACGCCGACAAGCACGGCCACGCCAACCGCCACAGCGACAAGTACGCCCACACCCACGCGGACGCCGACGCCGACCGCGACCATCACGCCGACGAGCACGGCCACGCCAACCGCCACAGCGACGAGCACGCCCACCCCCACGCGGACGCCGACGCCCACCGCGACCATCACGCCGACGAGCACGGCTACGCCAACCGCGCCCGTGGTGAGCGGTCAGGCCAAGATCGAAATCGTGTGGCCGCACGGCGGCGCGCCGGTGAGCGAAGCTAATCTCGCCAACATCACGGCCTATCTGTTCGAAGATGCAAATCTCAACCCAGTAGCCTGCAATGCCGCCCCGACCGTGCGCCTCTGGATGGCAAAGAACAACGACCCCGCCAGTTTCATTGCTATCGGTGAAAAGCGCCTGACCACGGTCTCCGGTCGCACCTTCGCAGTGTGGGACTTCAACGACGTAGATGTGAGCGCAGCGCGCGATCCGGCCAACACACTGCATTTCTTCGTTACATTGGATGAGCAAGTCATGGCGCACAACGTGTGGTCGCACGGCAGCAACCCGATCACGCGGCCGCCCGCGCCGTTGACGCCAAGCGGTGTGACAGCCGGCCGGCCGCTGGCGCTCGACGCGCGTATCGTCTCGTTGCAAGCGGCTGATAATCTGCCCGTGAATCTGGCGACGCGCGGAACGTTGACGGTGAATCTATTCGTCGCCAACAGCTTGCAGGCCGTCACAGGCGGCGGCGGCTGGCAGCCTGATGTGCGCCTGCACTGGGCCGTCAACGCCGGCGTGGATCGCGCGCCGCAGGGCGTGCCCGGCGCGCCGCGCACGGTCAACGCCGGCGGCTTCACCTACACGAGCTGGGAGTTCGCCGATTTCGATCTCAGCCTGGCGCGCGATCCGGCCAACAAGCTCTATTTCTGGGTAGATGTGCCGGACGTGCCCACCTTCAGCAATGTGTGGGTCTACGGCGCGGACGCGCGCACCAACTTCCCGTTAGCCGACGTGCCCGCACGGAGCTGCCAATAGCAGCAATGAAAAAGCCGCTGCGGCAAGTAACGTGAGATGGTCACTTACAGCGGCGGCTGAATTCAAAAGGGCGCAAATGTTCCTGTCTTCCAATGACAGTTGAGCCACGAATTACACGAATTGACACCAAACAGAGTGTAGATGCTTCGTGAAAATTCGTGTAATTCGTGGCAAAACCTGATAGTCAAACGGAATCGGCGGTCTCGCTGCTACGCTACGGCTCCAGGTAGACGATGGTCAGCCTGGGCCGCTGCGAAGGCACACCCCACAGCGGCGACGCCAGATTGTACTGCACCTGCGCCGGACCAGCGGCTTCGAGGAGCAGCCCCAGGTTGGCGGCCGGCGTCTGCTGCCAGGCCGTCACCGGTCCCGTTACATCCCACGTAAACCAACGACCAACGCCGTTGACCTCGGCGCTTGCCGCGGCCGGGGTCAAGCGATCGGCCGCGCCTTGCGCGCCCCCCAGCTGCCAGGGTGTGGCCGCGGTGGCCCGGTTCCAGGTCGCCTCGGCCGCTGCCCACGGCCGCGTCAACTGGTAGACCATGCCGGTCAGGGCAAACGGGTTCGAGCTGCTGTCCGCATACAAAGCCAGCGTCGCGCTGATCACCGTGCTGCCGCTGGGCAGCGCGCCATCCAGGCTAAAGCGCAGGAGCGCGCTGGCAATGCCCGGCGCGCGCAGGCTGAGCATGGCATCGTTGGCGTAGTTGGCGTCGGGGAACCACTGGTTGAGGCTGGTCGCGCTGCTGCCACTTTGAATCGTCACCGTCTGCGGCGCCGCCACGCGTGGGCGATACGTGATCGTTAGTTTGGGCCGCTGAGCAGCCGTCGCGGCCTGGGCGCTGGCAAAGGCCCATTCCACCTGGGTTCCACCGCTGGCTGTGATCAGCACACCAGCATTGCCCACGGGGTTCACTGCCCATTGCGCGACCGCCGTTGTCAGGTCCAGGGAGACCCAGGCGCCGACGCCGGCCGTCTGCGCCGCGGCCACAGCTGTGGCGCTGCGGTCAGCCGCGCCGGCCGCGCCCGGCGCCTGCCAGGCTTCACCGCTGCGCGGCCGCAACCAGGTGATCGCGTCTTCGTCCCAACTCCGCAGGAGCGTAAAGGCCATCAGGGTTTGCGGCGCGCTGTTGCTCTGGCTGACTGCGTACAGCTCCAGGCGCGCGCTGATAATCTCAGAGGCGGCGTTGAACCCGGCCAGGCCGCCCAGGTCAAAGCGCAGCGCCGTGTGCGCGCCGGCGCTTGTGCGCAAGATGAGCACCGGCTCTGCGCCAAAGTTGGTCGTAGGATACCAACTGTGCAGGGTGGCGTCACGCGCGCCGCTGTAACTGCCCTGCCCCTGCTGAAGCACGACCGTCGTGAGCGTCGCCGTCGGCTGCGGTGTCACTGTGGGCGCGACTGTGGATGTTGGTGTGCGCGTGGGCGTCAAGGTCAGTGTGGGAGTTGACGTTGGCGTCAGCGTCGGCGTAGCTGTCGCACCAACGGTTGGCGTGGGCGTGAGGGTGGCGGTTGGGCCAGGCGTCGGCGTGCGCGTGGGCGTTTGTGTGGCCGTCGCGGTTGGCGTACGCGTGGCCGTTGGCGTCGGCGTACAGCCCACGCAGGCGGTGGCCGTGGGCGTTTGGGTCGGAATGTCCCCAGGCAGGAGATATTCAATGCGCAGCGACGGCCGATACGTGATGTCGGGCCATTCGCTGCTGGCAAAATCGTACTGCACATTGCGATTGGCATAGGCTTTCAACACCAGGCCCCGATTGCTGCCCGCATTTTGCACCCAACGCTGCACGATTTGGGTCAATTCCAAACGCGCCCAGGCGTTGGCGCCAAAGACGTGTCCCCAATCTTCCGCATCTGGCGACCGATCGGTGCTGGTGTCATTGGCGCCCGGCACACCCCAGGGCGAGCCATTGCGCGCCTGCAGCCACGTCACCTGCCAGGCAGTCCAATCGCGGTAAAGATCGAATGCGCGCAGGTAGAACCCCGCGTCTACCGTGGCGGCCGTGGAAAAGAGCTTCAGGTCCGCCTTACGCACCAGCGCGTTGGCTGGCAGTTGGCCGGCCAGGTCGAAGTAGATCAAAGCCGCAAACTCATCGGGATGGCGCACCGACAGCTTGGTCTGCCCCTCAAAAATACCGTTGGGGCTCCAATTGCTGATGTAGGTGTCAATCACGCCGCTGTAGCCGCCGAGGCCTTGCTGCAGCGTACGCACGCGGGGCGTCGGCGTCGGGATCGGCGTCGGCGTCACGTTGACACTGGTCGGGGTGGCCGTTGGCGAAGGCGTGGGCGTCAGCGCGCCGTCGGGCAGCACGTAGCGGATCACCAGTTGAGGTCGCTGCGCCGCCTGGGGCCATTCCGCGCTGGCAAAATTGACCTGGGTCACGCTACTGTCTGCGGTAAACAGCGCCAGGCCGCGATTGGTCAATGGATCAGCCTGCCAGGCGCGCACCGCGTCCGTGACATCCAGTTCAACCCACGTGCCGGCGTCGCCGGCCGGGCTGAGATCATCCAGCGAAGCGCGGCGATCGCTCCCCAATCCTCCGGCGCCTGGCTCTGTCCAGGACGAGCTGGCAGCCGCCTGCTGCCAGGTTGCATAGGAAGCAGACCAGGGACGCAGCAGGCGCGCCGCGCTCAACGCCAATTCGCCGGGAGCGGTGCGTCCGGCCACGTACAGGCGTAACGTCGCCACCACCACCGGCGCATCTTTGGGCAGCAGATCAAGATCGAAGGTCACCAGGGAAACGCCCTGGTTATTGCCGCGCACACCCAGCACGTCATTGGCGCCGAAGTTGCGCGTGGGGAAGGCCGCGCTGAGCGCGGCGTCGCGTGCGCCCGCGTAAGGCTGGCCGTTGTCCAGCGGGCGGCCCTGCTGCAGCGTGAGCATCACCGTCTGGGGCGGCGCCACGGCGCTGTGCGGCTGCACCTGCACGAAATGGATGATCTCGTTGCCATCGCCGCGGCTGTGCAGACGAAAATCGCTGCCGGCATGGTCGCCGCCGCCAGGCTGTTGGTTGTTGAACTGCGCGCCTGTCGCCGTAAAGGTGACTGTTTTCCAGGTGGAGGTGTTGGTTTTTTGCACCAGCCCCGCGCCCTGGTAAAGCGTCGCGGCCGTGGGGTATTCCAGTTCCCAGGTATCGGCGCCTTGATCCAGGTAGGTAATGCTGATGTCCAGCGTTTCGCCGTGGTGTAGGGCGACGTAGCCGTCGGCGATGTCGAAGTAAAGATAGGGATTGGCCGGCGCATCGGTGCGGCGTGTAAAGCGGCCCTGGGGCGATGAGCCGACATTCCAGAGGGGCACGCTGCGTCCCCCTGGCGCCTGATCATTTTGCCACAACCAGAATTCGTAGTTGCCGCGATCGGGAAACCAGGTGCGTTCCGTCTCTCGCAGCGCCGTCCACACGCTCGGCGTGTCCAGCAGGCTGCGGCCCAGGTGGGCATTGGCAAAATCAAGCAGAGGCCGGCGGCTGGCATCGGTGGTGATGTCGCTTGCCAACACCATGTAATCGGCGTGTTTGTCCAGGCCGTTGTAGATGCCCCAGGTGGTGCCGGTCAAGCCGGTGAGCAGGTAATCATAGCTCTCCCAACCGATGGGCACGCGATCGCCCCATTTTCTCATCAGGTCGAACGCGCCCGCCTGGTAGAAGCTGTAGGAGGGGTCGTCATAAGCCACGCCGTCGTTATCGGGCAGAAGGCCGTTGTGCTTGAGGCCAACGCCGCGGCTGGCGGCATAGTCAGCGAACTGCCGCCGCTCCGTGTCATGTTGAAATACAGAGGCCATCTGCAAGAGCAGCGGCGTGCGCTGAAACGCGTTCAGATAAATGTCGGTGATGGACTCAACCGTTTGTATCCACAGATCAGAGGTCAAGCCAGCGCTGACCGCGCAGGACTGGAAATCGGCATCGGTCGGATGTGTTTCGCCGAACGTGCCCACGCCCATTTCCACCCAGGCCAGCCGTGGATCACCATCGTAGCGCGCGGCCAGCGCCTGGATGAACTGGGCGTACGCGGCCTGGTAAGCCGCGTCCCAAGTCTTGGGAATGATCCAGCCTTCGTCGCAGGTCAAGCGGGCGCTGGGGTGTTCGGAATAGACCCAGTGCGGCGCCATGTTGCCGCCGCAGCAAATGCCCGAATAGGTGGTGATTCCCATGCCGCCAGGCAGACCCCAGGCAGCTTCGGTCTGCAGCCAGGCGTCAATCTGGCTCCAATCATAAACGCCAGGCGCCGGGTTGAGATACTTCCATTCAAAAATGATGTTGCTGCCTTTGATCGGAAAGCGCCGCGGGTCGAGATGGCCGAAATCTTCGAAGGCGTAGATGCCCGGATGCAGGGCTTGCGCCGCGGGCAGCGCGGCAGCGGGAAGCGGCGGATCGGTAGGCTCAGAACGACGGGCAGCCGACACACGCGAGAAGGCGGCCGTCAAGGCAGTCAACGTGATGAGGGCGAGGAGCAAGAGCGTGACTCTATTCGGTTTGAGCATAAATAACCCCATAGTATGCGCCCAGGATAGCACAGCAACATTAAGCGTGCATGAACCTCGCGCCCGACCCGATGTCAGTTTTGTCAGATAACAGAAACGGAGGGCTGGATGCCCTCCGTTTTGCTTAACTTCTGTGCATGACCACGAGCAGTCTCATGGATACAGTCTGTTTACTTGGCCGTTACCTTGATGCTGCGCGGGCGGATCGCTTCCGCCTTCGGGATGGTCAGGGTCAAAACGCCATTCTCGAATTCGGCATTGGCCTTGTCAGCCTGCACCGGCACATTCAACGTCAACGTCCGACCAAAACGACCGTAGCCTCGCTCCTGCATGACGTAGTTGACGTTCTCCGGCGGCGCAACCATCTCGCCGCGAATGGTCAGGGTGTCGCCCTCGATCGTGATCTCGACATCTTCCGGCTTGACGCCCGGCACAGACGCCAGGATGATCACTTCATTCTCTGTCGTGTACGCGTCTACCGGCAGGCGCAGCGCGTGCTCGCGCTCGCCATTGCCAGCCCAAGCTGGCCGTACGAAGCTTTCTTCCAACAGGCGATCCATCGCGTCCCTCAGCGTCACCGCGTCACGAAATGGGTCCCAACGTGCAATAACTCTTGCCATTTTTATCCTCCGCTTGTTCTTCAAATGATGATTCGTTACAACTGGCTGCTTGTGTTATGACTTCTTGTTGATCTGCAACCTGGTCTGCTTGGCCGAAGCCGCCTTCGGCAGCTTGAGCAAGAGCACGCCGTTCTCGAACTCGGCCGTTGCCTTGTCCACATCAACGCTGGCCGGCAGCGCCAGGGAGCGCTGGAACGAGCCGTACTTCCACTCACGATAGTGGAAATTGGTCTCCTTCTCCTCTCGGTCTTCTTTGGTTTCGCCCTTGATCGTGAGGAGATCACCAGACACCGAAATATCCAACTCCTCAGGCTTGACCCCCGGCACCGCGGCCTTGACTACGATCTCGCTATCGGTTTCAACCATGTCAACGGTCAGGCTGTTGACGCCTTCGTGCGCAAACGGCCAACTCGCAAATGGGCGCACAAAGCTGTCTTCCATCAAACGATCAATCGCTGAGCGCAGCGACATCATGTTGCGCTGCGGCTCCCACTTGGTTACATTTGCCATGTTTCGCCTCCATCTGTTTGGTCATTACTCGTCATGTTCGCCGCGTGGCTATGGCGCATCGCTTTCACGTACCATCACAGCTGAGCTATCGTTTTCGCTTCACTACGGCCCATGATGCCAGGCAAGTGTTAGAGAGCGATAAGATCAGCGTTAGAAAAGTGTTGGAGAATAACGCCCAGCGGAACGAACGCGCAGAGATGGCAAAGCAAACCGCCAGACCAGAAACCATGGTATGAGCGTTCTGGCCTGGCGGCGGACGGAGGGAGACGAAATCAGGCAGGCGAAGATAGCGCGCTGAACAGGCTGGCGACGGGCTGTTCTGCCGGGCTGAGAGACATTGCCTCTTCCTCCACGCCGCGCACGCCTGGAATGCCCTGCACGATGTCCTGGGCTGTCTTGCGCAGCGCAGCCGGCAGAACGCCCACCAGCGTGACATATCCCAGGTACGCGTTCACACGCACGGGATACGCCGCCGTGCGCGAGTCAGCGGCCAGGCGCTGCGCAGCTTTGGCCTCTAAGATGTTGTCAGCAACGAGCTTGTTCGTCACTGCGACCTGGCCAGCCACGGCGCGCGCCAGGGCCAGCGCGCTGTTGGCCACAGCCTCGCTGCGCACAAAGCCGTGCAATTCAATACCGTCTGCACTCGTCTTGACGGCAATCCCGGCGGCGGCGTGTCGGAACGGTGGGTAACTCGCCAACGCGCGCCGCACCTCAGCCGCTGCGAGCTCGATGGTGGATGATGATGCCATAGCCTTACTCCTCATGGTCGTGTGGGGGCGATCAGACTGTTGTTTCTATTATCGCGCCGATTCGCTTTTTTTGCACTCCCAGCCGCCGCGATCAACGATCTCAATCGCCCGATCTGCCCGCAGTTGAAATGCACTCCCTGGCTGTACGGAATTGCACCTGGTAGCTAATGCTGGTATGATTATCAGCACGTGAACCAAAGGAGATTCTGTCATGAACATTAACGACCTTCTCAAGGCTATGATGACGCCTGGCGGCCAGCAGCCGGCCCAGGCAGCAACCGGCGATGACCCCCTGGCGGGGATTCTCGGCGCGTTGCTCGGCGGCGGCGGGGCAGGCGCCGCGCAGCAGCCAGGCGGCGGCGGGCTAGAAGATATTCTCGGCGGCTTGCTCGGCGGCGCCGGGGCAGCCCAACAGCCAGGCGGCGGCGGTGGGCTGGAAGATATTCTCGGCGGCCTGCTCGGCGGCGCCGGAGCGGCCCAGCAGCCAGGCGGCAGCGGTGGGCTGGAAGATATTCTCGGCGGCCTGCTCGGCGGCGCCGGGGCCAGGCCGGGCGTTTCGCAGACGCCGGGCGCCGTAACCGGCGGAGCAGGCGCGGGTGGCTTGATGCAAACCCTCATCCAGGTCTTGGGCGGTCGCCAGGAGTTTGCAGGCATCATCGAAGGCCTGGCTGCCAAGCTTGGCCTCCCTCCAGCCATGGCACAGACCGTCGTTGCTTTTGTGTTGGAGAAACTGCTGAGCGGAGGCAGCGCAACGGTTAGCGCTGCCCCGTCACGCAAACGTCAGCCAGCCGTCTCCGCGCCGCAAACAGGCGCCAGCCGGCCGCGCAAGCCGACCCGGCCGGACAGCGGATCGCTGCGCGAGATGTTCCAGCAAGGCGCACGCATTGAACCGGGCTATCTGAAGCGGTCAGGTTTGGCCAATGAATTGGCGCAGCGCACAGGCATGGACCCCGCCACGGCCACGCAGAGCCTCGACTATGTTTTTGGCGCGCTGCAAGGCCAGGTCAGTCAGTTGAGCAGCGAGCGCACCGAGGTTGAAGGCCTGAATCCCGCGCCGCAGGGGCATCGCCGCGATTTGCCGAACGCGGGTCATTGAGCGGCCAATCCGCGGCCTGACGTTTGGCCGCGCGGCCTACGGAAGGTCCGGGGACAAACGCCAGGCCGCAATGAAAAGCAAGGTGAAAAGCGTGCTCACAATCAATTGGCGCACACCGACACGCGCCGGCTTGAGGCCAGCCGCGGGCCGCAGTGCGCCATAGACCGTTTCCGCGGCCTGCAGCACAAAGGGCAGCGGCAGCCAGGCTGGCAGCACGCCGCGCCAAGCCAACACGATGACGGCCGCCAGGTTGAACCACGTGTAGGCCAGGGCGCGGGCGGCGACACGCAGGCGCTGACTTACGGAGGGCAGCGTCTTCCAGGGGCGCTGCTCCAGGCGCAGGGCGGCATAGACAATGGATGCCGCGGACTGAAACCACGTCAACGCCCAGAGCCACCAGCCCATCGGGTCCTGCGTCCCCTGGCCGATCCAGAAGGCGGCCGGGGCCGCCAGCGCCAGCACACCGCTGGCGACGATTTCAACACCGATTTGACGCCTCTCCGCACGACGCGCGACCAGGATCAGATGCCACAAAAAAACGGGCAGGCCAGGCAGGGCAAGAACAGCCAACTGCGCCTGGCCATGCCGCCAGAGTCCCCACAGCCCAATCGAACCGAGCAAGCCATACACGGCGACCCAAAAAACAGCCGGCGCCACATCTTGTGGCCCGCGGCGTTTGCTCCACACCTTGACGAGCACCGTCAACGGTTGGCGCACCAAAAACGCGGCCAGCGCAGCCACGATCAGCCAGGTCGAAGCAGCCGTCCAGCGGCCGCTGGCCGCCAGTCCGATCAGCAGAGGACTAAATAGAAACACCCACGAACCATGCTCTTGGGTGATGGCAATGTGTTTTTGCCACAATGACGGGCTTAGGATCATGAGGTTGCCTCGGCGCGGTGTGGTTGAGGACTGCGCTCAGGAACTGGCGCTGGCATAGTGCTTGACCGCATAGCTCCAAATGGCACTGGAGAAAACCAGGCTGCCCACTGCCAACACGACGGCGGCGCCGCCCCACCAGATCGTGAGTTTACCAATCACCACGGCGGCTGGTACCGTGGTGATAAAGGCAACCGGGACCACAAACGTCAACAGACCGCGCGCCCAGCCAGGGAAAGCATCCACGGGGTAGCGCGCGGTCTCGAAAACCGAGTTGAACAGCTCGATCATGTTGTCAATACGCACCGCCCAAAACGCGATCGAAACCACCGCCAGGCCGATGCTGTAGACGATCACCAGGCCGCACACGAGCAGGAGGGCAAACAACAGCCAACTGCCAGCAGAAATCGAACGGTTGAGCTGGGGCGAGGCAATGAAGAGCACGGCGATGCCGAGCGCGAGGTTGGAAAACTGCCAGATGACCAGGTGGCGCAGGCTGGCGATGAACTGGCTGTTGACCGGCTTCATCAGCACAAAGTCAAACGTGCCGCTGCGGATGCCTTCCACTAATTTCTCCACATTGGGGCGCACAAGGCCCCAAATCACGGCGTTGGCGCAGGAGAAGAGGCCAATCACGAGCAGCGCCTCGGGGTAAGTCCAGCCGCCGATGGTATCGGTGAAACGGTAGAAAATGCGCACACTGACCAATGTCCATGCGAACCAAAAGGCAGTCATGAACACGTTGATCAAGAAATTGACCCGGTATTCCAATTCCACGAGAATGGCGTTCCGGTAAAAGGCTTTGAGCAACTTGAGATAGTACATCGCTCACGCTCCGGCGGCGCTGTAGTTGCGCACGCCCACGCGCCACAGCCAGGCCACCAGCAGCGCGAAGAGCGCCACCCAGGCGGCCATCAACGCAAAACCAGTCGCCAGGGCTTCGCCGCCCAGCTTGCCCAGCAGAATCTCGGCCGGAAAGGAGAGCATGAAGCGAAACGGCAGCACCGAAGCCGCCGCGGCGACGGCCGGCGGGAAGAAACTGAGCGGCGCAATGATGCCGCTCAAAAGCATCCGCACGCCGTACCAGAAGTCGCCAATGGCGGATACCTGCGAAGTCCAGAACGCCAGCAAGCCGCAGGCGAACATGGAGAGGAAGACCAACGCCCAGGCGCCGGCCAACGCAATCAGGAAGGCAATGATAGAGAAAGGCGTCAGATAAGCGCGAAAGCTGGGAACCGCGGCGATGAAGATCAACAGCGGCGGCCCCATGACGAGCAAGCGGATGCCCTTGTCGGCCAGATTTTCTGTCATGTGGTGATAGATGGGGTGCATAGGGCGCAGCAGGAAGGGCGACAGCTCGCCCAGACGAATTTGCCGATCCAATTCCCAGCTCACCCAAACGGCCGTCATCTGGCGAACAAAGAGAGCAACCACATAGTAGGCGACAAAATCGGCCTGGCTATAGCCGCCAATCGGGCCGCGGGCGGCCAGCGCGCTCCACAGTCCCATCATGATCAGGGGCAGGAAGCCCGAGGTCATCCAGATCAGAATCATGACCCGATATTCGAGCATCACGCCCCAGTCAGCTTTGAGCATGACCAGCAGTTTGTTCCACATCGCCGGCTCCCAAGATCGAGCGGATGGGGGACAAGGCCTGCATTGTAGCGGCAGAACGCGTTTCAGTCAACGTTGTGTCTGCCCGCCCATGCCCATCGGCCGCTTCAGCTCGCCGCGGCGTTCATGACGCGCTGTGACGTGACAGGTTGCTTGATTACGCAAATCTGTGTACAATAAGACTACAGAAATAAAATACACCTCGTCGGTGGCATGGGGCAAGGGTGCCTTCATGTGCAGGGAGGAAATGGGGCCATGATCAAGTCCACAACTGAGGCGCTGTGGCTGCGCACAAGCGCGGTGTTGGGCGCTGGGACAATGGGAAGTGGTATTGCCTACATCAGCGCATTGGCCGGACTGGAGACGCGTCAGTATGACCCGCTGGCGTCCTCGCTGCATAAGGCCCAAGCCTACCATGCGCAGGCGCTCAGCCGTGCTGTCAGCAAACAGCGTCTGACCCAGGCTGCGGCCGACGCGGCCCTGGCCTGTCTATCCTATCATGACAACCTGGCCGATGCGGCGCGCGGCGCTGATCTCGTGATCGAGGCTGCGCCAGAACAGATTACACTCAAACAAGACTTGTTTCGCCAGATTGAAACGCTGGTTGAACCCACCACGATCATCGGCAGCAACACCAGCTCACTGCCGATTACGGAGTTAGCCAGTGTCCTCGGCCATCGCGACCGCGCGATCGGCATTCATTTCTTCAATCCCCCGGCGTTGATGACCCTCGTCGAAATCATCCCTGGCCTGGATACTGCGCCAGAAACGGTTGCAACGGTGGAGGCGTTTGCGCGCCAGGCAGGTAAGGACCCGGTCATCGTCAAGGACTATCCCGGCTTCATCACGACACGCGTGGGGCTGATGTATGTGGCGGAAGCGATCTTCGCGCTGCAAGAAGGAGTGGCGGAACGTGATGCACTGGACAAGGCCATGCGCCTGGGCTACAACTTCCCCATGGGGCCGCTGCAGTTGGCGGACCTGGTTGGCCTGGATGTGATGCTCAACGTGCTCGACGCCCTGTTCGAAAACTATCGTGATGCCCGCTATCGAGCGCCGATCCTGCTGCGCAAGATGGTCCAGGCTGGCAAGCTGGGGCGCAAAACGAGCGAAGGCTTCTATCACTACGCGGAGTAATCAGAAAAGGACATCGCAAGCATTGATGACAAAAGGGGGTGAAGTGTGTTGTTTGGTGTGAGTGGAAGACGGGTCTGGCTGCTGGTACTACTCGGAGCAGCGCTCATGCTGAGCGCCTGTGGCGGTGCGCAGGTCGTGACCTTGAGCGGCAAGGAACGGGATGCGGTCCTGACCTACAGCGAGCCGATGACCGATAACCTGTTAGCCGGCATGAACGAAGCCAATTACGCCCGCTTTGCGCTCAACTTCGATGAGCAGATGAAGAAGGCTATCACCGAGAAGGCGTTCCAGGACATGCTCAGCAGCATCGGCGGTAAACTGGGCGCGTATCAGACACGCGAGGTGAGCCTGGTCGAAGATACCGGCGCCTATATGCGAGTCACCTATACGGCAAAATTCGCCAACGAAGACGGCGTGACCGTGCGTGTGGTATTCAACGATGGGACGCCGGATCATCTCATCAGCGGACTGTGGTTCGATTCACCCAAACTGCGCCAGAAGTGAGGCGCGGCGCACGCTATTTTCTCCTGAATAAACCGTACGGCGTGCTGTGTCAATTCACGGATGCGGCTGCCCGACCGACGCTCGCCGGGTTGTTTCCGGTGACCGACATGTACGCGGCCGGGCGGCTGGATGCAGACAGCGAAGGGCTGCTGCTGCTGACCAACGATGGCGGATTGATTCATCGCCTGGCCCAGCCATCATTCAAGCAGCCCAAGACTTACCTGGCGCAGGTGGAACGAATTCCCGACGAGGCAGCCCTGGCCCGTCTGCGCCAGGGCGTGGTCATCGAAGGCCAGACCACCTTGCCGGCGCAGGTTGAATTGCTCAGCGCCCCGCCCGCGCTGTGGGAACGCAGCGCACCGATTCGGTTTCGTCAGTCGGTGCCCACGGCCTGGCTGCGCTTAGTGCTGACGGAAGGGCGCAATCGGCAGGTGCGCAAGATGACAGCGGCTGTGGGCTTTCCAACCTTACGCCTGGTGCGTATCAGCATTGGGCCATTCACCATCGGAGATTTGCAGCCTGGTCAGTGGCAGGAGGTGCCCGCCTCACTGGTCAGGCGGCTGCTCAACAATTCTCGGCCCCAACAGGGGTCTGGATAAGTATAATCACTTTAGGAGGCAACATGGACGAGAAACCCTGGTTGGCGCATTATGATGAGGGCATCCCGGCAACGGTAGCCCCCTACTCCGGCACTCTGTTGGAAAAGCTGGATGAGGCGGTCAAGCAGCGCCCAGAAGCCGCGGCGGTCTGGTTCAAGGGCACGACGCTGACATGGCGCCAAGTGGACGAACTGAGCAATCAGTTCGCCAACGCGCTGGTGGCGATGGGGGTCAAGAAAGGCGAGCCGGTTTCTTCTGTGCTGGTCAATTCGCCCCAGGCGGTCATCGCACAGTTGGGCTGTTGGAAGGCGGGCGCGGTTTATGCACCGCTGAATCCCCTGTACACGGAGCGCGAACTGGAAGAGCTGCTCAATACCAGCGGCGCGCGCGTGATGTTGGTGATGACGCCGTTCTACGAGCGCATCAAGGCCCTGCAAGCCAAGACAAAGCTGGAATATGTGGTTGCCACACGCGTGCGCGAGTATCTGCCTTTTGTGCTGCGCCTGCTCTTCATCGCCTTCCGCGAGAAGAAGGGAGGCCACCAGGTGGCCCTGGCAGCCGGCGACCACTATCTGCCGGACCTGCTAACCCCGCAAGCCGGCAAGCCGAAACCCAACGTGCCCATTTCGCCGGATGATGACGCCCTGCTCCTGGGCACCGGCGGCACCACGGGCATTCCCAAAGTGGCGATTGGCACCCATGCGGGTCTCTACGCTGCGGGCAAGCAGATTCGCACGTGGTTCAAGGATGCGTTGGAGGACTGGCAAAGCTATTTCTGTCTGCCGCTGCCGCTCTTTCACGTCTTCGGCAATGGCGGCGCCCTGAGCACGAGCCTGTACGGGCACTTCCCGCTGGCGCTCGTACCCGACCCGCGCGACATCAAAGACTTGGCCGAAACCATTGGCAAGACCAAGCCAGCCTTCTTCATCGGCGTGCCCACGCTCTATATCGCGTTGCTCAACAACCCCGAAGTCAAAGAAGGCAAGATTGATTTCCATTCCATGAAGGCCTGCATCTCGGGTGCGGCGCCGTTGTTGGCTGAAACCAAGACGGCCTTCGAGAAGCTGACCGGCGGCCGCATCGTGGAGGGCTACAGCCTGACCGAAGCTATGATGGCCTGCTGCATCAACCCCTACAAGGGCGCTTTCAAGCTCGGCTCGGTCGGCATGCCGGTGTCTGATGTCTCCGTTCGCATTGCCGATGCGCTCACAGGCGAGGGCAGCCTGCCGGCGGGCGAGGTCGGCGAAATCCTGCTCAACGCGCCGCAAATCATGAAAGGCTACTGGGCGCGACCCGACGCCACGGCCGAAATGGTGCAGACGCACGACGGGATTCGCTGGCTGCACACGGGCGACTTGGGCTACCTGGATGAGGACGGTTACGTCTTCATTGTGGATCGCAAGAAGGATCTGATCAAACCGAGCGGCTACCAGGTATGGCCGCGCGAGGTCGAAGAAGTGGTCAGTCAGCATCCGGCCGTGCAAGAAGTGGCTGTGGCCGGCATTCCTGACGCCTACAAGGGCGAAGCCGTGGCGGCCTGGATTGTGCTCAAGCCCGGCATGGCCGCAACCGTGGACGATATCCGCGCCTTCTGCAAAGAACGCATGGCCGCCTACAAGGTGCCCTCGCGCATCGAGTTCCGCGAAACGCTGCCCAAGACGATGGTGGGCAAGGTGCTGCGGCGCAGCCTTGTGGATGAATACAAGCAGAAGAGCCAGTAGCGCACGGCCATGTCACCCACCACTGAACCGCTCAGCGCGGCGCTGCAGGTGCGCCAGGCGCGCGCAGATGAGC
The DNA here is from genome assembly GCF_900491745.1 of Candidatus Amarolinea aalborgensis. NCBI lineage: Bacteria > Bacillati > Chloroflexota > Caldilineae > Caldilineales > Candidatus Amarolineaceae > Candidatus Amarolinea > Candidatus Amarolinea aalborgensis. Next base: position 241,619 of record NZ_UETR01000001.1, on the reverse strand, counting down.
AGGCGCTGATCAGACGCCTGGTCGCCAGCGCGCGGCTGGACCCTACCAATCTGCACTGGCAAAACTTTTTGCTGGCTGAAGTCAATGGAGAGGTGGTGGGATGTGTCCAAATCAGGCCTTATCCGGGGCTGCGTGAATTGGGCAGCATGGTGGTGCGGTCGTCCTACCGCAAACGCGGCGTGGGCGGCGCGTTGATGCGCACGATCCTGAGGCAAAGCGTTCCGCCGATCTTCCTGGAGTGCCCCGCCTACCGGGTCAGCTTCTATGAACGGTTCGGCTTTCGCGTGGTCGGCGTGCGCGAGATTCCGTGGGTTCTACGCGTGAAGTGGATTTTGGGGAACACCCTGGTGCGCTGGCTGACCCGCGTCCCCATCCGAGCCATGCGCTGGGACGGACCATCCGTCGTAGATTGACGCCCTGACACCACACCATCAAGTTTCAACGAAGAGGCGGGTTTTTCAACCCGCCTCTTTTGCTTCTATGGTAAGTCGAGCACCATCAACCATTGCCGCTGCGCATCATCAAGACTCATGCGCGCCTTACTGGCCTGGTACGAGAGCACCGGCAGCTCAGACGTTGTCCAGGGCAGGATCGGCAGTTCCTTGTGCGCGCGGAAGCCCAGTTTTTCCCAGAAGGTGCGGCCGCCGGTGCCAACCAGGCCATAGATGATGTCCAGATCTTGTCCTGCCCCCACCTGCAAGCGCGCCCAGCCGCGCTCGGCAGCCCAGGCGATCAATGCCTTCACGAGCGATGTTCCAATGCCGCGGCGCTGGAAGTCCGTCGCATCCCCGCTGCTTTCGTCAGGCAAAACCAGCAAACCACTCTGGAATGTTGGCGCGCCCATCTCGATGCACTGAATGAACAGGGTGTTCGCAGGGTCATCTGCGTCAACGGCCGGCCAGAACCAGCTCGAGCGCATGGAGTCCGAGTGGCGCCCCAGGCGCATCATCAGCGCGCTTGGGAAAAAGCGAATGACGCCAACGATCTTGTCATGGTGCCACGCCTGAATGGCGCATGTGCCGTAGCGGCGAATCACCTCACGCAGGAATTCGCGACGTTCGGTCGAAGCGCCTGGCGGGCAGACCAGGCTCTGCCCCAAGCGCGGCGCGACTTCATCGAACAACGTTTCCGGCCACGGATGCTGAAGCAAACGCCCATCAACCTGGTCATCGGCAGGCTGGCGCAACTGAGCCATGGCCAACGGGCCATGATGCAGGCACAGCGTCGTTACGAGATCGTCGCCCATGGGGCGAATATGGATGGCTCCGTCGAGGGTTGGTTGCATGGACAGGCTCCTAGTCATTGATCCGCAGCATGTGATGGTAGTGGGTCATGCGCGGGAATCCGATACACGATACAGCCGCACGAACGATGGTGCGACTGTATTATATCAAAGCCGCTGCATAGCTTGCAGTAAGATTTCCTTCCAACGCGCACCCAGAAGCCACTGTTTCCCCGGCGATCCGACGCTTTCCAACTCGCTGCGACCCACAACGGCGTCGGTTGTCAGTTTTAACTCTTGCAGCAGCCAGGCAATCAGGCGTGCGCCGCTGTTGATCTGCGCAGTAGTTGGCGGCACATCGGTGAAATTGCCTGCAAACGCCACCCCCACCCCATCCAGGTTGACGGCCGGCGTCACCGTTTGTTCGCTTACGGTTTCCAGCGCGTTCGTCTGGTAAATCGTGCCATCTCCGACGATCAGAAAGTGATAGGTGATGCCGGCGCGTCCCTGCCCGACCTGTACCTGCGCAATGCGCTCCGCCGTCACGTTGTCGCGCGTCACCGTGTGATGAATCACCACACGCCTGATGGTGTCCAGCGCACGCGAGTCGTATCGCGCGGTTGTATGATGGGGCAGCTGCGCACTAACGTCCTGCAAGTCAGGCCGCGCGATGCGCGGCGGTTCGCCTCCGCCGGGCGGTTCGCCTCCGCCGGGCGGTTCGCCTCCGCCGGGCGGTTCGCCTCCGCCGGGCGGTTCGCCTCCGCCGGGCGGTTCGCCTCCGCCAGGCGGTTCGCCTCCACCAGGCGGTTCGCCTCCACCAGGCGGTTCGCCTCCGCCGGGCAGTCCAGCCTGGCAATCAGCCAGCTGCCGCTGCAAATCAGCGACCTGGGCTTGCAGGGCGCTGATCGTTGCCTGCTGATCTGACGTGTGTCGGCGCAGGTCGGTAGTCAAGTCCTGTAAATCGGCCACCTGCACCTGGTATTGGGTCAAGGCCAATTCGCCATCCGCCAGTTGCGCGCGCAGCGTCTGATTGTCGGCTTGCAACCGCGCCACATCGGCTGTCAACCCTGGCACCTGAGCCGCCTGGGCTTCGGCGCGCTGTGCTCTGTCCAACGCGGCCGCCGCCGCGTTGCGCGCCTGCGCCAGGTCTGTGCGCGCCTGCGCCAGCTGTTCTTCGCAGGTAGGCGGGGTCGGCGGGATCAGGCTGCGCACCTGGGCGAGCAGGGTTTCCTTCCAAGCCGCGCCTTGGAGCCATTGCGCGCCTGGCGAAGCATTACCGGGCTCCACTTCACTGCGACCGCTGATCGCCGTGGGGGCCAGGCCGAATTCCTGCAGTAGGAAAGCGCACAGTTTGGCTGCGCTGGTCATCTGGTTGGCCGAAGGCGGGGCTGCGGTAAAATCGCCGGCCAGCGCCACACCGATGCTGTCTGCGTTGACTGCGTCCACGCCGGTATGCGCGGCCGCGGTGCGCAGGGTGTTCGTCTGATAGATAGCGCCGCCAGCCTGGATCACGAAATGGTAGGTGATGCCTGGTTTGCCCTGCTGCACCTGCGCGCGCGCGATGAGGTCTGGCGTGATGTCGCCCGCGGTGACGGTGTGGTGAATGATCAGGCGCTTGTTCGCATTCCACGGACGCATCGGATAACGAGCCGCAGGGCTCCGCAAAAGCAAGGTGTGAACGTCCGTCCAGGCGGGACGCGCCACCGGCCCGGGGCTGGCGCGCCATTCATCGGCCGGGTACTCGACGGGTGTGGTGCAGTCCGGGTTGAGCGGCGGGGCGGCGCGGTCTTTCAACGCAGCGATCCGATTGCTGATCGTAATCGGCCGCTGCTGATTGTCCACGCCCAGGTGGCGGAACGTTTCCCAACGCCCGGCATGGCCCACCTGGTAGAGGCACGCCCCCAGGACATAGGCGTCACGGCACATCTGGTCGTTGTACCAGTCTAGCGATTCCCAGTAGGAATCTTCCGTCACCGAATCGGGTGGATACAGCCAGCCCACATCGCCGCCGTCGAGGATTTTGTACATGCGCGCCAGGCCAGCCTCGGTGATAATGGCGGTATGACGGTTGTTGTAACGTTGACAGATGCCGCGCATGGCCTCGCGATAGAGCAGCGCTGCGCTGGAAGCGCCGGCGCGCGGCATGAGAGTCGGCCAGCCATACTCGTGAAAACCAAGATAGCGGTAGGATTCTAACGTGCGTGGAAACCAATCGAGATAGTGCGAGGCGTCAATGTAGTTGCCAGCGCCAAAGTTGAATGCCACGGCCTCACAGCCAGCCGTTTGCAGGCGTGCGCGAAAGGCCGCCTGGAAACGGTCAAGCGACTGACTGCGGCGCTGAAAGAACTCGGCAAATTCCGGATAACGATCCAGGGGAGTGCCCAGTTGATAATTCTTGAAAGAAGCCGGGCCAGGGAGGGTTTCGTTTGGCCCCATCCAGGCATCAATCAGCAGCCGGCCGGCCGCGCGCTCGGTGGCATAGCCAAAATCATACTCCAGGATGCGATTGGCGTAAGCGACGCCCGCCGCGTCGGGGTCCGCAGCGTCCAGCCAGCGCACCTGTTCGTCCAGCGGCACAAACAGACGCCCAATGATAAAGGAGTTTGGCGAAAGACTGGTGCGAATCTCACGCAGCAGGCCGCGGTCGCCGGCGTGAAACAGAATGACCGGTGGTTTGACTGAGGCCAGGGCGTCTCGAATGAATGGCACCGTGCTGTTTTCAATGTAGAATCCGAGCTTGTTCACGGCGAGTTCTCCCCACAAAAGAAACCAGGTTCGGTGAGTCGCTGATCCTCAAGAACCTGGTTTCTGTCTGACATTCATGCTCAGGCGGCCGCGGGTTGAACCTCGGCGAGCATACTCTCAATTTGCTGAACACGCTGTTGCTCGGCGGCCAGGAATTCAGTCCACAGCTCGGCCACATCACTGGGAGGATCGGCCGCCAGTTCGTGTTCATACCAACGCACCGTGGCCCGCGTCCTGGCCAATAAAAGAGCCAGGCGCGCCTCTCGGCTCTTCACGTAACGCGCCTCGTCTACCTGGCTGCGCGCCGCGTACACGCCGGCTGGAGGCACATCATAGAGGCGCAGCAGGCGTGAGATATCTGCAATTTCAGCGCGCAGGGCATCAACCAGGTTATCCAACCAGGCTCCGATTTCGGCCTCGGCTGCAGCCGCATGACGCTGGTAGTATTCACAAATCGTCAACAACGTGCGCTTCTGCCGCAGATTGACGGTCAGGCTTCTTTGCGCTGGCGTCAATTCGACGGCACGGGTGTCTTGGTTTTCGTCTGTTCGCTTGTCCATCCCACTCCTATGGGCGCGCGCCATGCGAGCCGCCGGCGTCATCCGATGCGTGCGTCATGGCGCCACTTGTACAAATTGACTATCTTTGACCTGGAAGATGAAGACTTTGGGATTTTTGACGTCGCCTTGGGCGTCAAATTGGAGATCCCCCATGACGCCGCGGAAGTCCATCTGGCGCATCGCATCCGCCACTTTGGCGGAATCGAGCGAGTTCGCCTTTTTGACGCCCTCAGCCAGCACGGCCATGGCGCTGTAACCATTGATGGAATAGGTGTCTGGGTTGCGAGATTCCACGGCCTGATAAGCCTGAATCCAGGATGCGCCTGCCACCTGCGGGCTGGGGGCGAACGCGCTGACATACATGCCCTCAGCCGTACCATTGGCTTCGTCAATCGTCGCCGCCAGAAAAGCGCCGTCGCTGGCCAGCATCGGTATGGTCACGCCATTTTCGATCAGGTCGGCCCGCAGATAGGGCGTTTCGATCTCATAACCAGCGTAGAAGATCGCGTCCGGGTTGGCCGCCTTGATTTGCGCGACCTCATCCAGGTAGCGCGGCTGACCCTCCTTGACCTGCAGCGTCAACACAACCTCGCCGCCAACGGCGGCCAAAGCCTTTTTCATCTCGTCACGCAAGCCAACACCGTAAGGTGTATCGTTGTGCACGACGACAATCTTCCGCGCTTTCAGATTGTTCACCAGGAACCCGGCGTCCACCGCAGCCTGCTCCGTGTCGTTGGCATTGACGCGGAAAAAGTTGCGGTAGCCCTTCTGCGTGATCGAGGTTTCGGACGAGGTGGGCGTGATGACGACGAGCGACATGTCCTTATACACTTCCATCGCAGCCAGCGTCTGTCCACTGTTGAGGTGACCGACCACACCGATTACTTTTTGGCCGGATGCCACCGCGTCCTTGACCTTCTGAGCGCCGGCAAGCGCCACATCTGAATCGGACTCATCATCCAAGCCAACGACATTGACTTTGTAACCGAGTAGACCGCCCTGGCGGTTAATCTCGGCGGCCGCCAGCCGCACGCCGCCCAGAACCGTCTGCCCACCATTGGCCTGAAAGCCAGACAGTGGTACGGCCACAAAGACCGTCACCTCCCCGCGCGTCGGCTGTGGGCTGGCGTTGCAGCCGGTGAGCAGAAGGCTCAGAACGATCAAAACCAAGATCACGTTGCGCATGGCAAACTCCTGTTATCTCATAGCGGTTCCAACGGCGCGGGGCTATCATGATGGGTTGGCGCAGCCCGCAGCGCTACGCCTGGCCCGTCAACCGGCCGCCGACGTCTTGCGCGCCGGCGGGGCCGCGCGCAGGGTTCCGACATCATGTTCGGCATCGTACGCGTAGACTTCATTGATCGAGGAGACCATGTCGTTGAGCGTGTTGACCTGGTCAGAGATATCCGCTTGTAGGCGCTGCGTGCGACTGCTGTCCACATCGCGTGCGCCAATCAACTGGATTTGTGGATAGATGGTGCCGAGCGCGGCCAGCGATTGCTCCAACTGGAACTCGGCCTTTTCCATCATGTTTTCCAGGCGGTCCAGGGCCTCCCCTTGCGTGATGCGCGCATTGATCGCGGCCTCCATCTGCTGCCGCACCGACGGGTCGCGCTCCAGGTTGAGGCGTTGACGGTAGCTAGAAATTTCGGCCGGCACGGACTTCATGTCACGCTTGATGACCTCATCGCGGCGATAGGCATCCAGGCGGCGGGCCAGTTGAAACATGTTCGCCAGCCAATCGTTGATCTGGCGCACCGTGTCGCCCAGGCGATCCTGCATGACCCCGCCCTTTTGCGTCTGCACAGCAGCCTGGATGCGCCGGAAATAATCGAGCGCCTGGTCCAGCTTGCCCTTGATCGTGCGATCGCTGATGCCGGCGGTCGTGAATTCCTGCAAGAACAGATCGGCCACCACCTGACGGTTGTGCTCAGGGTCGGTGAGGCTGCTCACAACCAAACCGGCCACACCCACAAGGCCCAACGCGGCCCAGCCCCACACGGGCCACCAGGGAAACGGCTCTGGCACGAAGTACGTGGCTAACAGGACGCCGGCCACGATCAGAGCATTTTCCACGCGCAGCAACGCATGTTCCAGGATGGCCTGGCGGGCCTGGCGCTCGATTTTCTGGCTGATGGACTGGTCAGGCATAGTGGCTACTCAGAAATAGCTGGACAGCAGCTTGTACAACTCCCGAATCGTCTGCTCAGTGCCTTCGCGCACCTGCCCGCCAGACGCCTCGGCAATGGCGAGCAGCGTATCATAATCAGCGTCACTGCCGTACGCAATGCAGAAAATCACCACAGGCACGCCCCCCTGGTTGCCGAGCTGAATCTCACGCACCAGGGTATTCAGACTGACCTGGGAGGCATTTTCACGCCCGTCGGTCATTGCGACGATCGCATTGATTCGCTCGCGATCGCCGCGCTCTTGCAAGCGCCGGTAGGCCGTGCGCACCGCGTCCAACAGCGCAGTATCCCCATTGGCGTTCAAGTTCGCAATGGCGTTATTCAAGGCGTCGCGCGTGCGTCCTAGCTCATCCAATTCGAGCACGTTGTTGACCTGCCCGCTGAATTCCACCAGCCCAACCTGTTCCTGATTGCCCTTGATCTGCGCCAGGAAGGCGCCGAGCGCAGTCTTGGCCGCGTCGAGTTTCTGCCCGCGCATCGAGCCGGAAGTGTCAACCACCAGGAAGACGTTGGTCAGACGCTTGGTATAGTACCAAACATTCTGCACCACTTCTACCACGGCCGCGGGCGGCATTTGCAGCGTCGTTTGCGGCTGTTTCGCATCTATGCCGTTCGCCGCCGTCAGCGGGGAATCTGGGCCATCGAGCGCCATACTCAGGTCAGCCGGGCGATACCCGTAGCTCAGGACTAGCTTCTGGGATGCCGGGCTCAGCAGAAATTCACGCAGGGCCTGGTATGTGCGGCGTTGATTGGCGGCCAGGGTCGGCAGCTCGAGCAGCGCCAGCGGGTGATCGGCCCACAGCGTGCCTTCGCTGGGATAGAGCGCAACCAGTTTTTCGCCCCGCTGATCACGATTGAAGCGCACGACGAGCTGTTCCTGAATCACAAAAGCATCCAGGAAAGAACGGCCTTCCTTTTGGGCGCGCTCAATCACGGTTAGCTCGCCTTCGCCGTAATACTTGACCGTGCGCTCGATGTTGCGCACATAGTCCAGCGTGGCCTGCGCGGTTGCATCGTCCGCGGTCAAACCACGCGTCTTGCCCGCGCCCGCATAGAATTCCGCCAGGGTCGCGAGCAACCCGCTGGCGTGGCTGGTCGAAGCATGGTTCCATTTGAAATTGGCATCGCTGGTCGCGCGCTTCTGGATGTCGCTCCAGCCAATCGGCTGCGGCCAGCCAAGACCACGGGCGACCGATTCCCAGGCCGCGATGACGATAGGGCTGACCGCGTAGCGCGTGGATTCGCCCACACGCCGCGGCGCAATCTGTCCGGCTTCGACCTGTTGGCGCAAAGCCCACTGGCGATCGAGTTGGTCCAACCACAGGGTGGAGTCGGGTGTGAGCGCCTGGAAAGTCGGATTCTCCAGCGCGGCGCTAACCATATCCTCTGGCGTCATTTCCAGCAGTTTCACCTGCATGGGCTGGCCGTCTGGGGTGCGCAAGTTCTGGCGATTGAACTGATCCACCAGCACCTGCAGCATTTGTCCTTTTTCTGGCGAATAAGCCAGGGTCACAGTGGCATTGCGAAAGCCCACCGTGTTGTCGGCCTGCTTCACGATCGGCGTCAACGGTCTGCCGAGGCCGTTCCAAGCAATGACGGCCATGGCGCAGCATAGGAGCAAGGCCAATGCGCCGCCAATAATCGTTACCGTTGTCGCGGGCGGAACGCCGCCCTGCTTTTTTCGTTGCTTTGTCATCGTGGCCTCATTTGAGCGCATGTTTCGCTGGCGTGTCACTCTTACCGCTGAGCCACATTCAAGTCAAACCAGCGGAGCAGGGCCAGGAGCACCTCGCGATTCGGGGCGCGCATGGCCGTGGTGCGCGGCACAATGGCTTGGGCGCCCTGCTTCTCCCACTTGGCGAACAGGCTGTCACCTTCCATCACCGGGATGTCAGGATTGGCTGGCCGCAAGCCGCGCGCCACTGCCTTCTTCTGCACATCAGGCGACAGCAGGTATTTTTGGAACTCAAGCGCCGCATTTTTCTCAAACGCGGTCGTCTCTGGCCCCACCCACACCGTAAAGGGGAAGTCAAACCAACTGACATAGTTCGGATAGCGGATCAGCAGGGGATCCGCCCAGCGCGTCTGGATGCCAGCCATGTTCGTCAGCAGGTCGCTTTCCAGCAACTGGCCGCCATCGCCTACCGAATAGCCAAACAAGGCGAAATCTTCGGCCGTATACGCACTGGACCCGCTGACGTCAGTCAGCGCGCCCATCAGTTCCTTGAGCCAGGCCTGAAACTGAGGGTTGGTGACGTCTGCAACGCTGATATCGGTGCGATTGTAATACTCACCCGCCGCCGCAATCATGGCAGCCAGACCGCCCACATTCTTGCGCGGATTAGGCACCACCAGCTTGAAAAATCCCCAACTAGGGTCGCCGCCCAGCTCGGGCCAGCCGCCCTTGGTGATGGCCGCATCATGGATAGACTTCCAGTTGATGTCGCCGAACTTCGTCTCCAACACACGCGCGCGGGTCTGATAGATGCCCCAGGCAAAAAGCGAAATGGCAATGGGCCGCGCCCGGTATTCTCCGTCCGTGAGGAAGACATCACGACCGAGGCGCTCTTTGTAAGTCACATTCGCCAGTTCCACCAGGTAGCGGCTGTCAGGAATCCAAACGGTGGGGAATTGGGCAAGTTTCGCTTTCTCAGCCTCCGTCAAGCTGTCCGCGGCCCGGTCGCCGAGGACGCCGAACTCGTCGCGGTCCCACTTGCCCAGCGCCGTCAACCCGTCCATAGCCACCACTTCTACCTGGATGAGCTCATTGCTGCCCGGCAAGCGATGTTTTTCGTCATTGAACTGCTTGGCGGCGTCACGCACCCACGGCTCCACCGGTAAGGCCGTCAGGACGCGCACCTGGATTGGGCCAGTGGGTGCAACCACCAGGGGTTGCTGCGGTCGGGTTTGCAGATAGCCCAAGCCCCAGGAAACGCCAATGACCACCAATGCCAACACGATGATGGCAATGAAGATAATGCGAGTGCGATTCATGTGATTTATCTCTCGTTACTTGTTAGCTCACTTCTTCGTCCAGCGATAGACAGCTTTGCCATCGCTTGGCAGGGCAGTCAGGGCCGGCGCTTCCTCTCCCTTGAGCGGCTTGAGCTTGCCGCGGGTGACGATCGCCTGCACCAACTCAGGGTCATACAACACATCTTCATAATAATACTTGGGCGGCTTGTCGGCCTTGATGCGTAGGCTGCGCTGCTCATCGCGCACGGTGAGTTCAAGCTGCTTGATGTCGTCCCAGGAGAATTCCTGCCGCACGCCCCACAACCGCAGCGGATTGTTCACGGTCAGGCCCTGATCAGTCACGATCACCTTGCGGTTCGCAACGTAGGCAGCATCCCACATGGCAAATAGACCCAGAAAGCCAGCGATGGAAAGCACCAGGATGCCCATTGCTTCCGTGATCATACCGCTGACCCAGGCAAAGAAACAAGCCAGCAGCACGGCGAAGCCGGTGGCGAACTTGACATTCATGCTGCGCGGCTCAAAAATCATGGCATTATTCATAACGATTGAGTTTCCCCCTCTGCACGTGATGTTGACACGACGGCGCATGGCAAAACTGGCCGCTGCGGCGTGCGTCCGAACCACCTGCTGTCAGTATAGCCGAAACAGAACGACGATGCAACACCCACCCGATACTTCAGAAACACACGCGGATCGGGTGGGTTCACACAGCAACAGCAGCCATAACGAACCCAAAGTCCGGCGAATGCCTATGATCCGGCGCTCATCCCCAGGCGGCGCTTGCGCTCTTCCAACTGGCGGTTGAGCGTCTCGCGCTCCAGCACATCGTCCATCTGCCGATCAAGCCGGGAGGCAACCATGTCGCTTTCGGCCTGCGCCTTGTCCAGGCGGGCGCGGATGGAATCAGCCACGCGGGCGATATCGGCGTCGCCGGAGCCAACCAGGTCATCCAACGACTTGACGGCCTTGGTGCTGACTTCCTTAGACTTGGCCAGGGTCAGCAAAGCCTGCAGCTCTTCTCGCTCCTGCTTGACCGTGGTCAACTTGGCTTCCAGCTTGAGGCGAGCATCCAACAGCTTTTGATACTCGGACTGCTGGCGATCGGCCTGTTCCTTATACGAATCAGCCAGGCGCTTGGTGGAGTTGAACTTGGTCTGCGCGGCCACCGCCAGTTCTTCACGTCCCTCGCTCAGGAACATGTCAATGTTCTTGTCAAGTTCCGCGGCCTTACCGGCAAATTCATCATACTTGCGGCGCAGCATACGCGCCTCGCCGCCCACGGTGGCTGCGGCGTCTTCTAACTCCGCCAGGTTGTTCTCAACCTGGCGAATGTACTGATCGAAGACCGCAATCGAATTGGACTTCAACGCCTCATCTACCATGTAGTGCAGATTAGCCGAGATGAGCGTGCCGATTTTTTCTAACAACGATGCCATGCTTGCGTTACCTCCGTTGATCTGAGCGATTCATGCAGCCTGGCCAAAATCCCAGGCAGTTGGAAAGGCTACCCTTGCGGGTTGATTTTACCCGCAATTGTCGAATTGCGCTAGACGGCGCCCTGACGCTTGACTGACGGTCGGTTAGGACGCCCCAACCAATTTGTAACCCCGCCCACGCAAAGTGGTCAAATAGCGCGGGTTCGTTGGATCTGGCTCGATTTTGGCGCGCAGGCGACTGACCAACTTTTCGATGCGGGCATCATCTACAGTATCCATGTAGTCTTGTCCCCACACCGCTTCGACCACCTGGTATTTGTCGCAGATCTTGCCCAATTGACCGTAGAGCAAGAGCAGCAGGCGAAATTCCAGGTTTGTCAAGGCCTCGGTGGGGCGACCGTCCACCGTCACGGTGCCGGTCTCCACATCCACGCGCACGCCCTGCACGCCAGGGCGCACCAGGGCGCTCTGCTGCGCCAAAAATTGGCCGAACAGGCGACTGAAGATACGCGGGGTGTCATCTTCTGCGCCCAAGAGCAGATGTTTGTTGTGCAGGGTGTTCATGACCGGCAGCGGCGCCTCGCCCCCCGGCGTGACAAGAGCCATCAAAGCGGCGCGCTCCCCCTCGTTCAACCCGGCCCAAATTTTGATACACTCCGTCTGCACGGCCAGGTTGCGCGGCAGGCGCTGCGCCGCTTCGCGGTGAATGATCCAATCCTGGGCTGCATCCCGCAGCGGCGCGCCGGTCAGACTACCCAACACGCCGCACGCCGCCTCGACCAGGCCGATATGACCGCCAGCCCAATCAAAGACAAAATCTATATCGCGCGTGCTGAAGGTGACGTGTAGTTCGTCGGCGAGCTGGCGGATCAAATCAGCCGCATCGTCAGGCTTCAGCGGCGGCAGGTAGTAGGTGTGATGTGTGAAAAGTTCGATAAACTCGTCAACGGTCTCGTCGCGGCGCAGCAGCGGCAGGCTTTCGTTGGTAGCCGTTACAAAAACCAACGTGCGCCGATATTGATCCCTCAACGCGCGCAGATTGAGAAAAACGCGGCTCTCGACGCGGGCCAGGACGTCATCGAACTCATCGAAAACCATCACCACGGTGCGCCCCAGGCCATCGAGCACAGCGGTCAAACCCTGGTTGAAACTCAGCGGGATGTGAAATGGGCTGTGTGGGTTGATCAGTTCTTCATAGGCGCTGCGCAGCGCGCGCACCAGGGCGTCAGGCACAGTTTGTTGGCGCAGCGTATCCTGCAGACAGCGCAAAACCAATTCATAGAGACCCTGATCATTCAAGCCCAACATGCGGTTGCAGTCAACATAGACAAAAATAGCCTCGCGGCTCGGCCCGCTCCTCTGCGCCTGGAACTGAGGCAGGCACAACATGCGCAGGAAGGCCGATTTGCCGATGTTGCTGATTCCTACCACGGAGCAGCTCTCCAGCGCGTTCAGGTACTGCAGAACTACCTGCGCTTCATCGCCGCGCATGAAACTACCGTCGCTGCGCACCATGCGATCGGGCATACGTGTTTCGTCCTCGTGTGTGGTGTTAGCGCCTTTACCGGCAGCCCGGCCACCGGCTCGTTGACCCATGAGGTTCCAGGCGGCAATCCGCTCAGGACGTCGGGTCGCCGCCGGAACTATTCCTCTGTACGCACAAACGTGTTTGGGGTTGTAAGTATTGTATCACATTTGGCCCTTGCGACCAACTCTAACCATTATCAGCAGTTCTAAATGCAGTCCGCACAACCTATTTTGAACACCCACCGCTTGTGTGTTAGAATTCACGCAGGAGCCAACACTTTCGGGAGGCAATGATGCACATCCACCTTACGCTCAATGGCGAACAAACGACCTGGGACACGGCGCCGCATGAACTGCTCTTGACGGCGCTGCGCCGAGCCGGCATGTGGAGCGTGAAGCACGGCTGCGAAACGGGCGACTGCGGCGCCTGCGCGGTGCTCCTCAACGGCAAGCTGGTCAACACCTGCACGCGGTTGGCCGTTCAGGCCCACGGCGCCGCCATTGAAACGGTAGAACACCTCGCGCCTGACCAGCCCGGCCGGCGTGACAACGACCTGCAGGCATCATCTCCGCCCGCCGCGCTGCACCCGCTGCAGCGCGCCTTCATTGAAACTGGAGCCATCCAATGCGGCTTCTGCACTCCGGCCCAACTGCTGGCTGCCAAGGCGCTGCTGGATCAAAACCCACATCCCAGCGAAGACCAGGTGCGCGAGGCCATCGCCGGCGTGCTCTGCCGCTGCACCGGCTACGCACGCCCGGTGCAGGCGGTGCTGCGCGCAGCCGCCATCCTGCGCGGCGAAGCGGCGCCGCCCGCGGAAATGCCTCCAATCATCTTTGCCAGCGGCCTCGCGGCCCAGGAACGCCAGGCGCCTGCGGATGATACGCCAGAATTTCCCGATGATTCCTTCGATGGACGGCCCACAGAGACGCTGACCCGCACGCGCATGCCGGTCATGGTCGTCGCCCAGCCTGAAACGCGCGTCGTCAACAAGGCAGAAACCAAGGTGGATGCGGTCAAGCTGGCTAAAGGCCGCCCGGTTTTCACCGACGACATGACCCTGCCGGGGATGCTGCACGCGGCTCTGTTGACCAGCCCCCACGCCCATGCGCGCATCCGCGCGATTGACGTGAGCGCCGCACGCGCGTTGGAAGGGGTGCACGCCGTGCTGACCTACCAGGATATACCGCGCGTGATGTACGCCAGCGGTGGGCAAAGCTACCCGCAGCCGCACCCCTATGACCAGGCGTCGCTTGACTCCAAAGTGCGCCATGTGGGCGATCGGGTGGCGGTAGTGGCGGCGGAAACGCCTGAGATAGCCCAGGCCGCGCTGGCCTTGATCCACGTGGACTATGAGGTGCTGCCGGCTGTCCTTGACCCCGTGGCCGCCATGCAGGAAGGCGCGCCGCAAATTCACGATGAGCCGGACGCGGTGGGCATTCATGACGCGGCGCATAATCGCTCACATCATATTTATGTCAAACATGGCGATTTGCAGCAAGCCTTTGCCGCAGCCGCGTGGACCTTCGAACACGAATACCGCGTGCACCAGGTGCAGCAAGCAGCGATTGAGCCGCACGCCTGCATCACCTACTGGGATGAGGACGATCGCCTGGTGGTGCGAACAAGCACACAGGTGCCTTTCCATGTGCGCCGCATCATTGCGCCGCTGCTGGGTTTGCCGCTGCGCCGCATTCGCGTCATCAAGCCGCGCATCGGCGGCGGCTTTGGCGGCAAGCAGGAAATGCTCCTCGAAGACCTCTGCGGGCATCTGACGATCGCGACGGGCCGGCCCGTGCGCTTCGAGTACACGCGCAGCCAGGAGTTCAGCAGCGCGCGCTCGCGTCATCCACAGATCATTCGCATCAAGACGGCGGTGCGCAAGGATGGCACGTTGGCCGCCATGCGCATCAAGACGGTGGCCGACACCGGCGCGTATGGAACCCACGGCCTGACCGTGCAGATGGTCAGCGGCTTTCGCGGCCTCAGCACCTATCGCCTGGGCGCGGCCGAGTTCGACTGCGACGTGGTTTACACCAACAAACCAACGCCCGGCGCGTACCGCGGCTATGGCGCGCCGCAGGCCCTGTTCGCGCTCGAATGTCACATGGATGAAATCGCACTCGCCATCGGCTGGGATCCGATCGAGTTCAAGCGCAAGAACTGGGTGCGCACAGGCGATGAAATGATGATGGCGCGGGCGATGGGCGAAGGGCGTGAAGGCTTTGCGCAGTGGGTCACCAGCAGCGGTCTGGAGGAATGTGTGCAGGAGGGCATGCGAGCGATGGACTGGGAGCGCAAGACGCGGCCAGGCTTTCACACCCCGCACCCCGACCGCCCCCATATCCGCCGGGGCTTGGGCGTGGCGCTCTGCATGCACGGCACCGGCATCGCCGGTCTGGACATGGGCGCAGCCAGTCTCAAACTCAATGACGACGGCAGTTTCAATCTGCTCGTTGGCGCCACCGACCTGGGCACCGGCTCCGACACCATCCTGGCCCAGATTTGCGCCGAAACCCTGGGCGTGCCGCTGCGCGACATTATCATCTTCTCGTCCGACACCGATTTTACGCCGTTCGACACCGGCGCGTACGCGTCCAGCACCACCTATATTTCAGGCGGCGCGGTGCTCAAGGCGGCCGAGCAGGTCAAAGACCAGATCATCGAGCACGCGGTCAAGCATCTGCTGCCAGGCGCAGATCCGGAACGCGTCTGGTTGGAGGATCAACACGTGCACGCGCCGGACGGGCGCAAGGTCAGCCTGGAAAAAGTGGCTCTGCATGCCACGCATCAGGCCGATCAGCATCAAATCATGGCGACGGCCAGCCACATGAGCTACGTTAGCCCGCCGCCCTTTGCCGCGCAGTTTGTCGAAGCGGATGTGGACACGGAAACGGGCCAGGTCACGGTAAACCGGCTGCTGATGGCGGTTGACTGCGGCGTCGCGATCAACCCTCTGACCGCGGCCGGCCAGGTGGAGGGCGGCATGGTGCAGGCGCTCGGTTACGCGCACTGCGAAGAGATGGCCTACGACGACGAGGGCCATCTGCTGAACCCACGCTTCGGGCCTTACCGTATCTACCAGGCTGACGAGATGCCCCGGTTGGATGTCATCCTGGTGCAGACCTACGAGCCGAGTGGGCCGTATGGGGCCAAAGCTGTGGCAGAGATTCCGAAAGATGGCGTGGCGCCGGCCTTGGCCAACGCCATTTTTGACGCTACGGGCGTGCGCATTCGGCAGATCCCGTTCACACCGGAGCGGGTGTGGCAGGCGCTGCAAGCCGCGCGCAGTTGAACAATAAACATGGAGTGAACAAATGGATACCGTTAAAGCAACCCTGGTAGATGCGATGCACTTCGACATGGAAGTGGATGGGCATCATTTTATGGTGGATGCGGCCAGCGACGTGGGCGGCATCAACGCCGGGCCGCAGCCGGTGCGCCTGTTGATTGCGGGCCTGGCCGGCTGCACGGGCATGGATGTCATTTCCATCCTGCGCAAGAAACGCCAGGAAGTGACACGCTTCGAGGTGGTGGTCAACGGCGCGCGCGCGGCTGATTATCCGAAGGTCTACACCGACATCGAGATTGTCTACAAGGTGGCCGGCCATCACATTGACCAGGCGTCGCTCGAGCGGGCGATTCAGTTGTCCGAGGAGCGGTACTGCCCGGCCATGGCCATGCTGCGCAAAGCAGCCAATATCACCAACCGTTACGAAATTGAGCAAGCGTAGTCAAGTCGCCGTAGGATTTCCAAATATAGCGCATATTTAACCACAAAGAACACATAGAACACATAGAACACATAGAACACAAAGGAACAGCAGACCAAACGCAAAGCAGCAGCTCTTTGTGTTCTTTGTGATCTCTGCGGTTGAAAACTCGGTCCAATTTGGAGCTGCTGAAGTCGCCGAGGATCGCCGCAACCAGCGCGCGACAGGCGAGTCGGCGCCGGACGATCTGGCCTCTCAGGCGTCAGAAGCCGCGCGGCTGACACGATCGAGCGCGTCAGCCTCCTCGGCGGTGATCTCCCAGCCCAGGGCGCCGGCGTTTTCAGCCGCCTGATGGGCGTTTTTGGCGCCAGGGATGGGCAAGACGCCTGGTTGACGCACGAGCCAGTTGAGCGCGACCTGGCCGGCCGTCTTGCCGTGCGCCGCGCCGATCTCCGTCAGAAGATCCACGGTCGGCATGGCCGCAGCCAATTGCGCAGTCGAAAACGTCTTGAAGCCCCGCCGCATGCCCGACACGGTCGCGCCGGGCCGGTACTTCCCGGTGAGTCGCCCTTTGCCCAATGGACTGTAGGCAATTAAGGTGATGCCGAGTTCCTGGCAGGCCGTGAGGACGCCGTTGCGTTCACATTCGCGATTGAGTAAATGATACTCGACCTGGTTGGCGGCCAGGGCTAGTCCACGCTTGGCTAACACCTCATGCGCCCGCCGCATGCGCGCCTCGCGGTAGTTGCTCACCCCGATAGCGCCAATTTTCCCCTCCTCGACGGCATCAGCCAGCACATTCATCAAGGTTTCGATGCGCAGGGTGGGGAAATACCAGTGCACCTGGTAAAGATCAATGCGATCAACCCGTAGGCGCTGCAAGCTGCCGTTGAGCGCGCGGCGAATCGAAGCGGCCGTCCAGCGATGGGGCAGCGGCGCAAACTTGCTGGCGATCACAATGGGCGTCTGCACGGTGGAGGCCAGTTCGCCCAGCAAGCGCTCGGAGATGCCGGTGCCATAGACCTCGGCCGTGTCGAATAATCTCAACCCTGCGCGCAGGCTGGCGTGAAAGGCTGCAACTACGTCCTGTTTGCCATAGCTGACGCCGTATTGCCATGTTAGCTTGTCGCCCCAGGCCCAAGTGCCGACGCCCAGGGCCGGCACTTCCAAACTGCTTGCTCCGATTCGAATCGTCTGTATGTTCATGATTTCTCTTTGTCCCTCTCTATCGTCCTTTTTAGCCCATCGAGGCCCCAAAGTCAAGTTCGCGGCTTTGTCGCTGCTGGGTGTATAATCTTCCGCAACGATCCGGTTGTGATAAATGTTCAGTCCAGGGAGGGCATGCGGCGCCGCCATGACACCCGACCGACAGCTCGCAAGTAAACCCCTCGTTCAGTTGGCTTTGGGCCTGCTGCTGGCCTTTGGTCTGGCCGCGTGTGTGCAGCCGCCCCTGCCGCCCACTCCGCCGCCAGCCCCGGTCACGCCAACGCCAGCCAGCAGCGTGACGCCGGCGCCGACCCTGCCGCCGCTGCCATCACCGCCGGTCATCACCAGCGCGCCGGGGACTGCCATTGCGACCGGCCCAGCGCCAGGCACACCGCAAGCGGTCACGGCGACCGTTGCGCCGGCGACGCCTGAGGCAACCAATCCACCCACGCTCACGCCAGAACCTGCCACCGACACGCCCGCGCCCACGCCCACCGCGCCGCCGACCCCCGCACCCCTGCCCACGGTGACGCCGCGCCAGATCTTCTTTCCCGGCATTGCCAGCCAGGGACCAACGCCAACTCCCATCACGAACACGCCGATCCAACATGTCGTCATCATCATCAAGGAAGGGCGCAGCTTCGATGCGCTCTTTGGCCGCTTTCCGGGCGCCGAGGGCGCGGTGCGAGGAGAAAAAGCCGATGGCGCGCTGATTGACCTGGCGCGCGCGGGAGACCGCTTGGGCGGCAGTCCGGATGCCTCCAGCGCGTCGGCGCAGCTGGCCATGGGTGGCGGTCGCATGAATCAGTTCGATCTGATTCCAGGCGCGGCCCTCGCGGATGGTTTTTTGCTGCCGTTCACGCAGGCCTGGCCGGAAGATATCCCTAACTATTGGCGCTATGCGCAGACCTTTGTGCTCAGCGACCGCACCTTCTCCGCCGTGGCCGGGCCAGCCTTTCCCAATCTCCTTCACCTGGTTGCTGCGCAATCCGCGTTGGTCACCGACAATCCCACGCAAAGCTCTGACACCTGGGGGTGCGATGCGCCAGCCGGTGCGCGTGTACGCACAGAACCCAACGCGGGCAATCCAACCTGGGTCTTCCCCTGCTTCAATATCGCCAACCTTCCTGAGCGGCTGCAGGCGCGGCCTGTATCCTGGCGTTTCTATGGGCCGCGGCCCGGCGCAGATGGCTATCAAACCGTTGTGCTGAACGCGATCCAAACCATTCGTACGTCCTACCTGTGGAACAATAACGTCACCGGCGACGGACAGTTCCTGGTGGATGTCCTGCGCCAGCAGCTCCCAGCCGTGAGCTGGCTCGTGCCTCCTGGCGAGTTCAGCGAACGCCCCACGGCCAGCCTGTGCGAGGGCGAAAACTGGACCGTGCAGCAGATCAACGCTGTGATGAAGAGCAGTCTGTGGGCAAATACGGTTATTTTTGTCGTTTGGAGCCATTTCGGCGGCTTCTACGATCATTTGCCGCCGCCGCAGGTGGATCAGTTCGGCCTGGGGCCACGCGTTCCGCTGCTCATCATCTCGCCCTACGCTCGACCAGGCTTCATTTCGCACGGCCAGGCCGAGCTGACCTCGCTCGTGACCTTCATCGAGCGCAATTTCGGCCTGACGCCGCTGAGCGGGCGTGACGCAGGCGCCAATGATCTGCTGGAAAATTTCGATTTCCGCCAGGCGCCTTTGCCGCCGCTGCTGTTGAGCGCGCGGCGCTGTCCAGGTTGAGTCTTGCCTTGGACCGAAATTCGAGCCGGCCGCGGCGCTTTACCATAGAACCGTCGCGTGCAGCACACCGGGCGAGAACTGCAGCAGCGCCTCGCGCCCACGGCGCACCACGGGCTGGTCAAGCTGCTGCTGTGGGTCAAAGGCCAGGGCGGTTTGCAGCCACAACGGCGCGCCATGGCCCACCAGGCGGTACGGGTATCCCCACTCGGCTGTGCCGCGCATGAAATTGAAGGCGCGCCGCGCGGCCCAGGCGGCGTTGAGTTTGAAATCCATAGCCGTGGGCCAGGGAAACGTCGTGCTGCGCGCTTCATCCTGCGGCTGCATGGGTAACGGGCCTTGCGCCAGGCGCGCCAGCATGTGCAGCATCAGTTCAGCGCCGGCCTGGGCGGTCAAGGCGTCGGCTTGGGCAGCGCTGCTGCCGTCCGGCAAAGGCACACCGACCTGCGCTACAATCTCGCCCGCATCCACGGCCGGCGTCATCCGGTGCAGCGTCACGCCGGTTTGCTCTTCGCCCAGCCGCCGCTGCCAAAAAAGCGGCGCGGGGCCTCGATAAGCGGGCAGCAGCGATGGGTGTAAATTGAAACAGCCCAGGCGCGGCGTATCCAGCAGCGCCGCCGGCAAAATCAACGAAAAACAAGCGACCAAGACGACATCCGGCGCCAGTGCAGCCAGCCGCTCCGCCGTTGGCGCGCCGCGCAGATGCTTGACGTAGATGACGGGCAGCCCCGCCGCCGCGGCCTGGTCAACGATAGAGGATGGTTGCGCCGCCGTCGAAAGCCGCAGCGCGGATTCGTCCGGCGCAGAGCCTGGCGTCACCACGGCGCACACCTGAACGCCGTGAGCGAGCAAGTATTGCAGCGGAATGGCAGAAAAAATCCCATCCATGCCCATGAAGACGATACGCAGCTTTTGGTTCTCAATGCTCATTGGTGTACAATCACCGCCGCTAACACTTTAGACCGGAGGTTTCAGATGGCCGATCCTGCCGCCAACATAGGGTTCAGCCCCGACAACACACGCATGGTGATGTGCCGCAAGCTTGGTCGCTTGCTGCCCGGCTTGGACAAAGCGCCGTTCAAGGGCAAGCTGGGCGAGCGCATCTTCAACGAAATCTCGCGCGAAGCGTGGGAGATGTGGCCATCCTACCAGACGCTGCTCATCAACCATTACGGCCTCAGCCTGGGCGATCCGAATGCGCAGGATTTTCTTCTGCAGCAGATGGAACATTTCTTCTTCAGCGACGAAGGCCAAATGCCCGAAGGATGGACGCCGCCGGGCGGTGGGCAGAAACAGAAGGGCGGCGCCGCGCGCAAATAGGCCTACGTCAGCTCGGTCATGGCGCAGGTTGGGGCAAGTCGCCGCCGCTGACATGCTGTTTGGCAAGCGCGCGGATGTTGACGCACGCACGCGGAAAATTTGATTTCTTGTTCCCATGAGATCATGCTTCGTCGTCCTTTTGCCATGATTTTACTCCAAATGGGCAAGAAGACGAAAGCCGCCCCAGGAAGAAGGTTGAAAACGAGATGGAAGACGAATTGCGTCCAGAGTACGATTTGAGGAGCTTACGCGTGCGAAAAATCGGTCGTGAGCGGTCTGGATTTGGGGGGCAGTTTATCCAGTTAGCGCCCGATGTAGCAGAGATCTTCCCCGATGCCGAGTCAGTGAATGAAGCTTTGCGGTTTTTGATTCGGATTACTCGGGAAGGTAAACAATCTCCTTCAATGGCTGGTCGGGGTGTCTGATTGACCGAACTTGACCGGTCATTCGACCTCGAGTTCTGGCAAGACCAATCAGCCCAGGCGCGTTTCGACGCGGCATGGGAGATGATCGTCCACGCGCACAAGGTCAAAGGCGGCGATGTTCGTCAACTCCGACTTCAGCGATCTGTTGAGGCTTTTCAACGCCAACCAGGTTAAGTATCTGGTCATCGGCGGCTATGCGCTGATTCAGTACGCCGATCCACGCTACACCAAAGACCTGGATCTGGCGTAAAGTCAAATGAGTGGTGCGTTTTTGCCGTAAGGTGGTCAGTCACGGTTCGCCGTCATGAGCGGCGCTTGTGTGGTGCAGGGCTGATTGCCAGGGCGAACCCACTTTGACAGGCAGCAGACGGTATGGTATCCTTGCCGCCATTCATAACTCAACAAGCGTTGACGGAGAGAGTACGCCTGAAACGGATAGCCCAGAGAGCGACCGCTGGCTGCGATGGTCGCCTGTCTGACTGGCGGAAAGACACTCCTGAGCTGCATGGTTGAACGATGCAGGCACCTGTGTCTATGTCAAGTAAATCATGCCGGTGGCGTCCGTTACGCGCTGCTGGTCAGAGATGACCGCTGAAGGTTTTAGCCGTGAGGCCGAAACAAACCAGGGTGGTACCACGAGTTGCGCCTCTCGTCCCTCGGACGGGTGGCGCTCTTTTTATTCCCGCAAACGGCCAGTCGGGCTGCCAACCCGACCGACCGCCAACGTTTAGGAGGAGACATGTCAACGGAAACCGTGGTATCCGCGCCGCCGCGTGTGCGCACGAATGAAGCCGGCCGCGCCGTAGGTCAGCGCGTGCGCCTGTGCGGATGGGTGCATCGCCTGCGCCAGATTGGCGCGATCAACTTTCTTGTCTTGCGCGATGGCTTTGGCCTGTTCCAGGCGGTGTTGACGCCGGAAGAATTGGCGCCGCTGGCCGGCTGCGTGGAGGGCAGCGTCGTGGAGGTAACAGGCACAGTCGTATTCGAAGCCCAGGCGCCCGGCGGCCATGAGCTGCACGACTGCCACGTGCGCGTCATCACCGCCGTGACGGAGCCGCCGCCGTTCGAGATCAACAAGAAGGAAGTCAAAGCCACCCTCAACACCTTCCTGGATCACGGCGTGGTCGGACTGCGCCACCCCAACAAATGGGCGCTGTTTCGCCTGAGCGCCGGCATTATGGCCGGGTTCCGCGCCACCTTATCTGCATTGGGTTTCACCGAGGTGCAAACGCCCAAACTGGTGGCATCGGCCACGGAAAGCGGCGCCAATGTCTTCAAGGTAGACTATTTCGGCCGCCCCGCCTACCTGGCGCAAAGCCCGCAGTTCTACAAGCAAACGATGGTGGGCATCTTCGAGCGCGTCTTCGAGGTAGGCCCCGTCTTCCGCGCAGAACCGCACGACACCACGCGTCACATCAATGAATATGTCAGCCTTGACGTGGAGTTCGGCTTCATCGAGAACCACTTCGACGTGATGACGCTGCTGGCAGCGGTCATTCAGGGCATTTTGCAGCACCTGGCGGCCGCTTACGCCGCCGAACTGGCGCAACTGCGGGTGAAAATGCCGGCCTTTGCCGCGCCCGGCGCGACCTCTCCATTGGCGGCCGCGGGGACGGGGGGCATGGTCGCCGATATCCCTTGGGTCTACTTCCCGGCGGCGCAGGAGTTGATCTTTCGGGCCACCGGTGAGGATTGCCGCGGCGAGCCTGACCTGGCGCCGGCGCATGAGCGCTGGCTGGGGCAGTGGGCGCAGCAAACGCTGGGGAGCGATTATTTGTTCGTCACCGGTTACCCCATGGGCAAACGACCGTTCTATACCCACCCCAACCCGGCCGATCGGGCCTTTTCCAACAGCTTCGATCTGCTGTTTCGCGGCACGGAGTTGGTGACCGGCGGTCAGCGCCTGCACCGCTACGCCGATTACATCGCATCATTGGCGCAGCACGGCGTGACCGATTTGGCCGCCTTCGAGGCATACTTGGAAGTGTTCAAGTACGGCATGCCGCCGCATGGCGGTTTTGCCATCGGCCTGGAGCGCTTCTTGATGCAGCTCTTGGGACTGGACAACATCCGCCTGGCGACGCTCTTCCCGCGCGATCTCAACCGCCTGACGCCATAAGGGGCGCAGGATGGGCGATGGGCTGGGGCGCAAAGCCATGCGCCCCAGCCGCAGGTCGTGCGACTGCAGGCAGCGCGCCGCGAGGAACGAGGAAAGCCATGACCGATGAGACGTTCTTACTCTATCTTTTCGTGGGCAGCGGCGCCCTACTGAGCCTGATTGCCATCCCTTTGATGCGCCGCCGGGTGCGGCCCAATCTATGGTATGGCTTTCGTGTGCGCCAGACCCTGGACGACCCTGACATCTGGTACGCGGCCAACGCGTACGCGGGACGGCGCCTGTTTTGGCTTGGCCTTTTGACGATCGTGGCGGCCATTATCCTTTACCCCCTTCCCGGTCTTAGCCTGGATGGTTATGCCCTGCTGGTCGGCGGGGTTGTGCTCATCGCCTTCGTGGTGGTCATCGTGCAGAGTTTTCGTTACCTGGCTACACTGACGCGGCGGCCTTGATCGGTCCTTTTACGGGATAGCACACTTGTTCTTGCCATAACGATCATTCTATGGCATACTTCGGCTAGATCGCCGCTACTGCGCGCAGCTCAAAACACGTATCCATGGAACAGCATATGACTATCGGCACCATTCGAACCATTGATATTGACCAGGAAATGCAGACGGCTTACCTGGATTACGCCATGAGCGTCATCGTGGCGCGGGCGCTGCCCGACGTGCGCGACGGCCTCAAGCCGGTGCATCGGCGCATTCTCTACGCCATGCACGACATGGGCTTGACTGCCGACAAGACGCACAAAAAGAGCGCACGCATCGTCGGTGAAGTGCTGGGTAAGTACCATCCGCATGGCGACGCTGCGGTGTACGAATCTATGGTGCGCATGGCGCAGGATTTCTCTCTGCGCTACATGCTGGTGGATGGTCAGGGCAACTTCGGCTCCGTGGACGGCGACAACGCCGCAGCCATGCGCTATACTGAAGCCCGCCTGGCGCGCATTGCCTCCAGCGTGCTGGATGACATTGACAAGGACACGGTTGAGTTTGGCCCCAACTTCGATGAGTCGCTGCGCGAACCGACGATTTTGCCAGCCCTACTGCCCAACCTGCTCGTCAACGGCGCCAGCGGCATTGCCGTAGGCATGTCCACCAACGTGCCGCCGCACAACCTGGGCGAAGTCTGTGATGCCCTGGTCTATCTGATTGACCATTACGAACGGGCCGACGAGGTCAGCATCGAAGAACTGATGCAGTTCATCCAAGGGCCTGATTTCCCCACCGGCGGCCTGGTTTTCCGCTATGGCAAAACCAGCACGGGCGAGCAGGAAGACCTCATCGCGCAGAGCTATGCCGTGGGCCGCGGGCGTTTTGTCATTCAGGCCAAAGCGCACTTGGAAGAGATGAGCCGCAACCGCAACCGCATCGTGGTGACGGAACTGCCCTACATGACCAACAAAACGCGGCTGCTGGAGCGGATTGCGGAGCTAGTGCGTGAAGGCCGCCTGGATGGCATCAGCGATCTGCGCGACGAGTCCGACCGCACCGGCATGCGCGTCGCCATCGAGCTCACGCGGACGGTGGACGCGCAGCAGATTCTGAATGAGCTTTTCCGGCTGACGCCTATGCAGCAGACCTTCTCCGTCTCCCTGCTGGCCCTGGTGGACGGCGAGCCGCGGCTGCTGTCGCTCAAGAAAATTCTGATCCATTACGTCGAACATCGCCGCGAAATCATTCGGCGTCGCACAGAGTTCGATCTGGCGCGGGCGCGTGCGCGAGCGCACATTGTGGAAGGATTGTTGATTGCACTCAAAAATCTGGATGAAGTGATTCAGATTATTCGCAGTTCGCGCACGACCGAGACCGCACGCGCCAATTTGATGAAGCGCTTCCAACTGAGCGAAATCCAGGCGCAGGCCATCCTCGATATGCCGCTCAAACGCCTGGCGCAGCTTGAACGGCAAAAACTGGAGCAGGAATATAAAGACCTGCTGCGGCTCATTGCCCAATTGGAGGCCTTATTGGCCTCGCAGAGCAAAATGCTGGCTCTCATTCAGGATGAGCTGCGCCAGCTCAAGGCCACCTATGGCGACGCCCGCCGCACGCAGATTGTGGAACGGGCCAAAGGCAAAATGTCAGCGCATGACCTGCTGCCCGATCAGGATGTGTGGCTGACCGTGACCCGCGACGGCATGATTGCGCGCCGTCCATTGGAGGAACTGAAGCCGGAGACGCTCCGCAGCCTGGCGCCAAGCGCGGATCTGGCCCTGCTGCGCGCCAACACGCGGCACTACCTGGCGCTCTTTAGTCGCGACGGTCGCAGCGCGCGCTTGGGCCTGCATCAAGTCAACGAAGGCGCAGGCAGCCATTGGGCCGATCTGAGCGGTTTCACGCGGCGCGATCGCGTGGCGGCCGTGACGACAATCGCGCGCAACTTGAACGGCGATTGTCACTTGGTGCTGGTGTCACGCCAGGGCAAGGTCAAACGCATCACACTGACCGATTTCCTGGATGCTGTCAACCTGGAGCCAACGACCGTCTTCAACCTGGATGACAAGGATGAGCTTGGCTGGGTCATGCTGGCGCAGGGCAGCCAGGAATTCGTACTGGTGACGCGCCAGGGTCAGGCCATTCGCTTCAAGGATGAGGATGTACGCCCGGTGGGCTTGCCCGCGGGTGGGGTCAACGCGGTCAAACTGGCCCGCAGTGACCAGGTGATCTACGCCGGACTGGCAACGCCCGGAACCGAGCTGCTGACCGCAACGGAGTTGGGGTACTTGAAGCGCAGCGGGCTGGACGATTTCCCCACGCAGGGTCGCGCCGGCAGCGGCGTTGTGGCCCACAGCCTGAACGCCCGTTCTGGCGAACTGGCGCAGGCCGCGGTCGTGGCCCCAGAGAGCCTGCTGGCGGTGAGCACAAACCAGCCATCCTGGCATGTCATGGCCCTGACCGATGTGCCGCTGGCCGGACGCAACACGCAGGGCAAGCTGCTGCTGCCGCTAGCCCACGGGCAGAAGGTGTCGGGGCTGCTGACGGTCAGACAAGACAAGTCGGCAGAGCTGAGCGATGAGGCGCCTCTGCCGCGCCCCGAGCCGAGCCGCAGGAAAGCGAGCCAGGCAGGGGCAAAGACCAGGAGCCAGGCTCAACCCGCCGCATCCAGCCAACTGGCGCTGGCTCTGCCGGCCGCGCCAAAGGCCAAATCAACGCCCGCTGCGCCAAAAGCCAAATCCAGGGCTGCACAGGCGCAGCCAAGGCCGGCCGCATCCACGGCCAAAAAGGTGAACCGGGCCGCGGCGTCGGTTGCGGCACCCGCCCAACCAACCCTGACGCCAGCTCCCACATCCGCCAAGAAGACCAAACCCGCGGCGGCGACCAACCAGCCGCTCATACAACCGAAAGAGCCGCCCCCAGCGACGGCTGCGCCCGCGGCCAGGGAGGCAAAACCGGCCGCCGCGCCTGTGGCTGCGCCCGTCCAGCCAACCCTGGCGGCCGCTTCTTCATCCGCCAAGAAGACCAAACCCGCGGCCGCGCCGCCAGCCCCGGCTGCGCCTGCAGCCAAAAAGCCGCTTATTCAACCCAAAGACGCGCCCGCGCCCGTCACGGTCGCTGAGAAGCCGGCCACGCGGCGCAAGGCTGGCGCGGCCGCAGAGACGCCCGCGCCCAAACCGCCTAAAGCCAGGCGGTAACTGACCTGGAAGATGGCCGCGGATTGCCTGTTTTCATTGCAGGTTGTGCGCCCCGCGCATGGGCGGCAGCCTAACGTAAAGCCCAACGTGTGACGCGCACGCCGTTGAGCGCGGCTTCGGCCGTGATTTGCCCATGGTTGGCGAGCCACTGCCGATTGAACCCGCGCCGGTCCCATGTCTCCGCCTCGGATTCGATCAACCACACGTGTGTAACCCCTTGCAACAAGCGGCTCAACGTTGCGCCAACCCCGTCGGCCGAGACGCGCTGGCGGTCGTTGGTGTAGGGCGCTTCGCGCCACGCGTAGTCCCAGCCCGCGTAATAGGCATAGGTGAAACGGCTGTAGGGGTGCAGAAAGATCAGCACATCCGTCGGGTCGCGGCGCGCCTGCACGAACGCGGCCGCGGCGCGAAAATCGCTCTTGATGGGCGTCACCGCCTGGCCCCACACGCCGATCAGATTGAGCATGAGCGCCAAGACCAGGGCGGCAATCGCCAGCGCGCGGCTGCGCTGCCCCACCAGGTAGACGCCAACCGCGCTGAGCAGATAGAACGCCGGGCCAATGTAGATCAGGTAGCGATCGTTGAACAGCGGGACCCGCAGCGTGATCAGAAAGAGCAGCAGCGGGGGCGCGATCAACCAGACGCCCAAAAAAACGACGGGCCTTCGCCAACTCCTCCGTGGTTGCAGGTACGCCAAGACAAAAGCCGCCAGCAGCAAGAAGATCCATACACTGACCAGGCCGATGGGCGGCGCGGCGCGCATGCCGCGGCCAAAAGCGGCCAGCAGGATGGCGAGTTCACGCGGCAATGGCACGAAGTCAAAGCCGGGGCTAAACGTGGGCGATGTGAAAAGCCGCCACTGCCACCAAACCAGGGGCAGGTAGGGCAGCGTAAAACAGGCCAGGGCTGTCAGCGCACCGCGCCAGTGCTGTCGTGTGCGCGCCGGCGCCAGGATGAAGATCGCCGCATGCACCGGCAGCATCAAGACGAGCATCACGTGCAGATAGAAGCCGAGGCTGGTGAGCACGATATACATGAGCCAGCGCAGGCGGGTGTTGACCGCGCCAGGGGTCAGCGCCCACAGCAGCGCCAGCAGGCTGCCCAACGCCAGCGCCGTCACCAGGGCGTACATTTTGCCTTCCTGGCTGTACCACACCAGGTAGGGCGACGATGCGCTGAGGAGCGCGGCCAGCCCGGCAATCCAACCAACGCCGGTCGGCAAACCGGTCGCTGCGGCGAACACGCGCAGCAGACGGCGCGCGACGAGCCAGGTAAGCGGCACACTGAGGACGCCCCACAGCACGGAGAAAAAGCGCAGGGCAAACTCACTCTGACCAAACCACTGCAGCCAGGGACGGAGTAGTAAGAAGAAGAGCGGGCCATTTTCGCCTGGCTTGCCGAAGGTGCTGAGCAGTTCCGGCAGCGGCCGCGTGGCAAAACGAATGGCGTCTACTTCATCGCGCCAGAGACTCTGGAAATCGAGATGAACGACGCGCAAGGCAAAAGCCAGCAGCACGATAGCTGCCACCAGCCATGACGAAGCGATTTGGCGCCGTCGCGTCACCAGTGTTCTCGCCGCGCGGTCAGCCCTGGGCGAGGCAAGCGGCTGGCTGGTCATGCCAACCTACTCCCCTGGCCGGCGACGCAGCCAGAAGAAGAGGCCGGCGCCGATTGCCAGCATGAAGAGGATGCCGCAGCCAAGCCAGATGAAGCTCAGCGCCTGGATCACAGTCTGCCCAAAGGGCCCCGTTTCAGCCGTTGGCGTGGCGCCGGCCGGCAGCACGACGGGGCTTTCAATCGGCGGCGGCGGGGGCGGCAGCGAAGAAGGAACGGGCGGCGTCGGCGTCGCGGTCGGCGGCAAGGGCGCGCCGGGGGTGGGCGTGTCGGTCAGCGCGGGCGCGGTGGGCGTGTCGGTGAGCGCAGACGGGGTTGGCGTCTCAGAAGGCGTGGCTGCCGGCAGCAGAGGGGTGTCGGTTGGCGTCGGCGAAAAAGGCGCGGGTGTGGTTGGCGAGGGCCGCGGCGTAAAGGTGGGGGGCGGCAGCGTGTTGAAGGGGGTTGGTGTGTCAGTCACCGCGGCCGGTGTAAACGATGGCGTCCACGTCGGTGTGATCGTGGGCGTGGGAGTGGCGGTGGGGTTGGTAGAATTGGACTGAAAAGGCGCCGGTGAGGCCTGGCTGGCTTCGAGATGCAGGCCGATGGCCAATGAAGCCAGGGCCAACCACAACAGGACGTGGCCGCCGTTTGTTTGGTCATGGCGGGGGCGCGCAGCGGGTGACGTCGCCGCGTGCGCAGCAAGACGCCGGTAACAGGCAGCGAAAAATCGAATCACCCGGTCTCTTTTCTCAACCCCCACCATCGTGCGCAATCTACACGGCAAGCGAGAACTCCACTTTCCCGCCTAACGAAACCGGTGTCATGCGCACCCGCTTGCAGACGATGTCAGCAGGTGACATTATAGCAGATGATTGTCAGGGCGCCAACGCATACGAACGCCACTGCTGTTCGAAACTGCGCAGGTTGAGACCGAGCCGCGCCATGGTCTCCGCGGCGGACAGGCCGTCGCCCAGCGCGCGCAGAAGGACCGGAATGCGCCCTGGGTCCGTGCTGTCTGCCAGATAGGTGACGACGTTATACGATTCGGCCAGCGCAATGGACGTGCGTTCGAGGCTGCTGAAGCGGAAAGGGGGCCACAGTGAACTGATCGGTAAGAACTGTCCTTGCGAGGCTATCGTTTTGAACTGTGCGACCAGGCTTTGCGTCGCGCTGTTGTCGGGCGCCAGGCGCTGAAGTTGCCAGAAGACGATACCCTGCAGCAGGACCCAGTTGCCATTCGCAAAATTGCGTGAGCGCAAGAAGAGGCCTGACTTCTCCATCGCCAGCCGCAGGCTGATATCATAGGCTACGGTTTCCACCAGTTCCGCGGGGAGTTGACCATCGCGCCGCATGCCGGTCAACTGCGGGGAGGAGATGTGGAAGCGCCCCTCATTGAAGCGCGCCTGCACCGGCTGTGTTTCGGGATCCAAGTAGAACTCAAGCTGCGGGCTGGCGCCCACGTTGAAATCAAGATGCGTCCGGCTGTAGAAGTCCTCGGCCACCTGACTCAGGGCTTGCACCAACGCTTCGTCTTTTTGACGGTAGAAGAAGCGCATGTGCCGCGTTTCCAGGCTTTTCTCCTCGCCCCAATACGCGGTGTCAGGCGCGGTGCGTTTCCAATGACCGTCCACCAGGCGGTAGAATTGGACGCGCTGATAGTCCACACCCTCTTGTTGGTACTGCACCGTGGCCCAGGCGACATCGCCCGTCAGGATGAAATCGTCCAGGGTCAACGTGGCGCTGACCGCGCTGCGGCGCAGTTGATCGAGCTGCGTCTTTTGCAGATTCTGCCAGGCCGCGTCGGTGTCGTCCTGGAACGCGAGGAAGATCTCCGCATCGCCAGCTGCCAGCGCGTTGGCTTCGACGGTAATAACGGCCTGCAAATCGGCGCGCGCGGCCGCGCGGTTACGAAGCGCCAGGGCGTAAATCACGCCAATGCTAATGACCGTGCCGATCAGGACGCCCAGGCCCAGGTAGCGCACCACACGCATTGTTTCCCAATGCGTCGTGCGCTGCGAAGCGACCTGACGCCCTTTCGGCTTTTGAGCCGGGGTAGGAGCCACGCGTGCGCTTTGCTCTTGGGCGTCTGGAGGTCGCCAATCGTGCTTCGCCGCACGGTGATCATGCTCGTCGCGGTCCCACCGTTCGTCTTCGGCGTCATGCCAATCGAATTGAATACTCATTGGAAATCCCTGTGGGTTGACGGCGCCCGATCGAGTAACGTCACATCCCCGGCCCACACGGTGTAGGGCGCGCCGTGATCGTCTTGGATGAGCAGCGCCCCGTCAGGATTGGCCCCGGTCACCGTACCGGTCAGCACCATGTGAGGGAGTGTTACCTGCACCCTTTGTCCCTGGTATGCCATGCGCTGCGACCACGCCGCATAGGGCGAATGTCCGGCCTGCAAACGTTCGTAATGCGCTTCGACGTGGCGCAAGATGGCCTGTAAGAGCGCCAGACGGCTGATGCTGCGGCCCATCGCCTGGGAAAGGCTCGTGGCCGTTGCCGCCAGCTCGTCATCCGGCGGTCGTGTGAGATTAACGTTCAATCCCAGGCCGACGACAGCGTAGGTCATGCGGTCGCCGTCCAACTGGGTTTCGGTCAAAACCCCGGCCAATTTCCTGCCATGCAGCAGGAGGTCGTTCGGCCATTTCAACTGGATAGACAGCCCGGTCATCTCTTCGATGGCCGTCGCCGCGCCCAGGCCAACGCACATCGTCAAGCGGCCGCCCTGCTGGGGGTGGAGATTGGGCCTGAAGAGCATCGAAAGGAGCAGGCTGGAGCCAAACGGGGCCTGCCAGGTGCGCCCCAAACGCCCCTTGCCGGCTGTCTGTTCATCAGTCAACACAACCAACCCCTCGTGGGCGCCTTCTTGCGCGGCCATGTGCACCACGGGTTGGGTGGAAGCAATCACCGGCAGATAGCGCAGCGGATGGCCGAGAAAGCGCGTGGTCAGCGCCACGCCGGAGCCTGTCGTCAAGGCATGGGTCAGATCATCATGATCTGTGTGCGACTCTATGGTCATGCGCATACGATACACCGATTATGGGCCCAGGTCAAGGAAGGTAGCTTCCGCAAACGCCTGAAGATGTGGAGACTGCCAGGAAGCCTTCACAGAGAAAGCCCGTATTTGGCAAGCGGCCAGGTGATCTGCCAGTCTCACGATGCCAAATTGACGCTGCGCGGCACATCTGGTACACTGAAAGGGTACCCAATCGCTTCAATTTATCATCCGACAAAGGTAGCGACTATGTCAATCCTGTGGGCACCCTGGCGCATGAGCTACGTTCGAAGTCATTCCCAGCAACCGGTGATTGGCTGCGTCTTTTGTGACAAAGCTGCCGGCGCCCAGGACCGAGACGAGTTGATTCTGTTGCGCGGCCGCCACAACTATCTCATGATGAATCTGTATCCTTACAACAACGGGCACTTGCTCATTGCGCCGTATGTTCACAAGCCTAGCTTGGAAGATTTGCCGACTGAAACGTTGACGGAGATGATGATGATTGCCAACCAGGCGTTGGCTGCGCTGCGTGAAGCGCTCAAGCCGCACGGTTTCAACCTGGGCATCAACCTGGGAGCAGTGGCTGGCGCAGGCGTGGCTGAGCACATCCACATGCATATTGTGCCGCGCTGGGGCGCTGATACGAATTACATGACCGTCACGGGGGGAACGCGCGTCATCCCAGAGTCCCTGCAGGTCACCTATGATCGCTTGCTGGCGGTGTTGAACCCATCAGCAATCCCCTGACGCCGCGAGGCGACACGTATTGCCTTTTTTCGTCAATTTGCCTTGTGGTTTTGCCTCAGATAGTGTAAAATGAAACTACCTTACGATCGTGCGAGAGGAAGATCGGTTTGAAACGATTAGGCATTGCCCTGTTGAGCGCCGGCTGTGGTTTGATCGTTGGCGCGGCTGTTCTCTATTTACTGGCAGCCCTGCTGGAAACAACCCCCTGGGTTGCTCAACTTCTGGCCGGCGTCCTCACGCTTGTGATCAGTCTTGGCCTGGCGTTCGTCTTGTCACGCGCCGCCGGCAGGCTGGTCGGGAACCTCATCGCCACGCTGGTTGCAATTCCCTTGCTGCTTGGCGTCTTCCTGGGCTGCGGGATGCTGTGGGCCGTTCTAGGGGTTGTGATCACGGGCGGTTAGTTCATTTGATGTGATGTGAGTCAGGTACTGCTGCGGCAGTTCATTCGCCTGCAAGCCTTCCGCAGGTTGCCGATACGAACGGGGCACGGGCTAGTCCGTGGCCCGCACGCATGGAGGTCATAGATGGACTTAAGGCTCAATGACGAGCAACGGATGATTCGTGATGTGGCACGCGACTTTGCGCAGAAGGAAATCGCGCCTGTGGCGGCCCACTTCGATGAAACTGGCGAATTCCCCTTTGAGATTGTCAAGAAGATGGGCGCCTTGGGCCTGATGGGAATCGAGGTGCCCGAAGAATACGGCGGCGCCGGGCTGGATACCCTCGCCTACGTATTGGCGATTGAAGAAGTGGCCAAGGCCGACGTCGCCACCAGCACCATCCTCTCGGTCAATAATTCCCTCTACTGCCACGGCTTGCTCAAATTTGGCACCGAGGCGCAGAAACAAAAATTCCTGATGCCCATTGCCAGCGGGCAAGCCATTGGCGCTTATTCGCTGACCGAGCCGATGTCCGGATCCGATGCGGGCAGCATGAGCAGTCGCGCGGTGCGCAGCGCGGATGGCAGCTATTACACCATCAATGGCCGGAAATCGTGGGTAACGAGCGGGCCGGTGGCTGATTATGTGGTCCTCTTCACCATGACGGAGCCAGCGAAACGGCACAACGGTATTTCTGCGTTCGCGATTGAAACCGATCGCCCTGGGTTCATTCGGGGCAAGGTGGAACCCAAGCTGGGCATTCGCGCCAGCGCCACTTCAGAGTTGATCTTCGAGGATTATCAGTGTCCAGCCGAAAACATGATCGGGCAACCGGGCCAGGGCTTCAAGATCGCCATGACGGTGCTCGATGCTGGCCGTATCGGCATTGCTTCGCAGGCGCTGGGCGTCGCTGAAGCTGCGTACGAGGCCAGCGTGCTGTATGCCCAGGAGCGCCACGCCTTTGGCCGCGCGATCGGCGAATTCCAGGGGATCCAATGGAAAATCGCCGACATGAAGACCCGCATCGAAGCCAGCCGCCTGCTCATCTACAACGCCGCGTTGGCAAAGATGGCTACCAAAGAGACCGGCGGACGTTACACGCTCGAAGCCGCGATAGCCAAGCTGCACGCCAGCGAGACGGCCATGTTCGTCACGCACCAGGCCATCCAGATTCACGGCGGCATGGGTTACAGCAAGGAACTGCCGCTTGAGCGTTATTTCCGCGACGCCAAGATCACCGAAATATACGAAGGCACCAGCGAAGTGCAACGGCTGGTGATTGCGCGCCAGGAACTGGGATTGCGTTGAGCGGCATGGGTGACAGGATGAAAGCGGTTGTTTTCTTCGAGCACGGCGGCCCGGAGGTCCTTCAGATCCGCGAGGACATTGCCGTGCCCAAGTTTGGGGCTGACGATGTCTTGGTGCGAGTGCAGTATGCCGCGCTCAACCGGCTCGACCATTTCGTGCGTAAAGGTTGGCCAGGCCTGCAGCTCAAGATGCCGCACATCCTGGGTTCAGACGGCGCGGGTACGATTGCGGCGATCGGTGAACGCGTCGAAGGCTGGCAGGTGGGCCAACGGGTGACGTACAACCCGACTTTGTGGTGCGGCAAGTGCGCGCACTGCGTGGCCGGCGACCATCCCTACTGCGACGAGTTTGCCATGCTGGGCGAACATGCCCCTGGCAACTACGCGGAGTTCATCCGCGTGCCGGCGCGCAATCTCCTGGCGATACCGGATCATGCCGATATGCTGGCCGCCGCGGCCGCCCCGGTGGTCTATGTCACCGCCTGGCGGATGCTGTTCACCAAAGGCCACCTGCAGCCTGGCGAAACCGTCCTGATCGTCGGCGCGGGCGGCGGCGTCAACACCGCGGCGATCCAATTGGCAAAATTCGCCGGCGCCGGCGTCTATGTGGTCGCCGGCGATGCCAACAAGGCGCAGGCGGCGTTGGGCCTGGGCGCAGATTGGGTGGTTGACCGCAGCGCGCAACCCAACTGGGGCAAGGCGGTGTGGGCGAAGACCAACAAGCGTGGCGTCAATGTGGTGGTGGACAACGTAGGCGAGCCGACCTGGCTCAACAGCCTGCGCAGCCTGGGGGCCGGCGGCCGCCTGTTGACGGTGGGAGGGACGGCCGGTTATAATGCCGTGACGCCCATCAATATCGTGTTTGCTCGCCAGCTGCACATCATCGGCTCGACCATGGGCAGCCAGGCTGACTTCACGAAGGTCATGACCTTGATCTTCGATGGCAAAATCAAGGTGGCGGTGGATCATGTTTTCGCCCTGCGGGACTATCCCCAGGCGCTGGAACGCATGATGACCGACCAGCACTTTGGCAAGTTGGTTGTGGAGATCGGATAAGCCGTGGCAGAGCCGGGCAGCAGGCGCCAGGATCGCCTGCAAATTCGACCGTCGCCCGACGAACGGAATACGTTGCAGCATCTGTATCGCACGACGCCCCTGTGGCGGGTGGTGCGCAATTGGCTGGTGATCTACACGGCGCGCTATGTGCCGTGGTTGAATGTCAAGCGGCGTATGTACCAGGCGCTTGGAATATCCGTCGGGCAGGACGCCTCGGTGGCCCTTGCGGTTGTGCTCGATATTTTCTTCCCCGAAGAAATCTCCATCGGCGCCAACTCGATCATCGGTTACAACACCGTGATCCTGGCGCATGAGTACCTGCGTCGGCAATGGCGCAAAGGCCCAGTGGTCATCGGGCGTGACGTCGTGATCGGCGCGAACTGTACGATACTGCCCGGCGTCGTCATTGGCGATGGCGCGGTCGTCTCCGCAATGAGCCTGGTGAACAAAGACGTTGCACCCGGCGCAATCGTGGGCGGCGTGCCTATTCGACTGCTGGGCGAGACTGAAGATTGAAAAATGAAGATGAGGACCTACCTGTCATGTTGAATGTCCATCGTCCTGTGCGACAGATTTTCGACCTGTTTCAGCGCCGTGACATTGCCTGGACGATCATCATCTTGAACCTGATCGGTTTCGTTGCGGGCACACTCTACTGGTATGGCCCGCATTTCCTGTATGGCAAGGATGGGATGGGCGCGCCATCGCCTCTTCTCTGGGTCTTCATTCCCGATTGCCCGCTTTTTGCCTTTCTTTTTGTGGTTGCCTTTTTCGGCCTGCGCCGCCACAAAGCGTGGAACTGGTTTTACACCATCGCCGCCATCGGACTCATCAAATACGGCGTATGGACGGTGACTTTCTGGTTAGCCTACTGGGGTTTGGGCGCCTCTCTCACCCTGGAAGGCGTCGTCATGACCGTGGCGCATATCGGCATGATCGCGCAAGGCATTTACTTGTTGACTCAATTCCGCGCCGAGGGGCGGCATGTGCTGCTGGCTCTGGCCTGGTTTGTGCTCAGCGATTTCGTTGATTACGGCCTGGGTGAATACCCGTTCTTCTATCCAAGCGTACCTTTATGGCTCATGCAATGGCACACGATCATCATGACGTGGCTGCTATCGGCATGGGTAGCCCTCCTGGCTGCACGCAAAGCACCCGTGCTTCAAGCATCGAACGCCAAATCATAATTCTATGTGGAGGTCAGCCCAGTGACGCTCGACCCGAAGATCAAAGAACTACGAGACCTTAGAGAGCAAGCCAAGTTGGGGGGTGGCGCCGAACGCATCATCCGTCAACACGAAAAAGGGCGACTTACCGCACGTGAGCGCCTAGAACTCCTGCTCGACAAGGGCAGCTTCCGTGAACTGGACATGTTTGTCACCCACCGGACGACCGATTTCGGTCTGGCCGATCAGCGCATCCTCAGCGATGGCGTGGTGACAGGCTATGGCACGATTGACGGACGCCTCACTTTCGTCTATTCACAGGACTTCACCGTTTTTGGCGGTTCCCTGTCCCAGGCTCATGCTGAGAAAATCTGCAAAGTCATGGATATGGCCCTCAAGAACGGTGCGCCGGTCGTTGGCCTCAACGACTCTGGCGGCGCCCGCATCCAGGAGGGCGTCGTCTCCCTGGGCGGCTATGCCGACATTTTCCTGCGCAACACCCTGGCTTCCGGTGTGCTGCCGCAGGTCTCGGTGATTCTTGGCCCCTGCGCGGGCGGCGCTGTCTACTCGCCCGCCATCACCGACTTCATCATCATGGTCAAAGACTCGAGCTACATGTTCGTAACCGGGCCTGAAGTGGTGAAGACAGTGACGCACGAAGATGTCACCTTCGAAACGTTGGGCGGCGCGCTGGTGCATGCCAACAAGAGCGGGGTGGCGCATTTCGTGGCCGAAGGCGAAGAAGAGGCCATGTTCCTCAGCCAAAAGCTGCTCGGCTATTTCCCACAGAACAACCTGGAAGACCCACCGCGGCGCGCCCCAACCGATGATCCGCTGCGCATGGATCCAGACTTGGATGGACTGATACCCGACAACCCCAACAAGCCTTACGACATGAAAGATGTCATTGAGCGTATCGTGGATGATGGCGATTTCCTGGAAGTCCATGAGCATTTTGCCCGCAACATCTTGATTGGCTTTGCCCGCTTGGGCGGACGCACCATTGGCATTGTCGCCAACCAGCCGATGGTGCTTGCCGGCGTGCTCGACATTGACGCTTCATGGAAATCCGCGCGCTTCGTCCGTTTCTGCGACTGTTTCAACATCCCGATCGTGGTGTTCGAGGATGTGCCTGGCTTCATGCCCGGCATGGCTCAAGAGCACGGCGGCATCATTCGCCACGGCGCCAAGCTGCTCTACGCCCTGTGCGAGGCGACCGTGCCCAAGATTACGGTCATCACGCGCAAGTCATACGGCGGCGCCTATTGCGTGATGAACAGCAAGCACATCCGCGGCGACCTGAACCTGGCCTGGCCAACGGCTGAAATCGCCGTGATGGGACCCGAAGGCGCGGTGAACATCATTTTCCGGCGTCAATTGATGGAGGCTGCAGATCCCGATGCGGAAAAGGCGCGCCTGGTGGCCGAGTACCGCGCCAAGTTTGCCAATCCGTACGTGGCGGCCAGCCGTGGTTACATTGACGATGTCATTGAGCCGCGCGAAACGCGGCCGCGGTTGATCAACGCGTTGGAAATGCTGCAAAACAAACGCGATACGAACCCGCCCAAGAAACACGGCAACATTCCACTGTGAACGTTGCCGATCGGTATCAAGGTCAGCATCTCGGAAAGAGTCATGCAACTAAACGTCGAACTACCTGATTGGCAATTCGTCGCCGCTGGCAGTCCTCGTCTGCGCTCTGGCTCGCTCATCACGGTTGTTCTGGATGGCGGCGCCGTGGCGTTTGGCGACGCCGGAGGCCTGGGGCAGATGCAGCTCGCCGTGCAGGGACAACCGCGTCTTGTGCCGCTGGCGCCGGGCCTCTTCGCAGTAGCCGGTGTGATCACCGGAATCACCGATTACGAACTGGACGGCGACACCCTGATCGAATTCGAAGTAGACTGCGGCCTGCCGGTGCGCTTCACCTGTTTCCCTGACAGCCATGATCTGCCGCTCAACGGGCTGTGGGTGAGCGGCCTGGTCTCGCTAACCATCGTCATGGCCGAATCGGACACACGTCTGTTGGGCCAGCCGCTGACAGCCATCGTGCAAGAGATTCAACAGTGCTGTTTACGCAGCGCCGAAGAGAGCTTCGGCGAACTTCGCTCGTTGCAGGAGCTTGCACCTTTGCCCTTCAGTCCTGACCTGGTGTACCTGACCTTGTACCTGCGAGGCAGCCACGCGTAACCGAGACAAGATCGTTCCTGATATCAACAGGAGGCAAACCATTCTATGTTCAAAAAGGTTCTGGTCGCCAATCGCGGTGAAATTGCGGTGCGCATCCTGCGCGCGTGTGAAGAGCGCGGATTAGCCACTGTCGCCGTGTATTCTGACGCCGACCGTAACGCTTTGCATGTACGCTACGCCGATGAGGCGTATAACATTGGCCCGGCGCCGTCGCGGGAAAGTTATTTGCGGATTGACAAACTCCTGGAAGTGGCGCGCAAGGCCGGCGCCGAGGCCATTCATCCAGGCTACGGATTTCTGTCTGAAAACGAGGATTTTGCTGAAGCCTGTGAAGCTGAAGGCATCGCTTTCATTGGCCCGCCGGCTTCTGCCATCCGCTCGATGGGTGACAAGGTGGAAGCGCGGCGCAGTATGATGGCGGCGGGGGTTCCGGTGGTGCCGGGTACGCCAGAAGGCCTGCGCGATGATGAAGCGGTCGCCGTGGCAACGCAAATCGGCTATCCTCTGCTGATCAAAGCGGCGGCGGGAGGCGGCGGCAAAGGGATGCGCACCGTGCGGCGCCCCGAAGACCTGATCAGCTCGCTGGATGCGGCCCGCCGGGAGGCCAAGAACGCATTTGGCGACGACACGGTTTACATGGAGAAGCTGGTAGAAAATGCGCGCCATATCGAAATCCAAATCCTGGCGGATCAGCACGGGAATGTGATCCACCTGGGCGAACGCGAGTGCTCCATTCAACGCCGCCACCAAAAACTGATCGAAGAGGCGCCCTCCGTCGCGGTCAGCGATGAGCTGCGCGCGCGGATGGGCGCGATTGCCGTGCGCGCAGCCCAGTCTGTCAAGTACGTCAACGCGGGCACCTTCGAATTCTTGCTCGACCGCGACGGCAATTTCTACTTCTTGGAGATGAACACCCGTTTGCAGGTGGAACACCCGGTGACAGAGATGGTCACCGGGGTGGACATCGTCAAGGAGATGATCGCGATTGCCAGCGGCCGCAAGCTGCGCTGGAAGCAAGAGGACATCCGCCCCCGCGGCTGGGCCATCGAGTGCCGCATCACCGCTGAGGACCCGTTCAACAACTTCATGCCGTCCGGCGGCCGCGTCGTCACGCTGTCGGAGCCAACCGGGCCAGGCGTGCGCGTGGAAAGCGGCATCTACGAAGGCTTCGAAGTGTCGTTGTACTACGATCCGATGATTGCCAAGTTGATCGTGTGGGGCGAGACGCGACCAGAAGCGATTCTGCGCATGCGCCGCGCCCTGCGTGAGTACAAGATCGGCGGGATCAAGACGAGCATTCCGTTCCATCAGCAGATCATGGACAGCACGCGCTTCATGTGGGGCACGTTCGACACCACGTTCCTGGAACAACGCTTTGCGCTGCAAGCCACAGAGAAGCCAGAGAACAAAGAAATTGCCGCGATTGTCGCCACGCTCCTCTTGCACGAAAGCGAGCGCCGCGCCCTGACCGTGCGCCAGTCCGCCGACGCCGGGACCTCGATTTGGAAACGCGCCAGCCGTTGGGGAGGGTTACGCGTATGAAGTACATTGCATCTATTGACGGCAAAGACTTCCTGGTTGAGATTGATCTTGACAACCGCGTCACCGTGGATGGCAAAGCGGTGGATGTAGACCTCAAGCGCATCGGCACCCTGCCGGTTTTCTCACTGCTGCTCAACAAGGCGTCGCATGAAGTGGTGGCCGAAGAACTACAGGGCGACGCGTACCGGGTCATCATCGGCGGCGAGGCGTTGGAAGTACGCGTGGAAGATGAGCGATGGCGGCGGTTGAATCAGGCGCGCGACCTGCTGGCGGTGTCAGGCGGCGAACTACAGCTCAAGGCGCCCATTCCGGGCCTGGTGGTCAAGGTGCTGGTAGCCGAAGATGATGCCGTGCACGCCGGGCAGAGCCTGGTCATTCTGGAGGCCATGAAGATGGAGAATGATCTCAAGGCGCCGCGGGCCTCGATCATCGGCCACGTCAAGGTCAAGCCGGGCGATCGCGTGGATCAAGGGCAGGTGCTGCTGACTTTGCGCGGCGAAGCCTGAGCACCGGATTCGCAATCGCACGAAACAAAGACGGGCCACAGTCTGACTGCGGCCCGTCCCTCATTTCAAGACGACAGTGCGCTCAGAAATGGGCCCAAACTGGCGTGATGCCGGCAATATACCACTGGCCCTTGATCTTTAACAGGATCGCTTCTTGCAGGGCGGCGCCGTCGTCATAACGCACCGTGGCCCGGTCGCCAGCAATCTCGATAGATTCGTAGGTCAGATTTGTCTTGGCGACCACCGGGCTAGGCAAAGTTGGAACCTGATCATGATTCGCCTTGATAATAGCCTGGAATTCCTCGGCTGATAGCTCACGCCCCTCGGCTTTCGCTTTAGCCAGCGCGGACTGCAGCAGTTTCGCACCGTGGCCCAGAGACATGTAATGGGCTTGCATGGCGGTCAGATAACCGGCCCTTTGCGCAGCTTCAGCGCCCAGGATAGCAGCCACGCCTTCCTGTTGTTTGGTCGTCAACTGGTAATCGGCTGTATCTACGAAGACGGTCGCAAAACCGCTCACGTCATAGGTCTGCGCGGCCGTTCCGATCAAGTCGTAGGCGCGCTCCATCACGGTTTTCACAGGCGCGGCTTCTGGCGAATTCGGCGCCTCCGAGCCAGCCCTGATGCGATTCGACTGCGCTGACCAGGCGGCTATGAGAATGGCAACAACGACCAGCAAGATCACAGCGAGCGATAAGCTTTTTCTAGACATGGTAGGTATTCCTCTGCTGCGTGCTTATTCGTAGATAGCTAACGGGGACGCACGCGTCTAGGTTCCCTTTCCACGTGCATCAACTGACGCACATCATGGGCAGATGGGATATTCGGGCGTAGAGTGAGCGCATCAACGCCTCCGGGCTTGCGCGCTGATTCCCACCCCGTAAGGGTGATTTTTCACAGGAGTTTATTATGTCCGATACGATGATTGCCGATTTGAAACAGAAATGGCTGCAAACCACGCGTAAGAAATTTGTGGCGCGCACGCCAGAACGGGCGCCAGAACTGACCACCAGTTCGGGCATCGTCGTAGACCCACTCTACACGCCGGCCGATGTGCAGATTGATTATCCCAAAGACCTGGGCTTTCCGGGCGAGTATCCTTTTACCCGCGGCATCTACCCCAGCATGTATCGCGGCCGCCACTGGACGATGCGCCAGTATGCCGGCTTTGCCACGGCCGAAGAGTCCAACGCCCGTTACCGCTATCTGCTTGCGCAGGGCCAGACCGGCCTCTCGGTTGCCTTTGACCTGCCCACCCAGATTGGCTACGATGCCGATCATCCGCTGGCCGATGGCGAAGTAGGCAAGGTCGGCGTCAGCATCTCCTCCCTGGCCGACATGGAAACCTTACTCGACCAGATCCCGCTCGACAAAGTTAGCATCTCAATGACCATCAACGCGCCGGCTGCCATTTTGCTGGCGATGGTGATCGCGGTGGCAAAAAAACAGGGCGTGCCCGTTAGCGAGCTGCGCGGCACGGTGCAGAACGACATCCTCAAAGAATACACCGCGCGCGGCACCTATATCTTCCCGCCTACGCCTTCCATGCGCTTGATTACCGACCTGTTTGCCTATTGCGGTCAGGAAGTGCCCAAATGGAACACCATTTCCATTAGCGGCTATCACATTCGCGAGGCGGGCAGCACCGCGGTGCAGGAGGTGGCCTTTACCCTGGCCGACGGCATTGACTATGTCAAGGCCGCACTGGCCGCGGGGCTGGACATAGATGAGTTCGCAGGGCAGTTGTCGTTTTTCTTCAATGCGCATAACAACTTCCTGGAAGAAGTCGCCAAATTCCGCGCCGCGCGGCGCCTGTGGGCGTCCATCATGCGCGACCGCTTCGGGGCCAAAGACCCCAAATCATGGCAACTGCGCTTCCATACGCAGACCGGCGGCTCGACCCTCACCGCGCAGCAGCCTGACGCCAATATCATCCGCGTGACCATGCAGGCGCTGGCCGCGGTCTTGGGCGGCACGCAATCGCTGCACACCAATTCCAAAGACGAAGCGCTGGCCTTGCCCACCCAACATGCCGTGGAAATTGCGCTGCGCACGCAGCAGGTCATCGCGTACGAATCGGGCGTGGCCGATTCACCCGATCCGCTGGCCGGCAGCTACCTGATCGAATCGCTGACCAATGAAATTGAACAACAGGCGCGCGCCTACCTGGATAAGATCGAAGCCATGGGCGGCGCGCTGCGCGCCATCGAACAGGGGTTCATGCAGCGCGAGATTCAGGAAGCGGCCTACCGCACCCTGCGCGCCATCGAAAACGGCGAGCAGGTCGTCGTCGGTGTCAACCGCTTTGTCACCGACGAGAAGCCGGTGGCCGACCTCCTGCGCGTCGACCCGTCGGTGCAGGTCAACCAGTGTCAGCGCCTGGCCGAGTTGCGCGCGGCGCGTGACAACGACAAGGTGGACGCCTTGCTGGCGCAGCTCGAGGCGGCCGCACGCGATCCCCAGGCGCCGCTCATGCCGCTCTTTGTGGAGTGCGTGGAGAATTACATTACCCTGGGCGAAATCTGCGGCACCCTGCGCCAGGTTTTCGGCGAATACCGGCCCGAGAGCTGGGTGTAGACGCAAGCGGCAAATTCAAGATGAAGCATGCAAATGCCCGTTTGTGCTTGCGCTGCCAAGCAGTTGTTGAACGGACTCGTTGAGGAAAGCCTGGTACTGCGCAATTTCTTGTTGCAGATCGTCGAGTGTGGCTGGGGCGATGACGTCGGGAGCCAGATCGAACTCGATGAATTCAGGATTGAGGCGACGGAAGAGGTTTCTCACCGTTTGTACACGTAGAACTGTCCGGCCGCTAGAGCCGGCAAGAACATCCAGCACGACGCCATGCCAGGCCCGCATCTTGATGATGTCGCCTATTTTTGGAGTTGATACCATAACGTGACTATCTCCTCAGCCACTTCCATGGCCCTGATAGGATTGTTGGTGCGAAAGCCGTATTTGTCGAGGACGCTCATTGCGAGTATAGCTGGCGTGAGCGCTTTGCCACGCCGAGTAGACAGTATAGGCATGGCGCTTGGAAAAGTCAAGGTGTTGGCAACGAACGAAAGGTAGCCGGTGCGCAAACAACCTAATTCACGCATGTGCTTTATTTGCGGAATGAAGAACGTCGCCGGGGTCAAGGTCTTCTTCTATGAGCAAGCGGATGGCTCGGTGTTGGCGCGCTTCACCGGCCAGGAGATTCACCAGGGCTATCCGGGGCGGATGCACGGCGGTGTGGTCAGCGGCATCCTGGATGAAACCATGGGCCGCGCCGTCATGTTCAACGGAGGCGAGGTGTGGGGCGTGACCGTGGCCCTGGAACTCCGTTTCAAACAGGCGGTCCCGCTCTTCGTAGAGCTGACCGCTGTCGGCCGCATCGTCAAGGACCGCGGCGTCTACTTCGAAGGCGCGGGCGATCTGCTCCTGCCCGATGGCACGGTCGCGGTGGAGGCCAAAGGCAAGTTCTGGAAACTGCCGCTGAGTGAGATTGCCGATTTTGACACGGAGCGTGAGGAGTGGCGGGTCATTCCTGACGCATGAGCGACCGACCTGCGCAGTCTGTGTTTGCTATCAAACCAAGTGAGAGGGAATCGAAAGTGCTTTTATGATCAAGAAGGTCAACCACATCGCTATTCTCGTCAGCGACCTGGACAAGGCGCTGCTGACTTACCAGGCCGGCCTGGGGCTGGAGCTGACCAAGCGCCAGGATATGCCAGAGCAAGAAGTTGAAATCGCCTTTCTGCCCGCGGGCGACAGCATGATTGAGCTGATCAAGCCTACCACGGAGACCTCCGGCGTGGCCAAGTTCCTGGCCAAGCGCGGCGAAGGGCTGCATCACATCTGCCTGGAAGTGGACAACATCGAAGAGGCGATCAAGGAGATGCAGGCGCGCGGCGTCGAGATGATCCACACCGCGCCGATTCAAGCGGCCGAGGGGCGCGGAGCCTTCCTGCATCCACGCGGCGCGCACGGCGTCCTGATCGAACTACTCGAAGCCGACTGAACAACCGGATGCCAGGGGCATTGACCCCTGGCATCCAAACCACGGGCGCATAGCAGCCCTACGCAGCGACTCATTCTGCCTTATGCGCGGCCTCGCGGGACAACAACCATCGTTGCAGTGAGCGTTCACTTTCA
The DNA here is from genome assembly GCF_900491745.1 of Candidatus Amarolinea aalborgensis. Classification (NCBI taxonomy): domain Bacteria; kingdom Bacillati; phylum Chloroflexota; class Caldilineae; order Caldilineales; family Candidatus Amarolineaceae; genus Candidatus Amarolinea; species Candidatus Amarolinea aalborgensis. The sequence goes on along the minus strand of NZ_UETR01000001.1, from coordinate 197,195 downwards.
ACGCTCCTACCCCCTTCGAACAACCGCGATAGCTCAATATCCTCATCCAAGTCCGGTCAAACTTTGCTATGTCGTCCTACTCTTCGTAGTCGGGCAGTTCGTCCCACGTGCTGAGCACCCAGCCGCTGACCGCCATGATCAAGGTGGCCTCATCATCAACCGCGAACACCAACACCAGGCCGTCTTCCGCATCGCTGCCAACCTCGGCCACCACGTTGCCGCCCTCAGCCAGTTCACCCAGGGCATCGGTAATAGCCTCGATGCCCTCCAGCGGCTCGCCGTCTGGGTCGAAATAGGCGCTGGCGCCATACACTTCGAGCAGCTGGCGATCCGCAAAGTACAGATCGCAGTCAAAAAAGACCCGTTCCGCCTCTGGCACAGCCTCTTCTTCGTCGCCGTAGGCCAACGAATCCTCCCACAAGGTCAGGCTGGTCAGCATCTTGCCTTCGAGGGCGCGCAGGTTTTCCAGCACGCCTTCTGTTACGACCGTTTGGATGCCGCCCTCGTCGCTGTCTGCCTCAGCGCCGTTCCCATTTTCAAAGTCCCGATTTGCCACCGTTCATTCTCCCTTCACTCATTTCACTGGCTGGTCGGCGCAGGCCAGCCTCTGCTTGACCACGCCTTCTGCCCGGGGTCTGGCTCACTCTACCGGCGTGACGATCATCCGCGTCGGGATGGCGCTGCGCTCGATGAGATCGCCGGTGACGCGAAACTGGCTGAACTGTACGGGAACGCCCTGATCCACATACAGGTTAGGTCCGTTTTGTAGATGATAATGCAGATGGGGGCCGGGCGACAGCCCGGAATTGCCGCAGCGTGCAATCGCCTGCCCGCGCATCGCCCTGGCGCCCGTAGGCAGGTTGATCGAACCAGCCTGCAGGTGCGCCAGGAAACTGAACTCCGTGTCGTTGTGTGCAATGAACAGCGCGTTGCCAAACGATCGGCGCGGGTCATCCCGCAAATCACGCGGCCGCGGCAGCTCGCCAGGCGCGTTGTCCGGCATGTCGGCCGTCAAGATGACCACTTCGCCGTCAGCTGGCGCCAAGACGGGCTGGCCAAAGCTGTAATGATCCTCCAGGGCTGTGCCGCTGTCACGGAACGTGCCGTTTTCTGGCCCCAAGCGCACAAAATCGAGCGCGAAAGGCTGGCTGATTGGCTCGCCCTTGTGCAGGTCGGTCCAATCATTGCCCATGATGGTCCACCAGGCGCCCTGGAAAGGCAGGCGCAGGTCCACTTCTTGCTCGTAGGTCATCAAGGACGCGCCCCAGGAAGCCTGGTGCTCAGCGCCGTCGGCGGTTTGCGCCGTCACCGTGATGAAGACCTGGGTGAGCTTCTCCAGTCCAGGTTCCAAAAAGTAGCAGCGCCGCAAGGCCAACCCTTCCCCCGGCAGAACACGCACGGGCGACTCCTCGCCGATCATGCGCGCCAGGCTGCGGCCGCTGCGGCGCCGTTCGCTCAGCAACTGGCTGCCGCTGTAGACTTGAAAAAGAACACTGGTAATCGTCACCGGTACGGCCGCCAAGATCGCCGCTTCGAAGACGAACTCCTGCGCCGGGGTTAGATTGGGATAGGGCAGCGCCTCATAGCGGCCCACGAAGATTTGCGCCGGGCTGACTTCCAGCCACATGACACCCTGGTTGTGCGACATACCGCGTCAGTTCCTAACTATTTTTCTCGGCCGGGAAGGTGGTCGTCATTTTCTTCAGATTGGTCGCAATCTCGCGCGCCAGATCGTTCAGGATGTTTTGCAGCAAGTCCACGTCGCTTAGTTCATCCTCCAGGCCCACCTCGTACTCGATGACGGCCGCGGTCAACTGCAGTTCTCCACGCGCATAGGTGGCCTCGAAGCTCACATCCACCTCATTGTCTGCGCCCTCGCCATCGAAGATGGAATGGAGCTGCTCGGCCACGCGGCTCACATCATCATCGTCGTGGATAGATTTGATCGCCGCTTCCGGGGCGCGGTATTTGAGCACCAGGTCCACGATCGGTGACGCGCCCACCTCTTGATGGCTGCACCATTCCTCCGGGTCATGATAGGGCATGCACATGCCTTCGTTGCCGTAGAGGCTGAGCAGCGAATTCGCCGCTTCCCACGACAGGCTTAGTTCGGCCGCCGCGCCGCCGACACGGTTCAGCAGGTTGTTGTTGCCATTAAGCCCAATGATTACTTTGAACTCGCGATCAAGCGTGTTCATGTTGAGAAGATTCTGGAAATGGTAGAGTTTCAACGAGGTGCGGCCAAGAGCCTGCACGATCATGCTGCACAGTTGTTCGTAGCCCACGATGCGTTCAGGCTCCTCGATCTCAGCATCCAAATCCTCGAGCTCTTCTTCATCGAGGATATCGTCGTCAAAATCAGAATCGTCAGCGCCGTTGCCGAAGCCGGCCTGTTGGTCAATGCCGTTTTTTCCCATGATGTTTTCCTTTGCCTCTCGCATGATCTATCAGCGCGCGCGGCGCACTTCGCGATGCGCAGGCGGGCGCTGGTGAAGATAAGACTCAAACCAGGATTGCATGGCAGCCGGCGCCGTTTGTTTGGTGTGAGCAGCTTCGATCTGAATCAAGCATGCCAGCGCCTCTTGCGGGGCCAGGCGGTAGTAAATGTCAACCACCTCGAGAGAATCGGTGCGCACCCACTTGTCGGTCCAATCGTTAAGAAAGTAGGCCAGGCAGGTGCGACAATGCCAAACCGAGAAGGTGCGTTCATCGCCGTCGCCGGTGCGACATTTTTGGGCGCCCAGGTTCGCCATGCGTCCCGGGCACACCTGACAGGGAATCGTACCGGGACGCTTGCCGCTCCGTTCAACCATCAGCTCTTCCAGGCTGTTGCCGGCCACGGGGGGAGTTGGCGGTGGCAGCCAGCGCTGCCAAAATGACGGCCTGGCCGCAGCAGGCGCCGCGGTGATGATGGCGGGGGCGACCGCTTCAGCGGCCGCCGGCGCGTCGCGACTGACGGGTGCGAACTGTTGGCAAGGCGAAGCAAGGGCCGTCTGTGCGCTCACGTCATTGGCTGGGCGGTCTGCCCGCTCCCAGGTGCAGTGGCCGGCGGCATCGGCATCCGTGGTTGGCGCGGCCCAGTGGGCGCACGCCCCGCACCCGGCGATCTCGATGCCCAGGGATGCCATCTGGGCCTGCAATTCACGAAAGATGGCGCTGAAACTGGCCTCCGGCGGCAGCGCAACCGTGGCCAGGGTCACATCCTGATCGGAGAGTAACCACGGGCGATTGGGCGTGGCTGGAATCAGCGCCAGGGAGCCGCTTGTTTCACCGCGCAGGGCAATTTTGAAAATTTCGGTGCGGTTCAGCGGCATGATGCCTCACGATCGCGCGCTTTCAAGATGCGTCTATTCTACCCCATTGCAGCCGACTTGTAAACCCTTGCGCCAGGCAAGCCGTGGGAGCTCAACCCGCGGCTATTGGGATTTGATCTCAGTCCACAGCTTTTCGATCAGCGGCGTGGCCGCGCCCAGGTCGCGCAGGAATTCTAGTTTTCCCATCACGTCGGCCGGTGGATAAATGCTGGCATTGCCGGTGATTTCAGGTTTGATCAACGGTTTGGATGCCTCGTTCGGGCTGGCGTAATAGGTGTAATTGGTCAGCCGCGCGCCGATGTCAGGGCGCAGGAGAAAATTGATGAAGATTTCGGCCGTGTACTGGCTGGGCGCGTCGGCCGGTACGGCCATGTTGTCTACCCAGATCGTCGTGCCTTCTTTCGGTACGACATAGGTCAGGTCTGGATTCGCTTCGATGGCCTTGGCAAATTCGCCGCTGAAGCCCTGGCTCACGGCCACATCCCCAGCCTGTAGAATGTCGGCAAAACTGGCATTGTCGAACGTCGTGATGCACGGCTTGATCGCGCTGACCATCTCCTTCGCTTCTGTCCAATGCGCGGGGTCGGTATCGTTCATGGAATAGCCCTTGAGTTTGAGCGCCGCGCCCATGACCTCGCGCGCATCGTTTAGCATACTCAGCCCCCCAAATCCGCACGCCTTCTTGGCATCGAAGATGTCCTCCCAGCCATCAATGGCTTCGCTGACGCGTTTTGTGTTGTAGGCCAGGCCGGTGGTACCCCACTGATACGGAACAGACACTTTCTGCTCCGGGTCATACGGCGGATTGCGGAACATGGGGTTGATGTTTTGAGCGTTGGGAATATGGCTAAAATCGAGGGTGGCGAGTAGATTCAATTCGCGCATGACCGCGATCATGTAATCCGAGGGAATGATGAGATCATAGCCGCTGGCGCCCGCCTGTAGTTTAGCCAGCAAATCCTCATTGCTGGCAAACGTATCCTGCACCACCTTGACGCCGCACGTTCGCTCGAACTCGGTGAGAATGGCGTCGTCCATGTAGTTGGTCCAGTTGTAGAAATGCAGCGTCTTGGCCAGTTTACTTTTGTCTCCGCAGGTCGCGACCGCGTCGCCCGGCGGCGTCTGATCCACAGCCGTTGGCGCGGCGATGGGCGTCGCCGCGGGCGCGCTCGTTCCGGCCTGGCACGCGGCCAGGAGCAAGCTGAGAAGGGCAAGGCCGAGCAGGCCTCGCGTCCACAACCGATTGATCGGCGCAAAGAAATGCATGATGACCCTCCTTTGATCTGTGCTGGCGTCAAGTGCGACGCTGCAACACCAACGATGCAACCACCAGCACCACCGACACAACCAGCATGAGCGCGGACAGGGCGTTGATCTCCGGGGTCACGCCGGTCTTGATCATGCCGTAGACTTGGATTGGCAGCGTGGTGGTGCCAGGGCCGGTGGTGAAAAACGTAATCACAAAATCGTCCAACGACAGGGTGAAGGCCAGCAAGGCGCCGCCGACGATGCCGGGCATGATCAGCGGCAGCGTCACCCGGCGAAAGGTCTGCCATTCATTGGCGTACAGGTCCTGCGCAGCCTCTTCCAGCGTACGATCCAGGCCAGCGACGCGCGCGCGCACCACGACGGCGACATAGGAGACGCAGAAGGCGACATGCGCGATGATGACCGTGCCGAGGCCAAGCTGAACGCGCGTCAGGATGAAGAAAAGCAGCAGCATGACCGCCATCGCAATTTCGGGAATGATGATCGGCAGGTAGAGCAAGGCATCGAACGAGAGCTTGCCCCAGAAGTCGTAGCGCTCCAACGCCAACGCGGCCATGGTGCCAATAACGGTCGAAATGGCCGTGGCGAGGAGCGCCACCAACAAGCTGTTGCGCAGCGCCAACCCAATCGCACGATCGTTGAAGAGCACCTGGTACCAGCGCAAGGAGAAGCCTTCCCAGGACGATGCGTAGCGAGACGCATTGAAGGAGAACAGGATCAGGATCACGATCGGCGCGTACATGAACAGGTACATGAGCCATGCGTTGAGACTCAGCGATGGTTCGAGCAAGCGCCCAAACCAGTTGCCGCGGGTGTGCAGTGACATGCGCGTCACGGATGCGGGGCCAGTCATGCGGACACCGTCCAAAGAGAATCTGTCATACGCTGGCGCGTCCTCCTTGCCGGAAGTAGATCAAGGTGCCGATGAGCATCACGGCCATGAGTACAAAAGAAACGGCGGAGCCAAAGGGCCAATCGCGCGCGGTCAGGAACTGCTGCTGGATCAGGTTGCCGAGCATGACCGTGCGCGCACCGCCGAGGATGTCCGGCGTGACGAAGGCGCCCAGGCAGGGGATGAAGACCAGGAGCGAGCCAGCCAGGATGCCGGGCAGGGTCAGCGGCAGAATGACGCGGCGAAAGGCTTGAAAATCATTCGCGTAGAGATCGTTCGCGGCCTGCACGAGGCTGAAATCGAGCCGCTCGACTGCGGCGTAGATGGGTAGAACCATCTCTGGCAGATAAGAATAGACCAGGCCAATGAGCACCGCAAACTCAGTGAAGAGCATGGGAACCGGTCGGTTGGTCAGCCCCAAGCTCATGAGCAGGGAGTTGATCGGCCCCTCATTGCTCAAGATGACGCGCCAGGCATACGTGCGCACCAGGAAGTTGGTCCAGAACGGAATCACCAGCAGGAGCAGTAAGAGGCCGCGGCGCTGCGGCCCGCGGCGGGCGATGAAGTAGCCGAGGGGATAGCCAACTGCCAGACAGAGCAGCGTGGTCAGCCCGGCGATACGCAGCGAACGCACGAAAATGCGCAGGTAGAGGGAATCAAACACGCGTGCGTAATTGCCCAGGTTGAAGTCCCAGATGACCTGGCCGTAGATCCCGCGCGTCAAAAAACTGTAGATGAAGACGATAACCAGAGGAACCGCAAAAAAGAGGATGAGCCAGAGCAGCGCCGGCGTGATCAATCCGATCACGATCAACACGCGGCTCTGACGCAAACGCTGCACAAGTTGGGTCATCGCACGTCAGTCCTTCAACGCCAACGCGTTTTCAGGGCGCCAGCTCATGAATGCGCTGTCGCCTGGGGCATAGTAGGCCTGGGCATCCAGGGTGGAGATGGTGTTCTGCTCCCACACGTCGAGACGCCGACCGTTGGCGTCGCGCACGATGATGCGGGTGTCTGAACCGACATAGGCAATCATTTCGACGGTGACAGGAAAGACATTGGCCGTGCGGTCAGGCTGACGGTCATCCAGGTGAATTTTCTCTGGACGGATGGAAATGCTGACTGTGTCGCCTATCTGCAGACCAGGCCCGCGCTGCCCTACCACCATGCCGTACCCCTCGGCCTCGATGACGCAGAAGTCGCCATCGAACGCGGCGACCCGCCCGGTCAGGAAATTGGTCTCGCCAATGAAATCAGCCACAAAACGGCAGTTAGGGCGCTCATAAATCTCCAGCGGCGACCCCACTTGCAGCACCTGGCCCAGGTTCATGACCGCAATGCGGTTGGACATGGTCAGCGCCTCTTCCTGGTCATGCGTGACAAAGACAAAGGTGATGCCAACGCGCTGCTGCAGGGCTTTGAGTTCAAGCTGCATCTCTTTGCGCAGCTTCTGATCCAGTGCGCCCAGCGGCTCATCGAGCAAGAGCACTTCGGGTTCATTGACCAGGGCGCGGGCCAGGGCCACGCGCTGCTGCTGACCGCCGGAGAGCTGCTTGGGCCGCCGCGCTTCCATGCCCGGTAGGCGCACCAGGTCAAGCACGGTGTGCACCTGGCGTTCGATTTCTACACGCGGTAAGCGGCGCATCTCCAGGCCAAAGGCGATGTTTTGCGCGACGGTCATATGAGGAAAGAGGGCATAATTCTGAAATACCGTGTTGACCGGACGCTCGAACGGCGGGCGCTGGCTCATTTCCTGGCCGTGGATGAAAATCTCGCCCCGCGTCGGCTTGTCCAGCCCGGCAATCATGCGCAGCGTCGTTGTTTTGCCGCACCCACTCGGCCCTAACAGTGAAAAAAATTCCCCGTCCAGGATCCGCATGGAAACGTCATCAACGGCAACCACTTCATTGCCCTTGCTCGTAGGGCTGGTGAAGCGTCGAGTAATATGGCGCAGTTCAACGGCGACTTCAGTCATTCCCTCCTCGGCGGTCGTGGGTTGTGGAGCCTGTCCGGGTCACTTACACACAATCCGGTTCTTGAGGTGGAAACCGGATCATTCGGATATGCTCCAGGCTGTCGAGAAGCCGGCTCTGGCCTTGTCCGTGTGGGGCAGGCGGCTTGGTTTGGGGCAAGGCAAGTATACTACACTTTGAATCAGATGTAAAACGCCCGCGTTTGCCCCTCTATCAAAATTCTTTTGACATCCGCTGGGCTTCATGGTATGATTGTGCCCGAACTTCTTAGCACTCAACCACCCAGAGTGCTAAAGTTTCGAGTCAATGGGGTTCTACACAGAGACGTATGACTGATGAACTAAGTCCGCGCCGGCGCACGATTATGGGATTGGTCATTCGGGAATACATCGCATCGGGTATTCCCGTGGGTTCGCGCGCCATTCTGGATCGTTACGAGTTAGGCGTCAGCCCGGCGACTATTCGCAATGAGATGGCGGCGCTGGAGGAATTGGGCTTCCTGACACACCCACACACCTCGGCTGGGCGGGTGCCGACAGAAGAGGGCTACCGCTTTTTTGTCGAACATCTCCTGGGCGATATGACCTTGCCATCGGAAGAACGTCTGCTCATTCGTCATCAATTTGGTCAGGCGCGAGCCGAGATGGATCAGTGGGTCAAGCTGGCCGCGGCGGTATTGGCGCACACGGTGCGCAACGTGGCCCTCGCCACCGCGCCCAAAGCCGTCAACAGCCGCATCAAGCGCGTGGAGTTGATCGAGATTCGCGACGGCATCGTGCTCCTGGTGCTGGTGACAATGGAAGGCAGCGTCAAGCAGCAGATGCTCAACTTGCCGCTTTTGCAGGACGATCTGCACCGCGTCACCAATGAGCTGAATGAACAATTGACCGGTCGCACGGCGGCCGAGATTCGGGCGCAGAACCCGTTCTTGAGCCCGTGGGCGGCCGATGTGGCGAACATCCTCGTGCCGATCATGGATCGGCTTGACTCACGCGTCAGCGACATTTACCGCGAGGGCTTGAGCCACGCCCTGGCCGAGCCAGAGTTTGCCGAAGGCGACATGATCCGGCGTGTGGTGGAAATCATCGAAGCGCGGCCGCTTTTGGAGAGCATCGTCGCCAAGACGCGTGAAAGCGACGGCGTGCAGGTCATTATTGGCGGTGAAGGTCGCTGGCGCGAACTGAGCAATGTCAGCCTGGTGCTTTCACGCTACGGCGTTGACGATGACACGACCGGCGTGTTGGGGGTGCTGGGGCCGCTGCGTATGCCGTATGGCCGCACGATTAGCGCGGTGCGCTATGTGTCCACCCTGATGAGTGAACTGCTGCGCGAGTTTTACGGTCAGACATGACGTAGAGAAAAAACAGGAACCTGGGAGTAATGATGGCAGAAGAGTTGAATACGAACGGCGATGTGACGATCGAAGCAGAGACAGCAGAGGCTGCGCCGGCCGCAGAGCCGAGCGCTGATCCCAACGCCGCCCTATCCGCAATGGCCGCGTCGCTGGAAGCGGCGCAGGCTGAAGCCGCCGACTACAAAGATCGCTGGCTGCGCGCCACGGCCGAGGCGCAGAACATGCGGCGGCGCTTCGAGCGCGACCGCAGCGAACTGATCAGCAGCGCCAACGAGCGACTGCTCCTGCGTATCTTGCCTGTACTCGACGACGTGAACCTGGCGTTTGTCAACATTCCGGCCGACCTGAATGAACAGGATCAAAAATGGGTCAGCGGCTTTGCCCTGATTCAGCGCAAGTTGAGCAATACGCTGCTGAGCGAGGGCATGAGCGTCATTGAGACCGAAGGCCAGGAGTTTGACCCGGCCTTGCATGAGGCGATCACGCACGAAGCAGCAGAGGGGTATCAGACGAATCAAATTATCGGTGAAGTGCGCAAGGGTTATAAGCTGGGCGAGCGGGTCCTGCGGCCGGCCCTGGTACGCGTTGCGCAGTAGGGGCGAGAAAGAGACAAGGAGAATTTAGCAACATGGGAAAAATCATCGGCATTGACCTGGGTACCACCAATTCGGTGGTGGCTGTGATGGAAGGCGGCGAACCTGTCGTCATTCCGAGCAGCGAAGGCGCGCGCCTGATTCCGTCGGTGGTGGCTGTCAACCCAAAGACGGGCGAACGCCTGGTGGGCCAGGTGGCCCGGCGCCAGGCAATTACCAATCCAGACAACACGATTTTTTCGGTCAAGCGCCTGATGGGGCGCAAGTTCAGCGATCCGCAGGTGCAGCGCGCGCGCCAGGTGCTTCCCTACAAAATTGCCGATAAGCAAAACGGCGATGCGTGGGTGGTCATGGGGGGCAAGGAGTATTCACCGCCAGAGATTTCGGCCATGATCTTGCAGAAGCTCAAGGCCGATGCCGAAGCCTACCTGGGCGAACCGGTGACCGAAGCCGTTATCACGGTGCCGGCCTACTTCAATGACAGCCAGCGCCAGGCCACCAAAGACGCCGGCAAGATCGCTGGCCTCAATGTCATGCGCATTATCAATGAACCGACGGCTTCCTCCCTGGCGTACGGGCTGGACAAGAAGAAGGATGAGAAGATCGCGGTCTATGACCTGGGCGGCGGTACCTTCGACATCTCCATTCTGGATGTGGGCGACGGTGTATTCGAGGTGCTCTCAACCAACGGCGACACCTTCCTGGGCGGCGATGACTTCGATCAGCGCGTGATGGACTGGATCGCCGATGAGTACAAGAAGGAACAGGGCATTGACCTGCGCCAGGATCGCATGGCCCTGCAGCGCCTGAAGGAAGCGGGCGAGAAGGCCAAGATCGAGCTTTCGACTGTGATGCAGACCGAGATCAACCTGCCGTTCATCACGGCCGATGCCAGCGGCCCCAAGCACTTGACGATGACGCTGTCGCGAGCCAAGCTGGAGCAGCTGACGGGCGACCTGATCGAGCGCAGCATCGTGCCGGCGCGACGCGCCTTGGAAGATGCGAAGCTGACGGTCAAGGATATTGACGAAATCGTCCTGGTGGGCGGCATGACGCGCATGCCCGCGGTGCAGGAAGCCGTGCGGCGTCTGTTTGGCAAAGACCCGCACAAGGGCGTCAACCCCGATGAGGTCGTAGCGGTAGGCGCAGCCATTCAAGCCGGCGTGCTCAAGGGCGAGGTGAAAGATGTGCTGCTCCTCGACGTGACCCCGTTGACCTTTGGCATCGAGACGCTGGGCGGCGTGATGACGGCGTTGATCGAACGCAACTCCACGATCCCCACGAAGAAGAGCCAGATCTTCTCCACGGCGTCAGATATGCAGACCAGCGTCGAAATCAAGGTCTTCCAGGGCGAGCGCCCGATGGCCGCTGATAACAAGATGTTGGGCAACTTCATCCTGGATGGCATTCCACCTGCGCCGCGTGGAATGCCCCAAATCGAAGTGTCGTTCGATATTGACGCCGACGGCATTTTGCACGTGACGGCGAAAGACAAGGCGACCGGCCGCGAGCAGCAAATCCGCATCACGGCTTCCAGCGGCCTGAGCAAGGATGAGATTGACCGCATGGTCAAGGAAGCCGATCTGCACCGGGCCGAAGATCAACGCCGCAAGGATGAGGTCGAAGCGCGCAATCAAGCCGACACGGCCGTCTACCAGGTGGAGAAATTCATCAAGGACAGCGGCGACAACCTTCCGGCCGGGGATAAGTCCATACTCGAAGGCAAGGTAGCCGCGGTGCGTTCGGCCTTGCAGGGTCAGGATGCTGGTCGCATGCGCAGCGCCAGCGATGAACTGATGCAGGCGTGGCAGCAAGCTGGCACGCACATGCACCAGGCAGGCAGTGGGCCGGCCGATGGCGCGGGCGATGGCGGCGGCGCGAACCCAGGCAGCGGCCGCAGCGACGACGACTTCATCGAGGGCGAGTTCCGCCCCACCTGACCCGGACAAGCGGGGACCTGATGACTCACACAAAGACACAAAGGCACTGAGACGCAAACCGATTCCTTCGTGGCTTTGAGGCTTTGTGTGAGGATTCCGTGCTCGCTGTACCGAAATGTCACTGACAAGATACTCAAGAGAAACCAGCAGAGGCCGGAGGCAAAAAGGGTGAACCTAACCTCCGGCTTCTTTTTGATTGACATCTCGCGCTCTGGATTGTACAATGGCGTCGTGAACTCCCCGGCGTATGATAATGAGATGACGTACTGGATAGATCATGACTCAATCACCATCTGTGCCCATTGAATTGAACCCGGAGCCGCCTCGCCACGATTGGCGCCAGGAACATCTGACCCCAGGTCGTCGGCCGGACTGGCTGCGCGTGCGCGCGCCCGACAGTGCGAAATACTACGAACTGAAAGGCCTATTTCGCGGCAAGACCCTGCACACCGTGTGCGAAGAGGCCGGTTGCCCCAACATCGGCGAGTGCTGGAACGCCGGCACAGCCACTTTTCTCCTGCTGGGCGACACCTGCACACGCTCGTGCGGCTTCTGCAAGATCAAGACCGGCCGGCCGCCCTTCCTGGACCTCTTGGAACCGCAGCGCGTGGCCGATTCGGTCCAGGCCATGGGCCTGCGCCACATCGTGCTCACCTCGGTCAACCGCGATGAACTGCCCGATGGCGGCGCCGGCATCTTTGCCGAGACGATTCGCCTGATCCGCGAGCGGATGCCGCAGACCACGATCGAGGTGCTGATCCCCGATTTCATGGGCAATAGGGACGCGCTGCAGATGGTGATGCGTCAACAGCCGGAAATCCTGAACCACAACGTGGAAACCGTGCCGCGCCTCTACGGCCGTGTGCGGCCGCAGGCCAAATATCCGCGCTCGCTGGATGTGCTGGCTGCGGCGAAGGTGATGGATGCGGGCGCGCTGACGAAGTCGGGCATGATGGTGGGGCTGGGCGAACGATGGGAAGAGGTGCTGCAGGTGATGGACGACTTGCGCGCACACAACGTGGACATCCTCACGATTGGCCAGTATCTGCAGCCGAGCCGTTTTCATCTGCCGATCGAACGCTATTACGCGCCGGAGGAGTTTGCGGAGCTGCGGGCTGAGGCCGAGGCGCGTGGTTTCCCCTGGGTGGAATGTGGCCCGCTGGTGCGCTCATCGTACCATGCTGAACGCGCCGCGTCCAACGCGCCGCGCCTGCGGCGCCGCGAGGCAACGGCAGCGTCTTGACCTGCTTGCCGCGCTAGCCAGCGTCGAGAAACGCTTGCAGAACCTGCTCAATCTGTGGCTGCAGAGCGTCCCAAGCCACATCGGGCCGTTTGTTGACCGTGACAAAGTCGCGCGTCCAAAACACATTCGTCACGCCCGGCAGCGCAAACAGCGACGCGGCCAACGGCTCCGCGGCCGCAGCTTCAGGTGTGCGAAACGAATGTTGATCTGTCCAGCGCACACGATCGAGTTGAAACTTGAGCGCATTGGGATTGGGTGTTTGCTTGGCTTCCATCGTTCGCCTATTCTAACACAGAACCAGGTGAAGGCACGAACGCCACGGGGCAGCAGAACCCAAGAATGGCGACAAAACTTCTGACAACGATAGGATTGAATCATGTCATACCCGCACATTGATATTTTGGACTGGAATACCATCCAGCCATTGGTGGATCATCTGTTGGCGGCGGAGTTGACCGCGGCCAATGCCAATGCCTGGCTGCAAGAATGGAGCGATCTGACGGCCGCCATCCATGAAGCCGCCGGCCAAATTTACCGCGCGGTGTCTGAAAACACCGCCGACGCCGAGGCCGAGGCGCGCTTCAACCGCCTGGCCGAAGAGATCATGCCCAAATCTTCCACGGCCGGCCAGGCCTTGAAGCAGAAATTCCTGGCCTTGACCGATTTTGTCCCCAGCGCGGACACCGAGATACTGCTGAAGCGCTTTCGCACCGAGGCCAGCATCTTCCGCGATGAGAACATTCCCCTGGAGACAGAACTGACCAAGCTCAGCAATGAGTACGACAAAACCGTGGGCGCGATGACCATCGAGTGGGACGGTCAGGTGGAAACGCTGCCCCAGGCCGGCCTGCATCTGCGCAGCCAGGAGAGCGGCGAGCGTGAGCGCGCCTGGCGACTGCTGATGGATCGTTTCTTGGCCGATCGCGCGCGGCTGAACGAGCTGTACCTGACTATGCTGCCCAAGCGCCGCCAGATGGCGCGCAACGCCGGCTTCCCTACGTTTCGAGACTACATGTGGCAGGCCCTCGGACGCTTTGACTACACGCCGCAGGACTGCTTTACCTTTCACGATGCCATCGAACACGAGGTCGTGCCGTTAGCTACGGCGATCTACGCACGTACAGCCGCCCAACTGGGGCAGTCGGCTGTCCGGCCGTGGGACACCGAGGTGGACACGGCGGGCGAGCCGCTGCGGCCCTTTACCAACGCCGCCGAGCTAGAAAATGGCGTGCAGCGCATGTTCAACCAGGTGGACCCGGCGCTGGGCAAACACTTTGCCGCGCTGCGCGACGGCTTCCTTGATCTACCCTCGCGCTTGAACAAGGCGCCCGGCGGCTACTGCGCCAGTTTCCCGGTCAGCGGCCGCGCCTACATCTTCATGAACGCCGTAGGCACGCATGACGACATCCAGACCCTGCTGCATGAGGGCGGCCACGCGTTTCATTTCATGGAATCGGCGCGCCAGCCGTTGTACTGGAACCTGAACGGCCCGATGGAGTTTTGCGAGGTCGCTTCGATGGGCATGGAACTGCTGGCCGTGCCGTATTTGTCGCAGAACCAGGGCGGCTTCTACTCGGAGGCTGACGCGCAGCGGGCCTACGCCCAAAAGCTGCGCGACATCGTCACCTTCCTGCCCTATATGGCCGTGGTAGACCGTTTCCAGCACTGGGTCTACGCCGAAGCGCCAGAGCATGTGACAGCCGCAGACCTGGACGCGAAGTGGAGCGAGTTGTGGGATCGCTTCATGCCGGGCGTTGACTACAGCGGCCTGCAGGCGCAGAAGGAAACCGGTTGGCATCGCAAGGGACACATCTTCACCGTGCCATTCTACTACGTGGAATATGGTCTGGCTGAGGTTGGCGCGCTGCAGGTGTGGCGCAACGCACTGCACAACCAGGCGCAGGCCGTGGCGGACTACCGAGCCGCGCTGGCCCTGGGTGACACGCGTCCCTTGCCGGCCCTCTTCCAGGCTGCGAACATTCGCTTTGCCTTCGACCGCCGCACCGTGGGCGAACTGATGCACCTGGTCTCGCACAAGCTGGAAGAACTAACCGCGCCCAATTGACATCAGACGTAACTGCTCAGACACTATGCGCTGACTGCAGCCGCCGAATGAATTCGGGCCGCAAGGGCGTTCCGCCGCCGACCAGCATTGCGTCCACGCAGGTTGGACGCCCGGCGGTACGCCCATCAGGCGCGATTTCAATCGCTCTGTGTAGTTGCCTCAGCATCGCTTCACCAGGTCTGAATGTCGAGTCCTTTCTGGCCTTCCCACAGCAGCAAGCGATAACCATCCGGGTCAGCGGCAATCAGCTCGATGGTTCCCCAGGGCTGGAGGCTGGCTTCCTGCAAGACGCGGCCGCCGGCGCGCTGGATGAGCTGACCGCGCCGCGCCAGGTCGCTGGCGTGGATGTGCAAGGCAACCCCCACGCCGCCGGCTGCCCCCGCGGGCCAGGTTGATGCGAGCTGATCATCGGCTGCGGGCGCGGCGTGCAGATGAATCTCGATATCACCCAGACGGAGGGCCTGGAACGCGTCAGCCTCGCCATAGTCGAACAAGGGCGCGGCGCCCAGGCTGTCGCGATAGAACGCCGCGCTGGCCGCGACATGAGCGACATACAAGATGACCGCAGTCAAGCGTGAAACTGGCATGAGTCAGACTCTCCTGTGTGGGCGGATAGGGTCAGATTCTCGTGTACGGGCGCTAATGACTGCACCATACCATAAGTTGAGATTCCTGACAAGCGCCCAGGCACGAAGGCGCACCAACGAGAAAGGAAACACGACGGTTGCCGCCATCACGCCGCAAACCAGGCACGACCACCAGCAGCTTCGGCTCGCCAGGTCGTGTCAATCACGACGCCACGTCGTTTTATGCCAGCCGGCTGTATGACGAGCTGCCGCTGCTGGACGGGCAGGAAGCTGCGCCCTACGCTGAAAACGCAGTGCCGGCGTCCGCGCTGGATGCTATCCTCTGCAAGAGCTGCGAGGCCATGGACGACCTGCCCGATGCCAGCGTGCACCTGATGGTCACATCGCCGCCGTACAACGTGGGCAAGCAGTACGATGATGACCTTTCCCTGCCGGAGTACCTGGCCTTCTTGACGCGCGCCTGGCGCGAAGTCAAGCGGGTGCTGGTGCCTGGCGGCCGCGCCTGCATCAACGTCGCCAACCTGGGGCGCAAGCCCTACATCCCGCTGCATGCCTTCATCCTGGAATCCATGCTCGACCTCGGTTTTCTGATGCGCGGCGAAATCATCTGGAACAAAGCCGCAGGCGGCAGCCCGTCCACCGCATGGGGCAGCTGGATGTCGGCCACGAACCCCACGCTGCGCGACGCGCATGAGTATATCCTGGTTTTTTCCAAGGATACCTACGCCCGCCACAACCCCGGCCGGCAAAACACGATCACGCGCGATGAGTTTCTGGAGTACACCAAGAGCGTTTGGACCTTTGCGGCCGAGGCGGCGAGCAAGATCGGCCATCCAGCGCCGTTCCCGGTGGAACTGCCGCGCCGGCTCATTCAGCTTTACACCCTGGCCGACGAGGTGGTGCTCGATCCGTTCATGGGCAGCGGTCAAACGGCCATTGCCGCGCGCAAGAGCGGGCGCCACTTCGTGGGCTATGAAACCAACGCCGCGTACGTCGAATTAGCCACGCGGCGCCTGGCGGACGTCAGCTTCACGCCGGCGGCCGCGGGCGACGCACAGCCGTCAGCGGCCCCGACCCATGGAGACAACGCATGACCTTTCAGGCAGTCATCTTCGATTTTGGCGGCGTGCTGGTGCGCACCTTCGACCAGAGCGGGCGCTGGCGCTGGGATGAGCGGCTGGGGCTGCCCCATGGCAGCGTCGAGCAGGCCGTGTTCAACTCGATGGTCGCCCGGCAGGCCACGGCCGGCGCGGCGCCTACGACCGCCATTTGGGACGACGTGGCGCAGACCCTGGGCCTCGACGCCGATCAACTGCCCCAGTTTCGCCGCGACTTTTGGTCCGGTGACCGGCTGGACGCCAAGCTCGTCGAATTCCTGCGCGGCCTGCGACCAACCTACAAGACTGCCATTTTGAGCAATGCCTGGTCGAACGGCCGCCGCGTCATTGCCGAGGATTATGGCCTGGCTGATGCCGTGGATGAAATCATTGTGTCGGCCGAAGAAGGCGTGGCCAAGCCGGATGCGCGGCTCTACAGCCTGGCAGTGCAGCGGTTGGGGGTGCCTGCGTCTGCGGCCATCATGGTGGACGACTTCGTGAAAAATGTCAACGGAGCCGTGGCCGCCGGGTTGACCGGGGTGCTCTTCCGCAGTACAGCCCAAGTGATAGATGATTTGAGCCTGCTTCTCGACATCAATCATTGAGGCTCCACCATCAAGACGGAGTGAATCATTTTGCCCAAACCTGACTTGTCGCGCCCATTGAGCGTGTGCATGTTGAGCGTTCACACCTGTCCTTTGGCCATGTTGGGCGGCAAGGAAACGGGCGGTATGAATGTCTACGTGCGCGACTTGACCCTGGAGCTGGCGCGCCGGGGCGTCCTTGTGGATGTCTTCACGCGTTCACAGGATGCGTGCGTGCCGCGGGTGTCGCACGCGCTGGGCCCCAACGCGCAGGTGGTGCACATCCCGGCCGGGCCCGAAGCGCCCGTGAGCAAGGAAGAAATCTTCGATAACCTCGGCGAATTTGCCGCCAATGTACGCCAGTTTGCTGCGTCCCAGGGACGCCGCTACGATGTGATTCATAGCCACTACTGGCTCTCTGGCATTGCGGGGATGCGGCTGCAAAGTGCGTGGGGCAATCCCCCGCTGCTGCAAATGTTTCACACCCTGGGTCATATGAAGAACCAGGTGGCGCGGGCCAGCCATGAGTTTGCGTCCGATCTGCGCATCCACAGCGAATGGAAGCTGATGCAGCACGCCGATCGCGTGGTGGCCGGCAGCCCACTGGACAAGGCGCAGATGGCCTGGCTGTATGGGACCGATCTGCAGCGCATCGAGGTGATTCCCCCCGGCGTGGACACCGCGCGATTCTATCCTCGCGACAAGGCGGCCGCGCGGCAGCGCCTCGGTCTTGACCTCGATCGGCGGCTGATCCTCTTCGTCGGCCGCATCGAGCCGCTCAAAGGGATTGACACCCTGCTGCAGGCCATTGCCCACCTGGACCGCGACGCCGACTGCGACCTGGGGTGCGACTGCCTCTCGGTGGCGATCATCGGCGGCGACGCCAGTGTGCCCATGGAGCAGATGACCGGTGAGATGCAGCGCTTGCACCTGATGCGCAGTGCGCTGGGCCTGGAGGACTTGGTGGCCTTCCTGGGCAAGCGCGATCAGGACTCGCTGGCCGACTACTACGCCGCGGCCGACGTGCTGGTCATGCCATCGCACTACGAGTCATTCGGCATGGTGGCGCTGGAGGCCATGGCCTGCGGCACGCCGGTCATTGCCAGTCGCGTGGGCGGGTTGACCTACACCGTGCGCGATGAGGAAACCGGCCTGCTGGTGCCAGACCGCGACCCGCAGGCGCTGGCCGAAGCCATCCATCGCGTGATCAAACGCGATGACCTGCGCTGGAAGCTGGAAATCAACGCCGTGCGCGTCGCGCGCGAGTTTAGCTGGCCGATCATCACCGACCGTATTCTCGACCTCTATGCCCAGGTGCAGCGAGAAGCACAGGGGCGAACTAAGTAAAAAACCGCCAAGCCGCGCAGAACGCCAGGTCTTTTCTGCTTGGCGTTCTTGGTGTCTTGGTGTCTTTGTGTGAGCCATCTGGTTCCTGCTCATGAAGGTCAGGAGGCGGTCTGGGCGCCGCACGTGCGGCAGAAACGGTCACCTGGCTGCAGCGGTTGGCCGCACTGCGTGCAGAAACGCTTCGGCGCTGGCGCAGCGGATGGCTTGGGCGCTGGCGGCGCGGCGAGCTGCTTGACCGGCGGCGGTGGAGACTGTGGCTGCGCCCCCGACGGCTGGCGTCGCCTGCGCCCCCGACGGCGGGATGCGGCCGTGCGCTGACGCAGCCGCCATAATCCGATGCTTCCCAACACGATCCCCGCGGCCAGGATGGCAAGCAGGATAATCGGCGTGGTGGACGATGCCGGGTTGGCGGGCGCGCTGGCCGCCGGCGCGGTAGGCTGCGCGGCGCCGATGGCATCTGCAGAGAGCTGTGGGCTGGACTTGGTGTAGCTCATGTCCAGGGTGAGCGCCTGGCCGGCCGCGACCGGGCCGAGGTTGCCTTCGCGATAGGCCAGCCCCAGGTCGCCCACGCCGGTGGGTTGGAGCGCAGGCGTGGTGGTCAGGTCTGTGGCGCCGACCGGCTCCTGCACGCGCAGCGTCACCTGCTGCGCGGCGTAATCGGCCTGCCACCGCCAGGCAAACGTGCGCGCGGCGCCGACGATCTTCAGGCTGCTGTCGTAGTATTCCAGTTGAAAAGCGCTCGTGGTTGCCGTCAGCTTGACCAGCGTTTTGTCCGCCTGGCGCGTCGTGCTGAAGGTCGCGTTGAGCAATCCCTGATTGGCGTCTTGTACGGCCGCGGCAAAAACCGTGGCGTTGCCTGGAATGGTGAGCGTCACCTCGGCCGGTAGAATCACGCTCGGCGGCAGGGTGCCGGATAGGATCACCAGCACGGCGGCCTGGTCATATTCAGGCCACAGCTCCACGCGCAGCGCGTCCAGGGTGATCGCGGTTTGCGCCTGCGCTGTCGCCGCCAACCCCAGGCTGCACACGATTGCCAGGCACCATCTCCACACTCGCATGGCATCTCCATCAAAAACCAGGCTTCCGGGGAGAAGCCTGGTTTTCTTGTTTCAAGCGTTCAGGGGCTTACGTTACCCCGGAAACACGGCGTTAGTTGGTGCTGCGGCGGCGCAGGAGGGCCGTCGCGCCGGCGCCCAATGCGAGAACCAGGGCCATGACCATCCAGATGCTGATGGCAGGCGCCGCGGGGCCGCTGTTCAGGCTGCTCAGCTCAACACCCGTGGGCGAACCCGGTGTGGGGGTCGCAGTTGGGGTGGCGGTCGGCGGCACCGGCGTATTGGTCGGCGTGGCCGTCGGCGGCACCGGTGTGTTGGTCGGGGTCGCGGTCGGCGGCACCGGCGTGTTGGTTGGGGTCGCCGTGGCTGGCGGCGCGCATGGGTCATAGGTGATCATGAAATCGTCCGTCCAGGTGCCCGTGGCAGCCACCGAACTGTCGGTGCCGAGGCGGTAGCGGAACCACACATTCTGGCCGGCATACGGGAGCAGGTTGACCGTCACTTGCCCAAAGCCACCGGCGGCGGGAACGGTCCCTGACCAGGCCTGGCGGCCAGCCAACGGGTTGCCGAAGCTAGAACTGATCGTGGCGTTGTAGCCGCCCGAGGTGATGTTCGCCCCGGCGTCATTCCAGGTCGCGCCGCCGTCCGTGCTGATCTCCAACACGGAGCCGTCGAAGGTGCTTTCCGTCTGGACGCGGTGCCAGAAAGTGAGCGTGGCCGATGTGGCCGCGCCCGGGATGGCGACGGGGTTGGTCAACTGCAGGCGCGTATCGGTCACGGTGCTGCCGTCAGGCGCAAAGGCCGAGAAGGTGCCCGTGTGGCTGGCCGTATTGACCGCGGCCCAGGCCGGCGTGCCATCGGCGGTGAAGATGCCCAGGGTGCCGCTTTCGAAGCCTTCCGTCACCGTGCAGTTATTCGGCGTGGCGGTGGGGGTCGGCGTGTTGGTAGGCGGCGAGGTGGGCGTCGGCGTCGAGGTCGGCCCGGTGAGCGGATCGCCCTGGATGACGAAGGGGAAATCCTGGACGGCATTGGCGCCGGTGTCAATCGCCGGATTCCACGTCGCCGCGGTTGGGTCATACTGCATACCATTGGCGCCGGGTTTGCTGACCTGACCCAGGATGCTGACCGGAGGGGCCCAGGGGCCGGAGGCCAGCGTACCGCCGGTCTGCCAGTCAAGCCAGTAGGTGCCAGCCGGCAGCGGGGTGTTCACCGTCACTACCTGCGCCATGATCGGGCGCGTGCTACCCGTAAGGGCGGTGTCGAGCACGCGGTAGTCATTGGTAAAGCTGGTGCTGGCCAGGCGGTTGGTGGTGGTGTCGCCGAAGACGATGCTGCCTACACCGGGCACGCCGTTCCAAATGCGCAGGTTGACGTTGTTGATCGTGGAAGTAGTTGTTGATCCCGTTTGATAAGCGTAGAAGGTGATCGTGGTGACGTTCCAGCCGCTGGCCGGCACAGTGAAGTCATCCGCGACGCGGAAGCCGGATGAGACGGCGTGGCCGAAGCCATAGGTGCTCAAAAGCAGCGCAGTCTGCACGGCGCTGGCGTCAGCGCCGCCGAAACCGCCGCCCGGATGGGTGACCAGCGGGCCGTTGTCAAACAGGATGGCGCCTGGAGCCACGGGCGCATTGGGAACATTGCGGCCAGGAACAAACGGAACCTTGCCGTCTGCGGCGGGCGCCACGTCTTGTGCGCCAGGGCCAGACGAACTGGCGAGCTGGCGGGCGCCAGCGAAAGGTGCGACTACGGCCATGGTGGCGAGCAGAAGCACGACGAGTAAAACATACATTCCGGTTTTACGCATGATGAAAGAACCTCCCTGTGTATGGAACATGGAAATGGAACAGAACTACGAACGTCGTGGTGGCCATGCAGATGGCGAGCGAGCGATCGCTCTCTCTGCAGAGAAGTGATTGCTTGGCCGTCATCCCTCCTTTCTCGTTCAGCATCCATTGGCTGCCGCGCGCAACGCTGGACGCGGCCGCCAACCTGGGCAACGATGTCGGTATAGGTAGATATATCGAATACCGGTCAATGGGCACAGGCCTCAGCGCCGGTTGGAAAAAGCATCGCATACGACGACAACGTCATGCATCGAGAGGGCAAATGCAGCACAGCCGTCGTCCATTGACGGCAGGCGCTGGGGGAAGTGGATTTCAGGATGGGGGAGCTAAGACTCAGCCACCGCTTGCAGGCGCACAGGATCGAGAATCATGATGCGCTTGCGGCCGATCTCGATCAGGCCCTGCACCTTCAGGTCGTTGAGGACCTGGGTGGCGGTTTCACGATAGGTGCCCACGGTCTCCGCCAGGTCTTGGTGGGTCAACCCCTTGATATCGTCGCTGTTCTGCTCCAGACGTACGCGCAGGAGCAGGGAGGCCAGCCGCGCGGGGATGCCTTTGAAGGCCATGTCTTCGAGCCGCTTCTCCGCTTCACGCAGGCGACGACCGGTGATCTCCAACACGCGCAGCGCCACCATCGGCTTGTTGAGAAACAGGCGCTCGAGGTCATTCCGGCTCATGACGCAGATGTGGCAGTCCTCGATGGCTTCGGCAAACGCGTTGTGCATTTGCTGGCCCAAGAGGGCCATTTCGCCAAATAACGTGCCAGGCCCCAGGGTGGTGATCACGAGCTTCTTGCCTTCGGTCGAGATGCGATACAACTGCACCCTGCCTGCCTTCAAGATAAAGAGCACCTCGCCCGTTTCTTCAGGGCGATAGAACACTTTGCCCTTTTGAACCTGGCTGATGGTGGTGATGCGATCAATCTCTTGAATTTCGCGGGGGGAGAGATCTTGAAAAATCTCGATTTCTGACAGGTAGCCAATTTTGTCGCGCGGTGCAGACATTTGTTCTTCCGCCGGGGGATCAAGGTCAAGCTGAACGATAGGCAGCATTATACTCAACTCTGTCTCACAATGCAAACAACTGGCATCAACGATAAAGACGCCTCAATCCAAGACAGGGCCGATCGTTGATCTGTTTTATTGGCGTTATGGGGGCAACGGAGTAGAATAGCCGCCGATGGAACCATCAACCTGGTTTCTCAATCAGGCTCAGTTGATCAGCACATCGTAGGGAGTAGAACGCCAGCGATGACGAAACGAATCAGCCAGGCAGCGCCGATCTTGGCAGCCATGTATCTGCTCACCGCGTGCGCCCTTGCGGCCATGCCGGATATGACGCCGACCGCCAAGCCGCCGCCTGTTCCGTCCATGACGCCGACCGCGGAACACAGGCCGCCGTTTATACCCCATCCACTCGCCAATTTTGCCGATTGCACGGCCTGCCACAACCCGCGCAGCTCAGTTCCTATCCCGGCCAATCACGCACTCTACACGCGCGAGGAATGTCTGAAGTGCCATGTGAGCAACTGGGCGCCGACGCCAGGGCCGACGCCCACGTCGCAACCGATGCCGCATCCGCTGGAAGGACGCAAAGCGTGTTCGCTCTGCCACGCGCCGGGCCGGCTTGAACTGCCTGCAGATCACCGCGACTATCCTGACGAAAAGTGCACCGAGTGCCACAAGGAGCCGTGAACCAGGGTAGATTGCGGTTCAGTGTTTGAAATCAACGAAGCTGTAACCGACGCCGCGCTCGTTCATAATGTAACGGGGATGCCCTGGATCTGGCTCGATTTTCTGGCGCAGATAGGTGATGTAGACGCGCAACAGTTGATGCTCGTCGCGATACTCTGGCCCCCAGACGCGCGCCATGAGCAGCTCGCGCGGCACAATGCGCCCTGCATTTTGCACCAGGTGGTACAGCAGCCGGTATTCCGTGGGGCGCAGCTTGATGCGCGCGCCATTGACGACCACCTCGCGGCGCTCGAAGTCAATGCTCAAGCCATCATCCACGCGGATCAACTCCTGCGTTGAGCCGCTGCGCTCTTCGGTGCGGCGCAGAACGGCCCGGATGCGGCTGACCAATTCTTGCGGATTGAACGGTTTGGTGATGTAGTCATCGGCCCCCAGGTCAAGCCCCTGGATGCGGTCGCTCACCTCGGCCTTGACCGTGACCATGATCACCGGCACCGACGAAACCTCGCGCAGCAGGCGCAGCGTCTCGAAGCCGTCCATCTGCGGCATGGCAACATCCATGACCACCAGGTTGGGCAGATCCTCACGCACGCGATCGAGCGCCGCGAAGCCGTCCGCGGCCTCGATCACCTCGAAACCCTCCAACTCCAGGTTCATCCGCTCCAGGCGGCGGATGCGCGCCTCGTCATCAACGATCAGAATGCGCAGCTTCTCACTGCTGGTTCCCGTCATGGTTGACCGTCCTGGCCTCGCCCCTTAGCGCTCGCTGTAGATCGGCAGCGTAATGAAAAACGTGCTGCCTTTGTCCGGCTCGCTGCGCACCCAAATGCGCCCGTTGTGGGCCTCGATAATGGCCTTGCACAGAAAAAGCCCCAGCCCAGCCCCCTGCGTTTTACGCCGCAGGCTTGAATCCACCCGGTAGAAACGCTCGAACAGACGCTCCTGCTCGGCCGCCGGAATCCCAATCCCTTGATCGGCCACGTAGACCGTCAGCATCTGCCGCTGCGGATCTGGCCAGCCGCCGATGCGGATCACGCCGCCGTCGGGTGAATACTTGATCGCGTTGCTGATGAGATTGTTCAGCACCTGCCGCACGCGCTCTGGGTCTGCCAGGGCCGGGGGAAAGGACGCCGGAAAATCAAGCTCAAAGGTGTGCTGTGCAGACTGCAGCTTGAAGCCTTCCACGAGGCGGCCTGCCAAACCGGGCAGGTCCACGTCGGCCAATTCCATGCGTAGAATTCCCGCCTGGATGCGGGAAGCGTCCAGCAGGTTATCCACCAGCGCGTTCAAGCGATCGGCCTCCTCCTCGATCACGGCCAGGCTGTCACGCAGCGTGGCGGTATCCCACTGTGCATCAGTGCGCCGCAGCGTGCTGGCGTAGCCCTTGATCAGCGAAACCGGCGTCTTCAGCTCGTGCGTAATGACAGACACGAAGGTGTTCTTCATCTCTTCGGCTTCACGAAAACGCGTGATGTCCACGACGTTGACGATGATCTGCTGCAGCGCGCCGGCTTCGTCGAAGAGCGGCGTATAGGTCACGCCCACGGTTATGCGAGACCCGCCGGGGCGCACCAGGTCGCCCTCGGCGGTCAGGGAGCCGCGGCCGGCCAGATCCAGCCCGGCGCCCATGTCCTGGCACAGGTCCGCGCCCTTGACATTTTCCAAAGCCAGAACCTGGTAGCACGGCAGGCCCAGCGCGGCTTCAGGCGACCAGCCCGTCATGGCTGCCAACGTGCGGTTCATCACCTCGATCTTGCGCCCTGGCGTCAAGATCATGACGCCGTCTGCGCTGTTTTGGATGATGGTGTCCAGCCGCCGCCGCTCGTCATTGATCGCTTGGTACAGCCGGGCATTGCGCACGGCAATCGCGGCCTGGTCGGCAAAATCTTGCAAAACCTGGCGGTCGTTGGCGGAAAAAGCCGCGCTGCCGCTGCGGAAGATGTAAATCAAGCCGAGCAAATCCTGGTTGACCTGCAGAGGCAAGGCTACGACCTGGCGCAAGATCAGGCCGGTCGCTGAAGAAACCACGTGCAATTTCAGCGTGAGGTCAGGAATGGTCAGCGCCCGCTCCAGCGGATTGGCCGAGCTGCGAATATCGGTCAGCAGCGGGGCAAAGAGCGGCAGCAGGCGGCTGGTGATTCCGTAATACGCCTCGATGCGGAAGCTGTCCGCGGGTTGGCTGAGCGCGATCAAACCGACTTCGCCCTGGACCATTTCCGCGGCCGCGCTCAACGTCAAGCGCAGCAGCGACGGTAAATCAAGGTTCGACGTCATGGCGCGGGCAATCTTGAGCAAGTAGCTGCGCTGGCGCAGCTCATAGGTCGTCAGCATGGTCTCATCTTAGCAAACCGCCGCGCAAATGTCAAAGCAAATAAGTCAACGCCATTTGCCTTTTGGGTCATCATCGGCTACAATCACCGCGTCGCACGGGCGGCGTATTTTTTTGACAAATTCTGATGCATCACACATCATGCCAAAGCGGGGCTTACGTTACGTAGCCGATTTTCTTCTGCGTTACGAAGGCGTCGTCTTATTATTGGCCGCACCGTTCCTGCTCTTTCCCAATTTTATCACGCCCCTGGCCCTCGCCTTGTTGGGTCTGCCCTGGCTGGCGCGCTGGCAACGCCGCGGCGCCTTGACGCGTCGCACGCCGCTCGACTGGCCGTTGGCCCTGTTGGCGATGATGGCGCTTGTGGGCGCCTGGCAGGCCGTGGATCCGGCATTGGCTACGCCGAAGCTGCTCGGCATCGTGCTGAGCCTGGCGGCTTTCTATACGGTCGTCAACTCGACGCAGCGTGCGCGTCAGGTCTGGCTGTGGGTCGCCGCGCTCGTGCTGATGGGCTTTGGCCTGGCCTTGCTCGGCGCGCTCGGCGCGGACTGGTTCGAGGGCAAAGTTTTCAACCTGGCCGGCCTTTATCGCGTGGTCCCGCGCCTGCCGGAAGCGCTGCGCCAGCGTTTGCAGGGCGGCGATTTCCATCCTAATGAAATCGCCGGCATGATTACCCTTTTCTTGCCGCTCACCGTTGCCCTCTGGTGGGGCGCCTGGCGGCGCAGCGCAGATCCGGCCTGGCCGGCGTGGGCGCTGCCCTGGCAGCGGGCGCTGCTCACGGTTATCGTGGTCACGCAGGGCGTGGTTCTCCTGCTGACGCAGTCGCGCAGCGCCATGCTGGGTCTTCTACTCGCGGCGGGCGTCGTCGCCCTGATTTGGCAGTGGCGCCTGGCGGCGCTGCTGCCTGTGGTGGGCGTGGGCGCTTACTGGCTGCTGCGCAGCGGAGGCCATTGGCTTTGGGCCTTGCCGGGCGCGAATCCGGCCAATTTGGTGGGAAGGATGGACATCTGGCGGCGGGGGTTGCTGGCCGTGGCTGATTTTCCCCTCACCGGCATTGGCCTGGGAACGTTTCGCCGCCTGGCGATCGCGTACGCGCCCTTTTTTGACATGGATCCCGTTTTGGCCGATGTGGGCCATGCCCACAACATCTTTTTGCAGACAGCCCTGGATTTGGGCATCCCTGGCCTGATTGCGTATGTCGCTGTGCTCTTACTGGCGGGCGGCATCGGCTGGCGGCTTTACCAACAGGCGACCGCGCCAACCCTCCGCTTGCTGAGCGGCGGCCTGTTGACAAGCTTGCTGGCCTTTCATCTGTTTTGTCTGACCGACGCCGTGGCGCCAGGAGCCAAACCGATCTTCACTCTGTGGATTTTCCTGGGGTTGATCATCGCCCTGGGCCAGTCCAACGTGATCGAGGAATTGCAGCAAAGGACTTGAGAACCTGACGCATGAATTCGAGATTCAATCTGGGCAGCTTTTGCCTGGTGATTCTGGCTTTAACGCTCGCGGCTTGTAACGGGCCAGCGCCCACGGCGACCGTTGCGCCCACCCCGACGAGCATCACTCCTCCCACAACGCCGGCGCCGCCAGCAACGGTCGCGCCGCCAACAGACGCGCCTGCATCAGCAACCAGCACACCCGTAG
This sequence comes from Candidatus Amarolinea aalborgensis, assembly GCF_900491745.1. Lineage (NCBI taxonomy): Bacteria > Bacillati > Chloroflexota > Caldilineae > Caldilineales > Candidatus Amarolineaceae > Candidatus Amarolinea > Candidatus Amarolinea aalborgensis. The sequence continues at coordinate 170,371 of NZ_UETR01000001.1, read as the reverse complement.
TCCTGGCAACTCCCCTGACCTCATCGTCGCCGGCCACGCGCCTGCTGATTCCCGCGCTGGCGTTGGATGTACCGGTGATCGAGGTGGGTTGGCACGTCGTGACCGACGCCAACGGCGTGCGCACGACGGAATGGGACATTGCGGAAAATGCCGCGGGTCATCACATCAACAGCGCCGCGCCAGGCACGGCCGGCAACGTCGTGATTTCGGGCCATAACAACATCAAGGGCAAGGTGTTTGAAGCGATCAGCCTGGATGTGGACCGGCCAACGCCGCGCCTGACGCCTGGCAGCGACATTGAACTGCAGACGGCTGACGGCCGGCGCCTCATTTATCGCGTGCAGCGCGTAGACTTGACGCCAGAAACGGGCGCTCCTTTGGAGCAGCGTTTGGCCAATGCCCGCTATTTGGAACAAACGCCTGACGCCACCTTGACGCTGATTACCTGCTGGCCTTCATTTGGCAACACCCACCGCGTGATTGTGGTTGCCAAGCTGGCGCAAGTTTTCTAATCCGTTTTCAAGTCATATTTTGGTTCTGAGATAGAGGTTTTCGATGGAATTACGTCAATATGGGGCCATTCTTCGGCGCTGGCTCTGGTTCGTCCTGTTGGGAACGCTGCTGGTTGGCGGCGTCACCTATGCGGTTAGTCGGAACACCACACCCGTCTACCGGGCAACCGCCACGATCTTCGTGGATCAGGCTTCCAGCGTCAACGAGAGCGTTTATGGCACGATCATTGCCAGCGAGCGTCAGGCCCAAACCTTCGCTCAGTTGATGTTGACGCGACCGGTGTTGGATGCAGTGACCGCGCGACTTGGCCTTACCGAACTGAAATCTGACATCAGCGTGCAGCCTATCCAGGATACGCAGCTCATTCGCGTGGACGCGGAAGACACCGACAAAGAACTGGCAACCCAAATTGCCAACACGATTCCCGAGGTCTTTATCGAGCAGCACACCGAACGCCAGCTTCAGAGATTCAAGGGTTCCCGTGAAAGCCTGGACAAGGAAATTCGCACCCTTTCCACGAACATCTCGCAGGTGCAGGCAAAAATCACCGAATTGGAGGCCATCCAAAACCGCACGGGCGCGCAAGAGGCCGATCTTTCGCGATTTCGCGACAGCCTGCAGCAGTATCGCAACAGTTATGCAAACCTGGTTAAGAGCTTCGAAGACCTGCGCCTGAATGAGGCCCGCGCCACGGACACCGTCTCCATCGTCGAACCGGCCGAGGTGCCCAAGAAACCGATTCGGCCGCGTGTCCTTCTGAACTCTCTGCTCGGCTTGCTGGTCGGCATGGTGCTGGCGACCGGCGGCGTGCTGCTGATCGAATACCTGGATGACACCATCAAGAACCCAGACGATGTGGTCAATGCACTCAAGCTCTCAACCCTGGGCGCGATTCCGCGCACGCGCCAGGATAGCGCGGATTCGGATGCCGATCGCCAATTAGTAACCTTCGTGAATCCGAAATCGCCTATCTCAGAGGCGTATCGCATTTTGCGCACCAATATCCAGTTCTCCAGCCTGGACAAGCCGATTCGCACGCTGTTGGTGACTAGCGCCAATCCGAGCGAAGGCAAGAGCACGACCGCCTCCAACCTGGCCGCCGTCATGGCCCAAACGGGTCAGAAAGTCATTCTGATTGACACCGACCTGCGCCGGCCGGTCATTCACAAGGTCTTCAATGTGCCCAACAACCTGGGGCTGACCAGCGCACTGCTGACCACTCCTGACCCGTCAACGCTAGTACACCTGATCCAGCCGACGCAGATCAAGAATCTGTCGGTGTTGACAAGCGGACCGCTGCCGCCAAACCCGTCAGAGCTTCTCGGTTCTCATCGCATGGGCGACCTGATTGACGCGTTGAAGAGCGTAGCCGACATCATCATCTTCGACAGCCCGCCGGCCCTGGCCGTGACCGATTCGGCCGTCCTCGCGCGCCAGCTAGATGGCGTGCTGCTGGTGGTGGATTCGGGCGAAACCCGCGAGCCGTTGGCGCGTCGAGCGGCTGAGGAATTGGGCAAGGTCGGTGCGCACATCCTGGGCGTGGCCTTGAATCGCCTCAGCCCCACCAACACCGATGGTTATTACTACTACTACCATCGCTACTATGGCGACAGTGACAAGGGCGATGGGGAGAAAAAGTCGCGCAGCAGCAACGGCGCCAGCGGCAGCAGCGACGGCGCGGCGCCCACCGCAGTGCGGCGCGGTCGTAGCGGCGTCAGTGTGTGGCGCTCGGCCGCACGCCGTTTGGCGACCATTTTTCCGTCCAATCGCTCGCAGTAGACGACATGCGCAGGCTTCTCTGATTCGCCAGGCTGCTGACAATGGACATGGATGACCAGGCGCCCGTTGTTCCCCCAGACCAGCGCTGGCGACGTTATGGCCGCGTGGGGCTGGGATTGGCCGTTAGCCTTCTTTGCTTGTGGCTGGCCTTACGCGACATCGCGTTCGACGCCGTGCTGGTCAGTCTGCGACAGGCGCAGCTGACCTGGGTGGCCCTGGCCTTGTTGTCGGTTTTGGTGACCAATCTAGCCAAAGCCGCGCGTTGGCGCTTGCTCTTCTACCCACATCACCGTCATCTGCCCGTTCATTCGTTGTTCGCCATCCTACTGAGCGGCCAAGCGGTCTCTTTAGCCATTCCTGTTCGCGGCGGCGAACTGCTGCGCGCCTACCTGGTTGGCGCCCGCTTTGGCGATAGCAAAGCGCAAACGTTGGCCACGGTCGGCGTCGAAAAAATGCTTGACCTGGCGATGCTGGCCTTGTGCGTTTTGACCCTATCGCCTTTCCTGGTGGCATCCAACGCCGCGGGCGCCGCCGCCCTGACGAGCCGGCGCACCACGATGATCCTGGCTGCGCTCGCCTTACTGGCGGGCGCGATCATCGGCCTGCACTGGCGCCAGCAGTGGATGTCCCTGGCGCGTCGCGCCCTCGACCGCCTGCCCAATAACCGCGGTGGACGCTGGATTGGGTGGCTGGATGCAGCCCTGCGCGGCCTGGACGCGTTCCGTTATCCCCCGGTGGTCATACGGGTTGTTCTCTGGTCGCTTGCCATCTGGCTCCTGGCCGGCTCCACCAACTATTTGACGCTGCTGGCGCTGGGCATCCCCGGTGATTGGGTTGTTTCGTTCACCTTGCTTGCCGTTCTCCAGGCAGGCATCAGCGTTCCCAGTTCTCCGGGCAAAATTGGCGTCTTCCAATATCTGTGCCAACTGACGCTGACCTGGTTTGGCGTGGCCGCGGTGCATGGCTTTGCCGTTGGCGTACTGCTATACATCGTGGCCCCGCTTGCCCTGATGATTAGCGGTGGTCTGGCCTTGCTCTGGCAGACCTGGCAACTGCGCCGAGATGCGCCATCGGCTATCGTGCGCGACCTGCGCGCCGGCGAACGGCGCAAGTCCGAGGAGGCGCGACCTTGATTTCGGTGGTCATCCCGGCCTACAACGCCGAGCATACGCTGGGCGCCGGGCTGCGCGCCCTGCTCGCGCAGATCGAGCAGTGGCCGCAGCCGGTGGAAGTGATCGTCGTGGACGATGGCTCACAGGACGGCACTGCGGCCCTGGCCCAGGCGCTGGGGGTGCGAGTGATTACGCAGCCCAACCAGGGTCCCGGCGGCGCTCGCAACCACGGCGTGCGCGAGGCGTGCGGGGATCTGGTTCTTTTCATTGACAGCGACTGTGAACCCGCGCCCGGTTGGCTGGCGGCAATGGCGGCTGCCTTTGCGCGTGCAGATATTATCGGCGTCAAGGGCGCCTATCTCACGCGTCAGCGTGAGCTGGCGGCGCGCTTTGTCCAGATCGAGTACGAAGATCGCTATGACCGCATGCGCACGCAGGAATACATAGACTTCATTGATACCTACTCGGCCGGGTATCGCCGCGCCGTGTTCCTGGAAAATAACGGGTTTGATACGATCTTCAGCACCGGTTCGAACGAAGACCAGGAGTTTTCCTTCCGCCTGGCGCAAAAAGGGTACCACATGCGGTTCGTACCCGACGCCCAGGTTTATCATCAGCATGACAAAACCCTGGCCGAGTATGTACGGCGCAAATTCTACATTGGCTATTACAAAGCGCTGCTGACCCGCTGGCTGCCGGAGCGCCTGGTGAAAGATTCGCACACCCCGCAGGTGCTCAAGGTGCAAATGGCGCTGATCACGCTGGCGTTGGCCGCGCTGCCGCTGGCCTTATTCTGGCGGCCAGCGTTATGGGGCGCGGCCGCGCTCACGTTGGCTTTTCTGCTCAGCGCGCTGCCTTTCACGGTCAAAGCCCTGCGCAAAGATTGGCCTGTCGGCCTGGTCGCGCCGTTCATGCTGGCCGTGCGCGCGCTTACCTTGACCGCCGGCTTTGCCGCTGGCCGTTTCCACTTTCGGGGCGATGCGCAAGGGGCGCGGCGGCCCGTGCTCAGCGCCTGGCAGCGTGTGGGCAAGCGCCTGCTCGACGTCAGCGGCGCAGTCGTCGGCCTGGCCATCAGCCTGCTGCCGATGGTCGTCATTGCCATTGCCATCAAGCTGGACACGCGCGGGCCGATCTTCTTTAGCCAGGATCGGGTCGGCGAAAATGGTCGTCTCTTTCGAGTGTACAAATTTCGCTCGATGGTGGATAATGCGGAACTGCGGCGCCATGAGGTGGTTGACCTGGACGCCTTGTCGGAGCCGGCCTACAAGATTCGCGATGACCCCCGCGTGACGCGCGTGGGCCGCTGGCTGCGCCGTTTCAGCCTGGACGAACTGCCGCAGTTCGTGAACGTCCTGCGCGGTGAGATGAGCCTGGTAGGGCCGCGGCCGGAAGAAGCAGCCCTGGTCGCCCGCTATAACGATTGGCAGCGCCGCCGCCTTTCGGTCAAGCCGGGCATGACCGGACCGATGCAGATCAACGGGCGCGGCGATTTGACGCTTGCCCAGCGGGTGGCGCTGGAAGTGGAATACATCGAGCATTATTCGCTGTGGCGCGATGTCGCCATTTTATTGAAAACCTTGCCGGCTGTGCTGCGCGGCGAGGGCTCGTACTGAACCTTGAGGTACTCTATGCGTTATTCAAGACTAGTTCTGGCTGGCTTGACGCTGGCGGCGATGATGGCCTTTGTGCTCCTGCCGGTCCACGCCGCGCGCACTTCACGCAGCGAGCGGCTGCAGACCGTGCCCACGCGCACAGCAACGCCAGCGCCGGCCACGGCGACGCCCACGGTCGCGCCGCCTACCGTCACGCCTACACGACCACCGCCCACCGCCACCCCCACGCGCCTGGCGCCCACGGCGACGCCGACCAATTCGGCTCCTACGGCAACGCCAGTTCCTGGCCCGACCAAGACGCCGGCGCCTGGCGCCACAGATACGCCGACGGCAGCGCCGCCCACTTTCACCCCCACCAACGCGCCCCCGACGGCAACCCCCACGCCGGTGAGGACGGTCGTCGGTACGCCAACGGTCACGCCCCCAGTTGGTACGGCGGGTCTCAGTGTGGCGATTACTGGCACGGTGATGGTGACGCCCGGCCAGGTCTTCACCGTCACGGTCACAGCGGTCAACGTCGGCACGGTGGCGCTGGAGCAGGGCGACGTGAGCCTGGTGGCGCCGCCCGCGCTGGTCTTGACGACTGCTCAGGCCGCCGCCGGCGCTTTCGATGCCAACGGATCACGCTGGCGCCTCACTAACCTGGCGCCGAACCGGCCGCAAACCCTTACGCTGGTCTTCAGCGTCGGCAGCGGCGTCCCGCTCGGTTCCGTGTTCGACATCGAGGCGCGCGCCGGCGCGGGCGCGGCCGTGCTGACGGTGGGCTTGCCGCCCGCTTTCCTGCCCGCGGTGGGCGGCGATCTTTCACGCGCGGCTGGGCGCTGACACGGCCAGGCAAGGCGCACAGGCGCATTCGAGTACGGGGGCAGTCCACATGCTTGGCCCACAAGGGGCGACTCGCAGATCGCCGCCGCGGGCTGCCGCCCGGTTTGCCGACCGCCAGCGCCTTGCCCCGCGTGCGTCAGCCGCGGCCGATCTCATCCTGTCGCCGCCGGCCGCGCCGCGTGACTGGGGCGCGCTGGGCATGGCGCTGTTGGTGGGGTTGGCCGCGCTCGCGGTCTACCTGGTCACCCTGGCGCCCTCCATCACCTGGCGGCACGATGGCGCGGACAGCGGTGAACTGGCCGTCGCTGCGGCCGTGCTCGGCGTCCCGCATCCGCCGGGCTACCCGACCTGGACGCTGCTCGCCTGGCTGTTCACCCATCTACCAGTCGGCGAACTGGCACGCCGCGTGGCCTTGCTCTCGGCTCTCAGCGCGGCGATCGCCGCCGCCCTGGTCGCCTGGCTGGTGCAGACCCTGTGGCCGCGGCAGCCAGGCGTGCGCGCCGCGGCCGCGCTGGGCGGGCTGGCCCTGGCCTTTCAATTCACCTTCTGGTCGCAGGCGATCCTGGTTGAAGTTTATGCGCTGCACACCCTTTTTGTGGCATTGATCGCCGCGTTGACCCTGCCTCAGTCGCCCAATGCACTGGCTCGCCGCCGCCTGGCCGCCTTCGTCTTTGGCCTCGGCCTCGGCAATCACCTCTCGCTCATCTTCATTGGCCCCTGGCTGCTCTTGGGCTTTGGCGCCAAACTTCCCCCGCTCATCGCGGCGCGCCGCCTCTTTGGTTTGCTGCTGCCCTTCCTGGCCGGGTTGGCCGTCTACGTCTACCTGCCGCTGGCGGCCGGTCGTCAGCCCACGCTGCGCTGGGGCGATCCGACCACACCAGGCGGCTTTTGGTGGCTGGTCAGCGCGCAACTGTACCGCGGCGCCCTCTTTGGCTTGACCCTGCCTGAGATGTTGATCCGCCTGCGCGCCTGGGCTGGCCTGTTGGCGCAGCCGCTGGCCTGGCCGGGGCTGGCCCTGGCCGCGCTCGGACTGCGGCGGCTGGCAGCCCAGGATCGGCGCCTGGCCCTGGCGACGGTCGGCGCTGCGCTCCTGGTTGCACTCTACGCCCTCGGTTACGCCACCGTGGATGCGTTCGTCTACCTGCTGCCCGTCTTCCTGCTGGCGGCGCTGTGGCAGGCCGCCGGGGTGCTGGCCGTAGCCGCGTGGTTGGCGCGCCGACAGGTTGCCGGGCTGGCCTGGCTCGTCTGCCTGGTGCCGGCGCTGCTGCTGTGGCGCAACTGGGCCGCCGTTGATCTCAGCCGCGACCAAACGGCCCGCCAGTATGCGCAGGATGCGCTGGCCGCGGCCGCGCCCAACGCCTTGCTCATCGCCAGCGGTGATGAACACACCTTTGCCTTATGGTATGTGCAGGATGGACTGGGAGAGCGGCCCGATGTGGCCGTCGTGGAACGCACGCTGTGGAATTTTGACTGGTATCGCCGCCACCTGGCGCAGCGTTGGCCGGACCTCGCGGTCAGCGCCGGGCCGGATGTGAGCGATCTGATCGAGAGCCAACTCGGCCAGCGCCCGATTTTCACGACCGATCCTGACGAAGACCTGGCCCTGCGCTACGACCTGCAGCCGGTCGGCGTCTTGTGGCGGGTGCAGGCTGCTTCCTCCTCTCCACCGAGGAGCGACAATCAGATACTCCTCATCGCGAGAAGATAGCTTATACGCCGTTATATGCTCGCCTGAACACAGCGTTCGCTGTTCTTGTCCATCAGCGGGCAACGCTCGACCCCCGCTCTTGCGCTTTTCGGAAAGAAACGACGCGTGTGGCCGCCGCTTTGCGTTGAGGCCCTGATAACGGTATAATAGCCATAATAAGCAATGTTCTTGACGAGCAAATGAGGCCGCAGTCCTATCTCCTGGGCCTGCGGCTTTTGTGTTGCACTGACTCTGTCCATCTCTGGCACAAGAGGCTGGCCATCCCATGGATATCTTTGACACTCACGAAAAGGTGCTCGACCGTTACGGGGAGTATGTCCAGAGTTTCTTCTCGATCGCTGACGATGACATCCGCACGTTTGTCAACGAGAAGATCATGGGTGAACGCACCCTGTGGCCGGATGCGCTCATTCAACTCAACCCCGCCTATGGAAAAGCATCTACGGTCGAAGAACTCACCGCCGCCGGTGCATTGCACGCAGGCTGCGCCGACATCTTTCGCGATGCGGCCGGCGCGTCGTTCCGCCTCTATCGTCACCAGGAAGAAGCGATCCGTAAAGGACTGGCAAAACAGCACTTCGTGGTGACCAGCGGCACTGGCTCTGGCAAGACCCTGACTTACTTCTTGCCCATTTTCGATGCCGTGCTGCGCGGCAATCCTGGCCAAGCGAAGGTGTGGGCGATTGTGGTCTATCCCATGAACGCCCTGGTCAACTCCCAGGAGGATGCCTTGCGCCAGTTGGCGGAGGGCTACCAGAAACGCATGGGCAAGCCGATGCCGGTGCGCTTTGCCAAGTACACGGGGCAAGAATCGGACGAAGAAAAGCTGCGCCTGCGCCAAAATCCACCCCACATCCTGCTCACTAACTACGTGATGCTCGAGCTGATGCTGGTGCGCCCACGCGAGCGTCATTTCATTGACCAGACAACCTCAGCCCTCCGTTTCCTGGTGATGGACGAGCTGCATACCTACCGGGGACGCCAAGGCGCCGATGTGGCGCTGCTCATCCGCCGCCTGCGCGAACGCAGCGGCAACGCCAACCTGATCTGCATCGGCACCAGCGCCACGATGGTGAGCATTGGATCGCAAGGGGAACGCCGGGAGGCCGTCGCCGGCTTTGCCACCAAGTTCTTCGGGGCGCCGGTCAAAGCCGAGAATGTTGTCGAGGAGACGCTGCGCCGGGTCATCCCGGCTGCCGGCCCCCCGGAAGCGACGGCGCTGCGGCAGGCCTTGGCGGCGCCCCTGCCGCCGGCAGGGAATTGGGCCGCTTTCGCCGCCAATCCCCTCAGCGCCTGGATCGAGGACACCTTTGGCCTGCAAGTGGACCCGGCAGGCGTCCTGCGACGCCGGCTGCCGACATCTCTGTCTGAGGGGGCTAAGCGGCTGAGCCAGATCACAGGCATCGGCCTTGAGCGGTGTGTGGAACGGCTGCGCGACCTGCTGCTGCTGGGCAGCCAAACCCTGCTACCGGATGGCAGCCAGGCCTACGCGTTCAAGCTGCACCAGTTCATCAGCCAGGGCGGCTCGGTCTATGCCACATTGGAGGGGCCGGAGAACCGATTGTTGACGCTGGAGGGGCAGTTCTATGCGCCCGGCGTTGGGGATCGCCTGCTGTACCCTCTGAAGTTCTGCCGTGTGTGTGGACAGGAATACTACGCGGTGACCCGGCAGCAGGACGGACGTCGCCTCTTGCCAACGCCCGAGGGAAGCATCGCCAACAGTGACGATGATGTTGACTTCGGCTATGTCATGCCCGACCGGGATGGCCGTTGGCAGGATGAGACCGCGGCCCTGCCGGAGCACTGGTTCGAGCCAGCCAAGCCAGGCAAATTGAAGAAGGATTATCTCAAGTATCGCGCCCAGCGCGTGTACGTCAGGCCGAACGGCGATGTCGCAGATGAGGCCGCGTCCGATGCCATACCGTGCTGGTTTCAGCCGCAACCCTTCATGCTGTGCCTGGCGTGCGGCGAGGCGTATACCCGCCGCGACCGTAACGACTTCCGCAAGCTATCAGCGCTTTCCAGCGAGGGACGGAGCACAGCGACGACGCTCCTGGCGTTGACCACGGTGGGCGCCATGCGCGACACCGACCTGACGCGGGAAGCGCAGAAGGTGCTCAGCTTCACCGACAACCGGCAGGACGCTTCGCTGCAGGCCGGTCATTTCAACGACTTTGTGCAGGTGGCGCTGATCCGGGCTGCCCTGCACCAGGCGCTCACGCAATACCGTGAGTTGCGCTTTGAGGAGGTGGCCGGCCGGGTCGTTGATGCGTTGGACTTGCAGCTCAAGGACTACGCCAAGCAGAAAGACCTCGATGCCAGCAGCCTGCAGGCTGGCAAGACCAGGCAGGTGTTGCGGGAGGTGGTCGAGTATCGGCTTTACGAGGACCTGCGCCGTGGCTGGCGCGTGGTGCAGCCCAACCTGGAGCAGTGCGGGCTGCTGCGCATGGACTACGACGGGCTGGAAGCGCTGATTGCCCGCCAGGACATCTGGGCGCGGGTCGCTTTCATGGCCGACTTGACCAGGACTGAGCGCGGCGACGTATTGCGGACGATCCTCGACGAAATGCGCCGGCAGTCCACGATTGACGTGGCGTGCCTCAAGCGCGGGCCGGCGCAGGATGAGCTGAAGCGCCGGGCCATCGAATACCTGGATGAGGGCTGGGCGTTCAGCGAAGATGAGCAATTGCGCTACGCATCTTTCTTCGTCCTGCCCGACGAAGATCGCGAGCGCGGCGATTTCAGCCTCTCGTCGCGCGGCGTGATCGGCCGTTGGCTGAAGGGCTACGTCAAAGACAAGCTGGGGCGCGAACTGGACACCGACGCCTACAATGCGCTCATCAAGGCCATCACCAACGTCCTGGCCGGCAACGGCCTCTTGATCCGCGCCGATGAGGGCACAGGTATAGCCCGGCAGGGCGGCTTGCGCCTGAGGGCTAGTGCGCTGCTCTGGCGGCTGGGGGACGGAAAACCAGCGGCCAACCCCCTGCGCCGCTATCGGGGACGCGGCGAGACGTACGCGCTGGTAGAGCAAAGGGCCAATCGCTTCTTCACCGGCTTCTACCGCAGCGCCGGACCTCTGCTCAGCGGCATGAGCGGCGGTGCGCACACGGCGCAGGTGCGGCCGGAGGTGCGCCAGAAGCGTGAGGAAGCCTTCCGCAAGGGTCAGATGACGTCGTTGTTCTGTTCGCCAACGATGGAGCTGGGTATTGACATCCGCGACCTGAACGCCGTGCACCTGCGCAACGTGCCGCCCACACCGGCCAACTACGCCCAGCGCAGCGGCCGGGCCGGGCGCGCGGGTCAGCCTGCGTTGATCCTGGCTTATTGTGCGACCCGCAGTGGGCACGACCAATACTTCTTCCAGCGCCGGGATAAGATGGTAGCCGGCGAGGTGACCGCACCCCGGTTGGACCTCAGCAACGAGGACCTCATCAGGGCGCACATCCACGCCACCTGGCTGGCCTGGACCGGCCTCAGTCTGACAGAAGGTCAGGGATCCATTCTGGAGGTCATTGACGCAGAACAGGAGACTCTGGCGCTGCAGCAGGCCGTGCAGGATCAGATCGCTTTCACGCCGGCTAAGCGACAGGGTTGCCTGTTGGAATGCCAACGCATCCTGGCGGCATGCGGGCCCGATGTGGCGGATGCCGATTGGCGGCAGGAGGGCTGGTTGGAGGCCCAGATTGACGGGGCGGCGAGCGCGTTTGACGGCGCGTTCGATCGCTGGCGCGAGATCTACCGCGCCGCGATGACGCAATTGATGGCGGCTCAGATGCAGCAGGTGAGCGGGTTCAGGAAAGCAGGCAAGGCCAGCGCGGAGGCCATCAAGGACGCCGAGGCTGCCATGCGCGAGGCCCGGCGTCAGTTGGAGCTGCTGACCTGCCAGAACGTGCGGGTGGAAGAATCAGACTTTTACACTTACCGCTACCTGGCGAGCGAAGGTTTCCTGCCCGGCTATAACTTCCCAGCGCTGCCGGTGCGCGTCTTCATTTCCAGTCGCAGCGAGGGTGAATTTATTGCACGACCGCGTTTCCTGGCGATCAACGAGTTTGCCCCAGACAACGTCATCTACCACGAAGGGGCGAAGTACCAGGTAAATCGGGTATGGCTGCCAGCGCAGGAGCCGGAAAAGCGGTTCGTGCGGGCGAAGCTGTGTGAGAACTGCGGGTACCTTCACGAAGGCGAAGCGGTCAATGACGAGCAATGCCGCAACTGCAACTGCGCGTTGGATGGCTCCGGTAGTTACGTGGCGCACTTGTTGGAGATGCCGACCGTGGGCACTCAGCGCCGGGATCGCATCACCAGTGACGAAGAAGAACGCATGCGGATGGGGTACGACACGCGTACCAACTTCCGCTTCGCGCAAGGGCCGGAAGGACAACTGCGACGGCGCCTGGCCAAGGTGCAAGAGCCGGGGCGGGGCGGGGAGACGCCTCCCCTACTGGATTTGGTGTACGCGCCCGCGGCCACCCTCTGGCGCATCAACCACGGCTGGCGGAGGCGCCAGGAGACCGGTTACCGGCTCGATATGAAGAACGGCCTGTGGTTGAGTCAGAATGAGACGCCTGCCAGGAATGGGAGCGGCGCCGCGGCAGGCGCGCCGACGGATGTCAAGTCGCAGGTGCGGCTCTTCGTGCGTGGCACGGCCAACGCCTTGCTGGTCTATCCCAAGCAGATCGGCGACGTCGCAGATCCCGCGTTCCTGCCAAGCCTGCAGTACGCGCTGGCGCGCGGCATCCAGGAGCAGTTCGAGGTCGAGGAGAGCGAGCTGGCTTCGGAGTTGATCGGCGAGGGTAATTACCTGGGCATCCTGTTCTGGGAGGGTGCGGAGGGCGGCCTGGGGGTGCTGCGCCGGCTGGTGCAAGAGCCGGGCGCCCTGGCGGCGGTCGCGCGGCAGGCGTTGGAGGTCTTGCACTTCGATCCCACGACCGGCGCGGATCAGCGGCCGGCCAGCGACCTCGAAAATGGCTGCGCCCGGGCCTGCTACGAGTGCCTGATGTCATACTACAACCAGCGTGAGCACCGGTTGCTCAACCGTCACGCGGTGCGCGAGGCGCTGTTGGCGCTGGCCGGCAGCGTCACGCAGATTGATGGGGTGCGGGATTATGAAGCGCAGTACCGCTGGCTGCGGGAGCTGACGGACAGCCGATCTGATCTCGAGCGCACCCTGCTCGATGCTTTGCACGGGTCCAAGCGGCGACTGCCCGATTTCGCGCAGTATGCGGCGCCGGGCGTGATGACCGTGGCCGATTTCTTCTATCAGCCGAACGTGTGCGTGTACTGCGATGGCCGCGTGCACGACGAGCCGCAGCAGCGGGCGAGCGATGAGGCGGTGCGGAGGGAACTCAAGGCACGTGGGTATCGGGTCATCGTGATCCGCTATGATGAGACCCTCGAGGCCAGGTTGGTGGAATATGCAGATGTATTCGGTGTCACTGGGATGGCCGATTGAAATCGGTCGCTAAAGGGCCGTTGGCCGCGAGGTCGGCCTGCGCCGACCACCGGTGCGTCCCACGCCGCGTCCACTCAGGTGGACGCCCGGCGGAACGCCCTTGAGGCGCGATTTCAATCGCTGTGAGGGATCACACATGACCATCACCACACCAGGCGCCCTGGTGCGCTACCGCGAACGTGAATGGGTTGTCCTCCCTTCGGAGGATCCGAACCTGGTCCTGCTGCGCCCCATCGGCGGCAGCGCACGCGAGGTGTGCGGCGTCGTGAAGCCGCTCGCCGACCTAATGGGCTACAGCGTCCCTTACGAGCGCATTGAGCCGGCCGCCTTTCCGCTGCCATCCCCGGAAGATGTGCAGGACCTGGCCGCGGTGCGGCTGCTGCTGGAATCGGCGCGGCTGCTCTTGCGCGACGGCGCGGCGCCGTTCCGCTCCCTGGGCCATCTGTCGGTGCGGCCGCGGCCCTACCAGTTCGTGCCGTTGGTGATGGCCCTGCGGCAGCCGACCGTGCGCCTGTTGATCGCCGATGACGTCGGTGTGGGCAAGACGATCGAGGCGGCGCTGATTGCACGCGAGCTGTTGGATCGCGGCGCGGTGCGCCGGCTGGGCGTCCTGTGCCCGCCCTACTTGTGCGAGCAGTGGCAGACTGAGCTGGCGGAGAAGTTCCACATCGAAGCGGTCGTCATCCGCGCGGGCACGGTCGCCCGGCTGGAACGCCAGACACCCCAGGATCGCTCGATCTTCGCGCACTTCCGCCACTTCGTCGCCAGCATTGATACCGTCAAGGGCGACCGCTATCGTGCGGCGTTTCTGCAGCACTGCCCCGATTTGGTGCTGGTGGATGAAGCGCACGGCGCGGCCCAACCGCCGGCCGGCCGCAGCGCGGCGCAGCAGCAGCGGCACGCGTTGCTGCGCGACCTGGCAAAGAAGCCTGAGCGCAACCTGATCCTGCTGAGCGCGACGCCCCACAGCGGGGTCGAGTCCTCCTTCCAGTCGCTGCTAGGACTGCTGCACCCCGACTTCCGGCTCTTCAGCCTTTCGGCGCTGAGCGAGGGGCAGACGACCCTGCTGGCGCGACACTTCGTGCAGCGCCGCCGCGCGGACGTGCAGCACTGGATGGGCGAGGACACCCCGTTTCCGAGGCGTGACTCCGAGGGCGCGGAGCAGCCCTATCGCTTTACGCCCGCCTATCGGAAGTTCTATGAGGCGGTGTATGAGTTCGCCGGCGAGATGGTGCGCGCGGCCGAGACGCTGACCGGCTGGAAGCAGCGGATGCGCTTCTGGTCGGCGCTGGCGCTGCTGCGCTGCGTCTCCTCGTCACCGGCGGCGGCCCAGGTGGCCCTCCTCAAGCGGGCAGGCGCTGACGAATGGGATGAGGCTGGCCTGGATGATTGGGACGCGGCAACCGTTGACGCTGAGTTTTCACCGTTGGTCTACGACCCCACCGAGGCCGAGGCGGCGAACGATGCGCCGCCGAGCGCCGTGTTCGATGCCCAGGAGCGCGACTCGGCGTGGGGACTGTCGGACCGCGGCCGGCTGCGCAAGTTCGCGGGACTGGCGGCCGGCCTGCGCGGGAAAGACGATGCCAAGCTCCAGAAGCTGATCGAGGTGATCAGGGAATTGTTGGCCGCCAGCTACCAGCCCATCGTGTGGTGCCGCTATATCGCGACGGCCGACTATGTGAAAGAGGAGTTGGAGCGCAGCCTGGCGCCGCGCTTTCCGTCGGCGCGGGTCGTGGCGATCACAGGCGCGCTGGCCGAGGATGAACGACGGCTGAAGATCGCGTCCCTGGCGGCGGCGACGGTGCGCGTGCTCGTGGCCACCGATTGCCTCAGCGAGGGCATCAACCTGCAGGAGCACTTCTCTGCGGTCGTTCACTATGACCTGCCGTGGAACCCTAACCGGCTGGAACAGCGCGAGGGCCGCGTGGACCGCTTCGGCCAGAAGGCGAAGGTGGTCAAGGCGATCATGATCTTTGGGCAGGACAACCCGGTGGACGGCGCCGTGCTGGATGTGCTGCTGCGCAAGGCGCGCGACATCTACCGGGAGCTGGGTGTGCATGTGCCAGTGCCCATGGACAGCGAAACCGTGATGGAAGCGGTGCTGCACTCGTTGTTCGAACGCTCCACGCGCTACGACGGTCAGATGGCCCTCTTTGATCAGACCGATGATGCCGGCCGCCTGGTGCAGCGCGTGCACGAGGAATGGACGGCCGCGGCCGATCGCGAGCAGGAGAGCCGGACGCGCTTCGCGCAACGCGCGATCCGGCCCGAAGAGGTGCAGCGGGCGCTGGGCGAGACCGATGCCGTGCTGGGCAGCCCGGGGGACGTGCGACGCTTCCTCGTGCAGGCCAGCCAGCGGTTGCCCTTCGGCCTCTCTGAGCGGACCGACGGCCGTTATGACCTGCTGCCGGGCGAATTGCCGGAGGCGGTGCGGCTGCGCCTGGGCGATCTGCCGGCGCCGTGGCCGATCACGTTCCGCTCGCCGACGCCGGCCGGCCAGACCTACGTGGGGCGCAACCATACGCTGATCGAGGGGCTGGCCGAACACCTGATGGATCTGGCCTTCCATCCAAGCACTCCCTCTCCTTCGCAGGGAGAGGGCCGGGGTGAGGGTCCGGTGGCGCGCTGCGGTGTGGTGCGCACGCCCCGGGTCACACGGCGCAGTGCACTGTTTCTGCTGCGGCTGCGTTACCTGCACCTCGACGGCGATGGCGCTGCGACGGCGTTGGCCGAGGAGACGGTCGCCTGGGGCCTGGCCGGCGTTCATCCCGCGGTGAGCGAACTGGACCCCACGGAGGCGCTGCGCCTGTTGGATGGGCCGCTTGACGCGGTGTCCGTCCCCCGCGCCGAGCGCCAGGAAGTGCTGCGGGAGACGCTGGGCTGGTGGCCGTTGTTGGAAGAGCCGTTGGCGAAGATGCTGGCCGCGCGGGCTGGCCGGCTGGCGGAGGAGCACAGCCGGTTGGCGGATCTGGTGGGTTCCACTGCGAAGCTGATGCAGCGGGAAACTACACCGTATGTAATCGAACCGCAGTCGCCGCCCGATATGTTGGGCCTTGTGGTGCTGTTGCCGGTGATACCGCGTGGAGTAAACAGATGACAAGTCTTCAACAACTTCAGGCTTGGGTCGAACAGGGCGAATCGGAGACGCAGGAGTTCAAGCTTTCCAGCGGACAACGCACGGATGCGGCGCGCACCATCTGCGCCTTTCTCAACCATTGCGGCGGCCGCGTGCTCTTCGGTGTGGACGTACATGGACGCACCGTCGGCCAGGAGACGGTAGACAAAACGCTCAGCGACATCGCCCAAGAGCTTCGCCAGATTGATCCGCCTGTACTGCCATCTATCGAAAGAATTACGTTGCCCACTGGCCGGGAAGTCATCGTGGTCACTGTAGAACGCGGCGTCCGGCGACCCCATTCCTTGCGCGGCGTAGCATACCGTCGCGTGGGTACAACGAATCATCCGCTCTCGCGCGAGGAATACGGCCAGATCTTGTTGGAGCAACTCCACAGCACCGTGCGCTGGGAGAGCGAGCCGGCCTCGGGCTGGACGATTGCGGACATGGAGACCACAGAGATCGTGCGGACGTTGGAGGAAGCGATCCGCCGCGGCCGCGCCGATGATCCCGGCACACGGGACCCGGCCGAGATCTTGCGCGGCCTGGGCCTGCTCAAGGAAGGCCAGATCTTGCGCGCCGCGGTGGTGCTGTTCGCCAGATCAGACCGCCTCCTGCCCGACTATCCCCAATGCCTGCTGCGCGTTGCCCGCTTCAAGGGTCTGGATAAGACGGAATTCGTCGACAACCGGCAGTTCTACGGCAACGCGTTCGACCTCCTTGTGCGCGCCGACCGGTTCCTCCGCGATCACCTGCCTATCGCAGGTCGTGTCGTGCCGAACCTTTTTGAGCGCATTGACGACCCACTGTACCCTCCACAAGCGCTGCGAGAGGCGATTGCCAACGCGCTTTGCCATCGTGATTACGCCATTGGCGGTGGTTCTGTTGACGTCGCGATCTATGATGATCGGCTGGAAATCACCTCCGCGGGACTGTTGCACTTCGGCCTCACCATAGAAGACCTCTACAGGCCGCACCCGTCGCGCCTCTGGAATCCATTGATCGCCGCCGCCTTCTACCGGCGCGGCATCATTGAGACCTGGGGTCGCGGCACCATCAAGATGACGGAACTGACCGAACAGGCTGGGCTGCCGAGACCTGAATTTGAAGAGATGGCGGGCACTTTCCTTGTTCGTTTCCGCCCCAGCCGTTACCTGCCGCCTGCGCGCGTTAACCTGAACCTATCCGAACAACAACAGGCGATCCTGCAACTCCTCTCAGAAAGCAGCGACTTAGGACTGAGCGATATCCACGCCCGGCTCGGGCGCGGGACGCTGCGTTCGGTGCGGGAGGATGTCGCCTTTCTCAAGAAGGTTGGCATGCTCCAGTCGCGCGGCTACGGTCGCGGTGCGCGTTGGTCCCTGGCTGGAGCAGTAGGCCCTGCAGAATGAGCCGGCCAATTGATGGCTAATTCCGGCCAATTCGCGGCCAATTCGGCCAAATGCCGGATGAGACAAGACCGGTCTGGAAACAGCTGATGACCCTACTCACCATCCGCATCGAGGGCGGGCTGCTGTCGCCCGACTTCCTGGAGACGATCCACGACCAACCGGGCCAGAAGCCGGCCGATTTCAGGCTGGACGCGCGGCGTTCGCTGGTGGACGAGGTCACCGCGGTCTGGAGCGACGTGCGCACCTACTGGGAGGCCTTCGAGCGGCGGCGGGCGCGCGCCAAAGACGGCGAGTCGCTCACGTCAGCCACGCGCGAGACATGGATCATCCCGCTCCTGGAGGCCCTCGGCTACCGGTTGACCTTTCAGCGCCGGGCGGTTGAGGCCGACGGCCGCAGCTACGCCATTTCGCACCGCGCCACATCTCCCTCTCCTTCGCAGGCAGAGGGTCGGGGTGAGGGTGAATCTGGCCCGCCCATCCATATCGTTGCCTTCGACCAGAAGCTGGGCGAACGCCCACCGGCCGGCCGCGGGACGATGTCGCCCCACGCGCTGGTGCAGGACTACCTGAACCGCAGCGACGATCTGTGGGGCATTGTCACCAACGGCGCCACCCTGCGCCTGCTGCGCGACTCCGTCTACTTCAGCCGGCCCTCCTACGTCGAGTTCGATCTGCAAGGCATGCTGGAAGGTGAGCGGCTGGACGAGTTCATCCTCTTCTACCGCCTGGCGCACCGCACGCGGCTGGCCCCGGCCGGCGAGGACGGTAGCCGCTGTCTGCTGGAGAGCTATCACCAGGCCGCGGTCGAGCAGGGCGGCCGCATCCGGGATGGGCTGCGCAAGGCCGTTGAGGGAGCGATCGGAACGCTGGCAAACGGGTTTCTGAGCCACCCCAAGAACGGCGATCTCCGCCGGGCCATCTCCAACAGCGAACTCTCGGCATCGGGTTACTACCAGCAACTCCTCTACCTGATCTACCGCCTGCTCTTCCTGATGGTGGCAGAAGAACGCAATCTGTTGATGCTGGCCGACCCGGCGGGCAATGGAGGCCTGGGCTGGGTGACTCCGCCCCAACAGGGCCGCGGCGTCTACTACCTCGACCACTACAGCATCACCCGTTTGCGCCGGCTGGCCGAGGCGCCGCTGAGCGGGCCGCAGCGGTTCGATGATCTTTACCTGAGCCTGCGTTCGCTGTTCCAAGTCCTGCGTGACGAGACCCAGGCGCCGGCGCTGGGCGTCCCCGCGCTCAACGGCGAGTTGTTCGACCAGGATCGCACCGGCGATTTGGAGACCGCGTACCTGAACAACCGCGACCTGCTAAGCGCCATCCGCCAGCTCTCCTATTTCACGCCGGAGAAGGAACAGGTGCGGCGGCGGGTGAACTACGGGGCGTTGGATGTGGAGGAACTGGGCAGCGTCTACGAGAGCCTGCTCGACGAGTACCCCGTCATCTCATCGCCAGCGGGTGGGCGGCCTCGGTTCGCCTTCGTCCAGGGCAGCGAGCGCAAGACCACCGGTTCGTACTACACGGCGCGCGAGCTGGTGAAGGAAACGCTGGATTCGGCGCTCGATCCTGTCATCGCCGAGCGGCTGAAGGCCGCAAAGTCCACGGATCACGCCTCACGCATCATGCCCTCCGTAGCCAGGCAGCGCGCGCTGGATGCGCTCCTCTCCATGCGCGTCTGCGATAGCGCGTGCGGGTCCGGCCACTTCCTGCTGGCCGCGGCGCGGCGGATCGGCCGGGCGCTGGCGCAGGTCGCGACGGGAGAGGACGAGCCGTCCCCGGAGGCGGTGCGCCGCTGGACGCGCGAGGCCATCATCCACTGCATCTACGGCGTGGACAAGAACCCGCTGGCTGTGGACTTGTGCAAGGTGGCGCTGTGGATCGAGGGGTTCAGCGAGGGCAAGCCGCTGACCTTCCTCGATGCGCACATCAAGTGCGGCGATTCGCTGGTCGGGGTGTTCGACCTGAAGGTGCTGGACGATGGCATCCCCGACGAGGCGTTCGACGCGGTGACCGGCGATGACAAGACGGTGGCACGCGAGCTGAAGCGGCGCAACAAGCAGGAGCGCGGCGGGCAATTGGGCCTGGTCTTCCAGGCCGAGCAGGATGCGCTGGACCAGGCTGCGCGCCAGTGGCAAGCCCAGTTCGACAGCCCAGAAGACACCCCCGCGCAGGTGCGCCAGAAGCGCGCCGCTTACCGGAAGCTGCAGCAGCAGGAGGACGCGCCGCGCACCGCCTGCGACCTGTGGACGGCCGCCTTCTTCACCCCACTGACCGCTGCCAACGCAGCCGCGGGCATGATACCTACTACCGCGTCACTGCAGGAATACCGCCGGCAGCCCGCGGCGGCCGATCCCCGCCTCGTCGCGCATGCGCGGGCACTGGCCGTGCGCAACCAGTTCTTCCACTGGCCGCTGGAGTTCCCGCATGTGTTCGCGGCTGGCGGTTTCACAGTCATGCTGGGCAACCCACCGTGGGACATGCTGCAACTCAATCCCCAAGAATTCTTTGCCGTAAGGATCCCTCAGATTGCAGCAGCGCCCAATACCGCTGTCCGAGATCAACTCATTGCCGCTGTAGCCAATGACGATCCAGCTCTGTATGCGGAGTTCCAGGCGGCTAAACATACTGTGGACGCATACCAGAGGTTCGTCCATACATGTGGCAGATTCCCATTGACCAGCTATGGGCGAATCAATCTTATGGCCCTATTCAGCGAACTGGTGCTCAAATTGCTGTCCGAGGACGGACGAGCCGGGATCATCGTGCCAACAGGCATCGCGACTGATTCTTTCAACCAGTTCTTCTTTGCTGACTTGGTCAAGCAACAAGCAATCGTTTCGCTCTTTGACTTCGAAAACCGAGAGGCAATCTTTCCCAGCGTGCATCGAGCCTACAAGTTCTCTCTATTGACAGTGAGCCGCCAACCGGTCAAGCAAAGCCTTTTTGTTTTCTTCGCTACGCGGGTCGAGCACCTCGCTGACCCGCAACGGCGCGTCGCTCTTGTTCCAGCGGAGATTGCTCTCTTCAATCCGAACACGCATACCATGTCGGTCTTCCGTACCGGTACCGACGCGGAACTCACCAAATCGATCTATCAGCGAATACCGGTTCTGTACCGTGAAGGTGCTGAGGACAATCCGTGGTCAATCAGCACGATGCTCATGTTCATGATGAACACGGACAGCAAGTTATTCCAGCGAAAGCCAACTCCAGGCTTTCTGTCACTCTATGAAGGCAAGATGGTCATGGGCTACGATCATCGAGCGGCAAGTGTTGTTACCAAGACCGACAATCTGAGACGGCCCGGACAGCCAGTAGAGACCCTGCTGCAGGATCACAAAGCCCCAACTTTCACTGTGCAGCCGCAGTATTGGGTACCTGATACTGAGGTCAGAAACAGGGTCGGCGATGCCTGGGATCAGCAGTGGTTCATCTCCTGGAAGAAAGTGACCAGCCCAACAAATGAGCGAACATTGGTGCCAGCAGTTCTGCCGATGGCTGGCGTGGCAGACTCTCTTTACTTGCTCTTCCCAAAACCGTCGCAACTGAAATTGGTTGCCGGGCTGATTGGAAATCTAAATGCGCTTGTCCTCGACTACATAGCCAAGCAAAAAGTCGGCGGCGTCAACTTAAACTTGTTCTATCTGCAACAATTTCCGGTTCTCCCACCCCGTGCATACACTGCTTCCATTCTTGCCTCTATTGCCCCGCGCGTCCTGGAACTGGTCTACACCGCCTGGGACATGGCGTCGTTCGCGGCTGACCTGTGGGCTGACGCCGACGAGGCGCTGCGGGCGAAGCTGGAAGAACAGCACGAGGCCTGGCTCAAGGCCACCGGCGGCCACCCCTGGAATCCGCCTGACTGGGCCGGCGGCGACGCTTGTCCCGCGCCGTTCGCGCCGGCCAAATGGGACGACGGTCGCCGCGCGCGCCTGCGCGCCGAGCTCGACGCCTACTACGCGCGGCTCTACGGCCTGACGCGCGACGAGCTGCGCTACATCCTCGACCCCAAGGAGGTCTACGGCCCGGATTTCCCTGGCGAGACGTTCCGGGTGCTGAAGGAGAAGGAAGAGCGGGCGTACGGCGAGTACCGCACGCGGCGGCTGGTGCTGGAGGCGTGGGATCGGCTGGAGGCGGAATTGGGGCCGGTCGTTGTGCGCAACTACCGGGAGGAAATGGCGGCGACGCCTGGCCGGGTGGCCGAAACCAGCATCACGTACCAGGCAATCGCCCAGCCCGCCAGGCCCTTTCGGGGGTAGGTTTTTTTGAGAAGAGTGAGCGAAACAGCGTGACTTCGTGTAAGATAGAGTTTACCAAACAACCTATCATACTGGAGGTCACAGATGTCTCGCTCAGAATCATTGTTGCAGTGGACGACATGCGTGTCAAGTAATCTGCCTCAGTTATCAGTAAGTCAGGCCCGGGTGCTGGCGTGGTGGAGTTTTGGGATCGCGATGACGGGCAGTTGTGGGCGCTACACGGTGGCAACCTTTCTCGGTCTGCTGAGCGGACAGAAAGTGGCCACGGTGGAGCAACGGCTGTATGAATGGTGCCTGGATGCCAAAGACAAGGGCGGGAAGCAGCGGCAAGAACTGGTCCTCAGCACCTGCCAGTTGGCGCTGCTGCAGTGGATCATCCGCTTGTGGGTGGGCACGCAGTTGGCCTTGACCCTGGATGCCACGAGCCTGGGGGATCGATTTGTGGTTCTGGCCGTGAGCGTGGTCTACCGCGGGTGTGGGATTCCTGTGGCCTGGACGGTCTTGCCGGCTGGCGCCAAAGGCGCATGGCGCAAGGAATGGCTGCGCCTGCTGCGCTTGTTGCGCCCGGCCGTGCCCCCAGAGTGGACGGTGATTGTCCTGGCGGATCGGGGCTTGTATGCGGGCTGGCTCTATCGTCGGATTGTACGACTGCACTGGCATCCCTTCCTGCGCATCAACAATGGCTCGAAGTTTCGGCCCCAAGGCCGTGCGCACTGGTACTGGCTCAAAGACTTGATTGGTACTGTCGGCCACCAGTGGCAGGGCCGCGGTAGTTGCTTCAAACATCCCGCCAGCCGCCTGGAATGTACGCTGCTTGCCTGGTGGAGCGAAGCCAACGAGGACCCCTGGTTTGTTCTCACCGATCTCTCACCGACCCAGTCGTCCGTTACCTGGTATGGCCTGCGCTCCTGGTGTGAGCAAGGCTTCAAGTGCAACAAGCGCGGCGGCTGGCAATGGCAGTTGACCCGCATGCACCATCCCGAGCGTGCCGCACGCCTCTGGCTCGCCCTGGCGGTCGCCACCCTTTGGATGGTCAGTGTTGGCACCGAGCTCGAATGCCGGACCAACCTTGACGACCCAGACCTGCCCGACCTGCAGGCCTTGCTTGACCACAAACCTGTGCGTCGTATCCGCCTCCACCGCTTGGGTCGCCTCTGGCTCTTGGTCGAGGCCATCGCACGCCAAGCACTTCACCTGCCACGACAACTTTTACCGGAACCGTGGCCGGCGCCACTTTCACCGACACAAGCTGTACTGGCACCCTGTCCGGAGGTGCCGCCATGAAAAACCTACCCCCGAAAGCCCGCCAGGCCCCCCCCGACTCCCCGATCACCTGCCAGGCCGGCGCTTGCGGCGCAGCCCCCGGCGCGCGCCGGGCAGCCTGACCTGTTCGGCGCACCGGCCGCCCCTGCCGCCACGCCGCCCAGGGCAGAACCCGTGCGCCCGGCTGCGCGGCCGGAACCCGCGGCCCAGCCGGTCATGATCCCCACGCCGCCGCCGGGCAATCGCAGCGAACGACTCGGCCGGCTGCTCACGCTGGGCCGCAAACAGACCTCAGAGGCCATCGGCGAGCTGGTGGCCGCGCTGGGCGACGAGGACGAGCAGCTGCGCTGGCTGGCCGCGCTGTCGCTGCTGGGGATGGGGGGAAGTACGGTGATCGCAACGCTGCAGGCGTTCATCGCGCAAGCGCCGTCCGCGGTGGCGCGGGAGGAGGCGGAGAAGGTGTTGGCAAAGCTGACGGAGGAGAAATGAAGCCTGGATACCGCTGGATTCACTACTGCCCAAACCACGAGGAGAGGACTTGTATGCGACGTTCACCGACCACAACCAGCACGCAGGTGCTGGCACTTGTTGTACTTCTCGTTGTTGCTGCGCAGGCGTCATCTTTGGCCCTTGTGGCACCTGTACGTGCTCAAACCGGTCCTAGCGTGCCGGTTACCAATGCTGAGCTTACCATTTTCTATGATCCTGCCCTGGTGTCAGGGATCGCTCGCAAGCGGGTTCCGGACAAAATCGCCAGCGACCTCCACGCCTATGCGAGCATCTATGAGCACATTGAATTCGCAGTATCGCCGAATGGGGACCAAGGTATATCGGGCGTCATCAGTCTCTACCGGCTGACGACTGACAAGCCTTTCACAGAAATCGTCAAGGGCGATCTTGAAAAGCTGTTGAGACTCGCACAGCAGCATCCCGTTCTGTCGGGCATCTCGCCTGAACTCCTGCCGGAAGAACCAAAGCCGACAACGATGGATACATACCGAGCTCTGACGGCTCACGCGCAGTTCCTCAACACCGACAACGATAAAGTCATCGGCCTTCGCTACCTCGCCGGATGGATCGAAATACTGCAACCAGTCAATCCAGCCATGATCACTTATGTGTATCAAGGCATCACCAGAGACGGCAAGTATTGGATCGATGCCCGATTTACAGATATTAGGACACACGAAGGCTTTCCCCCGCCGCCAAACCAGGAGACCTACACTGACCCTACGGAATATGTACAGGTGGTGGCGGACTATTACCAGAAAGTAGGCCGCATTGTCGCCAGGACACCTCCAAATGAATTCATACCGCGGCTCGCCGACATCGACGCGATGATCGCTACACTGACTACTCAGGATCCACAAGAGCAAAGCGTCGGTGGACAAATCGCTTTTTTGGAAGGCGCGGATGGCAGCTATGAGGTCGAAGTGTATGACCTGCGTACGCAGACTACCACTGTCATTGGCTCCTCGATTGACACACCCTATAGGTTCACAGGCCAACTCGTCGGTTGGTCCCTCGAAGGGGCCTGGCTTGTTGTGACCAACTTCGGGCAGACGACCACTGGTGGTAGGTATGATCTGGCGCGCGTATCGCCAGATGGCAGGTGGATTGAGAAACTGTCGTTTTTCAATCCGGGTACTGTCCTGGCCCCTCTGGCTGATGGAATGATGTTGGAGACTGAGCCTCACGTAGTGGTTCCTAACATCGTGACCTACAATGCTCTTAATGAAGATGTAGTAGGTTCGTACACTTCTCTTGGTTATGCTGCCGCCGAAGGCTGTCTGTCAGAGTATATGACTGCGGTGGGCGCTCCGACTCATGCCATTGTGGTGGCGGTCAACTGCGGCACCAGTCCGGATCGCACCCTTGCAATCCAGAAGCTGGTGGGCATGGAGGAGTCAGGTGGAACACACGTTGAGTTGGGCGAGATGCTTCTTGGGCAGGAATTCGACCAGGGGGCCTGCGCGGGCAGCCCTCGCGGGGTCTACGCACCCGCGCTGTCGCAGAGTGCCAAGCTAGCATACGTCGAGTCTGATACTTGCAACAGCGCAGACCCAATCACCGGGCCAATCAGTATTCCTGGTGGCTCGCGCATCCTCCTCGAAGAAAGCACGCGTGCTCTGGTGGAGTCGCCGCAGCGGATCGAATCCATTTCATGGTCACCCGATGAGCAATGGATCGCCTACGGCGTCGGGAACGAACTCCATGCCGTACAAATCGCAACCGGTGTGGTGGTGAAGTTGTACACGGGGCGCAACACAATCCAGGATGTAAACTGGAACCCCGCGACATCGGGCGGCGATGTCATCACGCCTATCGTTGCCACAAAGACCCCAACGGCTGCTCCCACGCGCACGCCGACTGCCACGCCGCCCCCTAAGTTGACCGATATCCCTCTCAACGCCGTGACACTGGACAGCAAAGGCGATGATGTGGTTCTGTCCCCGGGCGCGACCTTCCAATACTGGGTCAACGTGCGCAACAGTGGCACGCTGATGTGGACAAAGGAACACTATGGTTTGCGCCGCACTGGGCAGTGGGCCGGGCAGCTGGCGGCAGGCGCCCTTTGGCGGGATGTAGCGCTTGGCAGCATCTTCTCCTTCAGCGAGAACCTGACGGCACCGACTGTGCCTGGCACCTACTCCTACGGCTTCATCATGCAGCATGACGGGCATGACTTTGGCCCCGAGTTCGCGATCAAGGTTACAGTACAAGATGAACCGGCTGCGAAAGACGACGCAGGCCCTGATGGTGCATGTCATCAGTATGAGGTTGAGCCTGGAGCAACCTATCAGATGACGTACACGATTCGCAATACGGGCGCGAGTACATGGACGCCCGCCGATTATGTTTTCCTGTTGGTGGATGCCAGGGGTCAGCCGCCTGCAGAATCGGCCTATCGCCTGACTGGAAATGTCCCGCCCGGCGGCACGTATACCTTCACCAAGACGTTGCAGGCGCCGCAGCAGCCCGAAGAGTATCCAGGAATTCCAAAAGTAAAGGTTGACTCGGCGGTTTGGGTGGTAATTGGGATGTGCGCGGAGGCGAAGCGGTAACATTACGGCGGCCACAGGGGGGCCAGGGCTGGTTGATGCAGAGCCACCATGAGCATGAGAGCAGGTGCGATGCTGTTATCCCGATGCGCAGGCGCGTGCGACCGCCTATACGACTGAGCGAAGGGCGCGGTGCGGCCTCTAGCGGCGGTTCGCACGTCGGCGCCGCGATGAGGGCGCATCGGTGTCGAGTTCGAGACCGGTAAACATGAAGCTGATGAGCGCCTGCCAGCTGGCGAAGTAGAGGTAACGGGTCAGGGCTTGCATATCGTGAAAGAAGGTCTGGCGGGCGGCGAGTTCTGTGCGCACGCGGCGGTACTGCTCGTCGCACAGATCGAGGGCGGTGTGAAACAGGAACGCCAGCAGGTTGAGCATGACAAGCACCAGCGCCAGGTACTTTTGGCCGTGGCCGAAATTGTGCTCCAGGTGGTAACCGTAGTTCTTGAGCACGTTGTTGTTCTCATTCTCGCTCTTCCAACGGGTGCGCGCCGCGATCACAAAGTCATGCAACGCCGACTCCGTCAAGGCATGATCGGTTGCCCAGGCGTTATGGTACCTGAGTTCACCTGTGGCTTCATCAGTTATCGTCACTTCGCACCAGTTGACGTAAAGCGGCTTGGTGTCGGCGCGTAGAGGCACCCGTGTGGCGTGGCGATAGCACCAGATTTCGGACCGCTGACCGTTCCAGCGCCGCTGCTGGACTTCAGTGACACCGCCAATCTTGGCGAGCAAGGCGACTTCTTGATACAAAGCTTGGTGTGAGTCGGGTTTGCAGGTGAAAATGAAGTGCTGGCCCTGCTCGATGACCAGCTCACAGAACGGTTGGTGGCAGTAGAGATCGTCGCCCAGCAGCGTCATTGAGCCAGCGGCAAAATGATGGGCGTTACGTTTCAGCCAACGCTCGGCCGCCCGCAACTCGCAGTCTTGTTTCTCGCACCCATCTTGCGGTTGCACGAATTCGGGTTCCAGCGCAATCACGCGGTTCTCCCCCGGTGCCACGATCAACGGCGCAACCAGCGAGTGGGAGTAGTGCGTGCTCCCGTTGACGACGCGTGTCGTGCATTGCGGGCAGTGAATCTTCTGCGAGTGAAAGTATTGCGTGCCGTCTAAGGCGCATAACCAGCGACCGAAGTAGCCCTGATAGGCTTGCAGGTAATCGCCCTTCCGCAACTGCTCGAACACCTGCCAGAAGGGCGTTGCCAGCTGCTCAGGTGCAATCGGATCCAGCAGATTGCGAATCTGCGGATCGCTCGGCACCTGATCGATGCCAAACAAGCTCTGCGCATTGTTCTGACCCTGCCGCCGTTGCATTTCCTGCTGATGGGCCAGAAACGATGGCGACTGCACGAAAAATACGGCAAACGCCCCCAACGCTGCATCTGCCATCTCGTAGATCCGGTTCGGCCGCTTCCGATGATCCGGTAGATGCGTCGCCGTCGCAACCAAAATCGAGCGTAACTGGTCAAAAGATAGCGTCGCTGCCATAGATCACTCCTGTCAATCTCGCGCCAATGAACGCTACTATTTTAACCGATTATTGCCCAAAGTCTACATTTGGAATTCCTGATTGCATTCAGCTTCTGGTTGTTGGCCGTGGTGATCTATCGCCTGCGCCCCGCCGACCCGCTCAACCGCACCTTCGCCACCATGAGCACCTTGACAGCGGCTCTCATTGTCGGCTGGCGGCAGAGTCTCTTTGAAGACACAGCCCACTTTGGGCCGTTGTTATGGCTTCCTGAGTTGCTGGGGCTGAGCGCCGCCTTCCTGTGCCCAACGGCGATCCATGCGGTCATCCTATTGACATCGCCCGAACCTGGGCAGAATCAGGCGCAACTCCATCGCATAACGCTCTGGACAGGTTATGCCTTGGCGCTGCTGGCGTCATTGATGTGGTGGGCATCGCGGGGGATCTTTTGGACCGTGGGCTGGACGCCGCTGGCTGGCGGTCTGGACCATGTGGCCTACGTGATGACGATGATCGGCGGCGCCGGCTGTATGGTATTCGTACTGTTGCGTTTGACATGGTCGCTCGGATACCGCCATACGCTTCCCCGTGCGAGACAGCGGGTCTTGGGGATTGTCATCGGGATTGTGATCGCCCTGCCGATGGTCGTCCTAAATTACCGGGCTGGGCTGTCTATTCCTGGGTCATCCTACTGTTGCGGCGGACTGGATTTGCGTTACTTCTATCTCGCGATTCCGCTGGCGTTCGCTTTCGTTATCCTGCGCCACCAGGCCTTCCGCGGGATGCATCCACTGTTCATGCTGGTGTTGCTGCTAACAGGCAGTGCGCTGCTCGCGAGCATTGGCGACTGGCTTGTGCGTCAATCCATGGGTGCGGGCGGCATCGGAGGCGCAGAAGTCGGTCTCGCCGGAACCTCCCGACCGTGGGTGCCGCCATTTGTCCCGCTTTTGGCTATCATACTCACCGCCAGCGCGGCCGGGGTCTTCTTGCCACAGTGGCTCAGTCGCGTGTTGCGCTGGGAGTCCACCAGCTACGGCGCCGTGCGGCAGTTTGGGCAGGAGATGCTCCACCGCCTCGACCTCGCGTCTTTGCCCCAGGAGATGGCAACCGCCCTGGTGTCCGCGCTGCGCCTCGACCAGGCCGCGATCTGGTTGTGGCATCCGGCCGCAGGCGTGTTCCGCCTGGCCGGCGGGGCCGGAACGCCGAGACACGCACTGCCGGACAGCCTGTCGCCCCCACCGGCCCTGAAACTGGGACGGCCGGCCCATATCGGCGCTGACGCGGGACCGGTGGCAGCCTGGCTGAATCCACTGCAGGAATGCGGTTTCGAGGCGGTGGCGCCGTTGGCATCGCCCGCGACGGCTACCCCAGACCCGGTGACAGGGGACGAGTCTGGCGCACCGGGCGAGATGCGAGTCGGGCTGTTGGCGCTTGGGAAACGCGCCGATGAGGAGATTTTCCACACGCGTGATCTCGAAATCATCGAACTCATCGCTCAGCAAGCCGCTCTCTTCCTCCTGACCGCCCAGCAAATCGAGCGTCTGCGAGAAGTGCCCCGCCGCGTGACCGAAGCGCAGGAGCGTGAGCGGTTCAAGCTGGCCCAGGAGCTGCACGACACGATCCAGCAATTCCTGGGACGACTGCCGTTCTACCTCCAAGTCAGCCGCACCAGCGTCCGCACCCGGCCTGAGCAAACCGAGGCGCTGCTTCAGCGCTGCATCGCCGATGTGGAGCGCGCGGCGCAAACCGTGCGGCAGATCCGCGGCGAGCTCGCCCCGATCCAACTAGAGAGCAAGCTGACCCAACCGTTGGTGGAACTGTTGGAGCGCTTCCGAACGCGCACGGGCCTGGCCGTGCAGGTCGAGATTGCAGCCGACATAGATGCCAAGCTGGCGCCGGTCGCCCGCCACGCGTTGTATCGCGTCATCCAGCAAGCGCTTGACAACGTGGACGTCCATGCCCATGGCGCCAGCCGGGTGGACGTCACGGTGCGGAGCGCCGACAGGCAGGTGCAGTTCTCCATTACGGACGATGGGCGTGGCTTTACAGAAGCAGAACGAGTGCAAGCGGAGGCCGCCGGCCATTTTGGATTGCGTTCCATGCAGGCACGCATTCACTCGCTGGGGGGTGAGCTGACCGTGATGCCGGGACAGAACCGCGGGGTTACGGTGAGTGGATGGCTGCCCGTGGGCTAATTGATGGGTTTTCCCTCTTTCGCTCAGCACCCTTCTCGACTATCATCATCCTATGCATTACCCGCGGCACTGCGTCAACCAGCATCAGAAGGGACTGGCCCGGATCAACGTCTATGACGTCGAGGGAGGAAACGATATATTACAAGACGACCCTATCCGGCCTCTATCCCAAAGAAAGAATCGCCGACGTGATCCGGCGCGACGTGGCCAGTCCTGGACAGTGCGCTCATCCAAGCCAAACACATGACGATCGCCTGCACCTGACAACCGTACGCCAGCAAGGTGATTGCCAGGCTTACGACCTCGGCAACCTTACGCAACCGGTAGAGTACCGTACCCTTGCTCGCCGCCAACATTTGCCTGCAAATACGACAAATGTAGCGTTGTTCTTTTCGGCTATGATGCCGATATTGCCTTGCCCGTACCGGCCTCTTGCCGGACACACCAAATTCGGGCAAAACACCTATTGTGGATCCATTGGCATTTCTTAAGCTTGGTTTGTTTCCTACTTGAATGTGCCAGTGGTTTCACTTTTTCCAAATTTCGTCCCCCACTACGGTTTAGCGGGGTACTACCCCAAGCCAGCGGGGACGAATTGACTTGTTCCTATGCTTGCTCAAGTGGAGGATACCATGACTCATCAGCGCGATCACCTCTCGTTCTTCTGGTTCCTATCACGACTGGCGCTTGCCCTCGTGCTTGGCTTGTTCCTGACATGGCTGACCCCCCGCTCGACGCATGCGCAAGCGGGCGTGTGCAGTGCCAACAGTGACCTTGCCCCGAATTGCGGCTGCGCTTCCTATGTTGCCCTCCGGCAGTTCGGCGCAAAAGTGAATGGCGCTTGGCCCGATGCAAACTCATTGGCAGCCCAGAAGTACTGGAACGATGGCTACATTCAGTTCAAGTGCGCAACTAAACTGAATGTAGCCACATCATGGCGATACAAAAACGAAGCGCCCCAAGCCGGTGACGTCGTGATCATCAAGAGCGGGACCACGTTTCGATTGTTGAATGGAAGAGTGTCCCAGACAGCTGTCGCTTCCGGGCACACCGGATTCGTTTTCGGTGCGGCCTACAACAACACGTATAAGGAGTGGGAAGTGATGGTGCAGAGCGCCAACTGGGGCTGCTACGACAACAAGGCATGGAGGACCACCTACTCAGACGGGCTGTGTCAAAACGTAAGCCAGGTGCCGATCTACGTCCAGAATGGAGACGGTGTGAGCTTCTGGCGGGAAATCACGACGCCCAAGTTCTACGCCATCGTTCCGGCCGACCAGACGAACAAAAAAGCTCTCGCTCCGTCCGCTGACCTGAAGAAAAAGCCCGCCGTAGTTCAGCTTCCGCGAGATCCCAAGAGTGAAGATCAGATCTGGGTCTTGGAAACCCTACCAGAAAAGGACCCGCTGTCGCGGACGTCATATGTACGGATTGTCAACTACAAGACCGGAAAGTGCCTGGATATATCCGGTGGTTCCAGGGATAACGGCGTCGCGATTATCGAGTGGAGTTGTCACAACGGCGACAACCAAAAATGGCAATTGGTCGCTCTTTATGGTCGTTACGTCGTCCAGTCGAAGCTGACCGGCAAAGTCTTGGATGTGCCTGGCGGAAGCCAAAACAGTCATGTTCAGATAATCCAGTGGGAGCC
This sequence comes from Candidatus Amarolinea aalborgensis, assembly GCF_900491745.1. NCBI lineage: Bacteria > Bacillati > Chloroflexota > Caldilineae > Caldilineales > Candidatus Amarolineaceae > Candidatus Amarolinea > Candidatus Amarolinea aalborgensis. The sequence continues at coordinate 138,959 of NZ_UETR01000001.1, read as the reverse complement.
TAATGGCGGCAGCAATCAACAGTGGATCTTCGAAGAGGTGCAGCTACCATCCGGTGGTTGTCCGCCCAGGAAATAACGCCGGTGAGGCCAGAGCTTCGCTTGGCCGGTGCAGCATGTCTTGCGAGGGGCCGCGGCCACACACGGGCTTCCACCTGACGGCTGCACCGGCCGCGCTGCGGACCGTGGTAGGCTCTAGGCGCAGCCGTAGGTGAACCCCAGGCGTTAGGCTGGTCAAGCCAGCGAGTTGTGTGAACGTTATGTTCAGAATCGAATCGCCAGATATGTGGCAACTATCTCGAATATCGAAGGAGGTTTTCATGCACCGCCTACAGCATCTGTCTCGGCTTGGTAGTATCATGTTCGTGGCTCTGCTCTTGGTATCTTTAGCCGCCTGTGACGCACCAGCTACTCCGGTACCGCAGCCATCGCCACCTGTCTCAAACGCAGGGCTTACCAATGCTCCCGAACCGCTTGTCGCTCCAACACAGATCGTTGTTGAGGCCTCAAAGACACCAGCGCCAACCGCGGCTTCAGTTCCGACTCAGGCACCCGAGCCAAGCGGAAGCCAGTCTCTTATCGGAACTTGGGAGAGAATAACGTCAGAGGACAAAGCTGGACTGTTCTTTGCCTTTGCCGAAAGAATCGAGTTCCTGAAAGATGGGACGTTCGTCTTACCTAGGTCCATGAACCAGAGTGGCAAATACTCTTTTCTAGAAAGCGACCGGATCAAGTTTGAGGGTTCATCTGGTGCCGCCGTCTACAAATTTGCACTCTCTGGTAATAGTCTGGTGTTTCAGGAAGGTGATCAGTCCATCGAGTACAGACGGACAGAGGACACGAAGGCTCCCCGTGCCAGTTCAAGCGGAAGTCAGTCTCTCTTGGGTATCTGGGAAAGGGTAACGTCAGAGGACCAGGCTGGGCTTTTCTTTACCTTTGCCGAGCAAATCGAATTCTTGAAAGACGGCACGTTCATATTGCCTAAGTATATGAACCAGAGTGGCAAGTACTCTTTCCCGGAAAATGATCGAATCAAGTTCGAAGGTTCATCTGGAGCTGCCGTGTACAGATTTGCAGTATCTGGTGACACCTTGATGTTTCAAGAAGGTGATCAAACCATCGAGTACAGACGGATGAAGTAAGTTGTCCGCCCTATGGTTGAATAAGCGCGAAGGCCACTTGGACACTTGGCCTAGAAACCGGTTGTACGTTGACCCGCTCGCTCTGCTCGCTCCACTAGGACGGCGCAATTTGATGGTTGCGTGCCTCCTACGACCGAAATTCGTATTGTGAGCCGCGCGGGCGGGTGAACCGGGGGCCGTTAGGTTCTTTCCCAAAGTCGTCATAAAGGAACACAACCATGCCTTGCCGCATCATTCGCTACATCATATTATCGTTCGCGTTGTGGACAATATGCCTTTCAGTGGCATCAGTGACAACGTCCGCTCAGGAGATATCTGTTTGCGGATGGATAGAAGCTGTTCCCCAACCCACTTTGTTTGTTTGGGGAACAGACCAGGTGATTCGCCTTGACCATTTATCTGATGAAGACTTTCTACATTATGAGCAGGTGATCGATCTCGACCCCGGCTATTATCGGATTTTCGACCCGGTCTTCTTTCCACCTTCGGACGTATTGGTCATGCGGAGTTTCTCGCGAATTGAGAAAGTGTCCGTCTGTGAATCCGTTCCGCCCAGACAGACTCCTACTCCGACACGCACTGCTACTCGACAGCCGACTACGACGCCGCAACCTACTTCAAAGAAAACTCCAACCGCCACACGTGCCCCGACCAGCCCGCCATCCCTGAGGCCCAACGTCACGCCGTCGCCTACGTCGACTCCTGTGGGACATCCGCCGGTCCCAACGGGTGCGCTCAAACCCGGCGACAACGCGTTAGCCACGGATACAACCCGCCTGCGTGTAGGCCCCAGCGTTACGTGGAGGGAGCTGCAGACCGTCAAACCTGGCACGAGGATGCGGATTCTAAACGGTCCAGTGGTTGCTGACGGCTATACCTGGTACAGCGTTAGCCTGTCTAGCAGTGACAGCTACGCCGGCTGGTGTGCGGATCGTTCGCTGCGCCAGGAGACGTTCGATTCCAGGCAAATTCGATTCAATGTACAGGGGGAAACCTTCACCCGGCTGAAAATCGTGGGCCAAAACCAGTATGGTGATACGACCGTGTGGGAGAAACGGTTCACGATGGGACAGCGAGTGATGGATACGAAGAACTTCTGGTGGCGTGAAACACTAAACCTGGAGTTCGATGTGTTGAACCGCGGCACGCGTCAATGCGTGATCGATAGTCTGCACCTGACGACGACCGACCAGTACCAACCGGTAACCTATGTTGAAGGCCAGGGTTGCACCGGAGACGATGGATCGGCGCGTTCGAACCAGAAGTACGTCGAGCAACTCGATGAAGCACTGAGTTTTGCCGAGGCTTCGGAAATAGCCTCGATCCTGGAAAAAACCGATGCGGGGCTCGGTTGCCTGGGAAAAATCGCACAGGGTGTCGGCTCCAAGATGAAGGTCATCACACTGACGGCCAGTTGCGGCAGCGTCGCTATCGACAGAGTGCGCGAGATCTTGCAGGAGGCTCATATCACTCTGCAGATTCTGAAAGGCCCTGTAGCATACTCCCTGTATTGCACAAATCGTTACGGCACGAACGCCTATGCCGCGTACAAGAATGAGCGCGACGCCAAGAGTTGGGCGTGCTTTCTCGGCTTGACGGAGGTGGGTAGCTTGGACATGGACGCGGCGTGCCAGCTGACGAGCCAGGCGCGGCCTAGGGCGGTGATGGGGGACCGGCGGCAGGCGGTGAGCTGGTATTGCACGCCGTAAAGATGGCTGGCGCGGAGGTGGGCAAGCAGCAGACGCTACATTACTAAAAGGCGTCTGGAGTCGCGATGCAATCGAATGATCGCATCTCTGTGATTTCAGGAGGGAGGGCAACATGACTGCAAGAAACTCCGTTACAACGCAGGGGACGCGAAGCCAAATCGGTTCGAAGACCCTGGATAATATCAGCTACCCGGCCAACGCGCCCTGTCCGAACTGCGGCGGCTGTAAGGTAGAGGTGACCAGCGCCAAATCGGTTGGCTGGTCTGAAGCAACGGGCTTCCTGGCCTGGTCCCGGAACCCTGATGTACCGCTGCTCGTGCGGTGGCTCGTCGGTATCCCGGTCTGGACGATCTTGGTCATCCTTTATCTCTGTCTACTGTTCATCGCGTTCGCGTTCATGATTTGGATGGCTTGTACCATTATCCTCATGGAGGCCGGTGGGAAATTATTCGCGGCGACGCTGACCCTTCCTGACGCGGTGTTGCACACCTGGCATGAGGATTACAGGGCGCTTGACGCCAAGTGCAGATTGTGCGGCTATACCTGGACATGGCGCACCGATGAGCCATTGCCGGCCGGCCGCGTGGACGCCGGTCTGATCGCGGCCGGCACTGTGCGCTTGGAGGAAGAACGGCGAGCGGAAGAACGTCGGCAACAGGAGGCGGCTCATTGGAACTCCTGGCATAACCCTGATAATCCTTGGAATAACCCAGGCAATACGTCCAGCAACGGTTAACGAAACGATTGGCGGCCACAAACATGCGCATGATCATTGTTGAGGGGAACCGGCAGTGCCATAATGGATGATGCTTCCAGATCTTGGGCCAGCAGAATCAGTTTGAGCTGACCATCCACCACATGGACGCGCCGGCCGCGCGGGTCGAGACAGCGTTCACGAGCAACCGCGGCGACACAAAGCTCGTGTCTCATTGACCGGGCGATTCCGCCCAGGCGATTACAGACGCTGTCCAGCGTTACTTCGAGTCGCCTGGTACGTGAAGACGAATCCAATTCACAGGAGTACGGTTAACTGCCCGCCCCCATCCAACAATGTGAGGTTCCCATGAAAACGAGTCTACCTGCTTCTACGACGTTTCACTTCATTGTCCTTGTCCTGATCTTGTCTGTTGTCCTCCTCCTCAGTGTATCAACGCTTCTCGCGGCCCAAGTGGAGACACCACCTTCCTCCGAATCCCTTGTCGCACCCGACGCAGGACGCTATTTTACCCTGGTCACGCCTGGCACTGCCAACGAGGTCGGCAGCAACGCAACCCACGACCTGACCATCACCGGCGTCACACCCCTACCCACTGGCACACCGACGCCGACATCAACTGTCACTGCTACGCCGGTCCCTGGTACCAACCTGGCCCTGGGCAAGCCCGCCCACGCGTCGTCATATGAAGCGGGACTGATTCCTGGATACGCCTTCGACGGTGACAGGCTATCGCGTTGGTCTTCGGCGTCGAGCGATCCGCAATGGATCTACGTGGATCTCGGCACCACCTACGATCTTGAGGAGATTCGGCTCTATTGGGAGTCGGCTTATGGCCGCGATTATCGTATCGAAGTCTCACCGGATGCTGTCAACTGGCAGGAGATCTATCACGAAACCAATGGTAACGGTGGTCTGGATAGCATTGCTGTGTCTGCCAGCGGACGCTATGTCCGTCTGTACGGGTTACAGCGCGCCACTGGTTGGGGTTATTCGTTATGGGAGTTCGCAATCTACAACGGGCCGCCTGCCACACCAACGGCCACGCCCACGCCACCACCCTCAGACAATCTGGCCCTGGGGCGACCAGGCTATGCTTCTTCCTGGGCGATCAATTATGAGCCAGCCAAGGCGTTCGACGGCAACCGCCAGACCATGTGGGGAAGCGCAGGGAGCGATCCACAGTGGATCTATGTTGACCTTGGCGTAAGCCACTCCATCGCTCAGGTTATCCTGCGCTGGGAAAACGCCTACGCCACGAGCTATCAAATCCAGGTCTCTGGGGACGCTGTGACTTGGCAGGACATCTACACCCAGATCGTGGGTATCGGCGGTACACAAATCCTCAACGTCACTGGAACGGGACGCTATGTCAGGATGTACGGTACTGCCCGGCAAACCTCAGGCTGGGGCTATGCTCTGTGGGAATTCGAAGTTTACGACCACATGGTGGCGACCTCATCACCCACGCCTACACCTTTGCCTGTCATCACACCACCAGCCGGTCAGTGGACTGAAGTGGGGGCTGGTTCTGCCAGCAACGGGGGGATCAGCAACAACAGCGGGGTTTCTCGTTTGCCGAGCCTGGCTCTCAGCTCGGGCGGCGCCCCCTATGTCGCCTGGCAAGATCAGACGGCCGGCAACTGGGAAGTCTACGGCCGTTGGTTTGATGGCGAGACCTGGCAGGAAATCGGCGCCGGGGCAGCCAGCGGCGGCGGCATCAGCAACAACAGCGGTGGATCAGGCGAGCGTCCGCCGAGCCTGGCCCTGGACGCCTCGAACACGCCCTACGTGGCTTGGGACGACACAACAGCTGGCAATTTCGAGGTATACGGACGGCAGTTTGACGGGACCGGTTGGGTCGAAATGGGCGCTGGGTCAGCCACTGGCGGTGGCATCAGCAACCATCCCGCGCGCTCCTGGGCGCCCAGCCTGGCGGTTAGTCATGCCGGCGTTCCTTACGTGGCCTGGACCGATGATCGCTCCGGCATAGACCGCATTTACGCAATGGCCTTCGACAGCGCCGCTGGGACGTGGACCGGGGGCGTAGCCTCCGGTTGCGGCGGCAATGGGATGTTGGCCTTCGATCCATGGGACACGATCTACCAGGTGAGCCGCGATTGCTGGAATAGTATCTGGCTGGTCCAGTTTGACGGCGATCATTGGACGGCCCTGGGCGGCGCTGCGAACGGAAGTCCCCCGGGTTCAACTGCTGGTGAACAAGCAGTAGCCATTGACTCCGCAGGTACGCCCTACATCGCTTGGGTCCAGCAAGACAACGGCAACTGGGAAGTCTACGTCAAACGGCTCGTCCCAACAGGCTGGGCCGAAGTGGGCGTCGGCTCGGCCACCGGCGGCGGCATCAGTAACAGCGGCGCCTCCTCGCGCAAGCCGAGCCTGGCCATTGATCCTACGGGCTACCCGTTCCTGGCTTGGGAGGAAGGCGACCGCATTTACGTTAAGCGGTTCGACGGCGCGAACTGGGTCGAAGTCAGCCCCGGGTCGGCCAGCGGCGATGGACTTGGCCTCGGCAACGCGCCCAGCCTGGTTATAGATACGCTTGGGCAGGCCTATGTGGCATGGGGCAGTCCAACCGGTGAAATCTTCGTCAAGCGTTGGATTGCCACAGGGAGTGCCACTACAACACCAACCGTGACGCCGACCAGTACACCAACGCCTATAGCAACGCTCACACCAAGTGCAACCCCGACGCCTACCGCAACATCGGTTCCGACACCGGTCACCTGGCAACTGAGCTATGAAGCTCCGGTAAGTGAACTCAAAGCACTGGAAGTGTATGCCGGCAAGCTCTACGCGGGGGGCAATACTGGCCAAGGCAATGGCCGGCTGTTCGAGTATGATGGCAATCACTGGACTGATCTCAATCTCGCGGCCAGAACAGGCACTGACATCCAGATGGTTGAGGCGCTGAAGGCCTTCAACGGCAGGCTGTACATCGGGACGCGCATCGGCGAAATGGGTACACCTCACGTGCGTTTGTATTATTACGATGGCACCAACTTCGTCGCGGATTTCACGGGGCCAGCAAGTGGGGGGTACGCGGGAATCGAAGACTTCGCGGTGCATGACGGTGCGCTGTATGCCGTCAACGGATCACCAGCCGGGGAGGTCTACCATCGGTACGGTGATGCTGATTGGCAAACGGTTGGTTCTCCACCCGAGGCTTCCAATCCTGTGCGCGCGGCGGCCTCCTACGCCGGCAGCCTCTACGTCGGCACCGGCGTAGGAGGCAACCAAGCCAAGCTGTGGCGTTGGACAGGCTCGGCATGGGAACTGACGAAGAATCTGACTGCCTTCTATGGACTCACGCAGGATGGTATCTGGAGCCTGGCGGTCGGCCAGGGCAAGCTCGTTGTGGGCTTGGCCGGCTATGGTTCCGCCAGCCCCCTGTATGCATACGACGGCACAAATTGGACCCTGAGCTACAGCATCGAGGGGTCCGGCGATGCGCGCTTGAGCGCTATCAACGGCACGCTTTGGGCAGGCGCGAAGATGGGACGTGCCTTTTTCAACGAGGCCGGTACATGGATAGAGGCGGGCACTACCGGCGAGGTGAATGTCTTTGCGTTTGCCGAGTATCTCAATGCCGTCTATGCCTGCACAGGTCCTAACGGGCGGATCTATCGCACCGGCTTACCCGCTCCCACACCCACCGAAACAACGACAACCGGCACGCCCACGTCGACACCCACCGCAACACCAACCGATACGCCTACGGCCACCAGTACGTGGACACCTACACCCACGGCGACGCCGACGATCACGCCCATCTCCTCACCGACATCGAGCGCCACGCCAACGGCGACAGCTACTGCCTGTCCCACGTGCAAAGTTGATCTGGTGATTAACCCACCAACCACCACGATCGGGGTTGGCCAGGTCTTCACTCTGACCCTGCAAGTGGAGGCAGGCACGCAGCTCGTGGATGGCGCTGCGGCTTATGTTGATTTCGATCCGACGCGCTTTCAGGTGCAAGCGATCACACCTGACCCCGCCAGGCTGCCAATCACGCTGCAAAACTCGTACGACAACACGCTCGGCCAGATCAATTACTCGGCGGGAGCCTTCTCAAACTATCCCTCGGGTACATTCGCGATCGCGCGCGTGCGCCTGGTCGCCGTAGCCGCGGCTGAGAACAGCCCATTCACCTTCGGCACCAGTCAGCCGCGCGTGAGCAATGCCACCTACGCCGGCGGCAGCGTGCTGCGCTACCTTCGTGGAGGGACTGTGACGGCGGTGCCGGTTGAGCTTGCGATCCTGCCGGTTGCGCAAACGGTCGGTGTGGGGCAAATCTTCTCCGTAACGCTGCAGATGTCGACCGGCCAGCAGCCCGTGGACACGGTCGCTACCTACCTCGACTTTGACCCAACCAAACTGCGCGTGACAAGCAGCACGCCGGGCGCGACGTTGCCTAATGTCACGACGAACAGCCACGATAACAACGCGGGCACGATTGACTACGTTGCGAGCACGGCGAGCGGCACGGTCCAAGGTACGTTCACGGTTGCTACAATCTACTTCGAGGCGCTCGACTATACGACCAGCACCAACCTGACCTTCCACACAGTCAACCCGCGGCGCACCGATGCGCGCCTCGCCGGCGCCAGTGTCCTGGGCAGCACGCACAACGGTGCCATAGCGGTCAGAGCCAATCTCTCGGTCCAGCCGCCGGCGGGCACAATCGGCGTGGGCGAGGTCTTTACGATTACATTCCAGGTGAAAGCCGGCAGCCAGCCGGTGGATGGTGCGGCGACCTACGTGGACTTCGACGCCGCGGTGCTCCAGGTGCAAGCCATCGTGCCCGACGCATCGAAGTTGCCGATCACTCTTCAGAACAGCTACAACAACACACTGGGCCAGGTCAACTATGCGGCCGGCGCGCTCAGCAATTTCCCATCCGGCACGTTCGCCATCGCCTCGGTGCGGATGGTCGCCATCGCCGAAGCGCCGACAACGACCCTGACATTCCACACGGTCACACCGCGGGCGAGCGATGTCACGTACGCCGGTAGCATCCTTGGCTCGCTCACGGGCGCCACCCGTATTGTCTTGACTGGTACGATCGAGGGGCACCTGACCTTCCAACGCCCCAATCCAGCCCCACACCCTTCGTGGAGCGTGCCCATCGCGTTCAATCTGTACGCGGCTGGCCATCCTAATCCAGTCATGCAGGCAACGCCAACCACCAATCAGAGTGGCGTCTTCACCCTGACCCTGGGCACCCTGCCTGGCAGCTATGATGCCTGCATCAAGAACCGTCACACGCTGCAAAGCAAGGTGCCGGTCTCGCTCACCTGGGGCAACAATGTGCTGAACCTGGGTACATTGAAGGAGGGCGACGCTGACAACAACAACGTGGTCTCGATCCTCGACTTCTCGATCCTGGCGACGACCTTCGGCAAGTGCGTTGGCGCAGGCGGCTACGATGATCGGCCCGACTTCAACGAGGACGATTGCGTGACGATCCTGGACTTTTCTTCACTGGCGAGCAACTTTGGCCAAATGGGGGCAACCTGCGGTGGTGGAGCCACCCAGGGCAAGAAGCTTGTTGATGAGCCGGCGGTGGATCGCACGTGGCGACCGGGGAGGGCGCGGACCGGCACGGTTGATGTCAGCCTGCTGCCGGCCAGCAGCACAGTCGCTGCTGGCGATGTGTTCACGCTGACGATCCAGATCACCGCGGGCGCGCAGCCGATAGACGGTGCGAGCACGTATGTGAACTTCGACCCGGCTTATCTCCAGGTGCAGGCGATCATTCCTGATACGACTTACCTGCCGATTACGCTGGTCAACAGCTATGACAATATCGCTGGTACGGTTGACTATGCCGCCGGGACATTCTTCAACTTCCCGAGCGGCACATTCTCTATAGCCCAGATACGGGTTGTCGTCATTGCCTCGCCGCCTGACGTGGGCACTGACCTGACCTTTGCGACGGTTGATCCCCGCAAGACCGACATTACCTATGGCGGGCTAAGCGTATTGCGCAATATGGCAGGGGCGACTGCTGTGCATAGCCAGCTCCCCACCCCAACTCCAACAGCAGCTCCTGGCGGCTGTCCCGACTACAATCCGCCGTCTGGCATTGGCGTTGAGGATATTCAGGCCATCGTCGCCCATTGGGGAGAGACAAGCGCCAGCCCCGGTTGGGATGCGCGCTTTGACCTGGATACAGATGGTAAGGTGACTGCTACGGATATCATGCGCGTGGCTTCTCTTTGGGGCACAACGTGCTGAAACAGTGAGTATCGAGGCAACCGTTGCGGCGCAGAACCGTGGGGAAGCGAGCGTTCGTGTCCGGAACGGTTGCCTGCCTTTTGCAGGTTGGGAATGGGTGGGAGCACGGTGTAATTGCCAGGTTGCAGATATTCATTGGCCAGCCCCCGTCCGCGGTGGCGCGGGAGGAGGCGGAGAAGGTGTTGGCGAAGCTGGAGGCGTTTGGCGGATGAGCGCAACCGCGGCGTTGATACACGGGCCTGGCGCCATAGGTTATCACCGTGGTCGCGGGACGAATGGGTTTCCCTGGCCGGCCAGTGGGTTCATCCTGACCCAGGCTATCGGCCGTGGCGCATCCGGCCATGTGCGGGTTCACGCCGGTCAGCACCTGCTGACGGGGCGCATTTCAGAATGGGGGCGGGGCGGACGATTGAAATCGCTGCAACCCCTGCAAAGCCCAACCTTCGTGGGCTGCGCCCCCAAACTGAAACCACACAACCTTTGGGGGGGCCAGGGCGAACCTGACCGGGCGAAACAGGAACCTCTGCGCTCGATCCTCAGGCCATGACCCTAAACGCGGCATCGTGATTGATGCCGCTATCCTCGCAGGATTGGTGCCTGTCCCGTAGGGACACCTGACCCTAGATGATCGCACCCATCCGTGTCCGTCCCGTAGGGACGGTTGAACTCCTCTCTCGCAGGATAGCCCTCATTCAATCGTCCCTACGGGACGACGGCGCGGGGGGCGTCATCGGTCTCAAGTCAAGGCGTCCCTACGGGACGATTGCATTTCAATCCTGGCGGGAAGCGCTCTGAGCTTACGCCAACGGCTCAGCGATTGCCCCCAAACTGAAATGCACCCCCGCTGACGTTGGCTGCAGCCGATCCGTGCGATGGCTTGACAGCAGCCGCGGTCAAACGTTCCTGTGAAGGCCGTGGAACCGTGTTGTCTATCTCGCCCGTTGACAGCGACCTGTCTAGATCCCTGGCAGCCTCAGAAGTTACGACACACTTCAATCTCCAATCTCCAATCTTCCAATCCGCCCAACCTATGCTATAATCTGGCCGCCCGACAACGTCCACGAATGGTTTGAGACAAGGTAGTGACCAAAGAATCACCAATGCTTGCACAGCCGGCCTCACGCTGGCGACGCCCTGGCTGTTTCATTTCCCTGGCCCTCCTCATCCTCCTGGCCCTCTGGCTGGGCTGGACTGGCTGGCAAGTCGTTGGCCATGTGCGGCGCTTGCAGGCGAACGTCGCCCAGTTGCAGGCCCTGGCCGCGCCAGGCGCCCTGGATAAGATCCAGCCGGCTGACCTTGTGGCGCTGCAGCCCCAGATCGCGGCGCTGGATGATGACGTGCAGGGCCTGGCGCGCCGCATGCGGCCGTTCGTGTTCATCACGCCAGCGTTGGGCTGGCTGCCCAAAGTGGGACCGGAAGCGGCGCAGGCGCGGCCTATGCTCGATCTGGCAACCAACAGCAGCGCGGCCGCGCGCCTGGCCTTCGACGCGCTGACGCCGGTGCTGAACGCCTGGCAGGACAAGCAGGCGCCGGGCAGCCTGACCGAGCGCATCATCCCGGCGCTGGCCCTGGCCGCGCCGCAATTCGACCAGGTTTCAGCCCGACTGCGGCAGGCGGCCGCGGCGCGCATCCAGATCAACACGGACGGCTTTTCTGGTCGAACTCGCGGCCTGCTCGATCGCTTCGATGCTGCGCTGCCGCTGCTGCAAACCCTGGCGCGCGGCGCGACGCTGGCGCCAGCCCTCCTGGGCGCTGATGCGCCGCGCAGCTATCTGTTGGTCGCGCAAAACAACGATGAACTGCGCGCCACGGGCGGTTTCATCAGCGGCATCGGCATCCTGCGCCTGGATAACGGCCGCATGGCGGCCGATCTGCAGGACGCCTACAGCGTGGACGATTGGACGCTGCCCCACCCTGACGCGCCGGCCCCGCTGGCCCAATTCATGCAAGCCGATGTGTTGGCCGTGCGCGACGCCAACTGGTCGCCCGATTTTCCGACCAGCGCGCGGGTCATCGAAGGGCTGTATCGCCTCAACAAAGGCGTGGCCGCGGACGGGGTGATTGCCTTTGACCTGGACTTTGTACAGGCGCTCGTAGCGGCCCTGGAGCCGCTGAGGATGGAAGGCTATCAGGCGCCGTTGACCGGCGCGAATGTCATCACTGCGATGCGCACGATCTGGGCGCAGCCGGCCGACTCAGAGGCGACAGTCACGCCCACGGGCGGCGGCAGCAGCGATGATTGGTGGCTGCATCGCAAGGACTTCATGGGCGATCTGATGCGCGCGACGCTGGACAAGGCGCAAAGCGGCGACCTGCGCCCCGCGGCCCTGCTGTTTGCGCTCAAGACTGCCCTGGATCAGCGCCATCTACTGATTTCAGTCAATGATCCAGCCGTAGAAACGATGCTCAACCAAAGCGGCTGGAACGGCGCCATCCAACCTGGCTCCGGCGACTTCCTGGCCCTCGTGGACAGCAACCTCGGCTGGAACAAGGTCAATCCGCGGGTCAATGTGTCGCTGGCCTACACCATCACTCTGCAGCCGACCGGTATGATCCATGCCGAGCTGGTGGTGCAGTATCGTCACAGCGGAACGACGCCGCTAACCTCTTGTGTTCACGAAGCGCGTTATGGCAACTCCTATGAGGATATGCTGGAGCGCTGCTATTTCAATTACATGCGCGTGCTCGTGCCGGACGGGGCCGTCTTGATGGCGGCCGCTGGCCTGGAGCCAGGATCACTCGGCGCTGGCCCGGGCGAACGCGGCACGGTCGAACTGCACGGGTACCTGGTGCTGCCGCCCAACAGCACGCACACAGTGCGCTTTGTGTATGATTTACCGCAGAAGGTCTTTCAGGATCGCCGCTACACTTTGACAGTTCAGAAACAGGCCGGCACGCGGCCGTGGCCTTTACAGGTGACAGTCAAGCTGCCCAGCGGCGGCCAGTGGCAGGTCACACCCGCTGATGCGCAGATGCAAGCGGGCCAGGTAACCTGGCAGACCACGTTGGCGCGCGATCGCACATTGGTGGTGCATTAGCCAATCGCAAGACTTCGGAAGTCTTGACAGTCTCAGAGGAGGAGCAGAGAGTGAATCGAAGGTATCCGATGGCAGGCCGTTTGCACATGATGCAGAGCGCCTGGCGCCTGGTTCTCGTGCTGCTGACTGCTGTGTGGCTCCCTGGGTGCAGCAGTCAGGCGGCCCCCATTGTCATTCAGTGGTCCACTGAGACCGAAGTCAACACGGCCGGCTTCAACGTCTTCCGCAGTGACAGCCGCGATGGTCAGTATGTCCAAATCAACGCCGAGCTCGTGCCCAGTTCGCCCGATCCGCTGTTAGGCGGCCGCTATGCCTACACCGACGCGCAGGTGGAAGCGGGTAAGACCTATTTTTACAAGCTAGAAGAACTGGAAAGCACCGGCAACCGCATCACCTACGATCGCATCGTGGAGGCCACCGCGTACGCGCAAGGCTTTTTGGGCCTGAGCTACACCGTATGGGTGGTATTCATCGCGGCGCTCGTCATCCTGATGGGAGTCAGTGCATTTGTGCGCCGGCGCCAACACCCGTCTGCTTAGCCTTCCCAGGCGAGAGGATCCCAACCACTCATGATTAACTGGTCGAATTGGACACAACAACAGAAACTGCTGGCCGTAGCCGGTTTCATCCTCGTGTTAGCCGCGCTGATTTACACGCAGTATGTCACCACTTACTCGTTGATTGCGCGTGTGTTGATCGTGCTCATCGCCTTTCCGGTGCACGAACTCGCGCACGCCGTGGCTGCTGACCGTCTGGGCGACCCCACGCCGCGGCAGTATGGCCGCATCACCCTCAACCCGCTGGCGCACATTGACCCGATGGGCAGCATTCTGATGCTCCTGTTTGGTTTTGGCTGGGCGACGACGCCAGTCAATCCCAACCGCCTGCGCGGCAACCGCCAACTTGGCTCAATCATCGTTTCGGCGGCCGGCCCCCTTTCCAATCTGCTGCTGGCGGCGTTGATCGCGATCCCGTTTCGTGCGCAGATCTACTCAGGCTCGATGCTGTGGCAGGTTCTTTACACGTTTGGCATCATCAATCTGCTCTTGTTCGTCTTCAACCTGCTGCCGATCCCGCCCCTGGACGGGTTCAATATCCTGGCCAATTTGCTGCCGCCGTCCATGCGGAATCAGCTCATGATGCTGGCGCAGTACGGGTCATTCTTACTGCTGCTCCTCGTGCTCTTACCAGGCGGCCTTTTTTCGGGCATCATCGGCCCGCCCGTGGAATTCTTGCGTGAACTACTCTTTGGTCTCTAGAGAGCATCCAACGCCCACGGCGCCTGCTGGCTGCTCGCGCCTGTTGCGCCGCGCCCGCTATCGCGTCTACCAGTTCTGGGCGGCTGTCCACGCCCAGGTGACGTCGTCCGAGATGGACATGGCGCGCGCGATTCTGCCGGCGTCGGCGTGGGCGCTCTTTGCGGCCATGCCAACGCCGGATCAACGGCACAGCCTGAACGTCTTGCACGCCTTGCAGGCCCAGGGCCATCAGAACCCGGCCGATCATGATTTGCTGGCCGCCGCGCTGCTGCACGATGTGGCCAAGGCTGGTCATTTACATTTGTGGCACCGCGTGGCGCTGGTGCTGCTCAAGCTGACGCGGCCCGGTCGGGCCTGGCTGCACTGGCTGGCGCGGCCAGCCGCACCCGGCCGCTGGCGTTATCCTTTTTATGTCACGGTGCATCATCCGGCGCTGGGCGCGGCGCTGGCGCTGAGCGCCGGCTGCTCGGACATGACGGCCTGGCTGATCGAACGGCATCAAGCGCCCGTCGTTGATCGCACAACCCCCATCAGTCAGCGCGACGCCTGGCTGATGGCTCTGCAGGGAGTAGATGATCTATTATGAACCAACAAACCGCTGACGCAGGCTCGTCCAAGCCCGCGCCGCAAGTCACCATCGTGGGCCTCGGCTTGATCGGCATTTCAATCGGCCTGGGACTCAAACAGACCGCAGGCCAACAGCGTGTGGTGATCGTGGGCCACGACAAAGACGCGGCTGCCGCCGAACAGGCGCGCAAGGTCAAAGCCGTTGATCGCACGGAGTGGAACCTGGTCTCTGCCATCGAGCGCGCCGATGTGGTCATCCTCGACCTGCCCCTGCCTGAGATTCGGCCCACCTTGGTCGCGATGGCCGGAGAACTAAAACCAGGCTGCGTGGTCACCGACACGGCCAGCCTCAAACTGCCGGTGCTGCAGGCCGCAGCCGAGGTGCTGCCGGCCCACGTCTTCTTTGTGGGCGGTCATCCAGTCATTGCCGCCGCCGATACCAGTTTCTACAAAGCCACCCCCAAGCTCTTCAACAAGCTGCCCTACTGCCTCACGATTACGCCAACGACATCGCCGGAGGCATCGCAAGTGGTTTCCGATCTGGCGGATCGGCTGGGCGCCAACGTCTTGTACCTGGACGCCGCGGAACATGATGGCTTGATGGCCGGCGTCGAGACCACGCCTTCCATCCTGGCTGCCATCCTCTTGACCGTAGCCCGTCAAGGCGCGTGGAAAGAGATCAGCAAGGTGGCGGGCGCGCAGTTCGACGCCTCGACGCGGCTGTCGGCCGAGAGCGCGCAGGCGCTGGTGCAGGCCACCCTCAGCAATCGTGATAATGTCCTGCGTTGGCTGGACACGTACAGTCAGGAATTGGAAGTCTGGCGTGACTTGATCGCCAGCGGCGAGCCAGCGGCCCTGGAGGGCGCGTTTGCTGGCGCTCTGGCCGCGCGCGGCGATTGGATGGTTGGCCGCACCAGGTCGCCGCTCGTTGCCGATATGCCTGCGCTGCCTGAGCATCCGAGCATCTGGATGCGCATGTTTGGGATGGGTGGGCGTCAACTGCGCGGCGAGCAAAACAGCGGCAAGAAAAAGAACTAGACCCTATTTGTCAGTCGTCCGTGTGTAATCAGGCGGCCCGGCTGGCATCTTTAGGCCGCCGACAAGATTTCCTGGCGACCTGCAAAGCGCCCCCAATGGATAGAATCAAAAGACCAAATCAAAATGGAGTTTCAATTCCGTGCCTAGCATCTCTGTTTGTATGCCTGCCTATAACGAAGAGCCAAACCTACCCGGCATGATTGCCGACGTGGTCCGCGTCATGCGCGCGCGCGGCGACGAGTTCGAAATTGTTGTCACCAACGACGGCAGTAAGGATCGCACCGGCGCGGTGCTGCAGGAACTGGCGCAAATCTATCCTGAACTGCGCCCGGTGGATCATCCGGTTAACCGCGGCTACGGCGCGGCTGTTTTCACGGCGATCACCAATGCGCGCAAAGACCTGGTCTTCTTCACCGACTCGGATCGTCAGTTCAAACTGGAAGAACTGGACCGCCTGCTGCCGCTGATCGCCAGCGCGGACATGGTCGTTGGCTATCGTGCGCCGCGCCGCGATCCGCCTGTGCGCGTCCTGTTTGGCAAAGGTTGGAGCATGCTTGTGACGATCCTCTTTGGCTACACGGTGCGCGATATTGACTGCGCGTTCAAGCTGTTCCGTCGCGAGGTGATCGAAAAGGTTGGCCCGCAGATTCAGTCACGCGGCGCCACGTTCAGCGCCGAGTTTCTGGTGCGCACCAAGCGCGCGGGGTTCCGCATCAAGGAAGCGCCAGTGAGCCATTTGCCGCGCACCGCCGGCAGTCCCACAGGGGCCAAGCTGCACGTGATTCTGCGCGCGTTTCGCGAATTGTGGCAGTTCCGCCGTGAGTTGTGGCGCGAGGCTTAAGCGCGGGGAGTCGGCACGACATCATCCTACCGGGTGCTGATGATCGCACCCACCGGCTTCTTTGCCGACTACGGCTGCCATGTGCGCATCCGCGGGCATGCGCAGGCTCTGCAGGCTCGCGGGCACCAGGTGCGCATCGTCACGTACCCCGGCGGACGCGAAGTGCCTGGTTTGTGCACGGTGCGCCCACCCTGGCGGCGACACGACCAGGAAATGCCGGTTGGTTCTTCCTGGCGTAAGTTCGGCCTTGATTTCCTGCTGGCGCTGACGGTCTGGCAAACGGCCCAGCGTTGGTCGCCCGATCTGATCCATGCCTACCTGCATGAAGGCGCCTTGCTTGGCGCGCTCTTGCCTGTCCGTCGCCGCCCTCCGGTGGTGTTCGATTTCCAGGGCAGCCTTGTCGGCGAGATGCTCGACCATCGTTTTCTAGCACCGAGGTCGCCGCTCTTGCCCGCGTGGCGGCGACTGGAGCGCTGGATTGATCAGCGGCCTGCGGCCATTCTTGCCAGTTCACAGCACGCCCGCGAGCTGCTCATCACCGCGTTTGGCGTACCTGCAGCGCGCGTCACAACCTTGCCGGACAGCGTGGATGCAGCCCAATTTCGCCCCGCATCGGCCTTCTCCGTTCACGAACTCGCGCAGCTGCGCTCCCAGCTCGGCCTGCCCCCTGACCGCCCGCTGGTGGTTTACCTCGGCCTGCTGGCGTCTTACCAGGGCATTGATCTACTCCTGGCCGCGGCGCAGAGGCTGCAGCGCGATCCGCCAACCACGGCCGGCCGGCCGTTTTTTCTCATCATGGGCTTTCCTTTTGTGGAGCACTACCGGCGCCAGGCGCAGCGCCTGGGCCTGGCCGCGGATGTGCTTTTTACCGGCATGGTGCCGTTTGCCGAGGCTCCGCGCTTCGTGGCCCTGGGCGATGTCGCGGTCGCGCCCAAACTCTCGACCACGGAGGGCAGCGGTAAGCTCCTGACCTACATGGCGAGCGCGCTGCCGGTGGTAGCCTTCGAGACCCCCGTGCACCGCGAATACCTGGGCGATCTCGGCTTCTATGCCCCGGCGGCCGATGTCGCGGGATTGGCGCGCGCGCTGACCCTGGCCCTCAGCGATCGGCCGGCGGCGCAAGCGCGTGGCGCGCGGCTGCGCACCCGCGCCATGCAGCAGTACACCTGGCCCCATGCCGCCGCCGCCATCGAAGAGGTTTATCGCCGCGTAAGTTCGTTCTGTGGGCCGGATAACGTCGTCACGCCGGAGGCGTGACCTACGGTGAGACCCACGCCGTCGGTGGTTCGATCTCCTCGCCCGAAAGCGTCGTCACGCCCAGTCTCTGATCTCTGATCTCTAATCTCTGATCTCCGTTCTCCGCTCTCCCATCTCCGCCCCGCGCTTTGCGCCATCCCTTGCAGGGTGTTATAATCGCCGCTGTGCCGCAGCCCGGATAGGCTGCCCAATCCGAACGGCAACCCGCTGGGGTTGTACGTCCTGATCGAGTGTATCATGACCCAAGAACTGAATATCACGAATTTTGTACAGACCCTGCGCCGTCGCTGGTTGTTGATAGCCCTGGTGCTTCTGGCGACCGTCGGCGCCACGTTTGTGTACAGTCTGCTGCGACCACCCACCTACCAGGCGCGTGCGGTCCTGCGTGTGCGTGTGCCCCAATTCCAGTGGAACATTGACCCCGCGGTGCAGCGCATCATTGACACGAAGCGCGATTGGCGCCGCGAGTTCATGCTGCTCGGCCAAACAAAGACCGTGGCCGAGCGCGCCGTGGCTGGACTGAACCTGACGGTTGACAAGAATCTGCTGGCGCGCGTCACGCTGCGTGCGGAATCCACCGACAGCATTTTGCTAGACGCCGCCGGGCCGACGGCTGAGGACGCGGCGCAGTTGGCGAACGCCTGGGCCGACGCCTTGCAGAAGACCGTGGCCGAACAGTACGGCGTAGACTTGATGTACCAGGAGGTCACAGGGCTAGGAAAAGAGTTCAAGACCCGACTGGACAGCAACCAGCAGGCGCTCGAGGCGTTCAAAGCCGAAACCGGGCAGGGTGTCGGCAGCTCAACGACGATCGAGGCAGCCGGCTTGGAGCCTGACCAGAAGGAACTCAATGCCAAAGCGGCGCTGCAGGCCGATTATCAGGTGGCGCTCGACGCGGTCAACCGCCTGTTGAGCCAGATTGACGAGGCGCAGAATGGGCAGCGGCCGCCAACCGCTATCGCCTGGGAAATGCTCACCAACGATATTTTGCAGGCGCGGGTTGCCTTGCAGGCCGCGCGCCCGGCTTACACCGATCTGGCGGCCTGGAAAACTTTTCTGCAGGGCGAGGCGACAACGCTGCAAGAGTCAGTGACCTGGTTCAACAGCGATGTCCTGAAGCTGCAGGCCAAGCTGGCGTCTGAGGACTCACGGCTGTACTGGTTGACCCAGCAGCGCAACCTGGCGGCCGATCCCTACCTGGCCGTGCAGCGTCAGCTGCATGAAATCGAGTACCAGACGCCGATTGACCCGCTGGCGGTTGAAATCCAGGAGCGCGCCGCGGCCGAGATGGCATCCCGTTCCTGGTCTGTACTGCTGCGCATCGTGATTGCAGGCGCGGCCGGCCTGATTGCCGGCGTATGGCTGGCTCTGCTGTGGGACTTTGTTTTTGAACGGCGTCCGCAAGCAGTTAGCGCCCACGCTGCGCGTTAACCGCGGCCTGCGCTGGCTGCTGATCTGGGCCGGTCTGCACGCCCTGGCTTTCAGCCTGTTCACGCCGTTATGGCAGGCGCCCGATGAACCGGCCCATGTGGAAATGGCCTGCTTGCTGGCGCAGCGCGGCGGCGACCTACGCGCTGGTGATGATGACCCGGCCCTCCAACAGCGGCTGCTGCGCGCCTTGGCGGCCGACGATTTTTGGCGCCTGGTGCGCCAACCGACGCCTGACCCGCTGCCGAGTCGTTTTGCGGACGACCCGTTCTTGCGCAATGCCGGCCGGCAGGTGGGCGATGAATCCCCCCTCTACTATTGGCTGCCGGCGCTGATCTGCCGAACGCCCCTGGCCCTGCCTGTCCAGGTTCGCCTGATGCGGCTGGCGTCGGGGCTGTTTTTTGTGGCCGGGGTGCTCGCAATGTGGTGGGCCGTCGGCCCGCTCTGGCCGCAGGCGCCCGGCGCGCGGATGGCGGCGACCGCCGCCGTGGCCGGTCTGCCAATGCTGGCGTTCCTGGCCGGCGGCGTCAACAACGACAGCCTGGCCGTCCTGGGCGGCACGTTAACGTTCGGCTGCCTGCTGCGCCTGGCGCTGCCAGACCGCGGCCGCCTGCGCGCCGCGCTGGCGCTGCTGGTCACAGCCCTGTTGGCGGCCTGGATCAAGAAGACGGCATGGTTCGTGCTGCCCCTGGCGCTGGCGGCCATTGCCTGGCGTTTCGGCATGCGCGGCACGCGGCGCCAGCGCGGCGCTTTGATCGGACTGGCGGCGCTGCTGGCCGCGCTGGCGCTGTTACCCAGCCATCAGCCGGCCGCATGGGGCGGCCGCGGACAGCCCTGGGGTGGCGGCTTGACGCCGACCGCGGCGCACAGCGGGCGCTGGGGCATGACCGTGCGCGACGACACGACGCAGGGTTGGGGCCGCGTGACCCAGACCTTGCCGGCGGCCGGTTTGCGCGGCCAGACCATCCGCTTTGGCGCGTGGGTGCGCAGCCCCGGCGACCCGCAAATGGCTCGTCTGACCATCAAAGATGATGCGGGCCTCGAACGTTTAGCCGCGCCGGTGACGGCTGAGTGGACATGGTTGGCCGTGACGCGCACCATCAGCGTGACCGCCACGCAGGTGCTGCTGGGTATTGCGCCAGGCGCTGGTGAGCAGCCAGGCGAAACCGGCGTGCTGTGGGTGGATGACGCGCGGCTTGACGGGCCGATCAGCCTGGTCAATGGCGATTTTGAACAGACCGTGACCTGGGGCAGCCTGTTGGCGCAGCCGCTCGTGCAGCCGTTGCAGCAAACCTGGGCGGCCAGCGCGGACGCGGGGCCAGCCAGCCCAGGGCGCATTCTACTTTACCTGGCTCTGCTCTTCCCCGGGTTCTGGGGCAATTTTGGCTGGCTGCAAGCGCCGCTGCCGCTGCCCGTTTACGTGCTCATTGCCCTGGCGTGCCTGCTGGCCCTGCTGGGCATTGGCGGGGAACTACGGTTCCATCGCCGGGACGATCCCGTCACAGCGGTTGCCGTGGGCTGGAGCTTGCTGGCCGTGACGTTGTCGTTTGCGCTGGCAACCGCGCCGATGTGGGTGCGCGACTGGCAACCGCAGGGGCGCTATCTGCTGCCGGCCCTGGCGCCGTGGATGATTCTGCTGGTGAGCGGCCTGCGCTTTTGGAGCCGGCGCTGGCGACTGCCGCGGGCCAGCGTGTGGTTCATGGCCGGTTTTGGCCTGCTCGATGTGGTTGTCTTGCTGCTGCTCCAACCGTGGTTTAGTCGAATAGGCGCTTGAAACCGCGGCGACGACGGCAAAGCCTTCATCCAGAGGCTGGATCTAGTTGCCGCAGGGCGAGTTCCTAATGGTTTCTGCGACGTAACTATTCAGGCGGCGCGCCGTGGCAAGCGAGCGATTGAAATCGCGCCTGATGGGCGTTCCGCCAGGCGTCCACCTGAGTGGACGCGGCGCCGGTCGGCTCCGGCCGACCTGGCGGCGGCACGCCCTTGCGGCCCGAATTCATTCGGCGGCTGCAGTCGGCGCAGGATGCCTGAATAGTTACTCTGCGACTTCGGTCGCCCGGCGCGAGAGGTCTATGACATTATCACCTGATGAGGTACTGACTTGAGTATGACCGCTATTGATCAACGCCCGCGGCGCATCGCGGTCAATTCAGGCTACCTGCTGATTGCCTACATCGTAGAGGCCCTGCTAGGCATTGTCATTCTTTCGCTGGCCGCGCGCTACCTCAGCCAGGCCGGATTTGGCCGCTACGGTTATGTCATCTCCTTCATCGAGCTGTTCATCATGCTCACCGAATTGAGCAACTCGCGCGTGCTCGTGCGCGAGGTCGCCAGCGATCAGACCCATGCGCGCCAGCATCTGGCCGGGGTGTGGACCTTGCGCTGGGTGCTTTCGGTCGTCATGGTGGTGGCCGTGCTGGTGGCCGCGCAAGGCCATTACGCCGATCCTCAACTGTGGTGGGCCATTCTCTTTTTTGCGGTCGGCCAGGTTTTCTCCAACCTGACCGAGATCTTCACCGCGGTCTTCCGCGCTTACCAGCAGATGCAGTACCAGGCCTTCACCGTGATTTTTGGGCAGGCGCTTATTCTGCTCCTGACTTTTGTTGCCATCGGCCTGGATTGGGGACTGGCCGGGCTGTTTGGCATGCGCCTGGTGGCAAACTTCCTACGCTTACTGTCCGGCTGGTATCTCAGCCGCAAACGCTTCATCAAGGACTCCATCAGCACCGACTGGCGCAGCATGTGGTACTTGCTGAAAGAGTCCTTCCCGCTTGGCTTCAACATGTTCGTGCGCCGCTTCATCTGGCGTGGGGGCATCGTCATGCTGACCACGATTCTCAACGCCAAAGCGCCGGGGCAAGGCGACCTGGCCGCCGGCCTGCTCTATGGCCCTATTCGCCTCGTGGAGCAGATGCGCATCGTGCCGTCAGCCCTCATCGGCGCCATTTTGCCCGTCTTTGCCCAGCAAGCGCGCTTGCAGCCGCAGAAGTTCAAGCGCACGCTGGCCCAAAGTCTCAAGCTCTTCATCGCGATCAGCCTTCTGCTGGCCGTGCTGATGACCAGCCTGTCCTTGCAGATCACCGACCTGGTGTTGGGGCGCGGCCTGGCCGGCGCATCTGCCATTTTGGCCGTCTTCGGTTGGATCATTCTTTTCACCTTCTCCAACCAGTTCTTCGAAGCCGCCCTGTTGGCTGTGGGCCGTCAGTGGGTCGTGGCGGTCGGCCTGGGTATCGGCTTCGCCGCCGGCGCGATCGTCACCTGGGTCTACCTGGTGCCCATGTTCGCCGCCGTGGGCGTGGCCTACGGCATCATGCTGTCCGAAGGCATTGTCTTTGTCATCAGCATGATCGCGCTGCTGCCTTACCTTGACAAACGGGAGATGGGCCTGGTGACGGTCAAAATGGCCCTGGCCAGCGCCGTGACGGCTGGTTCCCTCTCGTTATTCAGTCACTGGTCCATGTTCCTGACCGCGCCGCTTGGTCTGCTGATCTACGGCGCGGTGCTGCTCCTGCTCCGCACCTTCAGCGCGCACGAACTGGAAGCCGCCGTCGCCATGGTGACGTTCCACAAGCGCCTGCGCTGGATTCGGCGCTGGCTGTTCAAGCTGGATGAGCGGGGGATGATGCGAGGGAAGGATACCAGAGACCAGAGATCGGAGATTGGGGAAGAGATCGGAGATCAGAGATCGGAGATCGAGCTCGTGGAAGGCGAGAGTTCTCCGGTCCATGGTGCCCCATCTCCGGTCTCCGGTCTCCGGTCTCCAATCTCCGGTCTCCAATCTCCGGTCCCCGGCCCCCAATCTCCAGTCTCCAGTCTCCAGTCTCCAGTCTCCGGTCTCCCCTCTCCTCCTTCCGCCCTCGTGATCGGACTGGACGGGGCGACCTGGGATTTGCTCAGTCCGATGATCGCGGCCGGGTGGATGCCGAATCTGGCGCGGCTGGTGGCCGAGGGGACCAGCGCGCCGCTGCGCTCTACCCTGCCGCCGCTGACCGCGCCGGCCTGGAGCAGTTTCATGACTGGGCTGAATCCGGGGCGGCACGGCGTGTTCGCTTTTCAGCGCGCGCTCAATCGTGACCTGGAGCGCACTTATGTCAATGCCACGGCCATCCAGGCGCCGCTGCTCTGGGAACGTTTGAGCGCCCACGGCCTGCGTGTGGGGGTGCTCAACGTGCCCCTGACCTACCCCGTGCGCCCGGTCAACGGCTGGCTGGTCAGCGGCATGATGACGCCGTCGGAAGAGAGCGATTTTACCTATCCGGCCGCGCTGGCGCCCGCGCTGCGCGCCCGGCGCTACACCATTGACCTGCGCGTGCTCAAGCAAGAACGTGATTATCGTGCGCCTGCGCAGCGCCTGGCCCTGGTAAACGATCTGCAGCGCGTGCTGCAAGAACGACAGACGGCCCTGGAAGAGCTGCTGCTGCCGCAGGGCGGCGATTTCATCATGGTGGTGTACGAGACGCCCGACCGCTTGCAGCACTGGACCTGGCGCTACCTCGATGACCTGCTAGGCCTCTCAGGGCCGCATGCCTTCGAACGCACGCCGATTCACGCGGCCGTGGAAGCGGCCTACCGCGCCGTGGATGACGCAATCGGCCGCACTCTGGCCCTGGCCGCCGGGCCACACACGCGCGTCTTCATGCTGTCTGATCACGGCTTCGGCTTTCGCCATACCCGCGTGCACATGGACCAATGGCTGGCGAGCCAGGGCTGGCTGACCTACGCCGCGGGCAAGGCCGATGTGCGCAAGCGGCTGAAGCAGTCCATGGGCTGGATCAAGCGCTTTCTGCCGCGCAGCCTGCTGCTGCGCGGGCGCCGCGCGTTTGCCGTCAATCGTATCCTGGACTGGGCGCACACGCAGGCCTATTCCGGCGTGGCCTCCGAGTATGCCATCTACATCAACCGCCGCGGCCGCGAACCCTATGGCGTGGTAGACGAGGCTGAGGTGGATGCCCTGCGTCGGGCGATCAAGGCGCGCTTGCTCAACCTGGTAGACCCACGCCAGGGACAGCGCGTGGTGCGTGCGGTGTACAATCGCGAGGAATTCTATCAGGGGCCATTTACCGACCAGGCGCCGGACATCGTCTATGAACTGGCGCCCGGCTATGAGCCGACGTCGGAAGTGTCGCCAGGCCGACTCTTTACCGACGTGACGGCCGAAGGCGAGGGGATGCACCAACCAGACGGCATCTTCCTGGCCTGGGGCCCGGACATCGTCGCCCAACGGCTGGGGCCAGGTCTGGGTCTGGCTGACCTGACGCCGACCATTTTGTACAGTCTCGGCGCCCCCGTGCCCCAGGGCCTGGATGGCCGCGTGCTGTCGGAGATCTTCACGACCGCCTATCGCAGCGCGCATCCGGTCCATCTGACGGAAGAGGCTGACGCCGCGGTCGCGCCGCGCCAGGAAGTCTACTCGTCCAGCGACGAGGCACTCATTGTGGAAAAACTGACGAATCTGGGCTACCTAAACTGATCGGAGATTTCCCCGAATAATGAGCCTGAGTTGAATCGCATCTTGAGATTGACGGTAGAAAACCAGGCCAGACTATTGGAGGCGTGGTATGAGTATTTCGGACGGTAACGGTCAAGCGGCCACTCATGCGGTTGATGTTCGCATGGCTGGAGATTTGCTGCGGATTGGCCTAGATGACGGCCGCGAATTGCATGTGTTGGTAGACAAGGTGCCCTGGTTGAAGTGGTTATCAAACGCGAGGCCAGATCAAAAGGAGCATTGGTCAATCGAGCCAAACGGCTACGCCGTTTATTGGGAAGACCTGGACGATGGCGTCGAGATAAGTCATTTACTAGAGATGGCAGCTGCAAACAATCCATCCATTGAACTCTCCGCGCCTCTTCTGCGCCGATTTGACCCTCATCTCGTTGGGTCTGGTGAAGCGCCACTACCGCCGGCGATTGCCGCCCGAACGCGTGAGGCTGAGCGTGAGTGAGGTGTTCCGCCTCGACCCCGGCCGGGTGCGCAGCGAGCGCCTGCACCGCTTGGGCTGGCTAGCCGGCCCTTTGTTGCGCTACCAGCGCTGGAACTGGGCCTGGCGCTTGGAGATTGCCCTGCGTTATCAGCCGATTGCCGACGCCCTGGCCGGCCGGCCGGCCGGACTGCGCATCTTGGATGTGGGCTGCGGCAGCAAGGGCGGCGTCACGTCGTACGTGCCCCGCGCGGCGTTTGGCGTGGATGTGACCTTTGACCGTGAGCGCTTGCATGACCACCCGCAGTTGACTGCGGTGGCGGCCTCCGGCGCAGCGCTGCCCTTCGCCAGCGGCAGCCTGGACGTCGCACTGTGCATGGATACGTTGGAGCATCTGACGCCGGATGACCGGCGGGCCGTAGTGACGGAAATGGCGCGCGTGGTGGCCGGGGACGGCCTGCTGATCGTCGGCGCGCCGTGTGGGGCGGCCGCACGCGCGGCTGAGGAAGAGATTGCGCAGGCCTTCGCACGCCAGACTGGCCGGGTGCACCCCAAGCTCGGCGAGCACCTGGAACATGCGATGTGGTCGGAGGTTGACCTGCTGAATCTGGTGCAGGAGGTGGCTGCGGTCCGTTTTGGCGCGTATCGCCTGCACGTGGCGGCCAATGTCAGCATCGGGGTCTGGTTGTTCTTGCGGCGGCTTTTCGATCTGGGCCGGCCGCTGCCGGGGCTGACTCATGTGCAGCGCCTGCTGCTGCAGCCCATTTACCCCTGGCTGGCGCCGCGCCTGCACCGGGAGCCGACCTACCGGAAGATCGTTTTTTGCCAGGCCGGTCAGGCGGCTGACCTGTAATCATGTCTACGGTGAACACGCCAACCTTGTCAACAACTACCACCAGCGCCCGTCGCGTCGTTGTCGTCGGCCTCGACGGGGCCACTTTTGATCTGATTGAACCCTGGGTCGCACAGGGCAAATTGCCCACGTTGGCCCGTCTGCTGCACACCAGCGCCTGGGCGCCGCTGGAATCGGTGCTGCACCCCTTCACCGCGCAAGCGTGGACTTCGATGGTCACCGGCGCGAACCAGGGCAAGCACCGCATCTTTGATTTTTGGGAACGCGACTTCAGCACCTACGGCTTTCGCCTGACCAATGCCAGCTTCCGCGCGCTGCCCGCGCTGTGGACGCTGCTCAGCCAGGCCGGCCGTCATGTCATCGTGCTCAACGTGCCCATGACCTACCCGCCGGAAAAGGTCAACGGCGTGCTGGTCTCCGGCTGGGACACGCCAGGCATGGGCGCGGCCTTCACCTACCCGTTGGCGCTCAAGGCCGAATTGTCTGCACTCTCTGGCGGCCAGCCCTATGTGATCGTGCCGGACGACTGGAAATACAGCACGGCGCAGCGCGGGGATATGGTCATGGCCGAGCTGTTGCGTGAGATTGACGTGCGCTTTGCCGTCGCCACCAGCCTGATGGCGCGCGAGCCGTGGGATTTGACCTTTTTTGTCGTCAGCGCGCTCGATGGCGCGGCCCACTTCTTGTGGAAGTACCACGATCCCGCGCATCCACTCTACGATCCGGCTGTCAATGCGCAGATGTTCAGCGAAGATCCGCTGCTGCAAGTTTACCAGCGCGCCGACCAACGCCTGGGCGAATTCCTTTCCACCCTGCCGCCCGATGTGCATGTGCTGGTCGTCTCCGACCACGGTGAGGGCGCGCTGGAGGACATCGAAATTCATCTCAACCTGTGGCTGGCGCAGCAGGGGCTGCTGACGCTGCGCACCCCCGGCAGCCGCCGTTCGCTGGGCAACGCGCTCAAATGGCTGGCCGCCAAACTGGTGGATCGCGGCAAACGCGCGCTGTACGGACGCGTCTCCTTCAGCACCCTGTCGCGGCTGCGCCATTGGTGGCCGGATAAACTGCGCGTCACGCTGGGCGAGGAGTCGTTTTTCCCCGGCGTGGATTGGGCGCATACGCTGGCCTATTCCGAAGAGGTGCGGGGCAACATCTGGATCAACCTCAAGGGGCGCGATCCGCAGGGCACGGTGGCGCCCGGCGCCGAGTATGAGGCCCTACGCGACCGCATCATCACCGGTCTGCAAGACTTACGCGATCCGCGCACAGGCGAGCGCCTGGTGCGCCGCGTCTGGCGGCGCGAAGAGCGCTTCAGCGGGCCATTCAGCGATCGCCTGCCCGACCTGCTCGTGGAGGCCGAATACCCTGATCTGTTCCGCCCCCGGGGCGCGTACAGCGGCCGGGAGCCGGTGCGTCATCTGACCATGGAAGAGATGCGTCATCGGCGCATCACCGGCTGTCACCGACCCAACGGCATTTTCTTCGCGCACGGGCCGGCCGTGCAACCAGGTCTGCCCCTGGCGCCAGCCAGCATCCTCGATGTAGCGCCTACCGTGCTCCACCTCCTCGGTGAACCGGCGCCGAGTTGGATGGATGGCCGCGTGTTGACCGAGATGCTGACGCCAGAGGCCCTGGCCCGCCAGCCGGTGGAAAGCAGGCCGCAGACGCCGCTTCCGCCGGTCAGCTCCGGGGACGGCGCAGGTGTGCAGAGTTACGATGAGGCCGAAGCCCAGGAAGTGACGGACCGATTGGCGGGGCTGGGGTATCTGTGAAGCGTGAAGCGTGAAGCGTGGAACGTGAAACGTGAAGCGTGAAGCGTGAGAAGGAGAGCGCAAGAAGTGATCAGAGCGTACCGACCGATAACGCCTCTTTTCTATGCCGGCGGCCTGCTCCTGGCGGTGCTGCTGGCAGGCTTGATGTTGGTTTCGCCGTTTGCGGGACTGGCGTTGGTGTTTGCCGCGCTGGTGGTGACCCTGGCCTGGCTGCGGCCGTTCTACCTGCTGCTGCTGTTGATCCTGGGTTTGCCGTTTCATGTCTTCGCCAGTCGGGCCATGGTCGGTCTCTTCAACGTGTCTCAGGGCACGGTAGAGATGTTTGCCTACTGGAAAGAAGGGGTCATGGCGCTGCTGATCGGCGTACTGCTGCTGCGGCGCCTCTTCGGCCAGGATCGCTTCAAGGTCAAGCTCTATCCATTCGATTTGGGACTCGCGTGCATTGCCCTGCTGATGGGCGCGTACATTTTTGTTGGCCCGCTCCTGAATGTGGGCATCTACGGTTTTCGCAACTACCTGGAACCGCTGGTGGTCTTCTATCTCCTGCGCGCCGTGCCGGTCAGTGCGCGCCAGCTGCGCTTCCTGGTGCTGGCGATGCTCGGCGTCTCCGTCGTGATGGCGCTGATCGGCATTTACCAGGTGGCCTTCTGGAACTTCAATGACCTCTACAACTGGGGCTTTCGCGAAGCGGATGGTACGATTCCCAACGCGTTTTACACGGCCGAGGTGGAACGTCAGCCGCACTTGCGCGCAATCGGCACCGTGACCAGTCCGAACGAATTAGGGTTGATGTTGGTATTGGCCATTGCCATCGCGCTGGTCTTTGCCTTGCAGCCGCAGCGTGCGCTGTGGCAGCGCGCCATTCTGTTGGCGGTCACCGGGATCTGCGGTGTAGCAGTGCTTCTCACCTACTCGCGCAGCTCGCTCGTCGGTCTGCTGAGCATGGTGGCTGCTCTGGCTGTGTTGGAAATTGGCTTCCGCAACCTGGGACAGGCGCTGCGCTACGCCCTGCGCAGCCCTGGGACGATCCTCGCGCTCCTCGCGCTGGCAGCGCTCCTGGTCGTTGGCGCGGAGCGCGTGGGGCTGGTGGCGCGTATTACGCGCGCCCTCAACATGAATGATCCATCGGCCGTCGGACACCTGGCTTCATACGAGGCTTCGATTCCCTTCATCCTCGATCACCCGCTTGGCATCGGCACCGGCATGGCCGGTCCCCGCGCGCTCAAATTTTCGGATAAAGTCAAAATCGAGCATGTCGAAAGCTCGTGGCTGCAGATGATGATGGAGATCGGGATTCTCGGCGCCCTGTTCACTCTGGGCATTTATCTGATGATGGTGTGGACGCTGCGCGCTGAACGCCAGCGCTGGGGCGGTGGGCACGGCTCGTCGCTCCTGGCGCGCGCCTTGCCTGGCGCAGCGCTGGGCAGCCTGCCTGTTGCACCCGCCAGCAGCGGTGCGCCGACCGCGCCCGTACTCGATCCCTTCTTCGACGCGGTCAGCATTGCCGCGCAGGCCGCCTGGCTGGGCGCGATGGTGGCCTTCACCTTCTTGCCCCTCATGCAGGAACTGCAGTTGATGAGCTACTTGTGGATTGCAGCCGCCATCCCGCTCGTGGCGGTGCGCGAACGATGACCGCGGACGCGCCAGCCATCGCGACCATCATTCTCAACTGGAATGGCCGTGACACCACCCTGGCCTGTGTGCAGACCGTGCTCGACTGCGGACAACCGCCGGCCAGCGTGATTGTCGTGGATAACGGCTCGACCGATGACTCGGTGACTGCGCTGCAGGCGCGCTTTCCCACCCTGACGGTCCTCGTCGCAGGCGAAAATCTGGGCTTTGCGCGCGGCAACAACCTCGGTGTACGCCACGCGCTGGATACGCTGGCGCCGGCGCTGATCTTTCTGCTCAACAACGATGCCTTCATCAATCCCGACACCTTGCCGCGCCTACAAGCAGCCCTGACCGCCAATCCGCAGGCGGGCGCGGCCGCGCCGAAGATCTACTTTGGCGATGGCCGGCGCCTGTGGTACGGCGGCGGCCATGTGGATTGGCGGATCGGCACGGGCGTGCATCAGCACAAGGGCGCGGCGGATCACGGCCAGGCCGACGCGGCGCGCGTGGTAGGCTTTGCGCCAGGCTGTGCGCTTCTCCTGCGCCGCAACGTGATCGAGCCGGCAGGTGTATTCGATGAGCGCTATTTTTTCATGGGCGAGGATGTGGATCTCAGCCTGCGCCTGACGCACGCGGGGCGGCCGCTGCTCTACGCGCCCGACGCCACCGTGGTGCACCAGGTTGGCGCCAGCGCCGCGCGCCAGGGTCAGCCCTTCATCTGGTATCACATGACCCGCAACCGCCTGCTGACCGTAAGTAAACACGCGACGCCCGCGCAAAAGGTGCGTTTTTTCAGCTATTGGCCGCTGCTGTGGGCCTTCAAGGCTACGCAGTTTGCCCTGGCTGGCAATCCCGCCATCGCCCAGGCCATTGGCCGCGGCGTGCGCGACTTTCGGCGCCAGCAGTTTAGCCGTGAGTGAGGGTCGCTTGACGCTTGCGCAGGCCAGTGCTAGAATCGCAGCAGCGTGATGGATCGGTTGTATTTCCAGGAGATTTTGACATGACTGTGCGAACACTTGACCGCGCGCCAGCGCCCTCCCCGGCCCCGCGGCGCCTTCCGCAGAAGTTAGCGATGGCGCCGCCGCTCAATGCCGGCGATCGTTTGACGCGCCCTGAATTCGAGCGCCGTTACCAGGGCCATCCTGAAATCAACAAGGCCGAACTCATCGAAGGAATCGTTCATATGCCATCACCCGTACACTTCATGTTGCATAGCCAGCCGCATAGCGACATCATGACTTGGCTGGGAATCTATCGCGCGGCTACACCTGGCGTCGTCGGCGGCGATAACGCGACTGTGCGGCTGGATTACGAGAATGTCGTTCAGCCTGATGCGCTCTTGCGCCTGGAACCCGCGCTAGGCGGCCGCTCGCAAGTCACCGAAGACGACTATCTCGCCGGCCCGCCGGAGATGGTGGTGGAGATTGCCGCCAGCAGCGCCTCGTACGATATGCACGATAAGCGCCGTGTCTACGCGCGCAACGGCGTGCCAGAATACCTGGTAGCCCAGGCTTACGAACAGCGCGTGGACTGGTTCGTTTTGCGCGACGGCGTCTACGAGCCGTTGCAGCCTGACGCCGATGGCATCCTGCGCAGCGAGGTGTTTCCGGGGCTTTGGCTGCCGATGGATGCGCTGTGGGCTGGCGACCTGGCGACGATGCTGGCAGTCGTGCAGCAGGGCCTGGCCTCCCAGGAACATGCAGCCTTCGTCGCCAGCCTGCACGCACGCCAGCCCCACCCGTAGATGTTCCAGGCTCACTTACCAGGAATGGGAAGTACCAGCGTGACCGGCTGCGGCGCAGGATCAGCGCTCCACGCAGATGTTGGGCCTGCTGGTATCTCAAGGTCTTGGCATCCTCTTCGGCCTCGTGCAAAATTGACTTAGTCCATTGCTTAGTCTACAATCCCTCACGGAGAACAGAACAATGACCGTTACGGTGAATGTACACGAGGCAAAAACACACTTCTCGAAACTACTCCAACGCGTACTCAATGGCGAAGAGATCATTATCGCCAAAGCCGGAACGCCGGTGGCCATCCTGTCACCGGTGACGGCGCCGATGGCGCGTCGCACGCCTGGCAACGACGCTGGCAAAGTCATTCTCACACCAGCCTTCGATGAGCCTTTGCCGGAGTTCGATGAATTATGAGGGTTCTCTTGGATACACACGCGTTCCTATGGTGGAACACCGACGACCCCAAGCTTTCCCAGACTGCGCGTGATGTGATTGCAGATGGACACAACGAGATCTTTCTGAGCGTGGCCAGTGCCTGGGAAATCGCCATCAAGGCCGCGCGGGGTTCATTGCTTCTGCCAGAGCTGCCAGGGCACTATGTTTCCGATCGAATGCAGCTCCATCATTTTCTGGCCCTGCCCATCCAACTCAGCCACGCATTGTACGTCTCTGACCTGCCACAGATTCATCGGGACCCGTTTGATCGAATCTTGATTGCGCAAAGCCAGCTGGAAAACCTACCCATCCTGACCTCAGACCCGGAGATTGCCCGGTATGATGTCGCAGTGATTTGGTAGCGATTAAGTCGTTTGCATTCAAATTAACTCTATGCCATCTTTACCAAACCGCATTCTGATTATCGGCCTCGACGCGGCCACGTTCTGGTTGATTGACCCATGGATCAAGGAGCAAAAGCTGCCCACCCTGGCCCGTATCCAGGCGCAGGGCGCGCGTGCGGAGCTGCGATCCAGCATTCCCTACGTCAGTGGGCCGGCCTGGGTCTCCTTTGCCACGGGCAAAAACCCTGGCAAGCACGGCTACTTCGACTTTGCGCGGCGCAAACCGGGCGACTATGCCGTCGAACTGGTCAACGCCGCGCATGTCATGGCGCCCACCCTCTGGCAGCTGCTCAGCGAGGCCGGTCAGCGCGTCGCGGTCATGAACTGCCCGGTGACCTACCCGCCTAAGCCGGTCAACGGCGTGCTGGTGGGCGACATGCTGACGCCCAGCCCCAAGAGCCAATTCACCTATCCGCCAGGGCTGCGCGAAGAGCTGTACGCGGCCGTGCCTGATTATTTGATTGAATCGGCCGAGGCCAGCGCCGACCGTGTTGCCACCAAGACGACGGTTGCAGCCAATGTGCGCCGAGGCACGACCAACCGGGCGTTGGCCACGCGCTTTTTGATGCAAAAGGCGCCCGATTGGGACTTCATGCACGTGGTCTATTCCGAAACCGACCGCATCATGACCTACCTCTGGGATGATATGGACCCCACGCATCCCCGGCATGATCCCGCGCTGGCCGCGCGCTTCGGCGGCGAGATCGAACACCACTACCGCCAGGCAGACGCTATTTTGGGCGACCTGCTGCGTGACGTCGTGGAACCTGATGGCAATACGATCCTCTTTGTCATGTCAGACCACGGTTTTGGCGGCGTTCACCGTTTCTTCTACCCCAACGTCTGGCTGCAGCAGGAGGGCTACCTGGCGCTCAAGGGCGGGCGCGGCAGCGCAGGCGCACAGGCAATTCGCGGCGCGCGCAGTTTGCTCAAGTCGCTCGGCCTGGCGCACCTGGCGCGCCAGACCCTGCGCCGCTTGCTGCCCGGCTGGGGCACAGCCGGCAAACTGCGCGAGTTTGCCTTCACCAGCAGCGTGGACTGGAGCCAGACACGCGCGTTCTGGGCTTCGGACAACGGCGTCACCATCAACGTGCGTGGGCGCGAACCCGAAGGCGTCGTCGCGCCAGGCGCCGAGTACGAGGCGCTGCGCGCTGAGATCAAGGCGCGGCTGCTGGCCCTGCGCGAGCCGCAGACCGGCGAGCGCGTGGTGGCCGAAGTCTGGAAGCGCGAGGAGATCTACACCGGTCCTTACGTAGACTGGAGCCCGGACTTGCGCGTGGTCTGGCAAGAGTACCCGGAGCAGAAGCGCACCTATTTCAATGCCGGCGAACCCTGGGCCGACGCAGCTTTTGCCTACGCCGGACAGACCGGCGACCACGCACGCGACGGCATTCTTTACGCGTATGGCCCCGGCGTGCGTCAAGGCGTGCGCCTGCCGCGGCTCAGCATCATGGACCTGGCGCCGACTGTCCTGTGGCTGCGCGGCCTACCGGTGCCGGAGGATATGGACGGCCGCGTACTGACCGACCTGTTCGAGACCGATTTTGTGGCCCGTCACCCCGTGCTGCGCGGCGCGGCCACGGGCAGCGTCACGACCGATGCGGCCGCCGAACTTTCAGCCGAGGATGAAGAAGCGCTTGCTGATCGTCTGCGCGGCCTGGGTTACATTGGATGAAGCCCATTGCGATTGACGCGCACATGGTCGGTGAACGCGAGACGGGCAATGAGACCTACACCCTCAGTCTCATCCGCGCGCTGCTGGCGCTGCCGCCGGATGAGCGCCGCGGGTTCGATTTCGTGCTGTACGCGACGGAGCCCGCACGCCTGCGTGCGCGGCTGAATCCCAACCATGCGGTGCGCATTCGCCGCATCTGGCCCGCGCCATCGCCGCTGCGGATTCCCTTCGCGATGCCCGCGGCCACCCTACGCGACCGCGCCAGCCTGCTGCACGTCAACTATGTCGCGCCGCCTGCCGGCGCTTGCCCACACGTCGTCACCGTGCACGACATTTCGTATGATATCTATCCGCGCTTTTTTTCGCCGCGCGATCGTTGGATGCTCAAAACTCTGGTGCCGTTCACGATGCGCCGCGCCGCGGCCATCATCACCGTCTCGCAGCACGCCAAGCAGGAAATCATAGCGCGTTATGGTCTGCCCGCGGACAAGATCTCCGTGACCTACGAAGCGGCTGGCGAGCAGTTCCAGCCTGTGGCCGATCCTGCCGCGCGCCTGGCCGTGCGGCAGCGGCTCGGTCTGCCGGCGCATGTCCCCTATTTCCTCGCCCTGGGCAACCTGCAGCCGCGCAAGAACATCGGCCGCCTGGTTGAAGCCTTTGCGCTGGCGCGCCAGGCCCCTGAACTGGCCTCCACGCGCCTGGTCATCGCAGGCAAGGCGCTGTGGCGCGAGTCGGAGATTTACGCCGCCGTGCAGCAGGCCGGCTTGATGGACGTAGTGCACTTCCCCGGCTATGTGGATGACGCCGATCTGCCTGCCCTCTACAGCGACGCGTTGGCCTTCGTCTACCCGTCGCTTTACGAGGGCTTTGGCCTGCCGCCCCTGGAAGCGATGGCCTGCGGCGCGCCGGTGATTTGTTCCAATGCGGCCTCGCTGCCTGAAGTGGTGGGCGATGCCGCGCTGACTATCACTCCCACCGATGCCGGCGCGCTGGCGGATGCGCTGCGCCAGGTTGTGGCCGCGCCAGCGCTGCGCGCGCAGCTCAGCCAGCGCGGACAAGCGCGCGCCGCGCAATTTACCTGGCGTCGCTGCGCGCAGGAAACGCTGGAAATCTACCGCCGGGCAAAAAAAGGCTAACCAACGATGGATGATCAGCATACGGCTTGCGGCATGGCTGCCGTGACGCGGCGTGATTTTCTGAAATTGGGCGCAGTAGTGGCCGTGGACAGCCTTCTGTTGGGGCGCATGCTGGCTGCCGCGCGCGTGCTGGCGCTGCCGCTGGACACGCAGACCGCGCCGCCCTCCCCGTCTCCCTCGCCCACACCGCCGCCCAATTTCGATGGCGAGGGTCGCATCACGATTGAACCAAACGATGGCCTGGTGGTCATGCGCCACTACACCTTGCGCGTGACGTTCGTCATTGGACCACACGGCATGAAGACTGGCGGCCGCTTCCGTTTCATCATTCCGCCTGGCCTGCCTGTCAATGACTGGTGGTCGCCGCCGCAGGTAAGCGAACCGCAGCGGGCCGGCTTCACGACGGTCAGTTGGCAAAGTCGCCTGCCGGCGCGGGTCAAACTGGAGCCGCTGGCGCGCGGGCTGCACATCTTGGTGGCTGAGGGTGAACTGCAGGCCAACGACACGATCACCCTGATCTATGGCGACACCCGACGCGGCTCGCCGGGCGCGCGCGTGCAGCGCACAGCCGCGGCCGGCATTGCGTTTCATGTGGCGTCCGATGTGGACGGCAACGATAAGTTCCGCTTGCTTAGCGCCGCGCCCACTATCACCACCGTGCCAGGCGCGCCCGCTGAGATCTACCTGGCCGCGCCCTCACAGGCGCGCAGCGGTCAGCCGTTCAGCGTGCGCGTGGCCGTACTCGATTTCTACAAGAACGTGGTGAGCGATTTTCGGGGCGCCATCAGGCTGCGCACGAGCGGCCCACGGGTATCAGCGCCGACAGCCGTCACCCTGACGCCGGCCGACGGCGGCATCAAGACGTTCAGCGTGACGCCGCGCGAGACCGGCGTCCTCTCGTTCGACGCGCAGGCGTCCGCAGGCCTGGCAGGCGCGGGCAACCCGGTCATGGTCACAGATAGCGAGCCGCCCTTTGTGCTGCTTTGGGGCGACATCCACGGCCACACCGCGCGTTCCGACGGCGGCGGCGTGCCCGAAGACTATTATCGCTATGCGCGTGACGTCGTGGGCCTGGACTTCGCCGCTTTGACCGATCATGACGATATGCTGGATGACGCCGAATGGGCCGAGTCCAAGCGCGTCACCAACCGTTTCAACGAACCTGGTCAATTTTCCACCTTAGTGGCTTACGAATGGACGCATTGGGTGCACGGGCATCGCTGCGTCTACTTCAAAAGCCAGGATGCGCCCATCATCCGGCGCACCGCGCCAGGCACGGACAATCCGGCCGGCCTGTGGGCGGCGCTGCGGCGCAGCGGCGCAGTCGTGATGACCATCGCCCATCACACGCGCGGCCTGCGCGGAACTTTCGACGGCGGCCAGGCTGAGATTGACTGGCGTGCGTTCCCGCCTCCGGCTGACCTGGAGCGCCTGGTCGAGACCTATTCGGTTCATGGGCACTGCGAAAACGAGGAGCTGGCCGGCCCAGATTTCAAGGGGCGCAAGGGCTTTGTCCAAGATGCCCTGCGCCAGGGCTTGCATCTCGGCCTGATGGCTTCCGGCGATGATCACAGCGGGCACCCAGGCTTTGGCCCTGGCGCGCATGGTGAACCGGCCGGCCTGCTTGGCATCTTTGCGCAGGCCAACACGCGCGA
This sequence comes from Candidatus Amarolinea aalborgensis, assembly GCF_900491745.1. Lineage (NCBI taxonomy): Bacteria > Bacillati > Chloroflexota > Caldilineae > Caldilineales > Candidatus Amarolineaceae > Candidatus Amarolinea > Candidatus Amarolinea aalborgensis. The sequence continues at coordinate 102,509 of NZ_UETR01000001.1, read as the reverse complement.
GGCGATCTGGGAAGCCCTGCAAGCGCGGCGGGTCATCGGCACGACGGGGCCGCGCATCATCCTCGATTTTCAGGCTGACGGGCAATGGATGGGCGCGGAGATCACCGCGTCTGCGCCCCCGCGCTTTGTGGCCCATGCCTGGGGAACCGCAGCGCTGGCCCGCTTTGAACTGCTGCGCGACGCGACGACAATTTACCGGGCGGCGTTGGACGGAACATCGAGCGCGGTGCTGGAGGCCGTGGACAATCAGCCCACCGCCCGCACACACGCCTATTATGTCCGTTTGACGCAGGTGGACGGACATATGGCCTGGGCGGGGCCGATTTGGGTTACGCGCCGCGCGCCATCTTGACGAAGCAGCCACCTGGTGGCAAAATAGACCGGCTTGTTTTTTCTTGCCCAACCGATTACCGGCGCCTGCAGCCGGATGAGGAGAGAAGGTGTTGTTCGCATGAAGATTGCTATGCTCGGTACGCGGGGTGTGCCGGCAAGCTACAGTGGCTTTGAGACGTGCGTCGAGCAGCTCGGCAGTCGCCTGGTGGCCCGCGGCCATGAGGTGACAGTTTATTGCCGCAGCCATCACGTGGACTATGATCAGCCAACCTACAAGGGGATGCGCCTCGTCAAGCTGCCAACCGTCAAGAACAAATACCTGGACACGATTGTTCATTCTTTCCTCTCCAGTTTGCATGCCTTGGGGCAGGGGTATGACATTGTGCTCTATTTCATTGCCGGCAACAGCGTGGTTTCATGGATTCCGCGCCTGGCCGGCCAAACCACCATCCTGAATGTAGATGGCCTGGACTGGAAGCGCGCCAAGTGGCCGCCGCTGGCTAAGCGCTACATCCAGTTTGCTGAGCGGATGGCCACGATCCTGCCCAATGCCTTTCTAACCGACAGCCGTGTGGTGCAGCAGTTCTATCGCGATACGTACAACGCGGATTCGCCTTACATTGCCTATGGCGCTGAGTTACCCATCCGTGCCCCCGGCCCGCAGTTGGCCCAATGGGGGCTAGAGCCGCGACGTTATGTCTTGTTCGTGGGGCGACTGGTGCCCGAAAACTGCGCCGATCACCTGGTGCAGGCGTTTCAAACGCTGCGCACCGACATGAAGTGCGTTATTGTCGGCGACGCGCCCTACGCCGAGGAATACATCGCACGCTTGAAAGCGGTTGACGACCCGCGCGTGATCTTCACCGGCTATTGCTTTGGTGAAGGTTACTGGGAATTGGCATCGAACGCCTATCTATTTGTTGAAACTTCTGGCGTTGGCGGCACTCACCCGGCGCTCGTGGAGGCCATGGCTTTTGGCAACTGCGTTGTGGCGCATGATACGGCCGAAAACCGCGAAACCGTAGACAGCGCCGGTTTCGTTTATGATGGCGCGCGCGGCGCAGCTGCCCTGGCGCCGCTCTTACAGCAGATGGTGGACGCGCCCAGCCTCGTGGCGACCTATCGTCAGAAAGCTGCCGCACGCGCGACAGCCTACTACACGTGGGAAAAAGTGACCGATGACTACGAGGCCATGTTCAAGCGCTTACGCCCCGTCATTGCCACCTCGGTCGCCGGTCGCAGCGAATGACGATCACCTTTGGCTGCGCGATCGCCTTGCGCGCTGATGCACTCAACGTCGTGCGCCTATGAATTCGTTTGTTTCAAGGAGACGACATGCGTAGGTACTATCAATCGAACTATGTGCTTTTTCTGGCGACGGCCGATCTGGCGCTGACCTGCATCTCGCTGTTCCTTGCCGGCCAAGCGCGCTTCATCCTGCCCTACGGCGTACGCTTGACAGAAAAAATGGTCACGCTGCCGTTGGTGGTCTACGCAGCGGCCGCGGTGATCTGGGGCGTCAATTTTGTTCTCTTTTCTGTGTACGATCGGCGGCGTTTGCTGCGCATCGTAGACGAGGCTCAACTGGTGACCGCCGCGGTGGCGATGTCCAACCTGGTCCTGGCTGGGCTGCTCTATCTCACGTATCGTGATGTCCCGCGTCTGTTGTTCGTCTACTTCGTCGTGCTGGATGTCTTTTTCCTGCTGATGCTGCGCCTCACCTTGCGCATTGGCTTTCGCATTGCAGGCGCGCGGCGAATGCAGGAAGTGCGCGTGCTGATCGTTGGCGCCGGCAAGGTGGGCCGCCAGGTTGCGCAGGAGATTCAGACGCAAAGCTGGACTGGCCTGACCTTGGTCGGTTATCTCGATGACGACCCGACGAAACAGGAAAGCGTTCTGGAGGGCGCGCCTGTACTGGGGCAGTTGGAAGCGGCGAATCGCCTGGTGCAGAGCCAGCGCATTGATGAAGTCATCCTGGCCTTGCCTCTGCGCGCTCACGGCCCGTTGGAGGATCTGGTTCTGGCCCTCCAAACCCTGCCGGTGCGTGTGCGCGTCGTGCCCGACTTCTTTGATCTCGCCATCTTCCGCGCCACCATTGAAGATTTTGGCGGCATCCCACTCATCGGCCTGCGCGATCCCGCCATTGACGGCTACAATCGCACCATCAAACGCGCCTTTGATCTGGTGATCGCCACGCTTGGCCTTCTGCTTGTGTGGCCGATCATGCTCCTGGTCGCCGTCGCGATCAAGCTCGATTCGCCTGGGCCTGTGTTCTTCAAGCAGTCGCGCGTGGGAGAAAATGCGCGCGTGTTCACCATGATCAAATTCCGTTCCATGGTCGTAGATGCAGAGCAGCGTCAGGCCGAGGTAATGAAGACCACCGACAACGGCGTGGTCATGCACAAAACCGCCAATGATCCGCGGATTACACGCGTGGGGCATTTCATTCGGCGCACCAGTCTTGACGAGATTCCCCAGCTTTTCAACGTGCTCAAAGGCGATATGAGCCTGGTTGGTCCGCGGCCCGAACTGCCATTTTTGGTTGAACGGTATGAACGCTGGCAGCGGCAGCGCTTCGCCGTGCCGCCCGGCATCACCGGTTGGTGGCAGATCAATGGTCGCAGTGACAAGTTGATGCATCTGCATACAGAAGACGACCTGTATTATATCCGCAATTACTCTCCCTTGCTTGATCTACAGATTCTCTGGCGAACCATTGCGGTTGTTTTGCGCGGGCGGGGCGCCTATTGAGCGCATCACAAGCAACACAGCCGCCGTAGTCGCCGCATTTGGCGTAGGATTACCCAAACGAAGTATTGCTATCTACGGCCCATTGTGTTATTCTATTGCTCGCAGGCGCACAATCTATCGCCATCGTTGCGTCAATAGTTGTTTAATCGGAGGAAATCTCAATGAAGCGTTCACGTCTACTAATGATCTTCAGCGTCGTTTTAACCCTGGCCCTGCTGGCGACGCCAGCTTTCGCCGCCGACCCGAACCCCGGTTCGGGCAGCGCCGATGTGACAGTCATGAATGCCGACACCAACACGGGCGGCGCTGCATCCACCGTGCTGGCCCAGTATTACAGCCAGGCTGGCACGCTGTCCAACACGCGTCAGCAGAACGTGGCCCCGCTCGGCTCCTACCAGTTCCGCGCCGCCGATTCTGGCCTGCCGGACAACTGGGTCGGCGCTATGGTGCTCTCGGCCAGCACTGAACTGGCCGCAGTCGCCACCATTCAGTGGACCGGCGGCTCCGCCGGCGACGGCGTCGAAGCCGACTCGTATTCTGGCTTTGCCAGCGGTTCCAGCCGCATGAACGTGCCGTTTGCCGTGTATGCACCCAATGCGCAGTACACCGTGTTCTCGGTGCAGAACACCGAGAGCGCCACGACGGCCAACATCACCATGAAGTACTACAACCGCGCCGGCAACCTCGATGCCACCATTACCGATACGATTCCGCCGAACGGTCAAAAGATGTATGACCTGCACATTCCGGGCGCGAAGATTCCGGTGTGGGGCAACATTCCGTACTTCCAGAGCAATGGCAACTGGACAGGCGCGCTGGTGATTGAAACGGCCAGCTCCGACCAGAAGGTCGCTGCGGTGGCGAACAACTTCTGGCCTCGCTACAGCGTGGCCTTCAACGCCTCGAGCCGCGGCGCGCGCAAGCTGTTCGTACCCTCGGTCGAGCACCGCTACTCCAACCCCAACACTGACAACGGTTGGCTTGGCTTCAGCGTGACCATCGTGCAGAACCTGGGCACGAGCAACACCTCTGTGACGCTCAAGTACATCAACAAAGACACCCAGAACATTGACCTGACCCTGGGCCCGATCACCCTCGGCCCTGGCGTGGCGGTCGGTTGTAACACACGTTCGGGCGGCGCTGGTTGTACCGCCGCCGGAACCTACAACACGCTCGGCGCCCTCTGGGCTGGCTCGGTCATTGTCGAATCTACGTCCCAGGACGTGGCGGCTATCTCCTACTCCATTCGCCCACGTGACAACGAGGCTGGCGCCTACACCGGCGCGGATTCGTCCAACGCAGGCAACAACACGTTCCTGTCGGAAGTCTATCAGATCGGCGGCGGCGGCAGCGCCCGCACGCTGTGGTCGCTGATGCGTCTGCAGAACGTGTCGAGCAACACAGCCACCGTTCAGGTGCGCTTCATCAATCGTGACGGCACCATCGTCAACTCGGCCACGCAGAATATCACCATCGCGGGCGAGAAGTCCTTCAATTTCAACCTGCGCGAGGACAATCCGATCAACCTCGGCGGCAACTGGTCGGGCGCGGTTCACATCAGCTCCAATCAGCCGCTGGCCGTCGTCGTGGAAAACCTGTGGGGCCTGAGCAAGCTCGCTGCCTATAACGGCTACAGCCGCTAAACCCTTCGGCTTGCGTTGATTCTTCAAGAGCCACCGAGTTCATCGGTGGCTCTTTTTTTGCCCTGTGGGCGCTGGTTGGCAGCTTCTTTGCGCTCGCTGTGGCCTCTGCGGTCAAAACCGCAAGGGGCGGTCACACAGGGCCACCCTACTGCTGGCTCTCTAGCAGGGCGCTTGGCGGCTCACTGACCCTGTGGTATAATGCCATTCACTTTCACCGTCCATGCCTGTATCTCATTGATTTCCGGGCACCCAATTCATCTGCCACAGGAGTAAATGCACTGTATGGAACTCACGACATCAGAATTGAAGCGTTGTGTTCTTGTCAACATCAGCGGCCGCATTGATGGCAGCACCGCGCCTGAGCTAGAACAAACCTTGAAGACGCTCCTCGACTCAGGTCACTATCGGTTTGTGCTGGATGTTGGCGGCGTCACGTTTTTGAGCAGCGCGGGCATTCGCGTGTTGGTCAGCACCTGGCGCGCCGCGCGCCGGTTCAATCGAGGCGATTTGCGCCTGGCCAATGTCCCTGCCCGCATCAGCGAGGTGTTGGACCTGACTGGTCTCAACGACCATTTTGCCCAGTTCAGCAGCACAGTGGAAGCTGTCGGCAGCTTCTAGCGCGCCTGAACCAACCTGGTGCGTTTCCCTCCCCTGCCAGTCTGGCGCGTCCAGCTATCTGCCATGCCGCGAGAACGATGAGTGCCTATGAGCATGCGCTGGCAACTAACGATTGCAAGCGACCCGCACAACCTGCCCTTCATTGCTCAGTTCGTGCGTGACGCGGCCCGCGCAGCCGGCTTGCACGAGGATGCTATCTTTGCGATCGAACTGGCGTGCGACGAAGCCTGCAACAATGTGATTGAACATGCCTACCGCAGCATGGATGGCCCCTTGCACCTCACCTGTTCAGTGCACCAGGCAGACTTCGTCGTTGAGATTCAAGATCAAGGACAGCCGTTCGATCCCACCAGCGTCCGGCCCCCAAAACGCAAACGCCGGCCGGCCGACTTGCCCGTTGGCGGCCTGGGCATTCACCTCATGCGCCAGCTCATGGATGTCGTTGAATACCGCTTTAGCTCAGAAACCGGCAACCACTTGACCATGGTAAAGCGCAACGTGGCGCCGTTGTCTGCGCAAGGAGAGGCGTGAGGTATGGCCGACATTCTGCCAGTCGGCCGCGACACACGGCCGCCTGTGGGGCGAGCGCCCATCCATCTCGACGAACTGCGCGCCCTGGCCGAAGCGGGCCAGGCTATTGTGCAGGCGCAGATGAACGAAGATCAGCTCTGTGAGCTGATCTTTGAGCACGCGACGCGCCTGATGGATGCTTCCAGCTTTCATCTAGGCCTCTTCGATAAAGATGACTTTGTCATCAAGGTGTGGCTGCGGCACGGCAAGCGGCTGGCTGGCGCCCGTTTTGTAGGCGGCGCCAACGAAGGCATCGTAGGCTGGCTGCGTCGCAACCGCCAGCCGCTGCTGGTGAACGATTTTCAAACCGAGATGGAACATCTGCCCGCGCGCCCGCGTTACGACGATGAACATCCCCCGCGTTCAGCCATCTTTGTGCCCATCCTCGCCGGTGAACTGGCGATTGGCAGCCTGGCCGTGCAACATGACGAGCCAGGCGCCTACAGCGAAGAAAACCTGCGCACCCTCTTCATCATTGCCAACCAGGCGGGCGTCGCCCTGGTCAATGCCCGCCTCTATCAGGTGGTCGAGCGTCGCGCGCGCCAATTACAAACCGTGGCGCAGGTCAGCCGCAAGGTCGCCGCGATCTTGGACCTCGATCAACTGCTGAACCAGGTGGTCGAGCTGATTCGTGACCGCTTCGGCTACTATCACGTCCAGATCTTCCTGGTAGCCCAGGGGACGGGACGCGCCTATTTCCGCGCCAGCACCGGCCACAACCTGAACCAAATGTGGCTGCGCCGCGGCCGCTTCGTACGTATCGGCGTCGAGGGCATCATCGGTTGGGTGGCTCAGCACGGCCAACCCTTGCTGGCCAATGATGTTTCACAAGAGACGCGCTATTTTCCTGATGACCCGCGCCTCTTGCCCGATACGCGCGCCGAACTGGCTGTGCCGTTGATGGTAGAAGATCGCGTACTGGGCGTCCTGGACGTGCAGGCCCGTGAACTGAACGCGTTTAGTTCCGAAGACCTGTTCATCCTGGCTACCCTGGCTGATCAGATTGCGGTAGCGGTGGAAGATGCGCGCCTGTATCAAGAGGCCAAAGACGAAGCGGCCATTTCCAGTTCACTGCTCGATGTCGCTAATGCCATTGCGCGACCTTACCGTGTGTCTGACCTGGCAAACACCGTAGCCAGCCTGACGCCATCCCTGGCTGGGGTAGACCGCTGCACGGTTCTGATTTGGGATCGCGACCAGGCCGCGTATGAAGTGCTCGCCAGCCAATGTCAGCCCTCCTCCCGCGGAGTGCAGCCAGTTGAAACGGGGCTGCGTGTGACAGCGAGCGAATTCCCGCTGCTTGATCGGGTTTGCCGGGAGCGCCGGCCACTCTGGGTGGAAGATGTCAGCGCCGGCGACTTGGTGCCCGCAGAGATTGTGAAGCGCTACGGCACGCAGGCCATCTTGGCGGTGCCGCTGATTGTGCAGGACGAGGTCCTGGGCGCGCTGGTGGTGGATGAGGTGGATGGGCCGCACATCTTCAGCAGTCGCCAGGTCGAGATGGTGCGCGGCGTAGCCAGCCAATTGGCGGTGGCGATCGAAAGCGCCCGCCTGGTGCTGCAAGAGGCGGAGCGCGTGCGCATGGGCGAGGAACTGCGACTGGCGCATGAGATCCAGGCCAGTTTTCTGCCCGCGACCAATCCGTCGCTGCCAGGTTATGACATTGCCCATGTCTGGCTGGCCGCACGCGAAATGGCCGGCGACTTCTTTGATTTTGTTCCGCTGGCGGCGCGACGCCTGGGATTGGTCATTGCCGATGTGTCCGACAAGGGCGTGCCGGCGGCGCTTTTCATGGCCCTGGCCAGCATCCTGGTGCGCGTGATCGCGGCCGATCGGCGCTCACCCGCGCGCGTGCTGCGGCGCGTCAACGAGCTGCTGTTGGCCAACAGCCGTTCAGACATGTTCGTGACGCTTTGGTATGGCGTGCTCGACCCCCAACGGCACGAGCTGGTTTTTGCCAACGCCGGGCACAATCCGCCGCTGCTCCTGACCGCGGCCAACGGCCAGATACGCCTGCTGCGTAAGCATGGTCTCATCCTCGGCGTGCTCCCCTCCGTCGCATTGGAGGATGACCGTGTGCCGTTGGCGCCGGGCGACGTCCTGATTCTTTATACCGATGGCGTCATTGACCCCATCAACCTGAACGAAGAGTCGTTCGAGATGACGCGCTTGCAAGCCGTGGTGCAGGCCCACCAGGCGCACAGCGCCGCTCAAATTGCGGAGGCGATCAAGGCGGAGGTACGCGAGTTTGTCGGGCTTGCGCCGCAGTTTGATGACTTGACCTTGGTTGTAGTCAAACGCCTGCCTGCCTAACCGAAGGATCATCATGTTGGCTTTACCGTTACATCCCCGTTTTGTACATTTTCCTGTGACGCTTTTGGCGCTGTCGGTAGTCTTATACCTGCTGCATCTCTGGCGACCGCGGGGTTGGCAAGGGATGCGCTGGGAACGGCTGAGCCTGGCCAGTCTGGCGCTGGGGTGGCTGATGATCTTGCCCGCGGCTGTTACCGGCTTGATTGACCAGAATGCGATAGCTTTGGATTCACCCGCGCGCGTGGCGGCGAACAACCATATCACCGCCGTTTTTGCCACGGTGATCGCTTTTGGCGCGGCGCTCTACCTCCGTCTGCGCCGCGGCGCCGCATCCGACTCGGCGCCGAACCGCTGGTACGTCTTGGCCTTGCTCGTGCTGGGTTTGGTCGCGCTCATCATCACGGGTGAATTGGGCGGGCGGCTGGTTTACGAATTTGGGATCGGCCAACGGTGAGGCCAATGGGAGATGGAGAGTGATAGATGAGGACGGGGGGATAAAGGCGGATAATGGAACAGAAAATGCCAGAAGCAAAGCGCGTGACGAAACTGTATACGGGGGTGGGGGACGAGGGCTATACCGGGCTGCTCGGTCGCGATCGGGTGCCCAAGTACGATATTCGGCCGGAAGCCTATGGCACCGTGGATGAAGCCTCTTCTGCCTTAGGCCTGGCGCGTGCCACAGTCAAAGATGCAGAGACGGCTGAGATCATCTTAGGCGTGCAGCGCGATCTATACGCCATGATGGCTGACCTGGCGACGCTGCCGGAGGCCGCCACACGGCCGCCGTGGCTGCATCCACAGAGCACAGAGTGCCTGGAGTCGCTGATTGGCCGTCTGGAATCGGCGGTTGAGCTGCCGCCCGCGTTCATCGTCGCCGGCGACAGCGTCGCTGGCGCGCACCTCGACCTGGCGCGCACGATCATCCGCCGCGCCGAGCGCATCGTGGCGCGTTTGCAGCACGACGGCAAGCTGCGCAACGAGGAGCCATTGCGGTATCTCAACCGCCTCAGCAGCCTGCTCTTTCTCCTGGCGCGCTTGGAAGACAAGGCGGCCGGCGTTGAGGCATTTACCCTGGCCCGGCTCAGCTAGGATGGTTGCCAACCGCGGAGGTTGGGAAAAACAAGCAGATGAGGGAGCGTGAGATGGATAGACTTGGCGCGCACATGTCCGTGGCTGGCGGCGTGAGCAAAGCGTTTGAACGGGCGCAGTCCATTGACTGCGGCACGATGCAGATTTTTACGCGCAATCAGAACCAGTGGAAATGCAAACCATTGGAAACGACGGAGATTGCACGCTATCACGAATGGGCGCAGCGCACCGGCATCGCGCCGGTGGTGGCGCACGCCTCTTACCTGATCAATCTAGGCTCGCCGTCCGACGAGTTATGGGACAAGTCGGTCGAGGCGTACCAGGTGGAACTAGAGCGCGCGGATCAGTTAAGCATCCTGGGCGTCGTGCTGCACCCTGGTTCCTCCATGGGCGCGGGCGAGGAGGCGGGCAAACGCCGCATTGCGCAGGGGCTGGATCGAGTCCACGCGGCGACGCCGACCGCAGAGACGTTGACCCTGCTGGAAATTACCGCTGGTCAGGGCGATCATCTGGGTTTTCGTTTCGAGCAGTTGGCCGATATCATTGCCGCCCTGGACGCGCCAGGCCGCGTCGGCATCTGTTTTGACACCTGTCACGCGCTGGCCGCCGGTTATGAGTTCCGCAACGCCGATGATTATCAACGCATGTGGGATACATTCGACAAGGCCTTAGGATTGGAGAGACTGAAGGTTTTTCATCTCAACGACTCCAAGAAGGACCTGGGCAGCCGCGTGGACCGCCATACGCACATCGGCGAGGGCTTTCTGGGGTTGACGCCTTTTCGCCTGCTCCTGAACGATGCCCGCTTCCAGGCGCTGCCGATGATCCTGGAAACGCCCAAAGAGGAAGACATGGCGGATGATGTCATGAACCTGGCGCGGCTGCGTGAGCTGATCGAACGCTAGAGAAGCGCAGGGCCAGCACTATTTCGCTGCCTTAGGCGGCCGCCGCATTTCGCCATTCGCTCGGCGCGGCCACACTGTCCAGCAGCGCGCGGCGCTTGAAGGCGATTTCTACCAGGGCCAGCGCGTTGCGCTGCGTATCCCACACTTCCACGGCTGGATATTCGTCAGCAATGAGCGTCAGGCGCAGATATTCATCGGTCCAGGTCACACTGACGTCGTCTACCGTGGCATTACGGCCGCGCTCCAGGTATTCGGCCAGGCGCAGAATAGCTGAAAGGCGAGTTAGCAGCACGTCGTCGCCCTCCTTGAGCAGCGGCGCAAACTCCAACAGATCCGGCCTGCCCTTGCGATGAAAACGGGTCAGCAGCGCAATCAGCGCGGTCTCGCGTGCACTGAAACCAGGTAAGCCAGCGTTGACGATCAGCGTCTGCGAATGTTTGTGATGATCGTGGTAACTGATGATGGTGCCAATGTCGTGCAGCACGGACGCCGCGTCCAGCAGTTCGCGCTCAGCCATGCCATAGCCGTGCAGCGGCGCCAACTGCTCGAAGATGCGTCGCGCCAGGTAACGCACATGATTGGCGTGCGCCTTTTGGTAATGGTAGGTGCGCGCCATGTTGAGCACGCTGAAGCGCCGCACGTCTGGAATCACCGGGTAAGAGAAATGCTGCCAGAAGTGCTCGAAGAAAACCCCTTCACGCAAACCATTGACCGAAACCGTCAGTTCGTTGGCCTTGAGGCGTTCCATGATCGCGCGGATGACCAGCGCGCCCGGCAGAATGATGTCCGCGCGGTCTGTGCGCAGGCCGGGAATTGCCTGACGTTCGGACAGGGGCAGTGTGCGCAGCAGTTCAATCGTTTGCTCCAACGAGGCGCGGCGCAGGGTAAATCCGTGCAGTGTGTTGAGCGGGTAAGCCTGCCGCGCAGCTTCGATCTTGGCCAGGTTGCGGATGGCGCCGCCCAGGCCAATCAACGGCCCGCTCTTCTTGCCCAGCCAGGTCACGTTGTCGAGCTGGCGGCTGATCTCGCCTTGCAGCGCCTCAAGCTCCGTGGGCTTGATCGGATCGCTGCGGATGAAGCCTTCGGTCAGCGCCAGGGTGCCCAGCGTCAATGAAACGCCAACGGCAAAACGACGGTCGCGGACCTCGCTGATTTGCGCGCTGCCGCCGCCGATGTCCACGACGATGCCCTGTGTGAAAGCCACCTCATTGAGCGCGCCGAGCACGCCGTAGGTGGCCTCCTGCTCGCCGCTCAAGATGCGTAGGTTCAGCCCTACGTCGCGACGCACCTGTTCGATGAAAGCCGGCCCATTGGCCGCTTCACGCACCGCGCTGGTGGCGGTTGGCAGAATGATATCCACATGCGTGCTGTCGCAGAAACGCTTAAAGAGCCGCAACGTAACCAGCGCACGTTCGATCGCCTCTTGACTCAGCCCGCGCTTGTTCATGCCCTGGCGCAAACGCACCACCTCTCGAATCTCGTCCTCCTGGTGATATGAAAAACCGGGGACGGCATTCATGACGACCAGACGGGCGGTGTTGGAGCCAAGATCAATGATCGCCATTCGCTGCGATTGAACTGTCTTCATGAGGTCCTTCTTCGTGGCAGCCTTTGCCACTTTGCGGAAGCAAGTTGATTCTGGCGCGTCCAGGTTACGCGGTGATCATAGAATGTTTGCGGCGGCCTGAGTCAAACCGAAAACCGTCACCCCAGCCACTTCGCGCAAGACGTAGAACATCTCGGTCGCGGGCCGGCGAGAAATCGGCGAAGTGCGCGTGGGTGACGCAGACGGCTCCAAACCCAAATCCAGCGCCATCAATTTGAGCCGCGTCATGTGGAATGGGTCGCTGACCAGGACGATGCGACGCCAGCCGTGCGCCTGAAGCAGGGCCGCCACGTTCTGCAGGCTTTCCCACGAGCTGGCGCCATCTTCCTCACTCAGGATCGCTTCCGCCGGCACGCCGCGGCTGATGGCATAGGCGCGGCCAACGCCGCCCTCGGTGAAGCGCGGATCGCGGCCGGCGCCGCCCGTTGTCACCAGCACGGGCGCCACACCCTGGCTGTAGAGGTTGATGGCATGATCGAGTCGCGCGCGCAGCACCGCCGACGGCCGGCCGTTATACTGCGCTGTGCCCAGCACAACGATCGCGTCTACGGGCTGGGCTTCGTCCCGCTCGGCTTGCCAGAAAATAATGAGCGTCAGACCGACCACGTAGACGGTGGTGAAAACGCCCAACAGGGCCATCAGGTTGCGGGTCAGTTCAAAGCCGCGGCGCCACCATGAGCGTTTGGCTGGCATTGAATTCGTCTTGTTTTGCATGGTTGAAAGGGTTCAATCCGCCGCGATCGGCTGCGTCAACGCGAGGCCCGCGGTCATCGCCTCGTCGAATGCGCCCATGAAAGTCCACCAGTTGCTGAGCGGCCGGCCGCGCCAGCTAAGCCCGTGATTTGCGCCCGGCAGATTCTGCATCCAGAAGATGAACCACGCCAGGCTGTCGCTTTGCCAGCGGCTGCAGTTCAGCAGTTTGCGCGGCCCGCTGCCTTCGGGGGTCCAATCCTCGATATCGGTGTAGACGTACGTCGGGTTGGCCCAATCGTAATCACGCACGCCGTTGGGCGGAAAGTGCGCCCAACCACAGCGCCCTTCGCCGGTCTTCCCCACAAAACGATCCCAAAAAAGGTGGCGATCCACATGTCCCAGAACCGCTTCGATCTGGTGCATGTGGTCTTCCACGGCCTCGGACGGGCCGCGCTGATAGTTGTAGTGATAGACGGTGTAGGTCTTGCTCAACACCGGTAAGTCGTATGGGTCACGGTCGCTGTTGCTGATGTCGCCGAACGGCCCGGCCATGTTCGATTCCCACAAGTCAACCACGCCGCCATGGTAACCCCAAATCCAGACCTCTTTGATGCCTTTGCCCTCGACCCACGTGCGAATATCAATCCGATCCATGATCGTGTGATAGTCGGTCATCGGTGCGTGATGATGGGGCTTGGGCCAGGTAGGCAGTGGTTCCAGGAACTCCAACGTGGCCGCAACCCGGTAACGCAGGCTTGGTTGCGCGTCGGGGTCGCGATAACCGTGATACGTGCTGCCCCGTTCCAGGGCCTGCGCCACGCGGCCGGTGGTTTGCACGGTATGCCGGCGCACCTGATCAAGCGGCGCGTCGACATCGCCAGTGACGCGGCGATCCAGGCGGCCGTGGCGCGTGGGGAAGAAGTTGACGACCAGCACTGGAATCTCAAACGGCGCGGTCAAGGCCGCGGGCAGAGACAAGCTCATCGGTGCAACTGCCGGCCGCGGCGCTGCGGACGGCGTCAACGCCCGCCCTGTCCAGCGCGCCAGCGCGTTGCGCAATCGGCCAGCCATGGCAGCCATTACCGCAACGGCGTCCCGTAGCGCCCGCGCGGCGCGGCGCTTTGTCTCTGCGCGCCCATCAGATGATGCGCAGTTCCGGGTCCGGCTGCATAGACATCACGCTGATGCGCGCGGCGATCGCTTGCGCCAGGTCGCGGAAGGCTTGGCTCTGAGGCGAGCTGGGATCCACCGCTACGATGGGCTGGCCCACATCGCCGCCGCTGCGGATGGCCGAATCGAGCATGATGCGCCCCAGGAAGGGCACGCCCAACTGCCGGGCCGCGACTTCGCCGCCGCCGATGCCAAAGATATCGCCGGCCATATTTTCCACAATGCCGAGTACGGGCACTTCGAGCTTACGAAAGGCCGCCAGCCCACGCGTGGCATCGGCCACCGCCACCTGTTGGGGCGTGCTGACAATCACGCCGCCGACCAACGGCACCGACTGCGCCAGGGTCAATTGCGCGTCGCCGGTGCCTGGCGGTAAATCTACGACGATATAGTCCAGGTTGCCCCAGTTGACGTCGGTGAAAAGCTGACGAATGGCGCTGTGCAACATCGGCCCGCGCCAGATCAAGGCCTCGCCAGCCGGCATCATGAAACCCATGGACATCACTTCGACGCCGTAGGCCATCGGCGGCACCAGCTTGTTGTTGCGAGGGCTGGGCATGGCGTTGACGCCCATCATCATCGGCACGTTGGGGCCATAGATATCCGCATCCAGAATGCCGACGCGCGCGCCCATCTGCGCCAGGGCCACGGCCAGGTTGACAGCCACTGTGGTCTTGCCGACGCCTCCCTTGCCGCTGCCTACCGCCAGGATGTTCTTGACCGGGATGGCCAGCCGGCCGGCAATGCGCCGATCGGTCATGACATTGGCATCGAAGCGGACGTGCACCTGGTCCACACCGGGCACGGCGGCGACGGCAGCCTTGGCCTCATTCTCAATCTGCGAACGCAGCGGGCAAGCAGGCGTCGTCAGCACAATCGTGAATCCAACCTCTTTGCCTGCAATTTTGATGTCCTTGATCATGTTCAACGTCACCAGGTCGCGATGCAGCTCTGGTTCCATGACGTTGCTCAGCGCGCGCAAAATCTCTTTTTCGGTTACTTGGTTATTTTTTCCCAACATGTTCCTATCCTCGAACAGTATTCCCGCGGCGATCAGCCCGCGGCCATGACCTTCTGCGCCACCTGGCGTCCGATCTCCACAGCGTAGTTGGTGCCACGATCCCAGGGGTAAACCTGGCTCATACTGGCAAAAAAGAGGCCAGGAATGGGTGTTTGCAGCGGCGGGATCAGCGCCGAGTAGTTGACCGGCGGCACCGGCTGCGCGTAGGTGGCTTTGTGCACCCAGGCCTCGCGCACCCAATCCGGCCGGAAGTCAGGATTGACGCGGGCCAGGGCTGGCAAGAAGATGTCCAACAATTGCTGGTCGCTCATACTGAAGTAGGGATGACTGGGGTCAAGGTAATCGCCCAGGTAAATGATATGATCGCCGCCGTAGTGCGTCGTTTCCATGTAGTTGGTGTGTTCCACCAACGCCAAGAAGGGAAAGCCTTCGGCCTTGGGGATATTGAGCCAGTAAACATCCTTCATCAGGCTGTGCTTGAGGGCCAGGGTCATGACCACCGCGCCCATGCTCTTGAGCTGCGCCAACTGCGCCAGGTAGGCTGGCGGCAGATCCGGCGCCAGGCGTGTAAGGAGGCTGGGACTAACCGTGGCAATGACCGCATCGAACGCAGCCTCGCCGCCGTCGTGCGTCACCACCAGGGTGCGGTCGCTCGCAGGGCGCACCTTGGTTACGCGGGCATTGAGATGGATATCCGCGCCCTGGGCCGTGACCCGATTGACCAGCGCGTCGACAAACGCCTGGAATCCGCCCTTGTAGTAGCCGAGGCGCGGGCTGCGCTTGACGATGCGCGCCCAAAACCAGGCCAGGTTGACCTCCTGGTAATGATCGCTAAACTTGCCCTCCAGCATCGGCCGCCAGAGCATGTCATAGCCGCGCGCGCCCATCCAGCGGCGCAGCCAGGCATGCGAGGTCGTTTGCTCAAACGCGCGCCAGTTCTTGCTGACATAGCGCAGATAGGCAAAGACAAATCCCATGCGGAACTTGTTGATCCAGTCCAGGTGCGGAAAGGCCAGCAGGCGCAGAGGAGAGTCGAACGCATAGGGCTTGCCCTGGTACCACATGGACGTGGTAGGGCGGCGAAAGAGCAGCAAATCGCCCGCGCCAATCTCCTGCGTCAATCGAATGATGTCACTGTCAGAGGTGAATAGGTGATGGTAGAATCGTTCCAGCGGCCATTCCCAGGTCGCGGCCTTGAAGCCTGAAGCGAGACCGCCCGCCACGGCCGCGCCCTCGAACAACGTCACGGCGTAGCCCTGGCGCGTTAAGTCGTAGGCGGCCGCAAGCCCGGCTACCCCGGCGCCGATGATACCGACGCGTCTTGTGCCTGATAATCCGTTCATATCGTCCTTGTTAAGCTACCTTCCGAAGGCTTGCTGCCTTCGGAAGTCTAAGATGCCGCGGCCAGTCGAGTGTTACGCAGCCAGCCGATCATCATCGTCGTCGTTGATCGGTTCGACAAACACGCGCCGGCGTCCGCTCAGATAATCGTCAATGTCCACCTGCGCGCGCTGGTATTCCTTGAGGAGCTGGCCGTCCGTGCCCTTGTACTGAGTGACTGTTTGCACGGCACACAACTGGCAGCCGCGCATGAACTTGTAGCTGCCCGCGTAGCATTTCAAGCAGCCGTCCAGGCGAATCATGAGCAGCGAGAACGCCAGGCTGTCTGGGTGAGTTTCCGGCAGCGCGGACACGCGCTCCACCAGGGCGCGCCATTCATCCCCGCGCAGGTCGCGCAGATGCGGGATAAGTTTGGGAGGAAAGATAATCTCAGCCTTGGGAGCAATCATGGCATTCCTCACGCTCGCCTACATAATGAGCTGCACATTGGGCCGTTTGATCTCGGTCGGCATCTCCAGCGGTTCCGTTGAACCGCCGCTGCCCAGGCGGTTGAGTGCACTCAGGAGGGCTTGTTGATCGAGGCCGCGCGCCTGGCACACTTCGCCCAGTACTTCACCCGGGCTAACCGCACAGCTATGGCAGCCGCCTAAGTGAAAGTTAGCCAGGATAGACGATGCGGCCGGATGCTGGCTCGTAATCTCGCCAATGGTCATCTGCGGCGTGAACGCGATCTCACCGGCGCGCCGGCGCATCTCGAAGCGAATGTCTGCACTGTCCTGGGCGACGCGCTGCTGCACCTCGTCCAGTTTGGCGCTGAGGTCGTACAGGGCGCTGTTGTAGCGGGAGAGCCGCGCTTCCAACGCAGCCAGGCGCCGATTGCTAGCCCAGGCGAGCGCCAGCCCTGCCAGGGCAAACACAGAAGCAATGTAGATCATGGTACCTCCCCAATCGTTCTACACACATGGTCTGAAGCATCGGTGATAAGGGCTAAAGAGTATCGAAAAAATGGTCAAAAGTCAAATGCTGGTGAGGCTGCGGCAGAATCGAACAAAAAAGAAACCTTTGGCGTCTGCGCGACGCCAAAGGTTCTTGATTTGCTACGCAGAAGACGCTACGCGCGTCGCCCGCTGATCAGTTGATCCTGCAGCTGCTTCAATTCGTCCATCCGGCCGGCTGCGGCCAGCGCGGCCTGCTCGGCCCACGTGGTGGGGTCCGCACGCAGGCTGGCCGCAGCCAAAATTTCCTTCATGCGCTCCACCGGCGTCTCCGCCAGCTGCTGGAAGGTGACAATGCCGGCCGCGCGGAAAGTCGCGCCGATCTTTGGTCCAATGCCTTCGATCAACTCCAGTTGATCGGGCCTGGCGGCCATCAATGTCGGTTTCACCGGCGACGTTGGCGCAGCCGCTGCGGGCGGCGTTGGCGCGGCCACGCCGGCGCGGCGTGCAGCCACTTCGGCCTTGCGCGCCTCGATTTCTTCCGGCGTCATGCGCGGCCGTGTCACGTTGGGCGACAGGGCTGGCGCAGCGGGCGGCGTTGGCGCGACCACCGCTGCGGGCGGTTCTGGCGCGACTACTGCGCGCGGCTCTGGAGTGACCACCGCAGGCGGTTCCGGCGCAGCCGCGGCGGGCGGCGTTGGCGCAGCCACGCCGGCGCGCCGCGCGGCCACTTCAGCCTTGCGCGCCTCGATTTCTTCCGGCGTCATGCGCGGCCGTGTCACGTTGGGCGACAGGGCGGGCGCGGCGGGCGGTTCTGGCGCAGCCGCCGCGGGCGGCGTTGGCGTAGCCTCGCCGGCGCGCCGCGCGGCCACTTCGGCCTTGCGCGCCTCGATCTCTTCCGGCGTCATTTTGGGCCGCGGTGCGGGCGTCGCGGCCGGGGCGGCCGGTGCGGCTTCGCCGGCGCGCCGGGCAGCCACTTCAGCCTTGCGCGCCTCGATCTCTTCTGGCGTCATCTTAGGCCGCGGCGCAGGCGCTCCTGTAGGTGCAGCGGCAGGGGTAGCCGCAGCGGCCGGACTGGCGTCCAGGGCGGGTTTGGGCGCGGCTGCTTTGGCCGCGGCGGCCTTGGCCTTTTCCTCGGCCTGCTTGCGTTTCGCCTCTTCCTCAGCCGCGCGCACCTGTTCTTCTTCCTGGTATTGGGCCGGCCATAGGCGGGCATAGTATTCGATCGGCACCGTCAGGGCCTCTTTGTCATACACCAGGCGCGGATAGCGATCGAACGTAGCCAGCTCATAGTCGTGGTTCATCTTGATGGCGTCGAAGGGGCAAAACTCCGCGCAAAAGCCGCAGCTCATACAGATCGAAGCATCAATATAGAATTCGGCTGGCCGGGTGACTGGCTTGCCCTTTTCATCCTTGTCACGCACGATCCAAATACACTGCGGCGGGCAGACCTTGGCGCAGATGCCACAGGCGGTGCAGCGATCCTCTTTCTTTTCTGTGTCCCACAGCAGCATGGGGATGAAGCGGAAGCGTTCGGGGATGACACGCTTCTCTTCCGGGTACTGGATCGTGAACAGTCCTTCTTCATTCCAGGGCTGGTCAATGAAATAGCGGTCGCCGCCCATGCCCGCATAGCGGCTTGGAATCTTCTTGACGTCGTCGGTGAAGGTGTCAACCAGGTGCTTCAGTGTGACACCCAGGCCCTTTAGAATACCCGATCCAAACATAGCACCCCCAACTCAATCCAAATAATAAGTCCAAGATTCAACGGCGGCCGGCGGCTAACGGTCGGTTTCGCCCAGCACAATGTCAATGCTGCCGAGGACGATGACAGAATCAGCGACCTTGTAACCCACGCACATGGGCCCTAACGCGTTGAGGCTGATATAGCTTGGCGCGCGGATGCGATAGCGCCACGGATTGCCGCTGCCATCGCTCACCACATAGAAGCCTAACTCGCCCTTCGGCCCTTCCACACGGCCATAGGCGGTGCCTTCTGGCACGCGTATACTGTACTGCTTCTTGCCGGCCTGGATTTCGCCTGATTTGGGCATCTGCTGCAGAACCTGCTTCAGAATGCGCACCGATTGGCGCATCTCCTCGATACGCACGAGGTAACGTGAGTAGACATCACAACCGTCGAAACAGGCAACATCGAAATCAAAGCGATCATAGATGGAGTACGGGTCAGCCTTGCGCACATCGTACGGCACGCCAGACGCCCGCAGCACAGGGCCAGCCGTGCTGAGCGCAATCGCGTCCGCGGGCGACAAATAGCCCACGCCCTTGCAGCGCGCAAGCAGAATCTCGTTCTGAGTCAGATAGTGCTCCATCTCATCAATTTTGCGATCCATGCGCTCGTTGATGATCTTGCTGCACTCATCCAACCAGCCCGGAGGGAGGTCGCGCGCGACGCCGCCGAAGCGCATGTAATTGCACATCATGCGCGAACCAGAAACCGACTCGAACAGATCCAGAATCAATTCACGTTCGCGAATGGCGTAGAGCGCGGGCGTGAAGAAGGCGCCCAGGTCGTTGAGCAAGAAGCCAATGGCCCACATGTGGTTGATGATCCGGGTCAACTCAACCATGAGGATGCGCAAATAATTGGCATACTCCGTCGGCTGGAATTGATCGCCCAGAAGCTTTTCGACCGCCAGCACATAGCCGAGGTTGTTCGACATGGACGAAATATAGTCCAGGCGATCGGTGTAGGGAATGTTCTGGATGAAGGTGTTGCGCTCGCCAATCTTCTCATGATTGCGGTGCAGATAGCCCATCTCCGGCTCTAACGCGGTGATGGTCTCCCCTTCCAGGGCCACAATCATGCGAAAGACGCCGTGCGTGCTTGGGTGCTGCGGGCCCATGTTGACCACGATGCGCTCGGTCTGGATGTCACCGCCATGGCCGTTGTGGCCGGCGGTTCCAGTGGTCACCGGCGCCCTAAACTGAGGCGTTGGTGCAAGCCACTTTTGTGGGTCGAAGTCTTCTGGGTATCCCACATTGTGCGCCCAGGGCGTGCGCGTTTCGGCCCATTTGTGCTGACCGTCCGGGTGACGGCTCTTGAACGGCTTCTTCTCGTCCTCGAAATAGGCTTCTTTCCAGTCCTTGCGCATGGGATGGCCGTTGAAACCTTCCCAGAGCAGGATGCGGCGCAAATTGGGATGACCGGGGAAACGAATACCGAAAAGGTCCCAGATTTCCCGCTCCTGCAAGTCGGCGCCAGGCCAAACGGAGATCACCGATGGGACGATAGGATCATTGGCCGGCGCTCGCACGTGCATGACCACCGGGCCGCCGCCCTTGGTGGAGTAGACATGATAAACCACCTCGAAGCGGTTGGCTTCGCTGCGGCCCTTGTACCCCAAGTAGTCCACGCCGGTCACATTGGAAAGGTAATCATACCCGGCCTGGTCGCGCAGGTAGGTGGAGAATTCGATTAGTTTCTCACGGGCAACGACCAGGTCCCCGTTGGATAACTGTTCGGTCACCGCGCCGGGGACGGCATTGCTCAAATCGGCGCTGGTAATCGTTCGTGCTTCAGCCATTGGTCTTTCACCCTTCTGCGATAGCGTTTCCGCCAAGGTGCGGGTCACGCTACGGCTTGACGGTCGAACGTCTAATGCGCGCCTTCCTGCGCCTCTTGCGCCTTGCGCGCAGCCGCGTCGCGGCGTGCCTTCTCCATATACGCTTTCATCTGCTCGTCGCTCAGCACGCTCTTACCTGCGGCAGCCCAGGCCGCCTTGCGGTCCGCCAATTTCGCCTGTCGGGCGGCCACTTCCTCAGGGCTAATCGTGCGCACAGGCGCAGGAGCCTTGCTGGCGGGCGCAGGCGCGGCCACAGGCGCGGCCACAGGCGCGGCTGGCTTGGGCGCGGCCTTCGGCGCCGGCGGCGCAGCCTCAGCCGCCGCGACTGGCGCGCGTTTCGCCTGCAAAGCCGTGGTAAGCATTTCAGCGTCTTCGGGACGGAAAATGTCAGGCCCCAGAACCGGCACCAGCGGCATGAAAGGTTCAGTCTTGCGGTACCAGGAAACCTGGGTGATGGATTGATGCTGGATCTTGTCGAACAGCTTCATGAAACCGTGCAGCAAGGCTTCGGGTGTGGGCGGGCAGCCTGGGACATAAACATCCACCGGCAGGTACTTGTCAATCCCGGAGACAACGTTGTAGCCCTCTTTGAACGGCCCGCCGCCCGTCGCGCAAGCGCCCATGGAAATGACATAGCGCGGTTCAGACATCTGGTTGTAAATGCGCACGATCTGCGGCGCCATCTTCTTGGTCACCGTGCCCGAAACGATCATCAGATCGCTTTGACGCGGCGACGGCCGCATCACTTCCATGCCGAAACGGGCCAGGTCGTAGCGCGAGGCGGCTGTGCAGATCATTTCAATGGCGCAGCAGGCCAGGCCAAACATCATCGGCCACATCGAAGAGGAACGAGACCAGTTGTAGAGCTTATCCAGGGTGGTAATAAAGACATTGTGCTGAAGGTCTTGCGGGATTTCGCCCGCGTTCGGTACTGACGATGGCATCATGTTGGTTCCATTCATACCGTGTCCTTTCATCATGCGCACGCGTCCCTCGTCCTGCTAATGAATGACAATATACACTGCGGCGTTGCATGAATTTGTGAAAATTGTACCAGCCCCCTATCAGTTTGTCAAACAAATTCAGCACGTAGCGTCATGAATCTCCTCACTTCAAAATAAGCCGCGGGTAAACACGAATCGCTGCGGATTGCCTAGAAAATTGCATCTATCACCTGACAATGGTACACTTACCGTTCGCTGCGATCACCTCCTGGCGTGAGAAGGGATGGCTCATCCGTCTCTGCGCTGCGGAAATGACGCGCGACAATACATCTGGCGCAGGACTTGCGCACGCAAGCTCTCATGGGGGCTGCGACCACTGCCTGGCCGCGCGAAACGGCGCGTCGGGGCCAACGACGGCGGTTACAAACCGGCTGTGAACCTGGATGACTTCGGTCCCATGGCGCAAAAGCCGGGGTTTTTCTTGCGCGGATTTTGAGCGCCTGGCGCCGACCAGGAACCTTGTGAGTGATAGGTGGTTGATTGATGCCATACAGTCCGAACAATCCTCTCATCGTCCAGAGCGACCGCAGCGTGCTGCTGGAGGTGCAAAACGAACGCTATGAGGCGGCGCGCGACGCGCTGGCGCGCTTTGCTGAGCTGCAAAAAAGCCCTGAATTCATCCACACCTACAAGATCACTCCCCTCAGTCTGTGGAACGCAGCGGCGGCCGGCCTGGGCGCGGATGAAATCGTGGCCGATCTCTCCGAGTATGCCAAATTCGACGTGCCCGAAAATGTTATCTTTGACATTCGGGAGTCCATTGGGCGCTATGGCCGCGTGCGCCTGGAGAAAGACGAGGACGGCCTTCTCATCCTGACCTCCACCGATGTCGCTCTGCTGACTGAGTTGACGCGACGCAAAGAGCTGAAACCCTTTCTGCTTGGTCAACTTGACGCCAACACGCTGCTGGTAGACCCTGCACGCCGCGGGCATATCAAGCAAGCCCTGGTGCATGTGGGTTATCCAGCCGAGGATGTGGCCGGATACGTCGAAGGAGCGCCGCTGGAGATCAGTCTCCTGCCAGCCGGCCGCCTCAGCGGCGAGGCTTTTGCCCTGCGCCGCTATCAACAAGACGCGATAGACACCTTTCACGCGGGCGGCTCCGCGCGCGGCGGCAGCGGTGTCATCGTCCTCCCCTGCGGGGCCGGCAAGACCATGGTCGGCATGGGCGCCATTCAAAAACTACAGTGCAACACCCTGATCTTGACGCCCAGCACCGTGGCGGCGCGGCAGTGGATTCGTGAACTGCTGGACAAAACCACTATCACCGAAGACATGGTGGGCGAGTACAGCGGCCTCACTAAAGAGATCAAGCCGATCACCGTGACCACCTATCAGATCATGACCTGGCGGCCGCGGCGCAAACGCGATGAAGAGTCTGCGCCCGAAAATGAATATCCTCACTTCAGCCTGTTCGACCAGCGCGACTGGGGGCTGATCATTTACGATGAAGTGCACCTTTTGCCCGCGCCCGTTTTTCGCATCACCGCCGAGATTCAGACGCGGCGACGCCTGGGACTGACGGCGACCCTGGTGCGCGAGGACAATCGCGAAGAAGATGTCTTCTCCCTGGTCGGCCCCAAGAAGTACGACGTGCCCTGGAAAGACCTGGAGGCGCAGGGATGGATTGCGACGGCAGAATGTCACGAAATTCGCATCTCCCTGCCCGATGATGAACGTATGGCCTACGCGCTGGCCGAAGACCGCGAGAAGTATCGGACCGCGGCCACGACGACGGCGAAAATCGCCCCGTTGGTACAGTTGCTTTCCAAGCACCGCAATGACCAGGTGCTGGTGATCGGCCAGTACATTGATCAGTTGGAACGGGTGGCTGAGATTGTCGAAGCGCCGCTCATTACCGGCAGCACGCCAGTGCGCGAACGCGAGCGCCTTTTCCAGCAGATGCGCGATGGCGAGCTGAACCGGCTGGTGGTTTCAAAAGTGGCGAATTTTGCCGTTGATCTCCCGGAGGTCAACGTGGCGATTCAAATCAGCGGCACGTACGGCAGCCGCCAGGAGGAAGCGCAGCGTCTGGGGCGCATCTTGCGGCCCAAAAAAAACGGCCTGCTGGCTCATTTCTACACGCTGGTGACGAAAGACACCAACGATCAGGAGTTTGCCGCCAACCGCCAGTTGTTCCTGACGGAACAAGGCTATCGCTATGAGATTCTCTATGCGCATGAAGTCATAGACTACAAGCCGAACTCTTATGCGACGCCCGGCGATCATGCGGGCAGTCGCCGCTACGAGCGTCCCCATGCCTAGCCAGGTTGACATCGGTGATGGCAGCGCACCTGGGCCTGCGCTCCTGCAGCGCTTCTCGGAATCGGCGCTGGCGCAAGGGCGCAATTACCTGATCACGGAGGGCGTGTTCAATGGCCGCTTGACCAGGACGCCCAATGGGTTGATCCTGGAAGCCGATGTGCGGCGCAGCCCGGTGCGTCATTATCATGTGGTCATTACCTGCGTGCACCAGGGGGAATGCGCCTGGCAGTGCAATTGCCCCTTTGCCGCGCAGAACTGCGAACATGCCGCCGCCGTGCTGCAAGGGTGGCTGCAGAACCCGCACAGCTTCAGCATGGCTGAAAGCGACACGCCCATCATCGCAACGGTCCCAGCGTTTCTTGTTGTCAACACGGCGCCTGTGACGGCTGACCCCAAACCGCGGCTGGCCGACACGTCTGAGCCGCCAAACCCTGGCAGGTCGCCGCTGCGCATTTCGTCAGACCTCGTGCTCCACATCCGCCACAACGAAGCCTCGGCTACGCTCAGGCGATTAGTGGACGCATTCGGGGAATCGCGCATTGCCAACAGTGGGCAAGGCAGCCTCCGGCTCACGGGCATGGGCATGCAAAACGCCCTGGAGTCTGGGCTGACCCTGGAAGAGATCGAGTCTATTTTGGCGGAAGCGAACGGGGAGCCGCTGCCAGAGGCGGTGCACGAGCGTCTCCAGGGCTGGGCCGCAGCGTATGACAACTTGCACCTGTATGACCATTTATCAGTGGTGGAGTTTGCCGACGACTTTGTCCTGCAAGAGTTGCTGCGCGGCGGCGGCATCCGTCGCTATTTGTTGCACATCTTCTCACCGCGCCTGGCGGCCATCCATCCGCGGCATGTCAATGACCTGGTCGCTGAGATGGAGCGGCGCGGCTTCATGCCCAAAGTCGAGCCGTAGAAACTACAGGACGAACTATGCTTCTCACCCTGCCCGAAGCCCTCAACAACTACAAGATCCATGTACTGGCGAGGATGGCGCGCGCGGCCGAAATTGACGTGCCCGACCGGCGCAAAGAGACCCTGGTGAATGCGCTTGCGCACCAATTGGGCACCACGGAGGTCGTCGCGCGGGCGTGGGCGCGTCTCAACAGCCGGGAGATCGCCGTCCTGCAACGCCTACAAGCGGTTGATGGCGAAGTGCGCAGCGCGGGGCTGAAGCAGGAGTTGGTGCGCGCGGGGCTGGTGACCGATTCGCCGAATGCGGCAGGGTTTGGGCGCTACGCGCCGCCGCCTGATAATACCTTCGAAGCCATCATCAGCAAGCTGATGGAGCGCGGCCTGGTTCTCACCCGCGAGCCTGTCACGTTGAGCGCGCGCATCAGCAGCAGCAGCCTGGTTGATTTGGAGCCAGGCGCGGTGCTGTGGATTCCGGCAGAGACGCGCCGACATCTGCCGCCGCCGCCTGAAGCCAAACCCCGCGCACTGCAGATTCAAACAACACGCGAAGGCTCCGCGCGGGTATTTCAGCGCGACCTCTACCTGTACTGGAGTTATCTGCGTGAGAAGCCATTGACGCCTACCCAGGCCCTTTGGGTGCGAAAGTCGGACTTGCGCACCATCAATGACGCGCTGCTGGTGAAAACGACGCTTGGCGTGGGCCAAGGTGAGAAGGACGCGCGGCGGCTCTTCTTTTTGCGTCGTTTACTACAAGAACTGGAAATGCTCAGCCATCGGCGCAACCAGGTGCTGGCTAACGAACAAGCCGCCTTCCTGGGCATGGAGGCCACGGCGCGAGTCAAGCGCTGTTTCGACTTGTGGCGCAAGGGCCGCTTTTGGAACGAGATTTTCGGCTTGACTAACGTGGCGCTGCGCGCAAACGACACGCCGATCGCGCTGGCGCACGCTGGGGTGGTGAGCGCACGCGAGACAGTGCTGCGTCACGTGTCGCAGCTGCCTTCTGATGATTGGGTGTTGGCCGACACCCTCGTGGATCGCTTGCACAATCAGGACTTTGAGTTTCTCCTCCCTCGCGGCCGCCGTCGCCAACCCCAACAACGGATTTACGTTTATGGCTCATCCAGCAATCCGTATGTGACGAATCCGTACGGCTGGGTGTTTGACCGCATCTTCGATGAGGATGCCGGCTGGTATCGTATTGATGCTGAGTTTGCATTGACCGTGGTGCGCGAGGGGCTGTACTGGCTGGGCCTGGTTGATTTAGGCTATGGGCCAGACACACCCAACAGCGACAATGTGGCGCAACCGCCCCCTGGATTCATCGTCTATCGGCTTACCGACATGGGTCGCTGGCTGCTTGCCAAAGGCCCCATGCCGCAAATCAGCACCGACAGCGGCCGCGTCATCGTGCAGCCCAACTTCGATGTGTTCGCGCTCGATCCTGTGTCGGACGTCGTGCTGGCGGCGCTCGATCAATTCTGCGAACGCCTCAGCGCCGAGCGCGCCGTGCACTACCGCATCACGCGTCAGTCAGTCTATCGAGGCAGCCGGCGGGGCTGGCATGTGCCGCGGATCATCGAGTTCTTAAGCGTAACCAGCAGCACGCCGCTGCCGCAGAATGTAGAGCGCGACCTGCGCGAATGGGCGACGATGATGGAGCGCGTTGTGGTGCGAACCCACGTCGCGCTGCTGCAAGCCGCCCAACCATCCTTGCTGGACGAGGTCATGCGCGAAGAAACGATCGCCAATGCAGTCTCCAGTCGGCCTGGCGCAGATGTGGCGCTGCTCAAGGCCGGCGCCGCCCAAGTGGATGCCGTTTACAAGGCGCTGTTGCTGATCGGCCAGTTGCCCACGCGCACGCGCACAGACCTTGCGACAGCCTCGCCGTCGCTCACCCTGGCGCCTGATGGCGTCATCACCTTTCGCCGCCGCTTGCCTAGTATTCATCAAATGGCGCAGATCGAGCCATTTTGCGAGCAGAATACCGCCGGCATCTGGCAAGTCACCGAGGCCGCAGTCCGCCATGCGATTGACAACGGCTGGACCGCCACTTCGATCCTGGATGCCCTGCGTGCGCTGAGCATTGGTTCCCTGCCGCCGCGTTTCGATTTGAAGATCAAGGCTTGGGCCGGGCACTTCGGCAAAGCGCGCATCCAGACTTTGACGCTTGTGCAGTTCGAAGCCAACAGAATCTTGGATGAGCTGCTCGAGGACCCGGACATTAGCCCCTTGCTGACGCGTTTTGTCACCGCTGATCCGTCGCGCGCCCTGGCGGTGGTTGACAGTGAAAATGAGGAGCGCCTGCGGGCCCTGTTGACCGAGCGCGGCGTGGTTTTCAAGGGCGCCATCGTCTGAGTCGGCGACTGTCGCGCGGCTACCTGCAACTCTTGACCCGCTCATGCGTATTGCTAGGCGTGATGGGTCTGCGAAAGCAGCGCATCCATCACAATCACACAGCGCTTAAGCCTGATGGCTTCAAAGAAGGAGTGTAACCTATGGGTTGCGGACGTGCCTTGTTGTGTATTTTGTTGCCGCCGCTGGCGGTCCTTGATAAAGGGTGTGGCACCATCATCGTGGTAACACTGCTGACGCTCGTGGGTTGGGTGCCCGGTGTCATCGGCGCCCTGGTCGTCAACTCACAGTCGTAAGCAAGCGGAGTTGGCAAGTTGGAGTTGGCAATGGTAAAAAATTGCCAACTCTTTTTTTGCTCGCCGTGCGCTGATTCCACCTCAAGGAGGTCTGATTCATGCTGACATCGCATGAACTTCACTTCGACGCCATCGTCTGCGATGGTCACTGCGACACCCTGGGCGATGTGCTGGCCGGCGCGCGGCGCCTGCACGAGCGTGCCGCCAGCGGGCACGTGGATCTGCCCCGTCTGCGCGCCGGCGGCGTCACCGCGCAGGTCTTCGCCTGTTTCGTACCGGTCAGTGAGTATCACAGCGGCGCCACCCGCCACGCCTTGCAGCGCCTGGATGCCTTGCACGAGGCATTGGCGACTGACGCCAGCGATCTGCTGCTGGCAACCGGCGCAGCCGACATTCGCCAGGCCAAAGCCAGCGGTCAGATCGCCGGCCTGCTCGGTTTGGAAGGCGCCGAGGCCCTGGCCGGCAGCCTGGAGGTGCTGCGCTGTTTCCACCGCCTGGGCGTGCGCGTCCTCGGGTTGACCTGGAATTACCGCAACGAGGTGGCCGATGGCGTGCACGATTCAGGCACGCGGGGCTTGACTCCGTTCGGGGTGCGCGTCGTCGAAGAGTGCAACCGCATCGGCATGATGATTGATGTTTCCCACCTGTCGCCGGCCGGCCTGACCCATGTGCTGGCGGTCAGCCAACAGCCGGTCATCGCCTCGCACAGCAATGCGGCCGCCCTGTGCGACCATTTTCGCAACCTGACGGATGCGCAGATCGAAGCCATCGCGGCCAAAGGCGGCTTGATTGGCGCGACCTTCGTGCCGATCTTCCTGACTTCGCCGGAGGAGAATGCCACCCTGGGGCATGTGCTCGATCAGCTCGACTACCTGATTCGCGTGGCCGGCCCGGACCATGTCATGATCGGCTCCGATTTCGACGGCATTCGCTTTGCGCCGCGGGGCATCGAAGATGCCAGCCATTACCCTGCCATCACCGCGGGCATGGTCGCGCGCGGGCATGACGAAACCACCATCCGCAAGGTGCTCGGGCTGAACTTCCTGCGCGTGCTGGAAGTGGTCAGCGGGCGCTGAGGCGCAGACCGCCCAAGTGGCAACAATTCTAAATTCAGCTTTTGAACTCCTGGCTGCCATCTTTGGCGGTGATGTTGCGTTGATGTACAATTGAGGCGTGGCATGAGTACTGCGGAGGCAATAATCGTGGGGAATGATCCCAATGACTATGAATTGCGTAGCGAGTACGATTTGAGCAGGATGACAATCGTCCCGAAGGGAAGGTTCGCGCCTGGGCGGCGCGCGGGCAAGAACGTCGTCCTGCTTGCGTCTGATGTAGTCGAGGCGTTTCCAACGGATAAAGCAGTCAACGAGGCTTTGCGATTGGTTTTGCAGATGGCCAAGCTTCCAAAGAAGCAGCAAATGGAGACAGCGTCAGCCTAGCGACCCAACATAATCTCACGTGTGTGGCAGCGATGCGGCATCGATGTACAATGACCTGGTGCGCGCAATGGTGCTGGTTCTGGTGAGTTCGTGGGTGTTTGAAAGGAGTCTGGCAACGTGGTTACTGTCTATCGCCTGAATATCAATGAATTGAATGAACAGTTCATCGAAGCCCTGCAAGCGCTCTTCAAGGACAGGGAAGTGGAGATCACGGTCACCGAAGTAGACGAGACCGCGTATTTGCTGCGGTCGGAACCGAACCGCAGGCGGCTGTTGCAAGCAATCAAGAACATTGATAATGGCAAGGACACCTAAGACGGAAATACTATGCCCACTGTACTTGAAGATGGTCCTTATAGCTTCATTTTCTTCAGTTCCGATAAGGGCGAGCCGCCTCACATTCACGTGAAACGCGAGCGGCGAATCGCCAAGTTCTGGCTTGATCCAGTTGTACCGGCCAAGAATCGCGGCTTCCCCGGGCATGAACTGAACCGCATCGCGCGTCTCGTGGCAAAGCATGAGCAAAATCTCTTGGAGGCGTGGCATGAGTACTTTAGTGCTTGAGATGGACCCTGTCGCCGTGGAAGTCACCGTGACAGATGATGACCTAACCGTGGATCTAGCCGACGGTCGCCGGATGCATGTGCCCCTGTCCTGGTACCCTCGTTTGTTCCATGCTTCTGACGTGGAACGACAGAATTGGCAACTCCTGGGAGATGGCTATGCGATCGAATGGCCTGATCTGGATGAGCATATCGGCGTGGAAGGGTTACTGGCGGGACGACAAAGTGGTGAAAACCCCCAGTCACTCAAGCGCTGGCTAGGCGCACGTCAGGCGCATGCTTGACACAGTACTGACGTTGCGATGTAAGGACTATCGAATGTACCAACGCGACCAAGATTGGGGCAACTACCTCGCCCTACGAGAATCAACCGATCACATCGTTGCCGCGCTCGAACGACGAACGCCCCAGTTGATCTTTCAGGATGTCGTCAACTCCATCGTGGCTGCCAACCGGCACGAGGAGCAGATTCAGAGCCTGCAATCTGTGGCTGAGAACCAACGTGGGATGTCGTTCCAATTGGACCAGGGGTTCGGCAAGCTGATCGCCACGCAGCAGGTTCTGGGCCAGGTCGTCCAAAACGGTTTCGGCGCAACCGCGCGCCAGATGGACAAGCTTGGCGCCGGCGTCCAGGCGCTGCAAGCCAGCTTCGACTGGTGGATGGGCCAAATGGTCTGGAAGCTGGAGACGCAGAGCGATACGCTGAAAGGCATCCTCGACGCGTTGCAAGCTCCCCTGGATGCACAAGCCAAAGAACTGCGCCGACGGGCGGAATTTGCCTATCAGCAGGGTTGGTACGAGGAATCCCTGAACGACTTTTTAGAGTCAGAGCGCAAGAACTACCAGGACTTCTCCATCCATTTTTCCATCGGCAACATCCACCTCTACCAGCAGCAGCCGCCCAACCTGCCCGCAGCACGCGACTACTATCTCAAGGCCGGCAAATACGCCACCCCGAAGTCCGCCTATCACGCCGCGCTGGGTTACATGTATGCCGGTTTCGTCGGCTACATGTTGCGCGATGACGCCGCCGCCGTGGAGAACGGGCGGCGGGCTGTGACCCTTGACCCAACCCTTGCTGAGGCGTGGTATAACCTGGCGAAATTTGCGGCCGCGGCGGGCAAGGGCGAGATCGTGGCGTCAGCGCTGGAACAAGCAGTCACGCGGGATCGAAACTACGCCGTGAAAGCCCGTGTGGACCCCGACTTCGCACGGGCTGAGACTGCCGTTCAGACGCTTCTCCAACGCCTGACCGCCAATGCCAGGCGCAAGGCTGAGGATGGCATGCAGGCGATCCGTGCCCGGATCGAAGGCCACACCCTCCCTGCACCGCAGCGCGGCCAGATCGAGAGCAGCCTGGCGCAGATGGCCAGCCTGTGCAACCAGGGAACGCTTTTCGCCTGTCAGGACGCGTTGGCGCAGTTAGCGAACGTGCAGCGAATAGTGGATGCCTTACGGCTCGACGAACTGGCCGCGGCGCGCAGCAAGCTGCTGGCTGAAGTCAACCGGTTAGCAGGCCAAGCTCAGAACGCGGTCAGCGATCTCGACTGGCGCAACCGATTCACAGATGAACTGAACCAGTTGACCGGAACGATTCGCAGCGGCGACCTCAATGAGTGTGCGAAAGCCCAAACTGCCCTGTCCGCGCTCGGCAAGCAATTGACGGAGAAGGTGGCAGCAGATCGTCAACGGGCAGAGAAACTGCGGGAGTACCACGAGCTAAACAAGAAGTACATCGAAGTCTCGCAGAAGGCGCAGGAACTCAAACAGGCAGTAATCGCTCAATCGGTGGAATGGGGCCGGCGGGGACGCTGTGTAGACTGCGGGGAACCCTTGTCTCTGGTGGACAAAGCTCGGGGCTTATCCAAATGCGGCGATTGCAGATACTTGGATGACAAGTACAAGACCCTTGGCGATCACATGGGGTTGCACGATCTTGCCGCATGGAACGAACTCATCAGCCAACGTATTCCAAAAGTGGAGTAGTAAGACCATGGCAAGCGGATCTATTGATGATAGTAAGGAAACGCAGGCCGAGTACGAAGCCGCCAGGCCAGTGTGGGAAAGGGCCAAAAGAATCACTGCAGAGCGTCCAACCCGCCGGAGGAAGAACTCGCGGTCTCCAGAGATCTGGCAATTTCGCGAGGTTGAAAAGGAGGCCAAGGCACTGCGGTGGCAGTTGGAGAGTCTCGCTCGCGAACTTGGTATCGAACCTGATTTCTAACCCCGGGCACCCGTGCGCCCATCGTTCAGGCTATCTTCGACCCCTATCATCGCTGCGACCCCAAGACCAACGACCTGCCCACAGCCCTGGGGCAAGACATCCAAGGAGACTTTCATGCCACTCGACCCGACCCACCCCAAATATAACCACGTCGTCCAACGTCTGCGCGCGGAGCCGATCATCTGGCTGAGCAGCGTGCGCCCGGACGGTCGTCCGCACCTGGTCCCCGTGTGGTTTCTCTGGGACGGCGCGGCCATTTTCATCTTCAGCCAACCCCAGGCGCAGAAGCTGCGCAATCTGCGGGCGAACCCGGCCGTCACCCTGGCGCTGGAGGCGGCCGACGAAGGGGGCGATATCGCCATTCTCGAAGGCACGGCCACGATCGGCGCAACCAGGGACGGGGCCAGCGTCCTGCCGGCCTACGCGGCCAAGTACGAAAAGTCCATCACGCAAATGGGCTGGACCCTTGAGACCATGACGGCCAGCTACAGCCGGCTGATCCAGGTCACCCCGCTGCGGCTGATCGCCTGGTAGGCCTGATCTGGAGGGCATTGGGTCGGGACGAAATCCGCCGACGCATCGTTTCACCTCCTGTTCCCCGCCATCTGTTGCAGACCGGCGATGACCATCGCCACCAGCCGGCGGAAGCTCTCGTCGCAGTCGAGCGGCAGGCCAAAGCCGCCGGCCGCCTCCAACGTTGCGAACCCGTGCACCACACTGCGCAGAGCGCGCACCGCATGCAGCCCATCCTCGCCCGTGAGGTCGAACGAGGCCACCACGGCCAGGCCCACATGCACGACGCGATCTTCAGCCGCCAGCCATTCAGCATCGGGCGGCGTCTGCGCACCCGCCGCCCTCAGACTTGCCAGGTAGAGACCGGGAGACTCCTTGATGGTCTCGCGGTAGGCCTGGGCGACAGCCATCACTGCGTCCGCGCCGGCCTTGCCGACGGCTGCCTGGCTCAAGCGATCGCCCAGCCTGCGGGCGTTCAGCAGGCTCAGTTCGCGGTAGAGGCCGGGCAGCCCGTCAATGTGGTTATAGAGCGAAGGAGTCTGAACTCCCAGGCGCTGAGCCAACCGGTTCAGCGTCAGCGCCTGTGCTCCTTCGGCATTAAGCAGATCAACGGCCGCCTGCACCACCGCGCTGCGATCCAAGCCACGTCTACGCGGCATGAGACACGTTGGCCGGTTCATGCACGCTCTGCACAAATGAAAGCGCCAACGGCCCGGTGATGTCAGGCATTTCGGCGTGCGGGTAATGCCCGGCGCCCGGCGCCATCGCATAGCGGGCATGGAGGCTGTTCGCCACCCACTGCGCCTCGGCCTCCGGCTGCTTGAAATCGGGATCCTTGCTGCCCATCAGGACCAGCGCAGGAGCTTTCACGCGCGGCAGACGCTCCTCCGCAGCGTCTTTGGAGGCGAACAACATCTGCTGCAGAGCCTCCAACCGGCCCGGCGCGGCCAGATTGGCGCGCAGGGCCGCGGCGTAGGCGGCGAAGTCGGCCGGCTTGCGCGTCGGGTACAACGTCGAGTAGTAACGCAGCCAGACGGCTGCACCCCATGGGCGGGCAAAGAGCGCCGAGTACAACAGCTTGCCCAGCTGCGATGTCCTGCCACGCACGAACGGGCCGATCAAGAGCAGGCCCGCCGCCAGTTCTGGCGCTTCGGCGGCCGCCCATACGGCCGCGCCGGCCGCCATGGAACAGCCGACGATCACGGCCGGCCCGGCCTGCAAGGAACGGATCAACGCCACCAGGTCGCTGCCCACGCCTGCGACGGAGAAATCCGGCCACGCCACGCTGCTTTCTCCGAGACCGCGCAGGTCCATCGTCACCACGCGATAGCCGGCGGCCGCCAACTGCGGCGCGAGGAAGCGGTACTCGCCGCGCACATCGCCCATGGACGGAACGCAGACCACCAGCGGCCCGCTGCCGGCGTCGTCATAGGCAATTCTGCCACCCTGTTGATCGAGAAAAGACGTGTTCACTGCTGTCTCCTATTTACTAAGTATATTAGTATAATAACTAATTTACTTAGTTTTTCTGTAAAAGTTCTTCCATTTCCAAACAACGCTCGCTGATTTGACAGCCGCTCATGGTCATGCTATACTAATCCATAGATAGGTATCTATACGAAATGCAGACCATGACCGACTTACTCGCGTTCGCAAAAACGATGGCCGATGAAACCCGCCAGCAGATCATGCAAATTCTCTGCTGCCGCGAGCTGTGCGTCACCGATGTGGTGGAGACGCTGGCGCACGACGGCAACGAGGTCAGCCAGCCCACGGTGTCCCATCACCTCAACCTGCTGCGCGAGGCCGGCCTGGTCACGATGCGTCGCGACGGGCGCCAGGTCTATTACAGCCTGAACCAGGATGCGGTGGCGATTTGCTGCGGCGTGATTCTGCAGCGGTTTGCGCCCGAACAGGAGATTTGGTCGCTGCAGCCACACCAGGCGCTCCCATGAGCGAATTTTCTCTTTTTTTGACATAACCCATAGACGCTCGTCTATGCAAAATAAGCAGCCGGCCACGACCTGCCCTGACGATCAACGGCCTACTTGGATCAATCATAAGGAGTCTGAACGATGTCTACCATGAGCACCCCTGCCGCCCCGCCTGATGCCAGCCGCGTCCACGGGCGCGTGCAGGATCGTTACGGCGCCCTCGCCCGCCAAGTCAACTCGGCCGACCTCGGCGGTCAGGCTTCCGCCGTCAGTTGCTGCGGGCCAGCCGCGTCCGCCGCCAGCAGCTGCTGCGGCCCAACCAGCTCTGTGACGCTTGACCTGGCCAGCTTTGATCTGGTCAGCGCCAACGGCGAGCCAACCTCCAGCGTGGCCGCCACCCTCTACGCCGCCGATCAACTGTCCGATCTGCCGGACTCGGTGACGGCCATTTCCCTGGGCTGCGGCAACCCCACAGCCATCGCCGGTCTGCGCCCCGGCCAGACCGTGCTCGACCTGGGCAGCGGCGGCGGCATTGACTGCTTCCTCGCCGCGCGCCAGGTTGGCCCCGGCGGCCGCGTGATCGGCCTGGACATGACCACCGACATGATTCGGCTGGCGCGGCGCAACGCCAAGAAGCTGGGCCTGACCAACGTGGAGTTTCGTTGGGGCGAGATCGAAGAAATGCCGGTGGATGACGCGTCGGTGGATGTCATCATCTCCAACTGCGTGATCAACCTGTCGCCAGACAAGCCGCAGGTCTTTCGGGAAGCCCTGCGCGTGCTCAAAGCCGGCGGCGAGCTGGCCGTGTCGGACATGGTGTTCGAGGTTTCCATCCCCGACGCGCTGCGAGGCGACCTGGATTCCTGGGCCGGCTGCGTGGCCGGCGCCTGGCTGGAGGCTGACTACGTGGAGGCGATTCGCCGCGCCGGTTTTCGCGACGTAGAGGTGGTGTCGCGTGACTATCTGCCGATTTCGCAGGTGCTCAGCGAAGGCGATATCGCCGCCCTGCAGGCGCAGGCCAACGGTCACCTGGACGGAACCCCGCTCGACCGTGTGATGGCGAGCATCAAAGTGCGGGCGCGCAAATCATGACGATCTCAACCCTTGCCGCATGGCATGAACTGGTGCGTTCACGCAACCCCCAGGGCCTCGACTCGCTCCTGGCTGACAACGCCGTCTTCTATTCGCCGGTCGTCTATGCGCCGCAAGTCGGCAAGGCCATCACGCAGCAGTATCTTTCGGCGGCCTTCCTGGTCTTTGTCAACGACTCATTTCGCTACGTGCGCGAGCTGAGCGGGCCTCGCGACGCCGTGCTGGAGTTCCAGGTTGAGATGGACGGCATCAGCGTCAACGGCGTGGACATGCTGCGCTGGGATCACGAAGGCAGGATCGTCGAGTTCAAAGTGATGATTCGCCCGCTCAAGGCGATCAACCTGATCCAGCAGAAGATGGCGGCCATGCTGCAGGCAAACCGGTGATTTGGGCGTGTCGCCCTTCCTGTCGCAGATTGAAGGCGCGCTGGCTGCGTCAGTGCGCCTTCCACACGAACGGCGTGGTGTAGGTCAGGCAGCGGAAGCCTAGTTTCTCCAGGATAGGCCGGCTCATCGGGCTGGCATCCACGGTCAGGAAGCGCACGTCGCGGGTGCGAGCCTCCTGCGCGCGCACGGCCACCAGGTCGGTGTAGAAACCACGACCCCGATAGGCTGGCAGCGTTGACCCGCCCCAGAGATCGGCAAACTGACGGCCTGGGTGATAGCGAATCCAGCCGTTGGCGACCGGCCGCCCATCCGCATAGGCTTGGAAGATGCTCAGCAGTTCCGGGTGCGTGCGCAGCGTTTGCGCCAGTTCATCCGCCAATCCCGGCATCGGTTCATCCCAGACTTCTGTTTGCACAAGGGTGATCTGCTCTACCTGCGCCGGATCGCTGAGGCGGCGGATGTCGGCGCGCCGCGGCTCCCAAAGCCGGGGCGGGGCGTTTTCCAGATCAAGGGCCATCAACGCCTCAGGCTCTCCCGGTGTAAAGCCGTGGGCCATCAGCCGCAGTTTGAGGTCGGCCGGGGTGTCGTGATCGAACACCTTCCATTCAAAGCCCTCATCGAACTCTGCGATGCGCCGGCTCATCTCGGCGACTTGCGCCGCGATAGCAGCGTCCGCCGTGTCTGCATCCAGGCGCGTGTAGAGGATCCAGCCGCCGTGATGACTGGGCGGCTCCGCCGTCACCCACGTGAGTTCGGGCAGTTTGGTGACCCGTCCACTGAGGTCAAAGGGGTCGCGACGCATCTGCGCGTCGTACAGAGACAGAATTTCTTCGTTGGTCATGTACCTGTTCCCAACACAAAATAGAACCCAGGCTCCCCCATGGTCTGCGACCGGCGTCAGTCCTCACAAAACACGACCCTCACTGAGCCGTGCAGACGCCAGTGAGGGCCGTGTGTCAGCGTCAAGATACCAGGTTCAGCCCGCGCAGGCGTCCTCGCCGCCATCCACGAAGATGATCGAGCCGCTGACCCACTGGATGTCCGGGTGCGACAACTGGCGGATCGTGACCGCAACGTCCTGCGTGGTGGTCAGGCGTCCAACCGGGTTGCGCCGCAGCGCGCCTTCGACGATCTTCTCATTGCCTGGAATCTTGCGCAGCGCCGGCGTGTCGGTGACGCCAGCCTGAATACAGTTGACCAGGATGCCGTGCTTGCCCAGTTCCTGCGCCAAGACGCGCGTGTGCGATTCCAACGCGGCTTTGGCCGCGGACACCGCGCCGTAGTTGGTCACGACGCGATGCGATCCCTCGCTGGTCATGCCGAAGATGCGGCTGCCGCGCTGCAGCAGGTGACGATCCATCAAATCCTGCGTCCAGTAGACCAGGCTGTGCGCCATGACATCCAGGGTCATGTCCATCTGCGCTTTGCTGATGCGCTGCGTCGGGTCCTCGTGCACAAAGGGCAGCAGCGTGCCAAACGCCAGCGAGTGCATCAGAACATGCACCGCAGTTTCGCCGCCGGCCGCGGCCAACGTTGCCTGCACCTTGTCGAGCACGCGCCCGCGCTTGGTCTCATCGGCCGCGTTGACGTTGAAGAACACCGCCTGGCTGCCCAACGCCTCGATATCCTCGATCAAGGTCTTGACCAGGGGTAGGGTCGCTTTCATGTCCAGGTGTACGCCAAAAATGTTCATTCCTGCCCGGGCCAGTTCGCGCGACACAGCCGCCCCCATGCCACTGGAAGCGCCCAGGATGAGCGCCCATTTGCCTTTGAATGCTTGATCACTCACAGGTTGTCTTTCCTCCATCTAGCTTGAGAATCTTGAATCTTCCTCTAGTGTAACCCCGCACTGGCCCATTGGTCACGCACAAGTGGCAAAACCGGAATCTGAGAACCTCAGTTGGCGCAAACCGCAGTGGCGTGAATTGACCAATCGGGCGAGATCGCTATAATGCGCCTCATGTCATGTACCACCAAACGTAAGTCGGTGGGCCATCTGCTACTGGGCATCTGGTGCGCCATCCTCGGCGCCCTGCTCGTTCACTCGCCGTTGCAAGCACAAACGGTCTCCTTGCTTCCCATGACGGGAACCCAGGGGGCCGACGTAACGGTTGAGATCAGCCAGATGGTTCGTCTGACCAACCATGCTCGCGCACAAAGGGGTCTTTATCCCTACCTGCTCAACCCCGTCTTGAGCCAGGTCGCGCAATCACATGTCAATGACATGATCGCCAGCGGTCGTCTGGGCCATGTCGGCTCGGATGGCAGCCGCGCGCCAGCGCGCGTTCGTCGCGCTGGCTTTTCAGCCTCAATCGTCAGCGAGAACTGGGTTTACAGCCGCACGATGCAGAAAGCCTTCTCCTGGTGGATGGCAGACCGGCCCCATTTTGAGAATCTCATGAGCCGCCGCTTCAAGGAGATCGGCGTCGGCATGGCGCCGCATCCCAGCGGCTGGGGCCAGGTGTGGGTCATGGTTTTCGCCACCAGCGCGGATGGGAGCACCGCGCCCGAGGCCGAGATATTGACCGATGGTGCAGAAGCCGCGCCCGCGGCCGACGCCGCAGCAACTGACACGCCGGACGCCAGCGCCACGTACGTCGTGCAGCCCGGCGATACCCTGGAAGCGATCGGTCGCCGGCTTGGGATTGCCTGGACGCTCATCGCGCAACTCAACGACATCAAGGACCCAACCCGACTCCAGGTGGGCCAGGTGCTCGACGTCCCCGGCGCTGCGTCTACACCCGCCGCGGAGCCGTCCCCGGCTGCGCCGCCGAACGAAGCGCCTGCGCCAGATCAACCGCCAGCAGAGCCGCCGGCAGCAGAGCAACCGGCGAATGCGCCGCCCGCCCCAGCGCCGGCCGCGCCCGATGCCTCTGCGCCCACAACCTATGCAGTCCAGGCCGGCGACGCCCTGGCGTCCATCGCGGCGCGCTTTGGGTTGAACTGGCAGGCGCTGGCGCAGTGGAATGGCCTGACCGGCAAATCCATCCTGCAGGTGGGCCAGGTGCTGCGCCTGACCGCCTCGACAGAGCCGGCTGTGGCCTCGAACGCCTCCCCCCCAGCCGTCTATCGTGTGCGCGCGGGCGATTCCTTGTCCACGATTGCAACCCGCTTCGGCCTCACCTGGCAAACCCTGGCGCAGATCAATGGGCTAGATCGCACCTCGGTCCTGCGTGTGGGGCAGACGCTGCGGCTCCGCTAACGTAAACCATTCCACCGTGGCTCTGACACCCACGCTTCGCCAACTACTGCACGAGCACATTCACCTGGCGCCGGCTGCCTGGACACAGGCGCCGGCGTCCGTGCGCGCCAGCTTCAGCAGCCCGTTTGAGCCGGCCCAGCGCGTCGCGGGCAACCTGGAGCGCCTGCCGCCCTCGCTGCTGACCTGGTGGGCCGCGCAGCCCAACGCGCACATCCTGCTCGGCGATCAGCGTGGCTACACGCCCGGTCGCCTACCGAATGATCCGCACGACCGCACCAATGTGGCGCAGATTGCCCTGGCCGATCTTGCCAACCCCGCAGCAGGCCTGGGCGACGTCTGGTTCTGGATTGCGCACCTGCTCGATCATCACCTGGGCTGCCTGGGCGCAGCCGACGGCGCGTGGCTGTCCGACGGCGCTGGCTTCACGCCGCGTTGGCAGGAGGTTGGGCAGCGCATCGCGGCCCTGGCGCGGCTGGGTTACAGTCCGCAGCCCAGCGCCGCCGCCAATCCTCATGCCTACCTGGCGGCTGGCGTGGCTCTCTTCATGGCTGACCGCGCCGCGTTGAATGTTCAGGATCCCAAGCTGGAGCGCCTGCTTGCCACCACGCTCTTACACGAAGGATTCTGCCGCCGCGCGCTGATTGCGACGGCGTAAGGCGGATCAAGTTCAGAACACGCCAAACCCGACTTCTCTTGATCCTTGGGTTGTGGCGTGCATTTGACAGGGGAAGTGAACCGTTGTACAGTATTACCGTACAGAATGATCATGGGAGGGTTTTGTGACAATCCAAACCACGTATACTCAAGCGCGCGCAAACTTCGCCCAGCTCTGCAACAACGTCACCGCGAATCGTGAAATCGTCATCATCCAGCGGCGTGGGGTCGAGGATGTGGCTTTGATTTCAGCCGCAGAACTGACCAGCTTGATGGAGACGGCTTACTTGTTACGTTCACCCAAGAATGCGGAACGCTTACTCGCCGCGTTGAACCGGGCCCTGCACCGGGACATTGAACCACAATCCATCGAAGACCTGCGCCGTGAGGTGAGCTTTGAGGCAGCGACGCGAGAAGCCGCCGGTTGAGCCTTTTCAGCGCGCAGCCGTGTTTCAGCCAGAGTTTCGCGACGATTTGCGTTACTGGGTGGAAACAAATCATAAGATCGCTTTACGAACATTCGATTTGATCGAAGCTGTCATGCGCGATCCGTTCAGCGGCATCGGCAAACCGGAACCATTGAAGTACTTTGCCCCTGGCGTATGGTCACGGCGACTGACGGATGAACATCGCATTGTCTATCTAGTAAATCACGACCGCATAGATTTTCTTCAGGCTCGTTATCATTACTGACGGTATGTCGTTATTTCATCAATTCGCGCGGATTGAATCGCAAAGAAAGGGAAGTCTATGCTCTTTTCACTGCTCCTCGTCCTCGGCGCCGTGGGCACGGCCACCCTGGGGCAACTCTTGCTCAAAAGCGGTATGACCGCGGTGGGACGGCTCGGCGCAGGCGTTCTGCAGCAGCCGCTGCAAACCCTGCTGGCCGTGGCAAGCGTGCCCACGATCTGGCTTGGGTTGGCCTGCTACGGTCTGGGCGCCGTGCTGTGGCTGGTCGTCCTGTCGCGGCTCGATTTGAGCTTTGCCTATCCCCTCCTGGCCCTCTCGTACATTCTGATTCCGCTGCTCTCCTACCTGGTATTGGGCGAAAACGTGCCCGCGCTGCGCTGGGTAGGTATTGCGGTCATTTTCATCGGTGTGGTCATCGTTGCACGCACCTGACGAGGTCAATCCATGTCATTGAAGCTCATCCATCACAACGTCGGCAGCGCAGGTGTGCTGTTCCTGGCGATTGCCGGCATCTGGGCGCTGGCGATTTACTTCCGGCGCCGTGAAATTGACGGCAATCTGTGGGGCATCCTGGCGATT
Organism: Candidatus Amarolinea aalborgensis; assembly: GCF_900491745.1. NCBI lineage: Bacteria > Bacillati > Chloroflexota > Caldilineae > Caldilineales > Candidatus Amarolineaceae > Candidatus Amarolinea > Candidatus Amarolinea aalborgensis. The sequence continues at coordinate 61,832 of NZ_UETR01000001.1, read as the reverse complement.
GGCGAGCTGCTCTTTGTCGCCCAGGCGATCATGGGCGTGATCATGTATGCCGGCGGAGGCCGTCCTGATCGTTTGATCCATTATCTCTACGGCATCTTGATGATGATCCTCATCCCGGCGACCTTCGCGTTTACGGGCGGAAAATCGAGCCGCAATGAGGCCTTGATCTACGGTCTGATGGCGCTCTTCATGGCCGTCATGGGCGCCACGCGCGCCATGACCACGGGATAAGAGATCAGCCGCCCGGCGACTGAGCTTCGTCGTGAGCGGCTCGACCGAGCTCGTCGAGGTCTCAGCCGAACGGTCGCAGCAACCGTTGCCAGGTCGGCCTGACGCCGACTTGCAGCGGTTGCTAACTGTCTGTTGCCAACTCAGCGCGCACTGCCGAGACGATGTCGGCCAACGGCGCCAGGCGCGCTTCGCCTCCACGGCGCAGCTTCAACTCAACCCCGCCTGCCTTCAGACCCCGGTCGCCGACCGTGATGCGCAGCGGCAAGCCGATCAAATCCGCATCGTTGAACTTGACGCCAGGACTTTCGTCCCGATCATCCATCAGAACCTCGATGCCTGCGGTCCACAGGTCGCGATAGAGCTGCTCCGCGGCCTCCACGGCCGCCGGCGCCTTGCGACCCAAGACCACCAGGTGCACCTGGTAGGGCGCAATGGCCGCCGGCCAGACGATGCCGGCTTGATCGTGATGTTCCTCTACGACGCAAGCCAACAGACGCCCCACGCCAATGCCGTAGGACCCCATCACGACCGGCTTCTCACGACCATCCGCGTCCAAAAACATTGCGCCCAGCGCCTGGCTGAAGTGCGTGCCCAGTTTGAAGATATTGCCCACTTCCACCCCGCGCACACTGCGCAGCGGCGCCGCGCACGCGGGACAGGCATCTCCCGCCGCCGCGGCGGCGATGTCGGCCACCACATCCGCCTGGTAATCGCGGCCGTGATTCGTATTGAGCATGTGGTAGCCTACCCGGTTGGCGCCAGCCACCAGGTTGGGCGACTGGGCAACCAGGTCATCTACCACCAGCATGAAAGCGTCACGGTGAGCGCCGATGGGCGAGCCGTAGCCGGGCTGTGCGCCAATGGCTAGAATCTCTGCTTCGGTCGCCAGCCGCAGATTGCGCGCGCCCACGACGTTGGCCAACTTCGTCTCGTTGACATCCATGTCCCCGCGCACCACGGCAAAAACGAAGCGGTCGAGGCTCTGACCCTCGCGGTCGAGCGTCGCCACGGCGAAGAAGGCTTTGGCGGTGCGGCTGGCGGGAACCCGTAACAATTCGGCCAGCGCGGAAATCGTGGTGGCGTCTGGGGTAGCTACTTCAGCCAACGGCAGCAGCGGCTCTGCGATAGGCTGTGGTTTGCGCGTGGTCGCCACCTGGCGATTGGCCGCGTAACCGCAGGCATCGCACAAGAGCAGGGTGTCTTCGCCAATGGGAGTCAGGTACATGTACTCGTGCGCGCTGTGCCCGCCCATCATGCCCACATCCGACTGCACGGCGCTGACCGGTAAACCGCAGCGTCGGAAGATCCGAAAGTAGGCGTGGTAGTGCGCCTGGTACTGCCGCTCCAGGCCCTGGTCATCGGCATCCAGGCTGTAAGAATCCTTCATCGTGAACTCACGCACGCGGATCAGGCCGCCACGCGACCGCGGCTCGTCGCGGAACTTGGTCTGCAGGTGGTAAATCAGCCGCGGCAGTTGACGATACGAACGAATCTCGCGCCGCGCCAGGTCGGCCACCACCTCTTCGTGCGTCATCGCCAGCACCAGGTCGCGGCCGCCGCGATCCTTGAGCCGCGCCAGTTCAGGGCCGATGCGATCCCAGCGTCCGCTCTGCTGCCACAGCTCGGCCGGCTGCACCACCGGCATGGTCACCTCCTGCCCGCCGATGGCATCCATCTCCTGGCGGATGATGGCTTCGATCTTGTTCATGGCGCGGCGCGCCAGCGGCAGATAGGCAAAGATGCCCGCGGCCAGGGGACGAATCAATGCCGCGCGCACCATGAGTTGGTGGCTGGCTATCTCGGCCTCGGCCGGCGCCTCACGCCAGGTCTGACCAAACAAGTGACTCATACGCATGAAAAGTGATTCCTTTCTTGGCGTTGATACTGCTGGGCGATAGCAAAGTCGCCCTGCGGCGACCAGGGTAAGCGTGAGCAGGCAGGCCTGGCAGCCGTTACTTCGGTTTCAAGCGCCCGGCCTACGGTCTGGTACTGCGCAGCGTGCGTTTGATGTGCTCCCAGGCGCGCTGCACCAGGCTGACCTGGCCGGCGTTGATTTCGTGCTGGCTGTAGCGAGCTTCGTTGAACGACGCCGTGAGGGCCGCGACATCGGGCTGACTCTCCGGCAGCTCGGCGGTCAGCGTGGCCGCGTATTCCAGCGGGGTTTGGCCCGGCTGCCGCGGCAAGCCGTGTTCGCGCCCGCGGCGGACGAATGCCAGGTAATAGAACTGCACGCGTTCACGCGCGGAGAGGCGACGGAGGTTGATGAAACCCCAGGCATCCCCTTTGACTGCCGGCGGGGTGAGCTGCGGCCGGCGCAGCCTGGCCGGTAAGGCCGCCAGCCGCTGCGATGCCCGTCGCAGCCGCGCGGCCAGCCAACCCCAGCGCTCAAACAACCAGTGCAGAATGGGCACATGATCCCAAGACTGAAGAAGCTCCCGGTTCTGGCGCACGTAGCTGACAAGAGCGGCCGCGATGACGCCGATGAACACGGCCCAGAAGACGACCGATTTGAGCAGTTCGAACCAGGGCCAGGGCGTGGTCGCGTGCAGCGGCGCGGGCAGCGCGGGCAAGGGCGGCGGCGGCATGGCCGGCGTCGGCGCTGGCTGCGTTTGCCCAAAGAGACTCAGCACGAAGCGGATAATGATGCCAACAAGCAGCACGATAGCAAAAAAGAGGAAGTTCAAGGCATACGCCATCAGGCCTACGAGGTAGCCCAGGGTCGCCAGCAAATCCAGGGAGTAGACAGTAGGCAAGAAAGCCCCAACGAGCGCCAACACGACCAGGAGCAGCAGGCTGTAGACAAACCAGGGCGTCGCCACGTTGGTTTGCATGGGGATGCGATCCCAAATCCAGCGCGCGCGCAGCACGGCAAAGCGGCTTTGTCCCAACAGCGCCAGCCCCAAGACGAAATAGATCAGCGTCTCTACGACGCCGGCGCGAGCGATTGGCGGGCCAATTTGCAGCACCTGCAGGTCAAGGCGCAGCAGGCCGACGAGCGCCAGCATGATGCCGCCGACGACGAAAAATTGGCGCGCCAGCTGTTGGCGCGCGGCGGGCCGGTCGCTGCGCAGACCCACGCGCGCTTCCTCCTCAATGAACTCGGCATCCCCCTCCAATTCAAGGAGGGAATCGGTGAACGCGCCGCCAATCAGCCAAATCAGAATCACAAACATCACGGCCACGAAATACTCGCCGGTGAAAAAATGATTCAGAAAATCGGTGCGCCAGGTGGGCAGATCGCGCCAGAACTGCGACGGATCGCGCAGCAGATAGAGCGTGGCCTTGAGCGCGACGAGCATGACGATGAACTCGATGCCGCGGCGCGTCAGCCACACGCTGCTAAAAACCGATGCACGCTTCAGACTGCGTTTGGTGATGAAGGATTCCACGGCGGCTAAAAAGGCCACGATCACCAGGTAGCGGCCGTTCCATCCCGGCGCCAGGCGCTGACCAACCTGGATCAGCAAAGAGGCGAGACAAACAAGCATCACGCTGACCAGAAAATGGGTAGCGAAAACGGATGGGCGTTCATTGCGGCGAATCCCCGCGATCAGCCCCATTGCCACACCTCCAGGTCTCTCTCATGGCGCAGCCAGGTCACGGGAAAAGCTACGTGCGCGGCGCGGCGCTTGATCTCCGCCGGTGGGCTGATTTTGCTGCAGACGAACACGACCAGGTTGACGCCGTGCCGCTGGGCTTGCAAGCCCACGGCCAGCAGCGCGTCATCCACCTGGCCGGTAATGAGCACCAGGGTGGTTCCCCAGGCCAGGTGAACCAACGCCTCACGCAGGAGGCTGACCACCGGGATCGTTGCGCCAAGCTGGATGCGCGCCAGGATATCCAGGCAGCGCATCAGGTGTCCGCGGCCTTTGCGCGCAGGCAGCACGTGGTGTGTCGTTTCGTACAGCGGGTCAACGCCATTGCAGATCAGGCCCACGGTCTGCTTGCGCTGCACCACCCAGTTTGCCACCGAAGCGGCCGTCACGATGGCCAATTCCGAGGTGTCGAAGCGCGTGCGCAGGTCGTAGTCCTCTTCGCACAGATCGAGCATCACCACCACTTCCAGGGCAATGGATGGTTCGAACAGCTTGACCTGCAAGCGTCCGCTAGAGGCAGTGGCTTTCCAGTCCACCCGGCGCAGGGAATCTCCGGCCACGTAGTCGCGCTTGCCGCGCACGCGCGTGGGGTCCTCGAAGATCGGCTGGTGATGGCGCAGCGTGCCCAGCGGTGAATGCGACGACAGGGTGAAATTCGGTAAGGGCACGATGTGTGGATAGACGGTCAGGTAGTTGATGCCGCCCTGGCGTTCTTCGTCGCCGACGATGCCCAGCAAATCACCAGAGGCCAGGTGCAACGGGCCAATCTGGTAGTAGCCGCGGTGGTCTGCGTGCACCGTGTAATCAAACTGAACGTGGTGATGCGCGTCGAGGCGCGTGATCAGGCTGAAGGCTTGCGGAACACCCAGCTCCGCGGGCACGCTCTCCTGCAAGCGCAGCCAGACAACCGGCAGCCAGCCCCGGTTTTGCAGAATGAGCCGCACCGGGATCTCTTCGCCCCAAAAGGCACGCGGCTCGAACTCGCGGCTGATCTCGACCGCGGCCAGGGCGCGCCGGCTCCACCAACGCCCCACCAGGTACGCGCCAGCCAGGACGTAGAATACCGTCAGGATAGCATCCTCACGCAGCACAGCCGCAATGAGCAGCAGCGCGATCAGGAACGGAACGTATTCGCGCATGATGGTTCTTCCATTAGCTGTCCTGGTGGGCCTGCAGACCTAGGCGAGGCTTCCACATGTTCTCACCGGCCGCCCGACTTGGCCGCGTCACTGTCCGCTCTCCGCTCGCCGTTCTCCAACGCCAGCGGCGTATCCTGCAGCACCTCGTTGAGCACGCTGGCGGACGTGCGTCCGCGCAGCTCAGCCTCTGGCCGCACGATGAGGCGATGCGCCAGGGTAGCGGTGACCAGCGCTTTGATGTCATCCGGCAGCACATGATCGCGCCCGCGCAACGCGGCCAGCGCCTGCGCGGTCTTGAACAGGGCCAGGCTGGCGCGCGAGCTGGCGCCTAAGGCCAGGTCGCGGTGCTGCCGCGTGGCGGTGACCAGGCGCACGATGTAGTCTTGCAGGCTGTCCTCGACATGAACTTCCCATACCAGGCGCTGCAAGGCCAGCAGCTGTTCGCCCGTGACGACTGGGGTCAGGGTGTTGATCGGATGCTCGCGGCGCAAAGCCATCAACAGGCGGCGTTCATCGGCCGGCGCGGGATAGCCAACCGCCAGGCGCATGAGAAAACGGTCAAGTTGGGCTTCGGGCAAGGGGAAGGTGCCCTCATATTCGATGGGGTTCTGCGTCGCCAGCACCAGGAACGGCCGCGGCAAGGCGCGGCTGACGCCGTCCACCGTCACCTGCTGCTCCTGCATCGCTTCCAGCAGCGCGGACTGGGTGCGCGGCGTGGCGCGGTTGATCTCGTCGGCGAGGAGGATATTGACGAAGATGGGGCCGGCGTGAAACTCAAACTGGCTGGTTTGCTGGTTGAAGACCGACACGCCGGTCACGTCGTTGGGGAGCAGGTCGGGCGTGCACTGCAGGCGCTTGAACTGCCCGCCCAGGCTGATCGCCATGCTGCGCGCGAGCATGGTCTTGCCCACGCCCGGCACATCCTCCAGCAGCACATGGCCCTCGCACAGCAGCGCCACCAGCAGCATTTCGATCACCGGGCGCTTGCCAATGATGACCTTTTCCACGTTGTCAACGACCTGGCTGACGAAGTCCTGAACCTGGCGCATAGATGTCCCCCTCGTGCGGCTTACTTTACATCAAGTCGCAGGAACGTGCAATCTGTACAGAGGGAGATCAGAGAGCGGAGACCGGAGACCGGAGATTGTAGGGGCTTGTTTAGGAGGTGCGAGCGCTGTATAATGGGGGTGAGATGATTGCGATGTCAATGAGGAGGTGATTTATGACCTGGACAGAGGTTCAGCGCGCCTACCCTGAGCAATGGGTAGTCATGGAGGCCCTGGAATCGCGCAGCGAAGATGAGCAGTGGAAGGTGGGATTGGTGGCGGTGCTCGAAGCCTGCCCGGATGGCATGACAGCCATGCAGCGCTACCGACACTATCATCAACAATACCCTTTGCGTGAATTCCTGTTTCTACACACCAGTCAAACCAAACTGGAATTTCGAGAACGTCGCTGGGTTGGCATCCGAGGGGCATATGCAACTTCAGGTCGTTGACGGCCTGCCCTTCATCAGCGTACGCGCAATCTATCAGGGGGCCGAGATTGACATTGCGCCTGTGCTCATTGACACCGGCTCCGCTGAAACCAGCTTGAGCATCGACGCGCTGACACAGTTGGGCATCGAGCCTCGCCTCGATGACGAAATCCACTTCATCCGCGGTGTGGGTGGACGGGAACTGGTATTTGTCCGCCAATTGGATGAATTGCAGGTTGGGCCGCAAAAATTGGCGCCGTTTGTGGTTCAAATTAGCGGCATGGATTACGGCTTTGAGATTGAGGGAATCCTCGGAATGGACTTCATGCGCCGTTCAGGCGCGGTGATTGATCTCTATCGAATGCAAATCGAGTTTGCAGGGCGATGAGTGGACCACAACCGGTCGGCACGCGCTAGTACCGACCGGCTGCGGCGGGACTCAGCCTAGCGGTTCAAAGCGGGCCTGGAAGAAACGCAGGTATTTTGGCTCGTAAACCATGCGCAGGCCGCGCGTCTGCTCACGGTTGTCGTAAACGATCTTCAACGACTCCGCAACCACATCCATGTGCGCCTGTGTGTAGACGCGACGCGGAATGGTCAAGCGGGTCAGTTCCAGCTTGGGGTAGTAGTGATCCCCGGTCTTGGCATTGCGGCCGGCGCTGACGACGCCGCGCTCCATCGAACGGATGCCCGAATCGAGGTAGAGCTGGGCGGCCAGGGTCTGCGCGGGAAATTCGCCTTGCGGGATGTGCGGGTAAAAGCGCCGCGCGTCCACGAAGATGGCATGGCCGCCCACTGGCTGTACGATCGGAATGCCCCAATCAGTGAGCAGTTGCCCCAGGTAACGCACCTGGCCGATGCGGGCGCGGATGTGATCATCCTGCATGGATTCGGCCGTGCCAATCGCCATCGCCTCCATGTCGCGGCCGGCCAAACCGCCATAAGTGTGCAGACCCTCGAAGACCACAACCAGGTTGCGCAGCTCTTCGAACAAATCCCAGTCGTTGACGGCCAGCCAGCCGCCGATATTGACCAGGCTGTCCTTCTTGGCGCTCATCCACCCGCCGTGCGTGTAACTGCAGAACTCCAACACGATGGCGGCAATGGACTTGTCAGCATAGCCCGGCTCGCGCTCCTGGATGAAATAGGCGTTCTCCGCCATGCGCGTGGCGTCGAGATAGATCTTGATGCCGTGGCGATCGCACAGGGCGCGCAGCTCGCGCACATTTTGCATGCTGACCGGCTGGCCGCCCGCCATGTTGACCGTGCCGGCCAGGCTGATGTACGCAATGTTGGCGGCGCCCTTCTCCTGGATGAGCGCCTCCACCTTGCCCAGGTCCACATTGCCCTTGAACGGGTGCAGATTGGCTGGGTCATGGGCCTCGTCAATGATCACATCTACGAATATGCCGCCAGCCATCTCCTGGTGCAGGCGGGTCGTGGTGAAGTACATGTTGCCCGGGACATACTGCCCTGGCTTGATCGTGGTCTGGCTCAGCAAATGCTCCGCGCCGCGTCCCTGGTGGGTTGGCACGATGTGGCGATAGCCATAGTAGGTCTGAATGGCATTTTCCAGGTTGTAGAAATTGCGGCTGCCGGCATAGGCTTCGTCGCCCAGCATCATGCCAGCCCACTGCCGATCGCTCATGGCGCTCGTGCCGCTGTCGGTCAGCAAGTCAATGTAGACCGCCTCCGAGCGCAGGAGAAACGTATTGTAGCCGGCTTCGGCCAGCGCCTTCTCCCGCTCCGCGCGGCTCACCATGCGCAGCGGCTCGACCATCTTGATCTTCCACGGTTCCGCCCAAGAGCGGCGACCAAACTGCTGGCCCATCGTTTGTGGGGTTGACTGTGTCATCATTGACTCCTCCTTCTGCATTCACTACATCTGAACTCTGATCACCTGTGTACCGTGTCAGAGCGCCCAATTTTAGCTTATCGGCATCCGTCTGCAAAACCACGGCATTTGTGCAATGTGCCAAGTTGCGGCGCGGTCCTTGCGTACAAAATAACGTGGTTTTGGCGCGACTGCCGCGCGACAATGGACAAGCATCATGTAAGACATGGGCGATGATAGGAGGGGCAGATGAAAATTACAAGTCATCGTGTGATGAGCAGCCTGGCGATTGTGGCGATCTTGCTGCCTTTTGTGCAAGCGATCACTGAGCGCACCCACGAGATCAATGTTTCATCTACATTTGTCTGGATTGTTCTCATCTTGCTGGCGGCCAAGACGGCCAGCCTGGTGGAGCGTTTTGGGCAGCCGGCCGTGTTGGGCGAGTTGGTCGCGGGGGTGATCCTCGGCAATCTCGCGCTGGTTGGCCTGCGCGGGCTAGAGCCGATGAAGGACAATGAAATCATCAAGTTCCTGGCTGAGTTGGGCGTTGTCATCCTGCTCTTCCAGGTCGGGCTTGAATCCAACATCCAACAGATGCGCCGTGTGGGTGCGCGCGCGCTGCTGGTGGCGTTGATTGGCGTCATCGCGCCGTTTGTGCTTGGCGCGTACGTGATCGGCCCGCTGCTGCTGCCTGGCCTCCCGTCGGCTACCTACCTCTTCATCGGCGCCGCTTTGACCGCGACCTCGGTGGGAATCACCGCGCGTGTCTTTCGCGACTTCGGTAAGCTGCAAACGCCAGAAGCGCAAATTGTCCTGGGCGCGGCCGTCATTGACGATGTGATCGGCCTCATCATCCTGGCGGTGGTTTCGGCCATCGTCACCGCGGGCGCCGTGAACCTGGGCGCCATCGCCGTCATTACGGCCAAGGCCTTGGTCTTTTTGACCGGCGCGATTGTCCTTGGCCAGATTTTGGCGGCGCGCCTGGGGCGGATCCTGTCCAGGATTCACACTGGTATGGGGATGAAATTCACGCTGGCGATTGCCTTTGCCCTGCTCACGGCCCACTTTGCCGAAGCCATCGGCCTGGCCGCCATTGTTGGCGCCTTTGCCGCGGGGCTTGTGCTTGAACCTGTCCACTTCGAGCATTTCGAAGACCCCAAGATCGTCCCCGATCTTCGTCGGGCCATGGTCGGCGCGCCCGCTGATGTGGCGGCGCGTGTCGAAGCGGTGATTGAGCACCATGTGGACCGCCACATCGAAGACCTGCTGGAGCCGCTGGGACATTTCCTCGTACCGATCTTCTTTGTCCTCACCGGCATGAGCGTCCGCCTGGAATCTTTACTCGATCCTACCACACTCATGATCGCCCTGGGTATCACGGCAGTCGCTTTCGTCGGCAAGATGGTCTCAGGCTTGGCAGCAGGCCCAGTCAATCGCGTGGTGGTCGGCATGGGCATGATTCCGCGCGGCGAGGTCGGATTGATTTTCGCCGCCTCCGGTCGCTCCTTGGGCGTCATTTCAGACCAGGTTTTCTCTATCATCGTGATCGTGGTCATTCTGAGCACCCTGCTCACACCTCCCTTGCTGGCGCTGTTTCTCCGCCGCGCCGCGGCAGTCCACCAACCCGAAACGTCTCCTGTGCTGGCCTAACCCCGCGCCTCCTCGCAGGGCTGCGTCGAAATGGCGCACGCAGAGGCGCGCGTCGCCGCAGGCGTTCCATCGTGATGTCCGCGCGCCCCTGCGAGAGTTGCCAGGCGCGTCCGCCCAACCTTGCGAAGGCTCGCCGTGTAAGGAGCTGGCGCCGGGAAGAACGGCGCCGGCTTGTCCGACGATTTGTCGTTGAGGCAGCCTTCGCAAGGGGATGGCCCGCAGAACCAACCTTGCGAAGGCTCGCCGTGTAAGGAGCTGGCGCCGGGAAGAACGGCGCCGGCTTGTCCGACAATTTGTCGTTGAGGCAGCCTTCGCAAGGGGATGGCCCGCAGAACCAACCTTGCGCAGGCTCGCCGCACAAGCATCTGGCGCCGCCGCGGGCGATGTCGGCTACGCAGCGGAACTGAAATGCGCCCGCCATGAAATACAAACCCCTCGCGCGCGGTCAGGCCCGATAGGGCCTTTCACCTTGTAGCCCGATCCGTTCACGGTCGGGCGGCGTTGGTTGCGCGCACGCCATCCGGTGCAACCCCGCCGGAGGCCAAAGGCCATCCGGCTACGAGGTGCAAGCCCCTGCGGGGCTACGCCCCCGATTTGAAATGCACCCGCGCCCGCTGGCCGGTTGGTGAAAATCGGGCGAATCTGGTACAATCAATTGCCCTGACCGATCACCACGATGCGCTTGGCGTCCTATCCGTGTCTGCGCGCGCCGCTTGGCTGCCCTACGTGCACGCGACAGGCCGACGAGGCGACATACGCTGACACGTGCCCCTGGGCAAATGACCTCAGTTGAACGATACAAGAGCCTGGCTTGTCGCCGCCATCAGACGGCGCGATGCCAGGCCTGCGCAATCATTATCAGCCATAAGGGAGCGACCATATGAGCGAATCAGCCGCCGAGACGACAACCGCTATAGCCAGTGAGATGATTTATCCCTCTTCTGACGTGATCGAGCGCGCCAGACTCAAGGACTGGGACGCCCTCGCCCGCTATGCGGCGGATAACCTGGAAGGTTTTTGGGCCGATGAAGCGTCCGAACTGGGATGGTACCAACCATGGGAGAAAGTCCTGGATGATAGTAACCCTCCGTTCTTTCGTTGGTTCGTCGGCGCCAAGTGCAACATCATCCATAACGCGCTGGATCGCCACCAGGCGACCGAACGGCGCAACAAACTGGCGCTGATCTGGGTCGGTGAAAACGGCAGCGTGCGCACCTATTCCTATTTTGCGCTCAATCGTGAGGTCAACCAATTCGCGAACGTGCTCAAAGCCATGGGGGTGAAGAAGGGCGATCGCGTGACGATCTACATGCCGCGCATCCCAGAGATTGTCATTGCCATGCTGGCTTGCGCCAAGATCGGAGCGGTGCATTCCGTCGTCTACGGCGGCTTCAGCGTGGACGCGCTGCAAGGCCGCATCGAGGATTCCGAATCGAAGGTCGCGATCACAGCGGACGGCGGTTGGATGAACGGCAAGGTCGTCGAGCTCAAAAAGACGATGGATGAGGCGGTTAAACACTGCCCGACGATTGAGACGGTGCTCGTGGTGCAGCGCACCGGCCACCAGGTCAATATGGAAACCGGTCGCGACTATTGGTACCACGACCTGATGAAGCTGCCCATCGCCAGCCCCAAGTGCGCGACTGAAGTCATGGATGCAGATGACCCGCTCTACATGCTTTACACCTCCGGCACGACCGGCAGGCCCAAGGCCATTTTGCACGTCCACGGCGGCTATATGGTCGGCATCTACGCCACGCTCAAATATGTTTTTGACTTGCGTGATGATGATCGCTGGTGGTGCGCTGCAGATCCGGGGTGGGTCACGGGTCACTCCTACATTGTCTACGCCCCGCTGATCATGGGCGCCACCTCGTTCATGTACGAAGGCGCGCCGACTTATCCCTACCCCAACCGTTGGTGGTCGCTGATCGAAAAGTATGGCATCAATGTTCTCTACACCGCGCCGACCGCGATTCGGGGTCTGATGCGCTTCGGCGAATCATGGCCGCACCGGCATGACCTGTCATCGCTGCGCCTGCTCGGCTCCGTCGGCGAGCCGATCAACCCGGAGGCGTGGCGCTGGTATCATCGCGTCATCGGCGGAGGGCGCTGCCCGATCATGGACACCTGGTGGCAGACCGAAACCGGCATGTTCATGATTACGCCCACGCCGGTTGTGCCGCTCAAGCCTGGCAGCGGCACACGGCCCTTCTTTGGACAAGAAGCTGAAATCCTGGATGAGGCTGGCAATCCAGCGCCGGATGAGGAAGAGGGCTACCTGGTGCTGACGAAGCCATGGCCAGCCATGATGCGCACCATCTACAAAGACCCGGACCGCTACGTGCGCCAGTATTGGAGCAAATATCCGGGCAAATACCTGGCTGGCGATTCGGCGCGTCGCGACAAGGACGGCTATTTCTGGATCATCGGCCGCGTAGACGATGTGATCAAAGTCTCCGGCTATCGCCTGGGCACCGCGGAAATCGAAAGCGCGCTGGTGTCCCATCCCGCTGTGGCCGAAGCCGCGGCCATCGGCCTGGCGCATGAGATCAAAGGCCAGGCTATTCACGCTTTCTGCATCTTACGTCAAGGCTACCAGCCCAGCCCCGCGCTCGCGGACGAGCTGCGCACGCACGTGGGGCAACACCTCGGCCCGATTGCCAAACCCGAAGCAGTCAACTTCGTGGATAAACTGCCGAAGACGCGTTCCGGCAAGATCATGCGCCGCGTGCTCAAAGCGCGCGCCCAGGGTCTGCCCGAAGGCGACGTCAGCACATTGGAAGAGTAAACCAGTGCGCCTCCGGCATGACGTTTGGTCGTCATGCCGGAGGCGCCTCCTCCTCGTAGGTCACATCTCCGGTGTGACCGCGCTCGCCATGTCGCGCCGCCACCCATTCTACGCGTCGCCGTCCTCACGGGTCACATCTCCGGTGTGACCGCGCCCGTCATGCCGGCGACGACGGCCTCCAGAAAACTCTTTGATTATTGATCACAGCTCATTCCAAATCGTCCCGATTGAATGATCTGAGCGAATCAGGCAGTGTCCATCCCCATTGTTCTGGGTAGAACCCTCTTGATTTCCATGCCGAGAAACTGCTGTGCGGCCAGTCCTCAGGGCGAGTTACGTACCCGTGCTTTACCGGGTTGTAGTGAATATAGTTGGCGTGATTCTCGAAGTCCTCATCATCACGAATCACATGATCCTGAAATCGTTTCTGCCAGAACTTCATCCTCCCATCAATTCCAAGCATGTCCTTGTACGCATGGGTGAAGTACGATTTTGCCGACTGCATGATTTGGCTAAAACTGCTCCTACCATTCGGCCTGATCAGAAGGTGCATGTGATCGGGCAAGAAGACATACGCGATCATGATAAACGAGTGCAGTTTCTTTGTATTCCGCAGTGTTTCGAGGAAAAGGTTCAGGGTTGGCTCATGAGCAAACACTGGTTCGCGCCCCTGGACGACATTGGTAATGAAAACGATGGAGTCGGGTACGTAATAGCGTCGGAAGTTCATAGGGTAGCTTGCTCCATCATGCGGTATCCGTCACGCCGGAAGCAAGGACATCCGTGGTGACGCAGGTTGTGTAAAATACGATGTCGTCACGCCGGAGGCGATGACCTACGGTGAGACGCGGGTTGTGTGAAATACAATGTTGTCACGCCGGAGGCGATGACCTCCGGAGTGACAACGTTTGTCGCACCAGAGACGACGCCCACTCGGCACGCCGTAGGTCACATCTCCGGTGTGACAACGCTCGCCATACCGAGACGACGGCCATCCCGCGCGTCGTCCTCATGGGTCACATCTCCGGTGTGACAACGTTCGTCGCACGGGAGACGACAACTGACCGTGAGACGGATGTTGTGTGAAATACAATGTTGTCACGCCGGAGGCGATGACCTACGGTGGGACGGATGTTGTGTGAAATACAATGTCGTCACGCCGGAGGCGATGACCTACGGCGGGACGCGGGTTGTGTGAAATACAATGCCGTCACGCCGGAGGCAATGACCTACGGCGGGACGCGGGTTGTGTGAAATGCGATGTCGTCACGCTGGAGGCGATGACCTACGGCGGGACGCGGGTTGTGTGAGATGCAATGCTGTCACGCCGGAGGCGATGACCTACGATCGAATCGCTTAGACCACGAGATCGGCGAGCAGGGTGACGGCTGCGGCCCCCGGGTCATCGCCCTGGTAAGCGCCGGCGATCTGGCCCGTGCGATCAATGACGACAAAGGCGGGCTGCTTGTTGACGGCCTTCACGCCGAAGGCTTTCAGCAGCTCGCCTTTCCAGTCGGGCAGGATGATGACGTACGCGGCCGGGTCGCTGCCCTCAGCCAGGCGGGCCGCCGACTTCTGGTATGAGTCTTTGAGCACGTTCTCGGCCATGCCTTTCAAAATGACTGGCACCGGCGACAAATCCACCACGCTGGCAATCACCACCTCCGCGGCGCTCGGGTATTCCTCGCGAATGGCCTTGATGATGCCGCGGCCGTCGCGCTGCGTGTCCTGGTTGACAAAAATCAGCACCGAGACATGACCCGCCAGCGCCTCTGCGCTGATCTCACGCCCGGAACCAATGGCCTTCATCTTGAACTTGGGCGCCGGCTGCCCGGCCCGCACAAACTCCGTTCCCATTTTTTTCTCCTCTATTCACATGGCTGGCGTAACCACCACCCGTCACGCCGGAGGCGATGACCTACAGCTTCGGTCAATTCTCCCGGTCTCCGATCTCTGGTCTCCGATCTCTGGTCTCCGATCTCCGATCTCCGGTCTCGGATTTCAATCCAACGCGTCCGCCAGCACCTCAACCACATGGCGCGCACGGCGGCCGCTGAAATGCGCGATCTGTTCCCGGCAGGAAACGCCGTCGGCCACAATCTGCGCCTGCGGCGCGGCCTGAATGGCCGGCAGCAGGCGGTCCTCGGCGATCCGCTGGCTGATCGCGTAGTGCTCCGTTTCGTAACCAAACGAACCAGCCATGCCGCAGCAGCCGGCCTCGATTTCGCTCACCTGTCGCCCCGGCAGCCTGCGCAGCAGGGCCAAGGCCGGGCCGGCGCCCACCAGCGCTTTTTGATGGCAGTGGCCGTGCAGCAGGAGATGCTCATTGCCGGGTTTGAACCGCAGGCGCACGCGGCCGGCGCGACATTCCTGATCCAAGAATTCCTCAATCGTGAAGCTGCGCGCGGCCAGCGCCTGGGCTTGCTCATTTCCCGGCAGCAGGGCCAGGTATTCATCGCGGAAACTCAGGACACAGCTCGGCTCCAGCCCCAGAACGGGCATTCCCTGGGCGACGTACGGCGCCAGCACTTCGACATTATGGTGCGCCAGGCGCTGCGCGTCGGCCAGCAGTCCTTTCGATAGCAGCGGCCGGCCGCAGCAGCGTCGCTGCGGCGCAATCAACACCTGGTAGCCGGCGGCCTCCAACAGGCGCACCGCGGCCTGGCCGACGGCCGGATGGTTATATTCGACCCAGGTGTCGTGAAAGAGCAGCACCGGCCCGTTGGCGCCAGGGCGGAGCGGAACGGCGCGACGCGTGAACCAGGCGCTGAAAGTCTGGTGTGCGAGGGATGGCAGCGTGCGTGCGGGATGAACCCCCAACGCCGTCAGCGCGCGGCGGGCGGCGGACGTCTGCAAAACCACGTTCGCCAGGGGCGCGATCGACGCGGCCAGTGCGTTGAGCCGGGCAATATGCCCAAAAATTCGGCTGCGCAGCGGCACGCCGCGTGCGTCCTGGACGTATGCCAGGTATTCCATCTTGATGCGCGCCATGTCCACACTGCTTGGACACTCGGTCTTGCACGCCTTGCAGCCCAGGCACAGGTCCATGACGGCGTGCAGCTCCGCGCCGGTCAAAGCCAGCGCGGACGGGCGTCCGCTGAGCGCGGCGCGCAGGGCGTTGGCGCGGCCACGCGTCGAATCTTGCTCCTCACGCGTGGCCTGAAACGACGGGCACATCGTACCCGCGTCGAGCTTGCGGCAGACGCCGGCGCCGTTGCACATCTCCACGGCGCCGGCAAAACCGCCGTCCGCGCCAAAATCGAAATAGGTGCGCAGTTCGAGCGTGCGATACGTTGGGCCGTAGCGCAGATCGGCGCGCGGGTCAGGCCCATGCACCTTCTTGCCCGGATTGAGCACATGCGCTGGATCAAAAATCGCCTTGAGGTCGCACATGGCGGCATACAGGCGCGGGCCAAAGAGACGCGCGTTGAGGTGCGAATGGGCAATGCCATCGCCATGTTCGCCGGTCATCACCCCGCCATAGCGCAGAGCCAACTCGCACGCGGCGTCCGCCAGGTCTACCATCATCTCCACGCCAGGGCCGGTTTTCAGGTTGACCAGGGGCCGAATGTGCAGACAGCCCGCGCTGGCGTGCGCGTAGAAGCCGCCGCGGGTGTTGTGGCGCTTGAGCAGATCGAGAACATCGGCCACGTAGCGCGGTAGATTGGCAACGGGCACCGAGACATCCTCGATGCAGGGAATCGGCTTGAGGTCGCCGCGCATGCTCATCAGGATGCCCAGGCCCACCTTGCGCACATCCCAAACCGTGGCCTGCGCGTTCGCGTCCAGCAAGCGGAGCGGCGGGCGCGGCCAGCCGGCCTGGCGGAGCACAGACGCGAGGCGGTCGAGATGTGCATGCAACTCGGCCTCGCTGGCGCCGGTAAATTCAACAACCAGCAGCGCGGCCGGCGTTCCATCTACAAAGAACATCTTGCGGGCCGTGCCGGGCTGTTGGCGCGCCAGGCCAATCAGCATGTCATCCATCAGCTCCACGGCCGACGGCTGGCAGGCCAGGATGACATTGGTTGCCTCCAGGGCGGCCAGGAGATCATCGAACTGACAGATTGCCAGCGCCGTGCGCTTTGGACGCGGCACGACCGCCAGGGTGACGCTGGTCAAGACGGCCAGCGTACCTTCGGATCCGGCCAGGAGCGGCGCCAGTCCTTGCGGTCGCGTGGCGTAGGTAGGATGGCGGCCTGGGGCATCAGGTGAGAGGTAGGTCAAGCCATAGCCGCTGGAACGACGCCAGTGCGCCGGGAAATGATCGTGTATGTCGCGGCCGTAGGTTTGCAGCAGCCGTCCCACGCCGGCATAGATGGCGGCCGCATGCGAATCTCCGACCGCGCGGCCGCCCCAGGCAGGATCGGCGGGCGATAGGGTGTCGAAGTGCGTGCGGCTGCCATCGGCCAGGACAACGTCTGCGCCCAGCACCTGATCCGCGAACATACCGTATAGAATGGAATGTGCGCCGGTGGCGTTGTTGGCCAGGCTGCCGCCCACGGTCGCGCGTTCGGCGCTGGCCGGGTCTGGCCCCAGCATCAAGTCGAAGGGCCGCAGCGCGCGGTTCAGGCGGTTGATGACGACGCCTGGCTGCACGCGCACCCAACGCTCTTCCGCGTGTATGGCTTCGATCTTGTCCAAGTAGGTTGAGCAATCGAGAATGACCGCGCGGCCAATGGCCTGGCCGGAAAGGGAGCTGCCGGCGCCGCGCGCCAGGATCGGCACGCCGGCCTGGGCGCAGATGGCGACGGTGGCAGCGACGTCGTCTACCGTGCGGGGAATGACGACGCCCAGGGGTTCGATCTGGTAATTGCTGGCATCGGTGCTGTAAAGTACGCGGCTGGTGGGATCGAAACGCACCGCGCCAGTCACGGCGTGCTGGAGGGTGTTGACGAAATCGGCCGGGACTGCAGGCGCAGCCGAAAGACTCATGACTGATTCTCCAACGACAGTTTCATGAGTTGATTGTAACATGAGAGCGGGGACTTGACCAGACGCCAGGCCATTGGAGGTGCAATTGCCAAGCCTAAGCACGTTTGCTATAATCAAACGGTGCACCCCGCCCGTAGAAGTCATGAAGGCAAAGGAGCAAGTTCAACCAATCATGGAAGTCAAAACCATCGGCGTCATTGGCTGTGGTCTCATGGGTTCGGGTATTGCTGAAGTAGCAGCCAAGAGCGGCTTTCAGGTGTTGATACGCGAGCAGACTGAGCAGTTACTCACGACACGCATGCAACGCATCGAGCAATCCCTGGAACGAGCGGTTGCCAAGGGCAAGCTGAGCGCCGCCGACAAGGCCGCGGCGCAGGCGAATATGTCGGGCGCTGTGGGCCTGGATGACAGCCTGGCCGTCTGCGACCTGGTGATCGAGGCCGTCACGGAGGACATGGAGCTAAAACAGGATATCTTTCGGTCGTTGGACGGCATCTGCCCGGCTTCGACGATCCTTGCCAGCAACACTTCCTCCATTTCTGTGATTGACCTGGCCGCGGCGACGCGGCGACCGACACAGGTGCTCGGCATGCACTTCTTTAACCCCGTGCCCGTCATGCCGTTGCTCGAGCTCGTGCGCACCGTGCAAACGGACGATGCCACGCTGGATGTGGCGCGCGCCGTGGGCGAGCGCATGGGCAAGAAGATGATCGTGGCCAAAGATGCGCCCGGCTTCGTCGTCAATCGCCTGCTCATCCCATATTTGTTGGATGGTATTCGCGTATACGAGCAGGGCCTGGCCAGCCGCGAAGATATTGATAATGGTATGATGATGGGCGCCAACCACCCGATGGGACCGCTCACGCTCTCCGATTTCGTCGGTCTGGATACGACGCTCTTCGTGGCCGATGTGCTGTTCGAAGAACTGGGTGAAACGCGCTTCAAGGCGCCCACGCTGCTGCGCCGCCTCGTCAGCGCCGGGCACCTGGGCCGCAAGAGCGGGCGTGGATTCTATGAGTATGGTTCATCCCGGTGACACCGG
The DNA here is from genome assembly GCF_900491745.1 of Candidatus Amarolinea aalborgensis. Taxonomy (NCBI): domain Bacteria; kingdom Bacillati; phylum Chloroflexota; class Caldilineae; order Caldilineales; family Candidatus Amarolineaceae; genus Candidatus Amarolinea; species Candidatus Amarolinea aalborgensis. The sequence goes on along the minus strand of NZ_UETR01000001.1, from coordinate 43,140 downwards.
ATGGCCTGTGGGCCGCGCGATGTACGCCCAGTAACACCGCAGACGTCAGCGGCGTCATGCTGAAGGCAGAGGGCGCTAATTCCCGCTTGGCGCCGATACTCGACTGAAGGAGGACAACGATGCGACGATTTGCCGTGGTAGCCGTGGTGCTTTGTCTGCTGGCCGCCGTGATAACCGCTGCCAGCGCCGCTGGCGGCGCGCCGAATGCAGCCAGTATCAGCCTGACACCCAACCCCTTGACGCTCGCCGTCAACAATACCGGCAGCGTCAACGTTCAGATCAGCAATGCTCAAAACCTGGGCGCGTTTGAATTCATCATCGCCTTTGATCCGGCTGTGGTGAATGCAGTGGCGAATGGCGTGACCCTCGGCCCTATGCTCACCGGCAGCAGCACCTACTCAGCCAACCTGCTCGGTCCCCTCATCAACAACACAACGGGCACGGTGCGCTTTGCGGCCTACACCCTGGGCACGGGCAATGGGCCAAACGGCAGCGGCATCCTGGCCAGCGTGCAGTTCAAGGGCATGCAGGCCGGCACGAGCAGCCTGAACTTCAGCAAAGTCCGCATCACCGATCGCAGCGCGGTTGTGGATGGCGGCGTGACGGCGATCAATGGCTCGATCATCGTCGGCTCCGGGTCTGGCCCACGCCTCTGGCTGCCTGCTGTGCGTAAGTAAACGCCAGACACTCGACAACCCATGACCTCTCGAACGTCTCTGGCCGTGACGCCAGGGACGTTTCTTTTTCCTACAGACGGACGCGTGCATTTCAGAATGGGGGCGGGTCGGGCGATTGAGGCTTCGTCGTGAGCTCAGCCGAACGATCGCTGCAACCGCTGCCAAGCCCAACCTTTGTGGGCTACGCCGCGATACTGAAATGCGCCCGCTACGAGATTCAAGCCCCTGCCAGGGTGTCAGGCCCGATAGGGCCTTTCACCTTGTAGCCCGATCCGTTCACGGTCGGGCGGGGTTGGTTGCGCGCAGGCGATGCGGCATCCAACCCCGCCGGAGGCCAAAGGCCATCCGGCTACGAGGTGAAAGCCCCTCCGGGGCTACGCCCCTATTCTGAAATGCACCCCAGACGGACAGGCGGCTCGGATGCAGGCAGCCTGCGCGGCCGCGTCACGTGAGGTGGCGCCGATTTGACAGGTATGTTCAATGTATGTATAATGTTTGCACAATAGCAGTCGAAAACGGCAAAGGCATGGATAGGAAGGCAAAAGCATGACAATCGCATCCGTAAACCTGGTTTTGAGTGGCACGCCCCAAAGTCGGGTGTCCTATGAGTTACCTGAACAAGGTTCATCCATTACCGAATGGGTGGCCCGACGCTTACACAAAACTGAATTACTGACAGGAATAGCTGCGCAGCTGCCCCATGCCGCCGCAGCGGCCCTGGCGCACTTCGGTCTTTATGCCGCGGCGGCCTCATCAAGCTATGGGCCGGCCCGCTATCAACCGCGCTTCGATGCGATTGGGCGAACGGTGGACCTGTTCGATCCAACGACCGGCGCCTTGACGCATGTGGTGTACGAAAGCAGCACGCCCTATCTGCGCTTTAGCTATCGGATCACCCTGGCAGGCGTTGGCGAGATCAGCGGCCATGAGGAAATTACGGGAACAACCGTGGGATTGCGCGGGCTTGGAATGCCGGCGCCCTCTGTGTTCCATTTTGCCAGCGCAGACGGCGACTACCAGGCCGATGCCGTTGGCATCATCACCAGCGAGTTGGCGCCGCGCATTGGCGTCTGGCGCATCCGTGCCCACGGGAGTCTAAAGCTGCGCGACACGCAGGGGAATCAGGGCGAAGTCAAACTCGATCGCGACGGGCAGGTTCAGGCAGAGGTGCGCGGGCAGGACGGAAAGCCACTCAGCCTGCACCTGACGTTGGCCTAGGCTTCGTTGCAGACACGATCTTCCGGATGATTTGAGGAAAACAATGCAAAAACGATTAGACGTGGGCGATGTGGCGCCCGATGTGACCGTACAAACAACAAGCGGTTCGTTCGTCAATCTCTCCACGCTGTGGCAAGAGGGACCGGTTGTCTTCGCTTTCTTACGACATTTTGGCTGACCGTTCTGTCGCCTCATGCTCACCAGGTTGGTTGAGCTTCAGCCAGAATTGACGAAGCGTGGTGTGACGCTGGCCGCGGTCACGATGGGCGAACCGGAGGAAGCAGCCGAGTTTGGGGCTGCGCGTGCGCCAGCCGTGGTCATGCTTTCGGACCCACAACAAGAAGCCTACCGGACATATGGCCTGGGTCGCGCCGGGCTCTTGGAAACCATGGGGCCGGGGGTATGGGCCAGCGGCGTTGACCTGGTAGTTGGCAGGCACGTGGGCGGCGCGCCCGTGGGTGATGTGCGGCAGATGCCGGGCGTCTTCATCGTCGGCCCAGATGGGCGTCTGCTGCTGGCGTACTACAGCAAACACATTGGCGATCATCCTAAGCCGCAGCAAATTCTGGCGGCCATTGATGCAGCCAGGGTCAAGGCTTGAAAAAATCACCGCCGAGCGTAACGCACGCTCGGCGGTGGTCTTACTGGATCAACACCCCGTTGCCGGCTGGATCATGTAAGAAAAGACCATCCGGTCGCTCGGAAAACTCAATCTGCTTCTCAGCCAGGCGGGCGGCCACGCGCTGGCGTTGAGCCGGATCGGGCAGGTTGATTGTAAAATAGCGTAAGCCAATCGTGTCCAGCGGGGGCGGCGAGGCGCCCAGGCTGTTCCATGTGTTCATCCCCAGGTGATGATGATAGCCGCCAACGGACGCGAAAAGGGCGCTGGGGCCATAGCGCTGCGTCAGGTCAAAACCGAGCACGCCGCAATAGAAAGCCTCAGCCTGGCGAATATCATTCACTTGCAGGTGGACATGTCCGATGTGCGTGCCTGCCGCCAGCCCCTTCCAACGCTGGTTATCTTTTTTCAACAGAGCCAGCAGTCCTTCCATATCGAGTGGATCAGTCGTCATTTGCACCTGTTGGCCGACGTACGGCCACTGCTCGCGCGGACGGTCAGCGTAGATTTCGAGGCCATTGCCATCCGGATCGGCCAGATAGAGCGCTTCGCTGACCAGGTGATCGGCCGCTCCTTGCAGCGGATAATCAGACTCGAACAGGCGCATCAGCGTGCGCGCCAGGTCCAAACGGCTGGGCGTCAGGATGGCCGCATGGAACAACCCCGTGGTGCGCGGCGAACGTTTGTGCGCCACACGGTTGGCAGTCAACCGAAATAGAGGGACGCCATCCACGGCTAACGTCAGATCGGCATCCTCCGCGGGCAGCGCCTCCATCCCCAAGATATCTCGGTATAGATACAATGTCCGCTCAAGGGATTGAACGGTCAGAGCAACCGGACCTACAGTGGCGGCGGGATCAAGGGCAAATTCGCTCATAACTCGATTCCTGTGGCAAAATGATGGCGCATCGACGCGCATTGGTGGAACGTATTGTCGCTCCCAGGGCCGGCAAGGTCAAGTAGATTTTGCCCAATTAGAGGTCAAAAAGGATCAGAATGAACGACGGCGTGGTCCTCTGGCTGCAAGGATTGCCGCCTGCGGAGGCAGAGGCGCTGATGGCAACGCTGACCGACGGCGCGTGGTGGACAACCGAAGGCGCCGCCGTATGCGCGCTGGCGCCGCAGCCTGGTGAACACCTGTCTGCCGGCGTGAACCGGGCGCTGAACACGGCCATAATGGCAAGTCAGCGGCAGGCGGCGGTTGGGCTTGCCGTGGGGCCGCTGCCCGTCGGCGGCCGCGCCAACCCCACGCTGGAGCGGGCGCGCCGCGCCGCCGCGTTGGCCGCTGGCGGGGACGTGATCCTGGCCTGGGGCAGTCAAGCCTACCTGATGGGCGAGTTCGAGAGTGTGAGCACCGGCTTTGTCAAACTGCTCAGTCGAGTCCCGTGAGCGCGCGCCCCAGCCTTACATCCCGATGGCAAACATACGCTCCAGGTCATATTGCGAATAAGCCCGAAACGCAATCAAGGTCTCGGTGCTCTGAATGTAATTCAGCCTGAGCATGTGATCGGTGACGAGGTCGGCGATTGCATCGTTGTCTCTGACTCGCGCCACCGCGACCAGGTCGAACCGTCCGCCCACCGAATAGACCTCCGTGACGCCAGGCAGCGTCAACAACTGCGCGGCCACGTCGTTGACGCGACCGTGCTCCACGTTGATGAGAACAATGGCTGTAACCATGAATTCCTTTCTTGCGTCACCGGCATGGTAGAGGATGCAGCCGGCGGCGGCCACGTGATTATACCACACATTGGAAGATGAGCTACATCATTAGCGATGGTTAAGTCGGAAACTTGTCCGGCTTGGAATAGTTCGATATGTTACTAATCACTCATTTCACGTTGATTCTCTTTGCAAAGGAGCCATGAATCACGATCCATCATTTCAACCTGACGATCTAAGCTTCCGCCAACTGATGCATCAGCACGGCATCGAAACGATTGGCGGTGTGCAGTTGCTGCGCGCCGTGCGTATCGTCAACAATCTGTACGATGTCATTTTTTCGGAGCGTCTGCGCGACGATCAGCTATCCGGACCACGCTGGGGGGTGCTAATGCACCTGTACGCGGCGGAGATGAATGGCAACACCAACGGGTTGTCCCCTTCCGTGCTGAGCAGGCACCAATCCGTCAGCAAGAACACGGTCAGTTCTTTGTTGCGTGGGCTGGAGGAACAGGGCTTCATTGAACGCCAGCTTGACCAGCATGATCGGCGCTCATTCACCATTCGCCTGACCGAACTCGCCCGCGCACAGGTGCGAGAAAGCGCGCCGGCGCATGTCGCCTTCCTCAATCAATTGTGCGCCGATCTGAGTGCGCAAGAAACAGAGACTTTGTTAGGGCTGTTGATGCGCCTACGGCGATCACTTCTCAAACAGGCCGCGGCCAGCGCCTGTGACAACGACGCTCTCGTAAGCAACCCGCCCGTGGAAACGCAATCCACCAGATTGCACCCTGCAGGCTAGAAGGAGATTTGTGTGCAAACACGACTTGTCAAACGACACAAGGTGCGGATGGACATGCCGGCCAAAGGGGGACTGGGCCGCGCCATCAAATACCTGGGACATTACAAACGCCTGACGGCGCTCGCTTATTTGTTCCTCTTCATTTCAACCGGCGCTCAACTGGCCGTCCCCCAACTGGTGCAAAACATCATTGACGCCGTCACCAAGGGTCTTATCGCCAAGCAGTTGGCGCAGGTGCCGGCGGCCTTCTTGACCACGGCCTTACAGCGCCTGGGCTGGACGCCTGAGCAGCTAGTCACCTATCGCGATGGGGGCGAGAAGGTGCTGGTCAGCGCCATTTTGCTCATCGTCGCCTTTGCCGTCATGCGCGGGATGTTTGCCTTTGCGCAGGCCTATACGTCAGAACGAGTATCGCAGAGCATTGCCTTTGATTACCGCAATGACCTCTACGCCAAGATTCAGCGGTTGTCGTTCAGCTACCATGACCGCAACCAGACCGGGCAGTTGATGATTCGCGCCACGGATGATGTGGAAAAAGTGCGTCTCTTCATCGGACAGGGTCTTCTCCTCGCGCTGCAGGCATTCGTCCTGCTCACGGCGACCCTGATCATTCTGGCGACCACCAATCTCAAACTAACGCTGGTCGTGCTGCCGGTGCTGCCGGTCGCGCTCCTTTTGTTCATGGTGTTCGGCGCGATTAGTCAGCCGCTGTTTGCGGAAGTGCAAAAACGTCTGTCTCGGCTCAACACCGTGCTCCAGGAAAACCTGGCCGGCATCAAGGTGGTGAAGTCGTTTGCGCGCGAACCGGATGAAGAACGCAAGTTCGATGCGGCGGCGACTAGCCTGATGGCGCAGAGCATCAAGGTCTCACGCGTCTTCTCCTTCCTCTTCCCCGTCGTCTTCCTGATTGCGAACCTGGGGCAGGCCGCCGTGCTCTACTTTGGCGGCAAACAGATCATTGACGGCACCCTGAGCTTTGGCGAATGGCAGAAGTTCAGCCTCTACCTGGTCTACGTCTTCTTTCCCATCGGCCAGTTGGGCTTCATCATCAGCCAGATGTCTCAAGCCAGCGCGTCGGCAGCGCGCATTTTCGAGATTTTCGATGCCAAGAATGATGTGGCCGACAAGCCAGGCGCGATCGTCTTGCCTCATGTGCAGGGCCATGTCACCTTCGAAGATGTCACCTTTCGCTATTTTGAAAGCGGAGAACCGGTGCTCTCGCATGTCAGCTTCGAAGCGCAGCCCGGCGAAACCGTCGCCCTGCTTGGCGCGACCGGCAGCGGCAAGACTACGATCATCAACCTGCTGCCGCGCTTCTACGACGTCAACGAAGGGCATGTGCGCATTGATGGGTATGACCTGCGGGATGTGACGCTCGATTCTCTGCGCTCGCAGATCGGCATTGTGCTGCAAGAGACCAACCTCTTCAGCGGCACGATTCGCGAGAACATCGCATTTGGTCGCCCCGACGCTACGCTGGCAGAAGTCACGGCCGCGGCCAAAGCCGCCTCGGCGCACGACTTCATCATGAGCTTTCCGGCTGGCTACGAAAGCCCGGTGGGCGAACGCGGAACGACCCTGAGCGGCGGACAGAAACAGCGCATTGCCATCGCACGCGCGCTGCTGCTCAACCCGCGCCTGCTGATCCTGGACGATTCCACCAGTTCGGTTGACCTGCAGACTGAGTTTCAGATTCAGCAGGCATTGACCGGTTTGATGCACGGCCGCACCAGCTTCGTCATTGCCCAGCGCATCACGACCGTGGTGAACGCCGATCAAATCCTGGTGCTGGAAAAGGGACGCATCGTCGCCCGCGGCAAACACGAGGACCTCATGGAAAACAGCCCCCTCTACGCTGACATTTATCATTCGCAGCTGGTGAGCGATGTGGCCCTGGCCGACGAACCACCCGCGCGGCTAGAAACGGCCACGCTGAATAAGGAGACACTACGATGATGGGAGGACCTGGGGGGCCGCGCGCCCTCCTGGAGCGCGAGACGCTCAAGCCACAGCGCGTCGGGGCCACCCTGCGCCGTTTTGCGGTCTATTTCAAGGCCTTCTGGCCTATCCTGCTGCTGGTTGCTGCGCTGGTCATTGCTGGCACCTGGGCGCAAGTGACTGCGCCCGAGTTGATCGGTCAGGCGGTGGACTGCTACCTGACGCCGGCGGCCAGCGCCCGGTTGACGGGCGGCGCGGCAGGCGCCAGTGGCTTTGCTGGTCAGCAAACGCAGGCCGCCAAGAGCACCTGTTGGTTCGACACCACCGACGCCGCCACACGCAGCACGGCTGACACAGTGGCCGGCCTGGGGCGTGTGATTCTATTGGTGGTCGGTCTGTATGTTGCCGGCTCCATCACCGGCGGCCTGCAGTTCTACGCCATGTCATGGTCTGGCAATCACGTGCTGCGCAAGATGCGCGATGACCTGTTCGCGCAGGTGCACCGCTTATCGCTCAACTACTATGCCGAGCATGAGGCCGGCGCGATCATGAGCCGCGTCACCAATGACATTGACACGATCCAGCAGGTGTTCAGCTTTGCCCTGGTCAACGTGCTGAGCGGCATCCTCCTGATCGTATGGGTCATGTATAAAATGCTCGCCTTGAGCTGGGCCTATGCCCTGATCTCCCTGGCGGTGCTGCCGTTCATGATCGTGGCAACGCTTTGGTTCTCCGGTCAGGCGCGCAAGGCTTTCCGCCGCAGTCGCCAGGAGATTGGCAATGTCAACGCGGACCTGCAAGAGTCCATTGCCAACGTGCGCGAGGTGCAGGCGTTCAACCGGGAACAAGAGAACATTGACCAGTTCCGCGTCACCAACGCGGCCAACCGCGATGCGAACGTGCGCGCCGTGGCCTTCACCAGCGCGCTTGCGCCAACCCTCGAAGCGCTGGGCTATGTCGCCATTGCCATCGTGACCGGCGTGGGCGGCCTGGCTCTGCTGCGCGGCAATAACCTGATGGGCGCCACCGTCACCCTGGGCCTGATCGTCACCTTCCTGAATTACGTGCAGCGTTTCAATCAGCCCATCCAGCAGGTATCCGTGCTGTGGACCAACATCCAGAGCGCGATTGCCGGCGGCGAGCGCATCTTTGGCCTGCTCGACCAGGCGCCCGAGGTGTTCGACAAACCGGGCGCCCAACCGCTGCCGGCCATCCAAGGGCGTGTGGAGTTCGATCACGTACATGCCGCTTACAAAAAGGGCATCCCTGTGCTGCAGAATGTCAGCCTGACAGCCGAGCCAGGCCAGACGATTGCCATTGTCGGCCCCACCGGCGCAGGCAAGACCACCATCATCAACTTGCTGCCGCGCTTCTACGATGTCACCGACGGCGCGGTGCGCATTGACGGCATTGATGTGCGCGACGTCACCGCGGCCAGCCTGCGCCGCCAAATCGGCATCGTTCTGCAGGACACCTTCCTGTTCAGCGACACGGTGATGAACAACATCCGCTATGGCAAGCCGGAGGCCAGCGATGACGAGGTGATTGCCGCGGCCAAGTTGGTGCAGGCCAACCAGTTCATCGAGCGCCTGCCGGATGGCTATCAGACCTTGCTCGGCGAGCGCGGCAGCGGCCTCAGCCAGGGCCAACGCCAGCTCCTGGCCATTGCCCGGGCCGCGCTGAGCAACCCGCGCATTCTGATCCTGGACGAGGCTACTTCGAGCGTGGACACCCGCACGGAGCGCCAGATTCAGGCCGCGCTGAACAAACTGTTGGCCGGGCGCACCAGTTTCGTCATTGCCCATCGCCTGAGCACGATTCGCAATGCCGATCAGGTGCTGGTGCTGGCCGCGGGCGAAATCGTCGAACGAGGCAAACACGACGAACTGTTGGCGAAGGGTGGGGTCTACTACGATCTTTACATGAGTCAATTCCGCCGCGAGGAGCAAATGGTCGTGGAACAGCCAGTGGTGACGCCGCCAGGCCCGAATGGCAAGGGGCTGGCCTCGGTGCCGGCATGACGAGCGCTCTAAGGCGCGTACTGAGCGGCGAGGCGGACCAAATGAAGCATGTGGTTGTCTTAGGCGCAGGCATGGTCGGCGGCGCAATGGCCGCCGACCTGTGCCATGATTTTGCCGTCACGGTGGTGGATGCGAATCGCGCGCGCGGCGCGGCCCTGACCGATCGCTACCCGCTGGCTTTTAGGCCGGCCGACCTGGCTCATTCGACAGCCGTGAGCCAGGCCGTGGCGGATGCAGACCTGGTGATTGGGGCCGTGCCTGGGTTCCTGGGCTACCAAACCCTGGCCGCGGTCATCGCCGCGGGCAAAAATATCGTGGACATTTCCTTTTTCCCGGAGGACCCCTTCGCGCTGGACGATCTGGCTCGCCAACACGGAGTCACAGCGGTCGTGGATTGCGGCGTGGCGCCAGGCCTGGGCAACCTCATCCTGGGCTATCACCACGCGCACATGAACGTCGAATCGTTCGAATGCCTGGTGGGGGGGCTGCCGGTCGGTCGGGTGTGGCCCTGGGCGTACAAAGCCCCCTTTTCCCCGATTGATGTCATCGAGGAGTACACGAGACCAGCGCGCATGGTGGTCAACGGCGAGATCGTGGTCAAACCTGCGCTCTCGGATGCCGAACTCGTGACGCTTGAACCGGTGGGCGTGCTGGAGGCTTTCAACACCGATGGCCTGCGCACGCTGCTGCGCACCATTCCGGCGCCCAATATGGTCGAAAAAACGCTGCGCTATCCCGGTCACATCGAGTTGATCCGGGTGCTGCGCGCGAGCGGCTTCTTCGACGCCGCACCGCGATTGGTCCACGGTGTGGAGGTGCGCCCCCTCGATGTCACCGCGGCGCTGCTGCTGGAACAATGGCGCCTGGACGCCAACGAACCAGAGTTCACGATCATGCGTGTGCGTATCAGCGGGACGGAAGCGGGTCAGCCGCAGACGTACACGTATCACCTGTACGATCAGACCGACCCGCTGAGCGGCGTCTCTTCGATGGCGCGCACCACCGGCTACACCTGCACCGGCGTCGCGCGCCTGGTGTTGGATGGAACTTTCACGCGCGCAGGCATCTGCCCACCAGAAATGGTCGGCGCGGACACCGCCTGCTTCCAGCGCGTGCTGGCGCACCTGGTCGCGCGTGGAGTGAACTGCCGCCAGGGTTAAGTTGTCTGGATCTACGGGATTTGCTGCATACCGGCATCAGGCCGCGTCCGCCTCTAGCGGCCCTATGCCGGCCTAATCGCGAGGCGGGTGCCATCCCCATGCCACCCAAACGTATCGGGCGCGAGTAACGTAAGGATTGTTCATTTGCAGCACGTATACCGTAGCCCGACCGGTGGGAGTCAGTCCCACGATCGTGACGCCGCCGTCTGCCCAAGCAAAATGATCCTGCCAAACCTGCCGGCGTGGATTGAACAGAGGTGCTGTGGCCTGGGTCACTGTATCCAAACCGTGCGTGCGATCGCCCTTGAAGCGATTACAGCGAGGGCAGGCAAGCCACCGGTTGCTTTCGTCTGATGAGCCGCCCAGCTTTCTCGGGACAATGTGCTCGATCTCAAACGGCATACCGGCGATTGCCTCTTGGGTCTGGCAATATCCACAGCGATGCTGCGCATCAGCTGCGATCCTCTGCCACTGTTCGGGAGATACGTGAGCTTGACTCATGATGATCGCAAACTATCCGGATCAGTGAGATCATACCCGCGCCTCTTGAGGATGACAGACGCATGCGCTCGACGCACAAGCGTGCGGTCATAGATCTCCGTCAAAGCCTGCTGCCTGGCCTGCTCAGAGACGTTCAATGATCGCTGTTGGGCCAAACGATTCAACCTTGCAAAGGCGCGCTGATCTGATCTAGACAAGGTGCTGCGCGCAATCAACCATAGCACATCATCTGAAAGACGCTCGAAGGCATCCAATTCAGCTTCGAAGTCATGTGGCAGCGACGGAAGTGACGGTATGTCCCGCAGCACCATGTCCCGTACGATTTCTGGCACGGAGCGACTCTGTTGGCGTGTCGCCTGCTGCAAACGTTCATAAACCGAGATCGGCAGATCAATCGTGACAGTTGCCATTGCTGTGCTCATGGTTCATCTTCCCCACACTTCCTGTCATAGACATTCGCACCGGCGCCGCAATTACTCAGGCATCCTGCACCGACTGCAGTCGCCGAATGAATTGGACCGAAAGGGCGCGCCGCCGCAGGGACTTCGACGAGCGGCATCGCGTCTACGCAGGTAGACGCCCGGCGGTACGCCCATCAGGTGCGATTTCAATCGCTCTTGCTTGCGACGACGCGCCGTCTAAGCAGTTACCCGGCGCCTATCTAAGTAAGCCTCAAACATGATCATCGGAAGGCATTGATCGGTTGGATTGTACCACGCGCCTTGCCTCTGCACAATCGAATTGGTGCAGGCGCAACCAACAAGATCGCCGCCCCTTTTATGCTTGCAGCGTCGCAGTCCCCTCGAACTCCGGACGTGCGCTCACGATGCGTTCTGCACGCTGACCCGGATGCGCACCTCCAGTTGGCTGCCATCCTGGCGCGTGGCAACCAGGCGCAGGATATAGGTGGCGTCGGCAATGGTCGTCGTGTTCCAGGACGCCAGCACGCCTGACGGCTCAACCGGCGTCGTCACGTCCACAGTCAATGGCAGCCACACGAAGGGATCAGGCGCCTGCCCCAGTTCCACGCGGTAGCTGGCGAACGCCGCGCCATACGCGGCGCCGATGATGTCTACCACGCCGCGCACGGTGTCCCCATCCTGCGGCTGGTCCAGGCGCAATACCAGCTCATCGCCCGGCGGCGGCGTGGGCGTGACTTCAGGCGTGGGCGTGTCGGTTGGCAGCCCTGGCGTGGGAATCTGCGCGGTGGGCGTGGGGGTCGGGAAAAACTCCGGTGTGGGCGTCGCAGTAGCCAGCAGTTCAGCGGTGGGCGTGGCCGTCGGCAGGATCTCCGGCGTCGGCGTGCTCGTGACTGCGGGTGTCGGCGTGGGCGGCGCGGCGCCAACAAACAGCCGCACGCGCGCCTCGAACTCACGACCGCTGCGGTCCCACACGCGGATGCGCAGCGTGAACGGGCCAGGCGCAAGGGTGGCCGTGTCCCAGGTTGCCAGCGGGCCGCCATCCACCGGCGTGAAGAAGGGGCCATCCACATGTCCCCATCCAAGAGGATCGTGGCCCTCGCCGTATTCCACATCGTAGCGATCGAAATCAGGCAGCGCGGTCTTGCCCACCAGCGTGACCAGCCCAGCCACCGTTTCCCCCTCGGCCGGCTGCTGGATGAAGATGTCCGGCGCCTGGCAGTTGGTCGCCACCTCCGTGGGCGGCTGCGGGATGCCGTGGTCAATCGCCCACTGCCGCCCTTCTGGCGGGTAGACGGTGTAGTCACGCACCTCCACCAGTTGATCGGGACATTCGGGCGGCGCCAGGTATTCCTGATCGCCAACCTTGAAGATGCGCACCTTGCGGTGAATGTCGAACTCGGCGCTCAACGGCCCGCGCCCCTTGACGAACACCTCGGCGCGGCGCGCCGGGCAGCTTGCGCTGGGCACCGTGCCTGAATCCGCACACACCTCGATCAACTCGATGTCGGCCGGCGCGGGGAAGGGCAACGGCGGCTTGTCCTTGAGCGCCGCAACCACGAAGCTGTTCCAGATCGGCCCCGCGCCGGCCACGCCGCTGATTCCGCGCATGGGCGTGCCATCGCTGTTGCCCACCCACACGCCCACCGTCAAATCGGGCGTATAACCCACGGTCCAGTTATCGCGAAAATCGTTCGTGGTGCCGGTCTTGACTGCGGCCGGGCGGTCGCCGGGCAGGCGCAGCACGCTGTTGGGACCGAACGCGGGCGTGCGGGCCTCATTGTCCGCCAGGATCGAGGTGATCTGATAGGCGTAGGTGGCGGGCGCAGCCCGTTGTCCGGACTGCGGTTCGATGAGCAGCGCGCCGTGCGGCCGGTTTGCTGCCTCTTGGCAGGGCGCGGCGCTGACCTCTTCGACGCCCTGGCCCAGCAGCTGCCCATCAGGCCCGATCACGCACTGAATCGCCACGGACGGCACGCGGATGCCCTGATTTGCCAACACTGCGTACGCGCCTGTCAGTTCCAGCAGCGTCATCTCGCCGCCGCCCAGGGTCAGCGACAGACCGAAGTCGCCGCCGGTCAAGCTCTTGATCCCCATGCGCTCGGCGGTTTCGATCAGGCGTGGGATTGTGACATGCTGCAGGGCCTTGACGGCCGGGATATTATAGGAATTAGCCAGCGCGCTGCGCACCGTCACCAGGCCATGCTCTTTGTCATCGTAGTTCTTGGGGACGTAGGGCGGCCGGCCCGCGCCATCAGGAAACTCCGTGCTGATATCCATCAGGGTGGTTGCGGGCGTCCACCAGTCCTGGCTCAAGGCAAATGCGGTCAGGTAGGTCAGCGGTTTGACCGCCGACCCTGGTTGGCGTGGACTGATCGCGACGTTGACCTGGCCGGAGATTTCGGTCGCGTTGAAATCCACGCTGCCCAGCATCGCCAGGATTTCGCCGGTCTGCGGCCGCAGAGCCACCAACGCGGCGTTGGTCACGTGCTGCTGCGGCGTGAAGCGCGCAATACGCGCGCGTGCGGTCTCTTCGGCCAGCTTCTGCAGATCGCTGTCGAGCGTGGTGTAAACCTGCAGGCCGCCTTTGTACAGAATCCCTGGGCCGTAGGCGCGCTCCAGCTGCTCACGCACGTAGACCACAAAATGCGGCGCCTCGAAGGTGTAATGCAGCGGCACGAGCGGGATACGCTGCGCGTCCCAAGCCAGCCAGGCTGCGTCCGCCTCCTGCGGCGTGATGTAGCCTTCCTTGACCATCAAGCGCAGCACCACGGCCTGGCGCGCCTTGGCCCCGGTTGGATTGGTGTAAGGGTCATAGAAGGCAGGCGCCTGCGGCAGACCAGCCAACAAGGCGGCTTCCGGCAGGGCCAAGTCCGAGGCCGGCTTGCCAAAATAGGTCTGCGCGGCCGCCTCGATGCCATACGCGGCGTTGCCGTAGTAAATCTCGTTCAGGTAGATTTCCAGGATGCGGTCGCGTGGATAGGTGCGCGTGATTTCGGCTGCCAGGATTGCTTCTTTGACCTTGCGCGTGACCGTGCGTTCGGGCGTCAAGAACACCAGTTTGACCAACTGCTGCGCAATCGTAGAACCGCCAATGACGGCCTCGCGCTCCCGAACGGCCCGCCAGACCAGGCGTGCGATGCCGACAGGGTCTACGCCAGGGTGAAGGTAGAAGTTGGCGTCCTCGGTGGCGATGGTGGCGTGCAGCAGGTCAGGCGCGATTTGATTGAGCTTGACCAGAGAACGGCGGCCTGATCCTGAATCAAAGACCTCGTTGAGGGGCTTGCCGCTGCGGTCAAAGATGCGCGTGCTGACAAAGAGCGCCGCGCGACCCTGGAGTTCATCGGGCGATGGCAGATCAGACGCGATCAGAACGTAGCCAATGGCGCCCCCGGCCGTGACCAACAGGCCCAGGATGGTGCTGACGATGAGCGCGATCAGAAATCCGTCGGCGAACCGTCCACGACCGGCGCCGTTGCCGCCTGGACGCGCCGCCTGGCGGCCGCCCGGCAGCCGCGGCGGTGGATTTCCCCCGGCCGGCGACCGCGTCAACACTGGCGGCGGCTCCGCGGGCGAGCTCATCCAATCGGGCAGGCCCTGGCTTGAATTGGGTGACACTGGCCGAGACGTCGGCCCCGGATTTCGATCGCCGTCATGTAGGCTCATCGTTCACTCCTTGAAAGCACAGAGTGCAAAGTACAGAGTGCAAAGCACAAAGCAGCTGCGCGCGAAGGCATGCGCACTCAACCGGATAACGGGTACTTTGCACTTTGTACTCTGCGCTTTGCATTTACTTCGGCCACTCCCACGGCTGTGTGTTTTGAAAAACCCAGGCTGCGGTATGGAAAACGGAAACAGCAATCAGCGGCAGGGCCGCTTCCAGCCGTGCGCGTTCCTCGGTCAACACCTGGCCCAGCAGCACGCCAGCCAGCGCGGTCAAAGGCAGGCTGCTCAGGCTGAACAGGTCCCAGTCACGTTGGCCGCCGTAGTCCGGATTCCAGAGCAGGATGAAGAGCAGGCTGCCGGCGGCTGCCACGGCGAGAAAGCGCACATAGGTCGCAGCGGCGGGACCTGGACCTTCTTTAGGAGCCGCATCGCCCGCGTCGCGTGCGACTGTCACACCGGGGGTGTGACCTACGGCGTCAAGTGCGGTTGTCACATCGGAGGTGTGACCTACGGCATCAGGTGCGGTTGTCACATCGGAGGTGTGACCTACGGCATCAGGTGCGGTTGTCACACCGGGGGTGTGACCTGCCGCATCAGGTGCGGTTGTCACACCGGGGGTGTGACCTGCCGCGTCAAGTGCGACTGTCACACCGGGGGCGTGACCTGCCGCGTCATGTGCGACTGTCACACCGGAGGTGTGACCTACGGCGTCGCGTGCGACTGTCACACTGGAGGTGTGACCTACGGCGTCAAGTGCGGTTGTCACACCGGGGGTGTGACCTACGGCATCAGGTGCGGTTGTCACACCGGGGGTGTGACCTACGGCGTCAGGTGCGACTGTCACACCGGGGGTGTGACCTACGGCGTCAGGTGCGGTTGTCACACCGGGGGTGTGACCTACGGCGTCAGGTGCGGTTGTCACACCGGGGGTGTGACCTACGGCGTCAGGTGCGGTTGTCACACCGGGGGTGTGAACTACGGCGTCAGGCGCGACTGTCGCATCGGAAGTGTGACCGACGGCGGGTCGGGTCAGATGGCGAGTCTGACGCCAAAAGCCCAAGCAGAGCAGCACAACCGCCAGGCTGACCGGGGCGCTCAGCAGCTGCTGGTTGACGATGTCCACCAGGTGTCCCCAGGAGAACATGGTGTAATGTTCCCAGCGCGTGCTGGTGGTCCACAGCGGCACCAGCCAGCGCGCATCGCCGCCGCCCGGGCGGTCGCTGGTGAGCAGCGCTTGAATGCCGTGGCCGCCGGCCTGCATGAACGCGATCACGCCCGCGCCGATCAGCAGCAAGGGAACGGCCGTCTGCAGCAGCGCACGCGGCCAGCCGATGCGCCGGGCGCTGGCCGCTGTCAGAATCAACAGCGACGGCGCCAGGTTGAGCGTGGATGGGTGCAAGGCATTGGCCAGGCCCAGGGCCGCGGCCGCAGCCCACAGCGGCGTCTTGCCCGCCAGAGTGCGCGCGGCCAGCCACAGATAGATCATGATGGCGACCGCGGGCAGCGTATAGTTCTCGACATAGCCAAAGAAGAGCTGCATGGCGCCCAGGCTAAGCAAAAGACCGGCCACGAGCAAGCGTTGGCCGCGACGGCGGCCCACTTCCCAGGCCAATTGAAGCACCACGAAGACGTAGACCGCGCCCGCAGCCACGCTGGTGATGGCGTACGCGGGAAAGGCGTCCGGCCATTGCCAAAGACGCTGCCCGAGCGCCCACAGTTTCGCGTGCCAGAAGACGGTCAAGGGCGCCTGCCAGGTGTAGACCAGGCGCAGGGCAGGGTCGGGCAAGGGAATGGCGTTGGTGAGGATGTAGGCGTCGCCCCAGCGCGTGTGCACCAGGCGCAAGGCCCAAAAAAGGGGCATAGAGAGCAGGGCCAGGACGATGAACCAGCGCGTGGGCGCGGCTGCGCCTGGCGCCCTTTCGGTGAAAAAGCGGGATGCCATAACCTTCAGCAAGCGATCCGTCACCGCGGGGATGCACAGCGCCGCCACCAGCAGCGCCAGCGCCCCGCGCACGGCTGGGGCAAAGAAGGTGATCGGCCAGAGGCCCCAGGCTGCGGATTCGCCAAGCCGCGGCGCGGCCAGGTGCAAGATCAGCAGGGTGAGGGTCAGGCCGCGCAGGGACCACAGCAAGCGCCTGGAAGATGACGTGTCAACTGACATGGGGTGCATTGTACCGCGGCGCGGCCGGACTGACAAAGCGGGTCGCTGGCGCGATGAGCGCTGGGCTGAAAAAAGAATCGAGAGGGCGAGCCAGGGAGCAGCTCGTCCTCTCGATCGGCGGAAAACCCCGAGGCCGGACGCCAAACTCATGGGCTGCTGGCAAGGGACAGCGGCCCATTTCTTAGAAGCTCGATGCCATTCGTGGTCTGTTTCCCGGGCGGCAGGTAGGGGGAAAACGGCCACGAATATCATCGCCCGCCCAGACGGGAGAGAGTCTGGGAGCAGAGGCCGGGAGCGGCCCTGCACGACCTCAGGGGGTCAGTAGGCTAACATCAGGGGGAAGAGTTGGTGGGGAAGTCCCCGCGGGTTCGAGCCGCTCAGCCATCTGCGCCAAAAAGCGCAGCGATTGCTCCAGATCGTCAAACTGCCAGCGTTCCCCAGTTTGCACATGCTCGACCTCGCTGTGCCAGCAGTCCTCAGACTGGGTCTGGTCATCCCACCAGAGGCGCACCATGAACGAGACGTATTTAGAAGCGGGAAACATAGTCTCCTCCTCCGCGCTGGCCCAGACTGAACAGGTCAACGTTGCCACAAACCACAATGTAGTATAGCGCGGAGGTGGCTACAAACTGGCTACAAACCGGTGTTTTTCGGGGCAAAGATCAGCGAGTTTTGGGGCAGTTTGGCGACAGGTCAAGGCTCGATGAGGACATCTTTCCAGAACCACCATTCGAGCGCGGACGTGGGGAAGCGTTTGATGCGGGGTTTGAGGAGCAAGGAGTAGCGGGCGTAGAGGAGCGGCGCCAGCGCGGCCTCGCGGATCAGAATCTGCTCGGCCGCCTGATAGAGGCGCATGCGTTTGTCCTGGCGCGGGGTGACGCGCGCTTCTTCGACCAGGGCCTGGTACTGGGGATGGCGCCAGCCGCCGAAGATGCGGCGGAAGATCACCTCGCGCAGGAAATTGTCGGGGTCGGGAAAGTCCGCGGCCCACGCGGTGATGCGCAGCGCGGGCCGCCTGGTCAGCAGGCGCTCCACCAGCAGCGCGACCGGTACGATGTCCCAGTCAACCTGCACGCCCAACTGCTGGCGCCACTGCTGCTGGGCGTACTGGCAGATCGGGTCGGTGCCGGCGTGGCTAAGCCCCGCCAAGGGCGGCAAACCGCGGCCGTTCGGATAGCCAGCCGCGGCCAGGGATTCGCGAGCGGCCTGCGGGTCATACGGCAGGGCAAGGCCAGGACTGTGGCCGGGCATGCCGGGCGGAATGAAGCCGCCGCTGGCCGGGAATTCATAACCCCGCTGCACGACCTCAGCCAGGTAGGTGCGATCAAGCGCCAGGGTCAGGGCGCGGCGCAGGAGAGGATTGTCGAACGGCGGCCGCGAGGCATCGAACTGCAAAATCCACGAGCGCAGGGTGGGCAACGACACGTAGTCGTCGGGAAAGCGCTGGCGCGCGCGGTCTTGCATGCCAGGTGAGGCGCCTTCCAGGTTGAGCACATCGAGTTGATCGGCCTCATACGCAGCCAGGCCGGCTTCGTAGCTCAGTCCCAGGGCCAGTTCGACGCGTTCGACGTTGCCGGCAAAGCGGCCAAAGTAGGTCGTGTTGCGCACCAACGAGAGGCGCTGGCCCGGCTGCCAGGCAGCCAGGCGATAGGGGCCATTGCTCACGAAATGCTCCGGCTGCGTCCAGGCCGGGCCGTGTTTCTCCACCACGTGTTGCGGCGCCGGAAACCAGGCGCTGCAGGCCACCAACTGCAGGAAGTAGCTGGTGGGCTGCTCCAGTTCCACCAGCAGCGTCAGGTCATCCAGCGCGCGCACGCCCACCTGATCTATGCTATCCAGCGTTCCCTGGCGATAGGCCGCGGCGCCCTTGATGTCGTCAAACGACAGGCCTAAGAAGGGCGAACGTTGCATTCCGCCCAGAATGCGTTTCCAGGCAAACTCGAAATCGCCCGCGGTGACCGCGCGGCCGTCGCTCCAGCGTGCATCCTCGCGCAGGTGGAAAACATAGGTCAGGCCGCCGTCGCGCACATCCCACGCGCGCGCCGCCGCCGGCACCACCCCCAGGTCGGGCGTGCGTTCGAGCAAGCCGCGGAACAGCAGATCGGCCGTGCCGCTGGAGTAGAACTCCCAGGTTTGCGCCGGGTCGAGGGCCGTTGGCTCGGTCCAGTTGATGTGAAAGGTCTGCGGCTGGCGTGCAGCCGGCGCCAGGGGCTGGCTGCTGCTGCGCTGCCAGGCTGCAAACCCGCGTTCGTAGGCCAGGCGCGCCTCTGGAAATTGAAACGCGGTGTGATGGGTCAGAGCCAGCTTCATGAGCGTACGCGCGCTTTGCTCATATTCGCCCATCTGCTCCAGCAGCGCCAGCGCTTGCTCGTAAGCCTCCACAGCCGCCTGATGTGCAAACAGGCCACGCGCGCGGTCGCCCAGCAGCAGCAGGTAGGTCGCGGCCTTGTCCGTATCCTGATCGTCGCGGCGGCCGGTCGTATGGTGCCGCGCCAACGCCGCCAGCAGCTCATCGTCGGATAGACCCTGCCCGCGCGCCGGTCGCCTGGGCGCCGCGCCAGG
This sequence comes from Candidatus Amarolinea aalborgensis, assembly GCF_900491745.1. NCBI lineage: Bacteria > Bacillati > Chloroflexota > Caldilineae > Caldilineales > Candidatus Amarolineaceae > Candidatus Amarolinea > Candidatus Amarolinea aalborgensis. The sequence continues at coordinate 23,734 of NZ_UETR01000001.1, read as the reverse complement.
TTTGTCATGCTGGATCAGCGCGCTGATCTCAGGCGCAAAGATCTTCTCCAGGGCTTCGGCCGCGCGGTGATGCAGCAGCAGGCGCCGGCCCACGCTCAGGCGCTGATAGACCACCGAGCGCACCAGTTCGTGCAGAAAATGGCACCCCGCCGCTTGTTCGGCGAGCAACTGCCGCGCGAACAGTTCTTCGGTCGCGCTGACGGACTCCAGTTCATCCCGGCCCGCGGTCAGGAACAACACATCGCGGCGCATGGCATTGCCCAGGACAGCCGCGGCTTCCAGGAGCTGGCGCGCCAGCGGCGTCAACCGCTGCAGGCGCATCTCAACCGCCTGGCGCACGTTGTCCGGCAGCGGCAGGTCGCTTTCAAGGGACGCCGTCTCGGCCGACGGCCAGCTGCCGGCATCAAGCAAGGCGCGCAGGGTCTCCAGAAGGAAGAATGGATTGCCGCCCGTGGCCCGGTGCAAGCGCGCAACCATCACGTCAGAAGGAACGGCCGATCCGGTCACAAACTCCACCAGGCCGCGCGCCTGCGGCGCATTCAGCGCGGCCAGGTCAATCTCGGTCAAAACCCCGGCGCGGGCCAGGCTGTGGCGCGCTTCATGCAGTGGTTCGGCTTCCTCACGGCGCAGCGTGGCCACAATCAAAATGCGGCTGCCATACAACCGGCGACCGACGTAAGTCAGCCAGTCGAGGGTGGCCGCATCCGCCCAGTGCAAATCATCCAGGCACAGGATCAGCGGCCGGGTTTCAGCCAGATGGAGAACGATCTGGCTGAGGGCATTGAGCAGGTGCAGCCGCGCCTCCGCCGGATCGGCGCGGTCGGGCAAGGGCGCGGCGGCCTGATCGAACGCAAGCTCCGGCAGCAGACGCGCCGCCTGCTGCCGCCACACCGGGGCGACCTGGGTTACGAGCGAGGGCAAATCGGGGAGAGAACGCAAGGCCTCGCTGACCACCTGGTAGGGAAGGGCATGTTCACTGCGCTGCGCGCTGCCAACGCACACAAAGATCACAGCCTGGTTGCGGACGGCGTTGACGAACTCGTGCATCAAGCGCGTCTTGCCAATCCCTGGCTCCCCGCTGATCAAAACCACGTTGCCCTGGCGACGCTCTGCCCGTGCAAACTGCTGCTGCAGCTGGCGCAGCGCGCCGTCGCGCCCAATCAATGGCGCCTCCCCACCCGGCAGCGCCACCCAGGTTGGTTGGGTCTGGGCTGGCCCCAGCCGATCAAGCTGCCCGTCGAGAATGGCGCGGTAGATGGCGCGCGTGGTGTCGAGGGGATGTGCGCCCAACTCACGATCGAGGATGATCGTAAGACGTTCGAACTGGCGCAGAGCAGCATCCCGGTTGCCGTTGAGCGCGTAGAGCACCATCAGGGCGCGATGGGTTTCCTCGCGTGCGTCATCCTGCGCCAGGGAGCGCTGCGCCAGGGAAATGCCGGTTTCGTAATCGCCCTCAGCCTGGCACTGACTGAGCACAGCGCTGACCGCAGCGCGGTACGCGCTCTGCAGCGATTCCCGCGTCTGCGCCAGCCACTGCTCATACTCGATGCTTTCGGGCGTGGTAAGTCCCTGCAAAAAAGGCCCACGGTAGAGTTCAAGCGCCCGGCGCAAGGCCGCACGCCGCCCTGCGCCGGTTGGCGTCGCGCACAGGATGGCAAACGCGGCCGCATCCGACCACACCAGGGCCGGATTCAGGGTGACGAAGTCATCGGTCAATTGCAACAGGTCGGGATGGGGCAAGGCGCGGCGCAGATGGGTGAGGAGATGAGTCAATTTGCGCCGCGCCACAGGCTGGCGCTCGTCAGGCCAAAAGAGAAAGAGCAGCTCGTCACGCGCCGCCGGCTGCAGATGAGCCGCCAGGCGCAAGAGCAGCGCGCGTGCCTGGCGGCGCGTGATAGCCAGGGGCCGGCCAAGCCAGGAGATTTCAAGTGGGCCGAGGACGCGAATCAACAGCGGAGGAGTGGGCGCGGCGGCGTCTGCAAGGTCTGGTGCAAGCACGGATGCTATCTTCTTCCGCTAGGGGCATACTCTGCACGTGTGAGACACAGGTGTAAAGATCGTTACTCAACGCAAAGTCGCACAGGAGATACCAAGAGAAACCTTTGCGTCTCGACATCCTGGCGTCCTTGCGTTACGTATCGAACAGGACGGTTGCTTCCCAACCCTCGTCGGTCTGGCTGACGCTGAGGTCGTGGTAGGTGACGGCTTTGATGGGCGAACGGTCGCTGCGGCCGCGGACGCCGGCCACGGTCGCGGTCAGCCGCGCAGGTTCGGCAGATCGCGGCGGCGACAGCGTCTCGATGATGAACTGGGTGTAGAGTTCGCCCTCGGTTTCCATCCAGTAGAGCAGCTCCTGCAGCCACCGCACCAGCAGCAGCTCCAGATCAGCGCCTTCGACCTGCACCTGGCGCGTCACCTCGACTGGGGCGGTGAACGGCGCGTGGATGAGGCGAAAGAGAGTCTCGCCGGCGTGAGCAAAGAGCGTGGGCAGATCACGACCGAATATGCGCACGGCCCAATCGGCCGTATGCTCCAGTTCCTCGTAAATGGGCGAGCGCTCTGTCCCTTCGGCCCCGGCGGTCAGAATCGTGCGTGCGTGCGCAGCGTCCAGGCGAATCTGGGCGACCAGGGCCTCGATGCCGTCGAAGCGCTGCTCTGGCCGCAGGCGCTCCACAAACTCCAGGGTCAACGTCTGCCCGTACAGGTCGCCGCTGAAATCCAGGAGGTGCGCTTCGACGGAACGGCCCTGCCCGCTGAACGTAGGGCGCACGCCGATGTTGGTCACCGCGGCGCGGCGTTCCCAGGGCAGCACGGCCCATGTGGCGTAGACGCCGTTGGCCGGCAGCAAACGGTTGGCAGCGACGGCCAGGTTGGCCGTGGGGAAGCCAATCGTGGCCCCGCGTTGATCGCCCTTGACCACCGCGCCGGTCAAGGTATAGGGATGGCCTAGCAGACGGGCGGCCGTCCGCACGTCGCCGCTTTCGATCAGGCTGCGAATCGCGCCGCTGCGCACCTCATGACCATCCTGCCAGAACGCGGCCGCCACCTGCACGGTGAAGCCCAGGCTTTGCCCCAGCTCGCGCAGAAAAGGCACCGTGCCTTGGCGCTTGTGCCCCAGGGCAAAGTCGGGGCCGACCCACAGTGCACGCACGCGCAGGTGATTGACCAAGAGCGTGGCGAACTCGGTCGCTGTCACCTGCGCGGTTGCGCGGCTGAAGGGCTGCACGACGACGAAGTCCAGGCCCAGCGCCTCAAGCCGCGCCAGGCGCTCGTCCAGCGTGGAGAGGCTGGGCAGGGGTTGGTCAGGCCGCAGCACCTCGCGCGGGTGCGGATCGAACGTCAGGATGCCGGCCTGCGCGCCGGCCAGGTGCGCGGCGGCCAGCATCTGCTGCAGCAGGGCCTGATGACCGGCATGAACCCCGTCGAAGTTGCCGATGCTCAGGTAGGAGGGCGCGCTGAGTTGAGTCTGATAGAGGTCGTAGTAGCGTTGCATGGCCTATTCTTCGTCGCCCACCTGTTGACGCAGCCAGGCGTCAATGAACCCGTCAATTTCACCATCGAGCACAGCCTGGGTAGCGCTGGTTTCAAGGCCGGTGCGCTCATCTTTGACCATTTGATAGGGATGAAGGACGTAGGAGCGTATGCGGCTGCCGAAACCGGCATGCACCAGGTCGCCTTTGATTTCGACCCGCTCGGCCTCGTTCTTCTGCCGTTCAATTTCATACAGCTTGCCGCGCAGCACGCGCATCGCGGACTCGCGATTCTGCAATTGGCTGCGTTCATTCTGACACGTCACCACCAGGCCGCTGGGAATGTGCGTAATGCGCACGGCCGTTGAGTTCTTCTGCACATTTTGCCCGCCGGCGCCGCCGGAGAGGAAGAAGTCCATGCGAATATCGTTCGGGCTGATCTTGATTTCGATGTCATCGTCCAGAACCGGCATCACCTCTACTTTGGCGAACGAGGTATGGCGCCGCGCCGAGCCGTCGAATGGGCTGATGCGCACCAGGCGATGATTGCCCTTTTCGGCCTTCAGGTAGCCATACGCGTAATCGCCCATCACTTCCACGTAGACGCTCTTCACACCCGCGGTGTCGCCTTCCGTTTGATCGGTGATGGTGGCCTTGTACCCGCGGCGCTCAGCCCAGCGCAGGTACATGCGCAGCATCATGCTGGCCCAGTCCTGCGCTTCCGTGCCGCCTTCGCCCGCGTGGATCGCGAGAATGGCGTCGTTGTGATCGTGCTTGCCTGACAAGGCCAGTTGGAAGATGCGATCCTCCAACACCTTCTGCAGCCGATCCAACTCGGACTCCAGCTCGGCGCCGGTGTCTTCATCCTCCTCAGCCTGCGCCATTTCCAGCATGATGCGCGCGTCCTGCACCTCTTGGCGCAGGGCGGTCCAGCTCTCGACCTGTTGGCGCAGATCGGACAGTTCACGCATCTGCTTTTGCGCGACCAGGCCATCGTTCCAAAAATCAGGCGCCTGCGATTGTTGATCCAGGTCTGCGACTCTCTTAGACTTTTCGTCTAAGTCAAAGCCGCCTCCAGATTGACTCGAAGCGGGCATCGAGTTTGTCCAGGCGCAGCGTGAGATCTTGCATCATCTATGGTTCCTCGTTTCTGTGTGTTCAGTCTTTTTTCTGATCGTCTTAGCGCTCGAACAGGCCGGCTACAAACGCCTCGGCGTTGAACTCGGCCAGGTCGGTGATTTTTTCCCCGGTGCCGACGAAGCGCACTGGCAGGCCCAACTCCTCGCCGATGGCGAAGACCACGCCGCCCTTGGCTGTGCCGTCCAGCTTGGTCAGGACGACGCCGGTCAACTGCGTGGCTTCTTTGAAGTGCTTGGCCTGCGGAATCGCGTTCTGGCCCGTGTTCGCGTCCAGCACCAGCAGCACCTCATGCGGCGCCTTGTGTACGCGCGTGGCGCAGACATTGCGCACCTTTTCCAATTCCTTCATCAGGTTGTACTTGGTATGCAGGCGCCCGGCCGTGTCAATCAACAGCACATCGGCGCGGCGCGTCTCCTGGCAGGCGCGGATCGCGTCATACACCACTGCGCCCGGATCGGCGCCCGGCCCCTGGCTGATCACCTCGACGCCAGCGCGTTCGCCCCAGATGACCAGCTGCTCAACCGCCGCTGCGCGGAACGTGTCGGCGGCGGCGATGACCACCTTGTAGCCGGCCTGTTTGTACAGCCGGGCCAGCTTGCCGATGCTGGTCGTCTTGCCCGAGCCGTTGACGCCCACGACCATGATGATCGTCAGCAAACGTTCCATGTCATCCTTGGGCGGCCGGTGCTCGTTGAGCAGCCGAATCAGCTCCTGCTCGAAGATCGCCCGCGCATCCGCGGCGCGTTTGATGCCGAGCGCCTGCACGCGCCTACGCATCCGCTCCACCAGCTTGGCTGAGGTCTCGCCGCCCACATCAGCCTGGATGAGCAGCGTCTCCAGGTCATCCCAGGTTTCCTCGGTCAGCTCGCTGGCCTGGAACAGGCCCCCGATCTGGCCAAAGAGGCCGCGCCGGGTCTTGGCCAGGCTCTCCTGCACCTTCTCCTGCTCGGCCAGGCGATCTTCCGGCCGCTTGAATAAACGTGACAGCACTGCTTGCTCCTTCGCGATCTCATCTTGACCCGCAGGGCCGCTCCCGTTGCCCGCGGCCCCTGAATTCCAAGACGAAGATTATACCGCAAGCCGTGCGTTTGCCCAAGCACGGGCCAGGGGACGTTGGGGCAAGTGTCTTAGAGGCGCGCTTCCGGTGCTATTTTCGACGATGATATGGAGCAAGGCGAATCGGTGACAGCAGGGCTGCGGGAGCTGGGAGGAGAAAAGAAGTGATCTCCACATTCATTGGTGGAAGACGTTTCACCAAATGGTGAAATGTAGCTCTACGGTGAAATTGACAAACTCGACTTTCAGTCTTATGATTTCTTTCACCCTGTGGTGAAAGGAATCATCTTGGTGAAAGCAAACGACCAGGAAGATAAAGCGCTGGAGGCGCTGCGAAATATCATCAAGGATGTCTCGTTTATCGAGTCAGTCGAGGAGAGGCCTGGGCTGCAGACTGCCGACGTAGGTTGGAACCGGCAGATGCAGTTTCGATTGGCAGATCAGGAAGTCATCCTGCTTGTGGAGGTCATGAACAGCGGCGAACCGCGCTTCGCGCGCAATGCTGTGAACCAACTGCTCAGATTACAGCGCGCCTCACCATCGGCGTATGGCGTCTTGATTGCGCCGTGGATTTCTCCGGCCGCCGCGTCGATTTGCCAGGAAGCAGGGGTGGGTTATGTGGATCTCGCAGGCAATTGCCGTCTGACATTCGGAACCATTCATGTCGAGCGAAGTGGAAAACCCAATCCGTTTACAACGAAACGTGACTTGCGTAGCCTCTACTCACCGAAGGCTTCCCGCATCTTGCGTGTCCTGCTCGATGACCCGCGGCGGGCCTGGAAGTTGCAAGCGCTGGCAGATGAAGCAGGAGTCAGTCTGGGACAAACCCACAAGGTCAAGAGCCTGCTGCTAGACAGAGAGTGGCTCCGCTCGGACACACAAGGGATTGCCCTCAGCAAACCCGCAGAATTGCTCGCTGAGTGGGCGAGCAACTACAGTCTCCGAAACAACAAGTCGCGCTTGTATTATACCCAGGAAACAGTGGGAAAGGCAGAAGAGGGCTTAGCTGCCGCGTGTTCGAGTATAGGCCTGCGCTATGCCCTGGCCGCATTCTCGGCCGCCTCGCGCTATGCACCGTTCGTCCGCTATCAGCGCGCCCATGCTTATGTCGAAGAAGACTGCTTGGATGAGCTTGTCCAATCACTGCACCTGAAGGAAGCGCCCTCGGGTGCAAATCTCGTTCTCTGGATCCCTTACGACGACGGGATCTGGTACGGAACACGGGTGTTTGCCGAGGCCCAAGTGACTTCCGATATCCAGACATACCTTGACTTGCAGAGCATGCATGAGCGTGGTACTGAAGCCGCTCGTTTTCTTCTGGAACAGGAGATCAAGCCCCGATGGTGACGCTACAAGATTATCCACTGGTCGAAGTGCAGGCTGCACACGCTGTCCTGCTCGAGCTGGCCCATCTCTTGGGAGAGTACAGGCAGGATGTAGTCCTGGTGGGTGGATGGGCGCCAGAGCTACTGTTTCCCAAGGCCGAGCTTGCCTATGTCGGCAGCCTGGACGTTGACCTGGCTCTCAACCACCGCAGACTGGACGACGCCGGCTATCGCACGATTCATGAGTTGCTGGTGGGTCGGGGATATTACCAGATGCCGGACGGCCAGCCGTTTCAATACTTCCGCAGGGTACAGACAGCGGATGGACAGGAAATTATCGTCCCGGTGGATTTTCTGGCAGGCGAGTATGGTGGTCGAGGGCGCAAACATCGCAGCCAGCGCGTGTCCGGCATGGAGCCGCGTAAAGCCAGAGGGTGCGACCTCGCCTTCTTGGAACCGACTGAAATTCACATCGAGGGACGGCTGCCGGCCGGCCCGATGGACTCGGCGATCATCAATGTGGTTGACGTGACGGCGTTCATCATCATGAAAGCGATGGCTGTAGCGGGCCGCCTAAATGAGAAGGATCCCTGGGACATCTACTTCTGCCTGCGAAGTTGTCCAGGTGGAACGGCTGCGCTCGCCGAGCGTTTCAGACCGCGGTTGAAGAATGGCCTGGTGCGCGAAGGATTGCAGATCATCGCTGACAAATTTGCGTCGGTTGATCACTACGGGCCGGCCGCGGTCGCCGCTTTCGAGGCGATCAGCGACCCGGAAGAACGCTCGATCCGGCGGCGGGATGCTTTCGAGCGCGTGCAGGACCTCTTGGAAAGACTTGGTTTGACACGGCCAGGAAGCTCCGGGTGAACCTTTTATTGGCCTGGAACAGGCTGCTGGCCTGGCTAAACAGCCCGCGGCGAGTCTTGGTCAAACTTTCCTGCACCTTTTGCTGCTCGGCCTGGCGATCTCCCGGCCGCTTGAATAAACGTGACAGCACTGCTTGCTCCTTCGCGATCTCATCTTGACCCGCAGGGCCGCTCCCCTCGCGGGCGGCCCCTGAATTCCAAGACGAAGATTATACCGCAAGCCGTGCGTTTGCCCAAGCACGGGCCAGGGGACGTTGGGGAAGCCGGGGCAGCCTGACCATCGTGGCAGTTGGCAAAAGCATGGGTACACGCCGTGGATCGGCGCAGAGGAGACATCCGTGCGAAAATCACATCAGTAGCAGAGGAAAAAGCCCAGCACAGGTCGCGATTATTGCCCAACACATCCGCCCGACGGCCAGCAAAAAAGGGTACGACTGTACTCAAAGTGCAACAGCAGCCCGACTATCGAGGGCGCACAGCGAGCTTTGCGCTTACTTCTGCCAGATGAGTAGCGCAGGCAACACTTGGGCCTGAAATTCAGGCTTGACAACATGATGTATGTAGAGTAAAATAGGCCTATCTGTGATTTTTTCACAAAATCATCGCTTTTAACCAAAGGACTAGGGCTATAATGCTTGTCGAGTTCAGTGTGGGAAACTTCCGCTCCTTCCGGGATGTGGTCACGCTCAGCATGGTAGCGGCCAACCTGAGCGCCAAGGATAAGACCCTGGATGAGAACACTGTATTCGAGACGGAGGGGGAACCTCGTCTGCTCACCAGCGCCGCAGTCTACGGGGCTAACGCCAGCGGAAAAAGCAACCTGGTGCGGGCGATCAGCTTCATGCGCGAGTTTGTGCTCAATTCGCCCAAGGAGACTCAACCTACCGGCGCAATCAACACTGAGCCTTTCCGGCTGAGTGCTGAGACGATCGCGCAGCCATCTCACTTCGAGATGGTGTTCATCGCGGGAGGCAGACGCTACCGATATGGCTTCATGGCCACATCCCAGCGGGTCGAAAAGGAGTGGCTATTCCACGTGCCGCACAGTCGAGAGGCCCGCCTGTTCGAACGGATGGGAGATGACGTCCAATTGGGCGAGGGCTTCAAGGAAGGTCGTGATTTAATGAGCAAGACCCGACCCAACGCCCTTTTCCTCTCCGTTGTGGCCCAGTTCAACGGCAAAGTCGCCCAGAAAGTTCTCGATTGGTTTTTTCGTCTGGGGATTGCTTCTGGCCTTGAGGATACGGGCATGCGCATGTTTACCCAGCAAAAATTGTTCGATGGCGAGATGCGTGACAAGATCATTCAGTTTGTGCGCCGATTGGACCTTGGCATCCACGATCTGAAAGTAGAGCATGTGCCAATCCGTATAGATTCTTTACCTGAGAGTATGCCTGAGGAATTGAAGACAGCCTTTCGATCCCTCATGGAACACGCCGATACGAAGGTTGAGGACGTGGCGATTCACACGGTTCATCCCCAGTACGACCGGGATGGTCATCTTGTGGCGCAAGAGATTTTCAACTTGGATGAGCAGGAATCTGAAGGCACGCAAAAGCTTTTCGCCCTGGCTGGTCCGCTCACTCATACGCTGAAAGAGGGGCAGGTCTTAATCGTGGATGAGTTGGATGCTCGACTTCATCCTCTTCTCACGCGCGAAATCGTCGGGCTTTTCAACGCCAGAGAAACTAATCCCTACCACGCGCAACTGATCTTCACCACCCAGGATACCAGCCTGCTTGACAATCGTTTCCTCCGCCGCGACCAGATCTGGTTCACCGAAAAGGATCGCTACGGCACGACGCACCTGTACTCGCTTGCCGAGTTCAGGGTGCGGAACGATGCGTCCTTCGGACGCGACTACGTGCGCGGTCGCTACGGCGCCATCCCCTTCCTGGGCGATCTGAGGCAGATTGTAGAGGCAACCTGATGGCGAAACGTCGTGCGTCAGGTCGAAGTGCCAGGGGCTACCACGAGCGTCGCCTCAATCTTCAAGAGCCGCGACAACGCTTTTTGATTGTATGTGAAGGCGAGAAGACCGAGCCGAACTATTTTCTCCGGTTCCGAGTACCGAAGGTGGTTATTGATGTGCGCGGACTCGGCTGCAACCCAACTCAATTGGTGCAGGCGGCGCTGGCACAATGCCAGCAGGATGACTACGATCAGGCTTGGTGTGTCTTTGACCGTGATACCTGGACGCCTGCCGACTTCAAGGGCGCCTTGGCCCTGGCCAAGCAACGAAAAGTGGAGATCGCCTACTCAAACGAAGCGTTCGAGCTTTGGTATCTCCTGCACTTTCACTACTACGACACCGGCATTTCGCGACAGGATTACCAGTCCCGATTGAGCGCCTTGCTTGGCTATCGCTATGTCAAAAACAGTAACACCATGTATGACGCACTGTTGAGCCGTCAAGGGGAAGCAATCCGCAACGCCGAACGCCTGCTCTCGCAATACGATCCGCCCAACCCTGCCGCCGACAATCCGTCAACGACTGTTCATCTCCTGGTCAAGGAACTCAACCGGTTCGCCGTGTGAGGCATCCATCATATTCTCTCCTCTCCTCCTCTTCGAATCCTGACTCGCGATCGCCGCTGTCGGTGTGGATACACTGCACAATGGCTGCATGGCCCACTGGCCACTGCTTCATCGGTTACAGTGTGTATGGGGCCGCGACGAGGGCGAAGGGATAAGCCGGATGGGCATTGTCCTGGCGATTCTGAACCACCCATACAGGGCGCATCTTGAACGTGAGCGTAATGCGCAGTTCCTTCTTCCGCCCTTGCGCCAGCACTTCGAGTGGAGGTTCCGGCAAGTACGGAGCCTGCGCCCAAACCAAATGGCCGCGTTCAGGTGAAACGCCAAAAGGTGTCATGGCAGACCTCAGGTTGAACCAACCCGATGTTCGGCTTCGGCAGACATTTGCATTTCGGCAACCGACTCGGTATAATAAGCAGCATTAGGCAGAATGTGGCCGGACGACACTACGCGACTTTGCCTTCAGTTCGGGCAGTCGCCCTGACTCGATCATCGTTGGTGTTAGCCTAGACGTACGATTTCACCTTTCAAATGAGGCCGCAGCCCTACCCTTTTTTAGGGCGGCGGCTAAGACCCTGGGTGCCAAATCCACCTCAGTTCCGAAGTTGTACGCTATTACCTATTTATTCCGTATTATAACTCCGCGCAGGATTGCAGTTTTACCTTATTCATGTGGGCATGACGTGCCCTGAGGTCAGCTAATGAAGTCTGGTGAATTCAGCCAACACACGCAATAATAAGCACTTTGACCTGCCACCGCGAAACCACCACGCCCGGCCCGGACTGGATCTTCTGTAGAAAATCGCATCGGTGATCTCGTTCAGGAGCCACCGATCCTGCTATAATCTGTTCGCTGCTCCAGAATTCCCACCCGCCAGGGGACGCACACGCACTCGCCACAGATCGCCCAAGCTGCCAGACGCCATCGCCGATTCGATCCCAGAGCCTTCCGCTGATGCGGCAAAAGACAACCATTATGCGGGTTTGAACCAGCACTACCTGGTCGAATTGCCAACGTTCCCCATCAGCGACCAATATCTGTGTCCACATAATTGCCTGCAACGTAATATGTTAACACCATCGGTCATTTGCCGACCATTTGCCCTGCTGATACGCATCCGTTCGTAATGCAGGGCCTAAGACTTTATCCGAAACGAGAACGCGTAGCCATCATGTGGTGAAAATGGTACCAGCGTGCGGTCTCCACTGGCGGCACGTTTCCGTTGCCAAATTGACCCAACGCGGCTTTGATGTACTGGAACGACACTCCCACCGAACAAAGCATTGAGGCGTTAGGGAATGCCAGTCAAAAAATAGCTGACGCGCTACGAAGTCGAGGCATTACCACCGTCGCTCTAGCGACACGCCTCTGTTCCAACTCGTCATCCTTGAACTGAGCACACTCATCTCTATGAAGATTGTTCCAATCTGGATGCCAGCGTCTAGGGGGCGCAGCTTAATTTCCTTGAACTAGTTTGTGGGGGTGTAGGCCAAACCTTTCTCATTAATGCCTTTAAAACTGTCCGCCAGACCATTGCATTGTCTTTGTTCGAGCAGGTATTTGACTTTGTTAATGTTGAAAGCCGACGCACCTGACCGAGTTTCGGGCCTCTGCGTACTTCGGGGCAAAGTTCCGGAGGAATTGTTCAGAATACGCAGCCCTGAACTCTGGAGCAATTACCATTGATAATAGTTCATTACATGCTCGTTTGCCAAACACTCAACCGGTTTCAGCATCTGATGCGCCCCTATTACGCCTGCTCTGCCCATGCCACTCCAATCCAAACTGCAGAAACTCGGGTAGATGGTGCGCTTTCCCTGATGAACGAATCACTACCTGGTTTGCCTATCTCACTGAGAGCGACAACGAGTTCTGCGATGGCGATTTGATTGACCAACGGCTAAGTTCCACCTCAAAGAAGCTGGGAACGGCCTGACGTGACTCGAGAGCGAGTACGTCAGATCGAGACTGCGCCTGGATACCTCCAGCGTTCGAAAGGGAAACGCATCGTGAGTCCGTTGTTGAGCGATTCACAGATACGGTCGTTACCGCAGGCGGTGTTTTGGCGAGGCGGAATTTGGCGGGACGCGTTAGTGGACATTATTGCTGACATTGGGGACATCCATCCTCAGGCGCACTACGGTTGCTACTAGAAACCAGCGAGAAGTCTAGTAGGTGAAAGGTATCCAGGCGTGGTGTCTGCCCTCCCAATTTGTGCGACCTGGATTCCCGGACGTTGGGCTTCAGGTTATTGAAGTTTTGAGACAAGCGTTAGCGCGCCAATGCCTGTGAAGAGCCTTCGTCGTGTCAGGCATTTCACCGCGTCGTGATGACCAACCCAACGCTAATACGACAAAGTCTTTATCCTGCTTGCATTCGTGTCAACGAGAAACTGGTCGAACGAGACGAAGGCAGTATTGGTCTGGCAACCTGGGGAGCACCACTGGCAAGATGACATTGTCCTGCCTTGCGGCGCTTTGGGTCAACCTACCCATTACACAGCCATCGCTGACACACCAATACATCGCAGCAGAATGGTCAGCAGTATATCGCAAGAGCGGTTCATAACCTTGATGCGATACCTGACATCTTCGTTTGGACTGGACGCAAAGGAACCCATGACCGAGCGAGTGGGGTATTGAGCACGATCTGTACGCGATCGCGCCGACCTGGATTTGCCATAATGCCGGCCATCCGCTAACCATCACCGAGGTTCTCGCAGCACTGGTGCAGTTGCGCTCTCTACTTCACGACGAAGCTGCCTCCAGTAGATCACCTTCGGACAAATGGCAAGTTCCGGCCCTTCCCAAACAACACTTTGCTTCTGACTCGAGTGGCGAGAAGAGGACTCTGCCGGTGAACGCTACCGTATGGAAACGCTCCGTTCGAGAATGCGAAAGATCACGCTGACCACAGAACAAAGAAGAGGTTGCCGAATCTCTCAGCACCGTAGATGACTTCCTAGAGGATTCGGGGCAATCATGATGGATAAAGACATTTCGATCTGCCAGTGGGCGGAGATTCAGACTTAACTAGCATAAAGCGGCTATTGACAACAATAGAACTACTCTTGTCTAGTACTTCGTCCGGTATTTGATGGCTGGCATCAAACAAGGATGTATTTTACCATCGCCGAGCAGAGACGAACGGCGAATTATTGGATTCATTCATTACCGACATCGTCATAGCGTAGACCAATTTATAATGAGATTTGCGTTGCCCACCTTTTGTGAAGGCGAGGTGTCGACAAGCGCTGATTGAAGCATTGGGGCCAGAGAATCCGGCTCAACTGGAGAAAAAGCTTGCATTCAGCCAGGGCACCAGTATACCAGCAAACGTTTCACCAATGACAGGTTTGCGTGGCTCGATCGAACTGAGTCGGGCAGAAAAAAAGCCCACTACCGTTTGGAGACAATTCCCATTTGTCACAGAGAAGATGATTAGCCCATGCAACTACTTTCGTATCCCTAACAATGAATGCCGGTGGATTCGGCAAGCGATCAAGTTCTGGGGATGAGTCAAAACGATCCGCGTGAATCCGTTTGCTCAAGTGCTGGTTTCGGGTTGCCTTGCAGGCGCCTCGACCCGTATCATCTTAAGAGCCAAAGAAAGGCGGGAGTCAACCTGCTTTGATCTGGCGGCTATTTTGTCCAACAAGGGCGCATCACCTACTGAGTGATCCAGGCGGCCGGTTGATGAATTAATATCGTGTTGGCGAATCAGTAGCTGATTGGTATGTTTTGCCGGGATTGGTGCCGACTTCACAAGACACCCAGCAGGTGGGAACATATGCATTGCTACGATCACAGGGAAGGCTTTTCACAAATGAGATGCCCGGAGGACTTCAAACTGCGCTACTCCGTCAGTCCAGGGCCACATTGCAGCGCAAGTAGTGGTGACAGGTAGATGCCATGCGGAGTTTGGAAAATGGTCGACTGGCTTCGGGAGCTGGTACGAGTGGGGAGTACAAACGGCGGCAATACTGTAAATCAATCTTGTCGTTGCACTGCGTTCGTTTGCAACCCAGGCTGCCCGGTTTAGATGTACATCTCTTTGGGGGGGCGAGCACGCTCCTCCCGATCTGTATCTGTTCCACCGACTTGGCATCGTTAGTTTCGATAGGTATGGCCTGGATGAAAGCGGCCGGCTTTCATGGTAACGTCTTTGCCATTGGTACGCGGTTACATGGCTGGGCCTATCGCGTGGTTGAGCGTACGCATACTTTCTGACCAATTGAACGGCTGAAAGAGTTGACTGGACATCGGTTGCACTCTTCTAGAGGGACTTTTCTGAGTTTTTCGATGACAATCGATGTACGCATAATGCATAATCTCACTCTCGGTCTTGGATTAAATCGACTTATCCGATCGGGAGAATACAGCCATGAGGACATCCTCGAACAATCATCGGTCTGAAGGTCTTCCCACCTATTTGCGCTAACAATAAGGAGGTAATGTAGAATATGCCCTCCATGTTTCATGTCCGTCACAATGCTCCGTCCGTGCGTTGGCAAAGAGCTTCTCGAAATCATGGGGACGATCTAGAGAACGCACTCTCGATGATATCTGCACTGGGCGCCCGCAAAGGATCTGAGATCGGAACAGCTATGCTCCTCGCAGCAAAGTCGTTGAAAGAGAACCCATTGCAGACCGCCTGAGCACCTGGATTGGTCGAGGAACACTAGGCCATTCTAACAGACCTAGGCACGACCCTTTGTTCTTCTGTTACGAAAACCTGGCGTGGGGTGATGTCATGCATGGTCTGTTCTATGGTCGCTGGTCGCCAGGGCATCCAACCGGAGCATTGTTTCTCCTGGAGTTACCGAACAATGCGCGATCGCCTATGGGGAAGCGGGCAATCGCTCAATAGATCGCGGCAATTGCGTCGCAGGTAGCCGAGTTAGCGAAAGGATGCAGCAATTCACTACCAATCGGTATCCTTCAGCAGGGATAAAGGCATGAGGTGTACCCAACACCAGCCGAAATACGCCCTCTGCTGGACAGAGAGAGTGTTGTTTCTGCCGATCATTCTGTCCTCTGAAAGCCTGCCCTGCCATAGACTTCCTGCAATGGTCTAGAAGGTGCTTGGTTACCAGACAAATCTCTCTGCTTGGCCATGAGAATAAGTGGGGAACCGGCGTAAGTTCTGCCTGCTGAACTCCCACCGTGAATTCGACGCTGTCTTGGATTCTCGGGGCTTATCGGGTACATTCCTTTGCAGCAAGGTAGCTGCGGAGGGTAGCGCAGGTAGGCTGACAAGGGAAACCACGAATCACCCGATTTCAGCTGATATGAGCTGCCATGCATTCGCCTGGTTGAATAGTCTTTAAGACCACCATCACTACACTGCTGCTAACCCCGAGCCAGATGGTTTGTCGAACGCGCATTGAGGAGCGTCTGGTGTAATCCAGGCGTGATAACATCTATGCATCTATCCGGAACCGGCAGGCGACTGCCCTGATGACACTTCCATCCAACGCGGGACATGTGATTTATGTGGTACACCCAATGCAACAAGGGCCAATTGCCCCGCGGACTGAGCGCATCGTCTTTGTAGATAATGCGGAAGCGGAACGCGGCCCATTCCGCCGCCTGGTAGGAGACCTGGAGTCCGCGGGCATTGAGCGAGCGGTCATCGTGACACGCACTCCCGTAGATGATTACATATTTCGGGCCGAACTGAACCTGACCAATGAAGACATCACGATCGCCCAGAAGAATCTCATGGAACTGGGTTATTCGGTCAATAAAACGAGATTCCCAACACTGTGGCACTTGGTACTACAGGCTGCGAAGGAGGGATGATGAGCATCGAACGCCTGCGCGATGAAATTCTGTCGAAGAAGCCAGTCATACATACCCGCTTTGCTGAGCAATTCATCAGCCAACCTCATGACGTCGAAAGCGCCTACAACCATCACTTTCACACCCACATATCTTTGGGAGACACCGATGACTTCGCGCGCCGGCTGATTGAGCGAACGATAAGCGCTAAGACGCCCAAAGCTGCGGTTATCGCGCCATGGGGCTACGGCAAAACCAGCACGCTGATCTTCACCTGGCGAGCCTGCGAAGCTGCTCATATCCTGACGGTGCCTCCCTTCATCTGCTCGTCTCTTCAGGACATCCTCAGCGCCGCTTATGGCTGGCTACGCTATCGTTTGAGCAGCACCTGGCACGGCGAACTCGACAGCGTGTACGCGCAATATGGACGCGTCGCTTTCGATGAACGTGTAAAGAGCTATGCGGCGCAAACGGGCGTCACTGAAGCTGATGCGCGTACGGTACTTCAGCAAGCACAGTCTGACGGCAGCTTCACTCCTGAGCTGACCGCAAGCAATCTGATGAAATTCTTGGAATACGCGTCTGGTCTCGTCGGACGCGCCGGGTTCAAAGGATTGATCGTTCTCGCCGATGAACTACAGGACTTCTTTGGCAAATCGGCGGATATACGCGGCAGTATCCAGAAGTTGCGCGATGTGATCTGGTGGCTAGCCGCCCACGGTAATCTGAACCTCGGGCTGGTTCTATGCATGCCTGACACTACCGAAGGGATGATCCAGCAAGATGGGCAGGATATCCTTGACAGGCTCAAGACCGACCGCTTGTATCTCTCGCTGCGCAATATCTACAGTCCCGAGTTCCCCACACAGTTGTGGGATCGCTACGTAGAGCTATACGAGGTTGGCTCCGAGGCAGATCGTGTTTTGGATCGCAACGTCTTGGTGTCCACCGGGCAGATCGCCACGCGCGAGGACTTAGGACGTGGGCCGCGAAGCGTTGTGGACATCTTCCAATGCGCCCTGCGCCACTATGACAAGACCAGAGAGACCTACACGCCGATTACGCTGATAGATGATTTCCTGACCGGCCAAGTTAGCTTCGACATGCAAGCCAACCCAATCCGTTTTGCGGTCGAGGATGCGCTGTTGCTGCTGAAGAATCAGATCACCAGCGATGCTCACCGCAAGGCCATCAAGCTGTGGGCGGCTTTTCCAGAGCACGGATGTCGGGATGAAGTCTTGGAGGCTTATGGCGCCAAGGCGGCCGCTTATGAGCTTTCAGAGATGCACGGTGTTCACGGTCCGTTACTCACATACCAGTCAGTCGGCTACACGCTGCGCAAACTGGCGACTTTTACGCCAGGAGGGACCGCCGTAGAGCGGATTGCCCGCGACTTCTGGCTGGCTTACTCAGAACAGGATCCCAAATGGGCCGAATCCGCTCAATCGGCCTTCATCGAGTTCGTTTTGCCGCGCGTTTTCGAGAAGCGCAAGAACGCGTGGGGGAACTGGGAACTTGCTTCCACCACTTCAAAGGGCTATTCCGGTCGGCTGACGGGTACATTTGCTGACCAATATCCCTCCCGCATGCTTGATGTGCAAGTGGCAACGACTCCTGCTCGTATTGAGCCTCGTAAGAGTGACGCCAGGTCCGATTTTCAGTTCGACTTTGTTCTCGCCACGAGCCGAGACAAGGACTCGTCACGGGATCCTGGTCGGATCGAGTATGTTTCCGGTAACCAGCGCTGGCTTCGGTTTACTCTCAATCTCGTGAACCATTCGTTGGCTGGCGCAACGTTGCCCCAGGACCTGCGCAATCTGAAGAGCAGTTTGAACCCCAACTTCCTGACCCCACAGTTGATGCTGGCATTTGCTGACTTCGCCAGAGGATGGGAGAAGTCGAAACCGGACAATCACATTCTCGAAAGCGAGCGCGGCGCTCTCAATACAATCACCGAAAGCATGGTCAATTACTCCGTTCAGGTGCTTTTCGGCGATGGGTTGAAGGCCACCTTCGGGCAACGGCTCGACTTTGCGGGTACACAGATCGTGCGCGAGATCTTCGTGCTCGCATGTCGGACAGCGTGGCCTGAGGGGACTTATCATTCCCTACTTACCATTCCGCAACGTGCGCTTGACGACTACTTGAATGCCTTGGGCAGGCTTCAACTGCGCGAGAAACGAGGCGACGTTCCCTTGCGCGAACGTCACAAAGGCAAGTTGGCGTTGCTGTTTGGGATAGATAGCCACAAAACGTTCGAAAACCGCGCCAAAAACGACTATGCCGATCTGATGCAGTACAAAGACCTGGGCGGCGATCAAGCTCAGGTGCAATTACAGCCTCATCCGCTAGAGGCTGCGGTCCTCCATGAAATGAACACAGGTCAACTTCATTATCATACTGCAAGCCGCGACGTACCAGCCCTGAAAGGTGATCGATTCCTCGAAGTGGCGAGCGCCTCGGGTTATCGCGATGAAGAAGCGGGCATGGTATTGCGTCTGCTCCTCGGCCGCGAGCTTGTTGGAAAAGATAATGGAGCGGGTCTCCTGTACCGTTTACCGGCTGGGCCGACACCTGCAGAAGTTGAACAGCAATTGGGGGCGGTGCATACACAGGTTCATGCAATGCCCAGTGCCCTGGTCGCAGAGCGAGAGAAGGACCCTCTGATTCAGCGAATCGAAGCGTTGAAGGATCGCTTTACCCCCCAGCTAAACGAGGAGTCGCTTGAGGAGTTGCTAATTGATGTCAATCGTGTTAGAGACGATCTGGCGGCCTTGGCCGAGCGCAAACGCCAAGCTATGGTCGAACAGATTACACGGCAGACTCAAGAGATCCAATCCCGACTTGGGTTCCTGAACCGAGCCACTGAACTCGCGGACGAGATTCCGGCCGGGCTGGACTTCCGGCGACACTTGGTAGACCTTCAAGAGGAGTTGCAGCGTGAACGCCGGCGATTGACAACCGATCTGACCACAGCGCAGAACAAACTCAAAGACCTGCATGACAAGGTTTCAGGCAAAGTGGAACCCGCTACGCTTCCAGCAATTCACCTGGGATATGTGCAGGCTTCCGCAGAAATTGAACGCGTCACAGAGCGTGCCGACCGCCTGGATCGCCAGCGGCAGGGGTTGATCTCCTGGCTCAGACTACTCAAGGAGTCCGACTTGCTTTTCAGGTCGCTCAGTACCATGCCCGATCTGCGCACCAGACTCACCGACGAAGTCGTGCGCGAGATCATGCGTACATTTGCCCAAAAACGGGCTGCGGCTTTGGTGGAGGATGCTGAGCATTTCCGTTTGCAGTTTGACGAGATCATCCGCGAGCGCGATAGCCGGGTTGCTGCCGGCAACGAGGAGTTCGGTGAGGTCAAACAACGTTTCCGCCAGTGGCTGACGACAATGGGCGTGGAACGCCCGGACTTTCCGGCGCGTTACAGTCCTGTTGAACACGAACAGTCCTACCAGGACATGTACGAGCAAGTCAGGAAGTTGACCGTTGGGCACCTCGTACACCTGGAGGATTGTGCGAAAGCGCTTGATCTTGAACTGCGCCGCGCACGACGAGTACACTCTGAGAAGATGAGCGCGGAAGATCGACAGGCTCTTGCAGAACTGGAAAGACGTCGGGCCAGCATATCTGCCGATCTGCTGGCAGCGAATAAGTGGCTTGAAAGTAATGACCTCTCCCAGACGAGTGACCTAGACGAGCGCGCCAATGTGATCGCTGCCATCGGCCCTGTAATCGACGAAAGCGACCAGGCGCTTCGACGACTGCTTCGTCCGGTGCCACCGCAGACGCGGGCTGAGCAGAGAGTGGCCTCTCTACTTGCGGGCCGACGTGAAGCTGATCTGACCGAGTTGGTCCTGGGCGCCGGTGACGATCTGGATCTTGATGGACTGATGGCGGGTCTCAAAGGGTTGTACCAGGGACACCAGATCAGCATCCGAGTGCAGAAGCGAGGGTGATGTGGACATTCTCGCGTTGGATCGACTTCTGGATCGAACACCGGTTGTAGCGGCGAATCTGCATCCGGTCTCTCTGGCTTTCCTGCGCGCTCCGGTCCGAGTCTACCAGACACTAGGGGAGCTGACGCGTTCATTGGATAACCCCTCTCCAACGCGACCCGAACGGATCTTGACGTTCGATGATAATCCACGCTATGCCGTGCGCTTTCCTACAGTGCTGGTAGAGCATGACCCTTTCACTCCGGAACTCAATCGAGTGCTTTTTGCGCAACGTGACCTGGTTGCCGCTTCCATGCTCACCCATGCCCAGATCGCAGAGCGAATCATACGAGAAGCGCAGAAACTAGAGACGGTGGTTTTGGTTCTGTTGGACGGTCTCTCGTATGCCGACTGCCGAGACTGGCCTGGGGTCGCGCCATGTCTGGCGACTTTCCCTACCATCACGCGCATTGGCTTCCCAAGCATCATCGGCCATCCCCCGTTGGCAGCCCGACTTTTCGACGCTGGTTTCTCGCGTCGTGTGGGATTCACCTACTGGGAACGCAGCGATGAACCATTGACCAATCGGTTGTTTCAGACAATTGCAGATACGCGGCGACTGGACGCCAACAAACCAAATGCCTTCGACCAAGTCCTGGCTTGGATTTCTGCCGAAGACTTAAACCACACGTATGTTCAGATCGTCCGTTCAGCATTGGATGACTTTGCCGAAGGCCATCGTACAAGCATCCCGCGACAAGCCATCGTTCGATCGATTCGTAAGGAACTTGAGGCCATGCTGGAAACCCTCCGACTGAAAGGGCGTCCAGCCGCGGTCTTTGGCATCGCTGACCATGGTATCCTCTGGAAGGAGGACAACCACGATCTCGAACGGATCTCAATTTCGGGTGCACGTTATGCAGAAGGGATAGCAGGCTCGGGTCGAGGCTATCGCGTCGAATTTGAGAATCGTGCATACTGGGTACTAGACTATTTCCAGATGGGACGTGCTTGGCGCGCAAACGAACAAGGCATCCATGGCGGAATCTCATTTGAGGAATCTATCGTGCCTTTCATTCATTGGGAGGTCAACTAACTATGCTCAGTATCGGCCGAGATATTAAGACCAACGACTATGTCTATCTGGATGTGTCACGCTCACGCGCCGCGCTAATTTGTGGCAAGCGAGGAAGCGGCAAATCCTATACACTAGGGGTAATTGTCGAGGAGTTACATCAGGCTGGTAACGTACTGACTGTGATCATAGATCCGATGGGGATCTACTATCCTATGGCGCAGCCAAATCATAGTCAAGATCGGCTTCTTTGGGACTGGGGTCTCAGTGCGCAGGCATTGCCTACACTCCTCTTGGTGCCTGGTGATCCAGAAATGCTCTACGGAGGCAGAGAAGTCCTCAAGGCGATGGAAGACATGGGCGTGCGGTTCCGTCAATTTCGGCTCAACCCCGCAGATCTGTCTCCTGACGCCTGGTGCGAACTCTTCGATTTCAGCATTGCAGATGTGATGGGAATCGCGCTATTTCGGGCAGTCCAGACTTTGAGCCGCAAGCAGAAAGAATACTTCTTTATCCCCGACATCATTGCGGAAATCGAAGGGGACGGGCTGATCGCAGACCGGACGCGTGAGGCGTTGCTCAACCGCCTAAAGATGGCCCAAGACTGGGACCTCTTCAGCTATCGCTATCAGGAGATTTGGGAGATCTTTGACCCGAAGGCCATCAACATCGTTGATCTGAGTACACTCGATCCAGGCCCTCGCGGCCGGCGCAATCTCGTTGTGGATGTCTTGGCCCGAGATATGTTCAAACGGCGCACGATTGCACGCCGCAAAGAGGAACTGGGACTAATCAGTGAACTTCCGAGGGTTTGGATGCTGATAGACGAGGCCCATCAGTTTGCGCCCTCGGGCCGAGGTACCCTTGCCAAGGAAGCACTAATTCGGTGGGCGAAAGAAGGGCGACAGCCTGGGCTTTCGTTGACAGTCGCCAGCCAGCAGCCATCTGCGATTGATAGAGAGATCCTGACTCAGTGCGATGTTTTGCTGTGCCAGAAAATTACCAACAGCGAGGATATCCAATCCATCAACGGCTTAAGCCAAGACTATATGGGTGGTGAGCTAAAAACCTTCATTCGCAAGTTGGAGCGCCGCGGCGAGGCTGTGTTGGTAGATGATGAACAGGAGAAGGTTACCATGATGCAAGTTCGTCCGCGAAGAAGTCGCCATGGTGGAGGAGAAGCTGCGGGATGAACGAAGTCGTGAGGTCAGCTTGGAGCCTGGGAATAAGTGATTCTTAAGAAGCAACTTCCTAGCACTCATTCGATCGCTCACTGTCACAGGTTCGACCAACGATCGTACTGCGAGCGCCATGTCGGGGCTTGCGACAGATAAGACGATTTCACCAATGCGAAGAACTGCAACAACCGGTGCCATGAACTCTGCCCCAGTCGGCGTCAGCTGGCTCTGCCGGTCTCTCGCAATCGCCGGCACATTAAGTCGCAGCCTGCATCGCTATTTCGAGTGACCTCAAGTCTGTTGACGAATTCCGCACCCGCTTCTTTCCGACGGAGGTTAGCATTTTTCTCTGCCAGGCTTATTGACTTGTCCTCCCGATACACAGCATAATCTGGATTGACGACAACGTGTGGCGGCGTCAAACCGATTGCGACATAGACTTGCCACACCGAACCGGAGGTCAAGGTGCTTCGTACTGGCGTTATTTTGTGGCTGTTGTGTGCTTTACTTTTTGCACCGCTAATCGGGTCTGCTGCCATATCTGCTTACGCAGACCCTTGCCTCTCTGTTACCTCGTCGCAAGAGACCGAAACCACAGCCACCGTTAAAGTGGCGGTTCTGAATGTGCGTGATGGCCCAGGAACAAATTTCAGGGTCCTTAGCCAGGTCCGCCGTGGTACGCGCCTGATCGTATTGGACTGGACAGACCGACGGGATTGGCTTAAGGTAAGGACACCAGTTGATATGACTGGCTGGGTTAGCGCTGCACTTGTTGACCTGGATTACTCCCCGGAAACTGCTCAGTCTCCAACACGCGCGTCACCTGCCAATCATTCAGGTCAAGGCAATTCGCTCCCAGTGTATGCCTCTTTGCCATTCCGACCAAATATTGTAACCAGTCGCCAGGCTTACGTTCACGAGTGTTTCGGGACAGGGGATAGCCCCCTGCGCACCGTCTCCGCCAATACTCCCGTCCAGGTGGTGGGTAAAGCTGGGTATGAGCCACCGCCTGAAGAAAGCGCCGCGTTGGGTCAGGGTATATTCCTGAAGATCCGGCTGTGGGATGGGCAATATGCCTGGATCCTGGCCGATGCTGTGCAGATTGATGCTTCGAGTCTTGCCAACGTATCGAATCAGTGCGAGGCGTATGACCGGATTGACTGGACTAAGGTTGTCAGGCCAACTCCCACGCCAATATCCCAACCTGGTGCTGGTGGCCGTTCATCTGGATGCTGCAAAATCTGTCGTACGGGCAAGGCCTGCGGTGACACCTGTATTGCCCGCTGGAAAACATGCCATGTCGGCCGTGGCTGCGCCTGCAA
The DNA here is from genome assembly GCF_900491745.1 of Candidatus Amarolinea aalborgensis. Classification (NCBI taxonomy): domain Bacteria; kingdom Bacillati; phylum Chloroflexota; class Caldilineae; order Caldilineales; family Candidatus Amarolineaceae; genus Candidatus Amarolinea; species Candidatus Amarolinea aalborgensis. The sequence continues at coordinate 36 of NZ_UETR01000001.1, read as the reverse complement.
TGGATAAGAGAAATATGGAACATGTTCCATAACCTG